>NZ_JAVDVH010000001.1:0-700743 GCF_031456775.1 Acinetobacter sp. 3657 | reverse complement strand
ACGGGTAAAGCCAACATTAATGCGACTGGTAATACCAAAGACAATATACTTATTGGGAATTCAGGCAATAATATCTTAGACGGTGGGGCTGGGAATGATACTCTAGATGGAGGTCTTGGGGCAGACACCATGATTGGAGGATTAGGTAATGATATCTATTATGTAGATAATATTTTAGATAATGTTGTAGAAAAAGAAAGTGAAGGTTACGACATTATTTATTCGAGTGTGAATTATACCTTAAAAGGTCGTCATGTTGAAGAATTGCAATTAACGGGTAAAGCCAACATTAATGCGACTGGTAATACCAAAGACAATATACTTATTGGGAATTCAGGCAATAATATCTTAGACGGTGGGGCTGGGAACGATATTTTGATTGGCGGGGCTGGAAATGACACTCTCATTGGTGGTCTTGGTTCTGACACCGTAATCTTTAATCTGCTTACTGCTGCGGATGAGGCGGGAGGTAATGGTATGGATACCTGGTTGGACTTTAAATTAGGAAATACTTTAACCGATCCAAATGCCGATAGGGTTAATATAAGTGAATTACTGATTGATTTTGATGGAGATAAAACTGTTGAAAGCTTGATGTCATTTATATCATTCACGAAACAAGGAAAAGACAGTGTTATGAATATTGATCGTGATGGCTTTGGTCAGGATTTCAATAGCACAGCACTCTTAACATTTAAAAATATCGATGTAACATTAATGGATCTTTTTAATAATCATCAAATAATTGTTTAATTCTTTTTATCATTGAATTGAGGGTAATCTAAATTACCCTCAATTCATTTTTACAAACAATTTGCAGGTTTAGGAACGCCAGCCAAACGACTCAAATGACGAGCAACTAAACCTGTATTAAATCGCTGCTGTAGTTCCGCATTATTAATTTCAGGACTGACCGTTTTCATTAGAAATTTAATCAATGGACGAGTTGCTGGTGAGTGCCCGAATTGCTGGTAAAATTGACGTACCGCATGAAGCACTTCAAAATGCCATGCTGTTAGTTCTAAATCCAAAGATTTAGCCAATTCATGAGCGACTTCTTGATTCCAAATTGTATAATCAAGCAAATGACCATCTTGATCTAACTCTAATTGCATAAAATAGCCTAAGTAAATTTAAAACTGGAAATGGATTATTTCAACGTCACACAGCGATCAAAATGTAAAACTAAATCAGCGAATTGAGTATATTCTATGATTTTCACATACTCTTTAATTTCAACATTTAATAAGCTTTGCTCGCTGCTTAAACAATAAAGATGAGAAAAACGATCTAAAATAGTTTGGGGGATATGCAACGCCGCATCACCCATAATCACAATCGAGTCATCAGCTTGAGCCATTTGACATAAATCAGCCCACATTTTATCAAGTTGTGAATAGGGTGACTGGATCAAAAATAAAGTTGTATTTTGCATGGAATGATTCCTTACCAATACAATACATGGTCAAATGATTGAATGAACTGTGGATCGAGTTCAATAAATTCGATGTCTTGTTCAGTATTTTGAATCACACTGAGTTGTTGATTTTTTGTTTCGATCAAAATAGGCGTTAAATCATAAAACTCAAAACTTTCGACCATATTTGATGCGACTTTAAACGCATGCTTGAGTTGATCGAATGTTAACTGATTGTTCAATAAGCTTAGAGCTGCATCCTTTAATAAAACTTTGACAGAAATACCAAAGGTTGCTAAAACCATAGTTGCAGACAAACTTTCGTTGACCTGCAAACTGGTTAAATTGGGCTGCGTTAGGATGACAAGTACAGATTTCACACAATTTACCTTTTAAAAGCAACACTCTATTAAAGAACTTAAATTAAAATTGAATTAGACGAGAACAATCTTGCACTGCATCAGCAAGCTCACCTAGTCCAACTAGCTCAAAACCCTGCGCTAGATTGTGATGTTGAAGTGAATGGCGTTGTGCATTACTCGCATCAGTAATTCCCCGAGCAAGGGCAGCACTGACACAGACAGGGAGTCGAATGCCGAGCTTTTGCCATTCTTGTTTCAGATTGCGTTGATCATCAGGAAACCACTGTAAATCGTTCGCAACCTGAACACCGTCTTGGTAAAAGAAGACACGAATTTCTTCATGCTTATCTCGTAATGCTTGCGCTAAACCGAATGCGTGCCAAGCCATTACTGAAGTAGGCGCAGAAGTAATTAGCAGTAGTGTACTCATTGAATATTCACTATGGTCATATAGGCGAAATGAAGGTGGGCATAATTAAAAAGAAGGTAATTATACAATGATTTTGCTGACAGGTGGTTTAGGCTTTATCGGTTCACATATTGCTTTGAGTTTATTGGCTCAAGGGAAAGAAATAGTTATTGTTGATAATTTAGCTAACTCTACCTTACAGACCTTAGAGCGATTGGAATATATCTCAGGTATGTATATTCCATTTGTAAAGTTGGATGTTCGTAATACACCAGCGCTAAATAAAGTATTTGAACAATATTCAATCGATACTGTTATTCATACTGCAAGTTTTAAATCTCTCGAAGAATCTGCTTTGAAACCGCTTGAGTATTATAACGACAATGTCAGTTGTATCATGAGTTTATTACGAGCCATGCAGCGAATGGGTGTAAGGCAGTTGTTGAATTTATCTAGTTTAGCTGTTTACGGGAAGTCTGATTCTCAGCTATCAGAAGATACAGAATTTAATTATCGTTCTGCCAATCCTTATATTCGAACCCAACAAATCGTTGAAGATATTATAGCCGATACCTATAAGGTTGATCACGAATGGAAAATCGTGAATTTTCGTTTATCCAATATTGTTGGTGCATTTGAGCATGGCGTATTGGGTGAGTATGTTACTCAACTCCCAAAAAATATTGTGCCGCTCGCTTTACAAGTTGCAGCGATGCAAAGAGATTGTATTGAGTTGCAAAATCAAGCAGAAACAGAAGACCGAACGGTAGAACGTAGTTTCTTACATGTATTAGATGCTTGTGATGCAGTATTGATGACAATGGATTGGTTAGAAACGCAAAGCAATTGTTTAGAGTCTTTTAATATTGCACATTCGCAGCTAACTTCTATTCAAAGCTTATTAGATGAAATCGCAAAAGTGACGCAGGCTGAGATTCGTGTTCAGCCAGCAGTTTATCAAAATCAGGAGTTGGCTCAGTTAGGCGCAAATATTGATAAGGTAAAAAAAGTACTGAATTGGGAGCCGAAACGTTCCTTAACCAAAATGCTTGAAGATGAATGGAGATTTTATCTCAATACTTTAAAAGGTAATTAAGTTAATGATTCTTATTTACAATAGTGACCTGTTTGACGATAATGATGCCTGTTGTCGGACATTTATAGAGATATTCTACGACTGAGCTAGCCAAAGCATCTATTTGCTTCAGCCCGTGAAAATTTTAACCAAATAGAGCAGAGGTTGATGATATGCAAATGCGAATTGAACACGACACCATGGGGGAGATTGAAGTTCCCAATGAAGCCTTGTGGGGTGCGCAAACGCAAAGAAGTTTACAGAACTTTAAGATCGGTCAAGAGCGTTTACCACGCGCAATGATACGTGCAATGGGTTTAGTCAAAAAGGCAGCCGCAATCGCCAATGCTGAGCTGAAACAACTTCCTCAAGATTTGAGCGAATATATTGTCGGTGCTGCTGAAGAAGTCATTGCTGGACAATGGGATGCACAGTTTCCTTTGGTGGTTTGGCAAACAGGCTCAGGCACGCAAAGCAATATGAATTGTAATGAAGTCATTGCCAATATAGCCAATCAAAAATTAGGGCAAGCACTCGGTGCGCAAAAACCGGTACATCCCAATGACCATGTCAATCGTGCTCAATCCACCAATGACTCTTTCCCCACTGCGATTCATGTTGCGGCAAGTCTTCAAATCAATGAGCTGCTCATTCCAGCAGTTGAAAAACTCAAAGTTACTTTACAGCGTAAATCAGATGAATTTAATGATATCGTCAAAATAGGACGTACACATTTACAAGATGCGACACCACTGACTTTAGGACAAGAGTTTAGTGGTTATGTTTCACAATTAGAGCATGGCGTGAAACGTCTACATCAAGCACTCGCAGGTTTATATGAATTACCTTTGGGTGGTACGGCTGTCGGTACAGGTTTAAATGCCCATCCTGATTATGCAGTCAAAGCGGCAGAGCAGTTGTCTGCGCTTACTGGACTTCCATTTATCACTGCGCCGAATAAATTTGAAGCTTTAGCTGGGCGCGATGCAGCCGTATTTGCATCAGGTGCATTAAAAACCTTGGCTGCGAGTTTAAATAAAATTGCGAATGATATTCGATGGTTGGCGAGTGGTCCTCGTTGTGGCTTTGGTGAGATTCGTATTCCAGAAAATGAACCTGGTTCTAGTATTATGCCGGGTAAAGTCAATCCGACTCAAAGCGAAGCCATGACCATGGTGGTTGCTCAAGTATTAGGTAACGATACGACTATCAATGTGGCAGGTGCATCTGGTAACTTTGAATTAAATGTATTTATGCCTGTGATTGCCTATAACTTATTACAGTCGATTCAGTTGCTGGGTGATGCATGTAATAGTTTTAACGATCATTGTGCCGTGGGCATCGAGCCAAATCGTGAGAAAATTGACCATTTCTTACATAACTCTTTAATGTTAGTCACTGCATTGAATCCTGTGATTGGTTATGAAAACTCAGCCAAAGTTGCCAAAACTGCCTATAAAGAAGATAAAACTTTAAAACAAGTTGCAGTTGAATTGGGTCTGGTCACGGCTGAGCAATTTGATGAGGTTGTTAAGCCTGAAAATATGGTATCGCCGAACAGTAAGTCGTGATTTTATCTTAATTGTACGTCCTCTCATTTATGGGGGGACTTTTTTATGAGTGGTTTTTACAAAGTGAACTGCGTACAATATTGGTTTGATTGACTAGACCATTGTTTTACTATGCTTAATATTTATTTAACAGATACTCAAACTCATATTCAATATTCTGGTCTGTCTCATGAAAACCCTGTTAAGTTTCTGTTGAATTTAAAGAAAATATTTCCAAGTACCGTTGATTTATTATTGCCAGTATTGCCTGATGATAACGACTTAGAAAATTTAACGTGGGAAGCCAATTCAAAAGATTTTGAAATTTTTAAAAAGTTATTGGAAGGTTGGGGTGTCATTGAATTGCGTTTAAGCGCAATTACCACATACAAAGATAAAGATTTTGCAAATGAGCTGGTAAAAAAAGCCCAAACTCAACGTAAACGGATTGCACAAAAACAAACTCAACTGTCATTACTTGTGTTGGACTATGTGTTGATGCATGAAATTCATGCGTTGATCGATGCAGAACTGGTAACGATTGGAGAAAAGTTCTATTTACCTACATTGCGCGAGCAATGGAAAGGCCAATTCTCAGAACAAATTTTGCAATGTAAATTTTAATGACGGAAAGCGGACTTAGGGTCTGCTTTTTTTTGATTAATCATGTTGACCTAGAAAAAACATACACATACAAACAGTTACAAGATTTTAGTGTCTGAATTTTCAAGCGGCATATATATTGCTTGTAGGGATATAAATATTATTGCGGGAGAGAAGTTCTTCAATGAACTCGCCGAAGGAGCAACGACCCCGGAAACTCTCAGGCAGAAGGACTGTAATAATAGACATACAATCTGGAGAGCAGTGCTCAATTTGTAGAAACATATATTTTAATTTATTTCTTCTATGAAAAACACTCACCGAAGGGGAAGGCTCAATGATTAATTGGTAATCATCTGCCAAAACTCTCAGGTACCATGACAGATGGGGCTACGCATTAAGGAATGTTATGCATTTCTAGGAGTTTGCTATGCCACATGTTGTTGTAATTGGTGCGGGGATTACGGGTGTAACGTCTGCTTATGAATTGATTAAACTCGGTTATGAGGTGACGGTAATAGATCGACACTTATTTCCAGCAATGGAAACATCCTTTGCCAATGGCGGGCAGTTATCTGCCTGTAACGCCGAAGTTTGGAATCAAAAAGCAACTGTGCTGAAAGGTGTGAAATGGATGGGCAAAAAAGATGCACCATTATTGCTCAATCCATCTTTTAGTGTGCACAAATATCGCTGGCTCGTTGAGTTTTTGACTCACATTAAAAATTATAAAGCCAACACCATTGAAACTGTACGTTTAGCGTTATTGGCGAGACAACGTTTATTTGAAATTGCAGAGAAAGAGAACATTTCTTTTGATTTAGAAAAACGTGGTATTTTGCATATGTACCATACCAAAGAAGACTTTGAAATCGCAAAAAAAGTGAATGATGTGCTAGTCGAAGGGAAACTGGAACGTAATGCAATCACGCCCGAAGAAATGAAGGCAATTGAACCCAATTTAACAGGTACATATTTTGGTGGATATTACACTTCTGGAGATGCAACAGGAGATATTCATAAATACTCTGTGGGCTTAGCTGAAAAAACCCAAGAGTATGGTGCGAAATATCGCTTTGGTTTGGATGTGGTCGATGTTCAATGTTTACAAGATAAAGTGATCGTCCGATGTAAAAACAGTTCGGAAAATACTCATCCTGACTCAGAGCAGATCACTGAAATCGAAGCAGATTTGATCGTAGTTTGTGGTGGTGTAGGTAGCTATCAATTGGCCGATATGCTTGGAGATAGTATCAACGTTTATCCTGTAAAAGGTTATTCCATTACAGTCCAGCTTAACGACGAGCGTAGTGTAAACAATGCACCGTGGGTGAGCTTATTGGATGAAAGCGCAAAAATTGTGACTTCGCGATTGGGCGCTGATCGTTTTCGTGTTGCTGGAACAGCGGAGTTCAATGGTTATAACCGTGATATCCGTGCTGATCGCATCCAGCCTTTGGTTAATTGGGTCAATCAAAATTTTGATATTTCAACAGAGCATGTTGTGCCTTGGGCGGGTTTGCGTCCGATGATGCCAAATATGTTGCCAGTGGTGCGACAAGGTAAGCAATCGCGCGTGTTTTACAATACAGGACATGGTCATCTAGGCTGGACATTATCTGCGGCTACGGCAGTCTTGATAAGCCAAGAAATTGCGCAGAAGTTTCCAAGCTAAGTTTTTATGAAGCCGATGGATACATCGGCTTCATATTCGTCATTTTGAGATCAATCATATAAGCGATAAATACCTGCAAAGCGTTCGCAACCTTTTTGTTCGGTTTTTATCACCAATAAAGCTTTCTGAAAATCAAAATGATATTGGCACATCTTCTCGTTGTCGGTAATCTGATTTTTCTCATTCGGGGTGCTATAAGCAAGCAAAGATAATGTTTGTGTTTCCAAACGATTGTTAGGATTTCGATAGGCGATCCCTTCAATTTTAAGTTTGTCTTTGTCGAGCTGATGAATCTGTAAATGAACAGGTTGCACTGCAAGTTTGCCATGTTCGTATTTTAAATAGTGCTGCGTGAGCGTTTGATTCATTGAAGTATAAAAATTCAAATCATCAAAACGCGCATCGAACTGCTGTTTAAAACATGCTTTCGATTTACATTTTCGTATTTGGCTTAACCATAACTTTTGAGTATCGTGTAAAAGTTGCAAAGGCGCGTCAGTGACTAGATAAGCCGTTAAAAATTTATCGTTGAGTTTTAGTCGGTGTTCATCGTATTGCTTTGAACATATGATTTTGAGATCAGAATTGCGACTAGAGCAGTCGATAGATTGGGCAAATGTATATGTTGAGCAGAAACAACCCAATGCGATGATATAACCTGCTTTCTTTAATTGATTTCTTACCATGTTCAACAGCATAATCACTTATACTTTCAGTCTAATTTGCTCAACGTACTATAGCGAAATAGAAAGCCTGAATACAAGATTTGTTCGGTATATTGTAAAAGGAAAATGTTATGGTTGCTCAGATTCGTATTGGACAAGGGATGGATGTACATGCTTTTGAAGAAGGTGACTTTGTAACCTTGGCAGGTGTTCAAATCCCTCATACACACGGTTTAAAAGCACATTCAGATGGTGATGTGGTCTTGCATGCACTAAGCGACGCTTTATTGGGGGCTTTGGCTTTAGGGGATATTGGGC
Organism: Acinetobacter sp. 3657; assembly: GCF_031456775.1. Lineage (NCBI taxonomy): Bacteria > Pseudomonadati > Pseudomonadota > Gammaproteobacteria > Moraxellales > Moraxellaceae > Acinetobacter > Acinetobacter sp. 3657. The sequence continues at coordinate 692,669 of NZ_JAVDVH010000001.1, read as the reverse complement.
AACACTTTCCTGATACTGATCCAGAATATAAAGGTGCTGATAGTCGTGTGCTGCTAAAACATGTTTATCAGTTGATTTTGGATCGTGGTTATCATTTAAATAACGCTGATATCACAGTTGCCTGTGAACGTCCGAAACTGGCTAAACATAATCTAGAAATGCGTCAAAGTATTGCAGATGTGCTAGATGTCGAAGTGACGCAAATTAGTATTAAAGCTACGACCACTGAAAAACTTGGTTTTACTGGTCGCCAAGAAGGCATCCTAGCAACAGCGACAGTATTAATTTCACATCAAGCAAAATGATCTGTATTAATCAATGCTTGTTGCAATTCTTGAGTTGCTTTACGGCCTTGGAGTTGTAAAGCAATGCTATGGATTAGACCAGTCCAAGTCTCGTTTGGTTCCCAAACTTGGTGTAACAGTTCTTGGGCTTCTGGTAGGTCAATATTCATATAGAATTGGCGATACAAATACATGAGGCTACTTACACGCATATTTTTAGCACAGTGCAACCAAACGACTTCGTTTTGTACTAAGTGATCAATGAGATCCAATACAAAAAGGCATTGTTCTGAACAAGGCATGTCCCAGTCGATTGGGATATGCATATAATTTAATCCAAGCGCTAAGCAAATTTGATCTTGTTTGAGCAAATGGTTCTCGGATTTGCTGGTTGCGAGATTAATGACTGTACTGCAACCATACTCTTTGATCTGCTGTAATTGTTCTGCAGTTGGTTGAGCTGAGCTAAATAAATGCTCATGCACCACGGAGAAACTTGGTATTTCAGATAAAGCTTGCTCAAGTGTCGTCATAAGATCCGCTGTGTCGTCATTGAAGTTTTCTCATAAAGAGAAACTTAATCTAAAGGGCTGGGATTACTATAAGTGTTTTTATTTAAGTGTTCAATTTATTAAAAAGCCTAATTTTATATTCTGTTTACATCATAAAAGTAGTAACATTGCAACTAAGTAGCGTTTGGAGTGTGGGCGTGATGAAAACGATGAATAGTAAAGAATTTAATCAGCATACCAATACGGCTAAGAAAGAAGCAGATAAAGCCCCTGTTTTAATCACAAACAGAGGGGAATACACACATATTTTGATGAGTTATATGGATTATCAGAAACTTATTCAGAATCAGCCACAAACACTTGCCGATTGGTTTATGCAGACAAATGCAGAAGTCGCCGATATTGAAATGGAAATACCAAAACGTAGTCAAACACAGCGTCGTACGATAGAGTTTTGATATGTATTTACTGGACACCAATATTATTAGTGAAATGCGCCGTTTACCTAAAAGTAAAGCAGATGCTGGTGTAACTGCGTGGGCGAAAAGTGTAAATACGCATACGTTCTATACATGTACTGTTGTGATGATGGAATTAGAGCGAGGCGTATTGGGTTTAGAGCGGAAAGATCCAGCACAAGGGCAGATATTACGACTTTGGTTTGAAAATACTGTGAAATCAGCATTTCATCAACGTATATTAACCATTGATTCGGATACCGCACGATTATGTGCGAATCTACATATTCCTGATAAAGCGCCTGAAAATGATGCGTGGATTGCTTCAATTGCCATACAGCATAATTTGGTATTGGTTACACGTAATGTTTCTGATTTTCAAGATATGGGCGTTGAAATCATTAATCCATTTGCTCAAACCCATTAAAAAAATTTAACTCATCAATAAAAAACAGCATCAAATGATGCTGTTTTTTGATACTGGCAATTAACCTTTTTTTAGATTCTCGTTCAGTAAGAACTCCATCAATGCTTTTTGTGCATGTAAGCGATTCTCTGCTTCATCCCAAACCACGGCATTTTTATGATCAAGCATATTTTCAGAGATTTCTTCACCACGATGTGCTGGCAAACAATGCATAAATAAACAATCAGGATGAGCCAGATCCATGAGTTTTTCATTGACTTGAAAATCTGCAAACGCTTTCTCACGAAGTTTTTGCTCTTCTTCTTGGCCCATGCTAGCCCAAACATCGGTCACGATCAAGTCAGCATTAACGGCTGCATCTTCGGCTTTGTTGAAAACTTCAACACAATCGGCAAATTCGGCTAAAAATTTCGCTTGTGGTTCATAACCTTCAGGCGCAGCAATTTTTAGTTTAAAGCCCATCATATGTGCTGCTTCAATATATGAGTTACACATATTGTTGCCATCACCGATCCACGCAACTGTTTTACCTTCGATGCTGCCACGATGTTCTTGGAAGGTTTGTAAGTCAGCGAGTAATTGGCAAGGGTGATGGTCATCAGTGAGACCATTGATGACAGGAACTTTTGAGTAAGAAGCAAAACGTTCGACAATGTCATGACCAAAAGTACGGATCATGACGATATCAAGCATGCTTGAAATAACACGTGCAGAATCTTCAATCGGTTCACCACGACCCAATTGGGTATCGCGTGGAGATAAAAAGATAGCACTACCACCAAACTGGTCGATACCAGCTTCAAAAGAAATACGTGTACGCGTACTCGATTTCTCAAAAATCATTCCCAAAACTTTACCAACAAAAGGTTGATATACCGTATTGCTATGTTGCATACGCTTAAGTTCATGCGCGCGATCTAAAATGCGTTGCAGTTCCAAAGAAGATAGGTCACGTAAAGTTAGAAAATGCCGAAGCGCCATAGTTACTCCCACAATAATTATTGAATAAAAACAATAACTAATTGCTCTTTATTGGGTGGTGAATAAAAAAGAATTGACTACTATACTATAGGTCTAAAAAAATGCAAAAGAATTAGACCTTTTGATGAGCTTTTAAGAATAGTTCTACAGAATAATTAATATAATCAAATATTTCAGCATCATTATCTGATACGTCTAGACCCATCAAAATACGCCACTCTACATCACGTAGAATCCCAAAATACATCGTGGCTGAAAAATGGGGTTGTGAACAAAAAATCTCATTGTCTGAATGTGCTTGTTCAAGCGCAAAAGCGATCGTGTTTTGAATGTTGGAGGCGCATTTGTTATAAAAATAATTTGCTAATTGTGCATCTTTTTGTGATTGCTCGGTAAACATACGCATAAATGCGATATTTTCAGGTTGAATAATATGTTGGTAAAAGCGCTGGAGCGTCTTAGATAAGTAATTTTTTAAGCTGATCTTTTCTGAGGCATAAGGTAAGCAGACCCCGTTAAAGAAAACCTCTCTTCGGTAATCACAAATTGCGCTAAAAAGCCCTTCTTTGTTTCCAAAATATTTATAGATGGATGTCTTGGATCCACCAGCATGATTGACAATATCATCCAAAGAGACAGCATCATAACCTTTCTCAAGAAACATGTCGGTTGCACAAAGAAGTAAGGCAAGGCGACGTTCTTGACCTCGACGGGTTTGAGGTCGTTCACAATTTGGGTAACAAATATCAGTCATCGTATTCGATACTCATATGTTGGGTAATCCTCATTATAGCAAAAACCATATGCATTGTATGGTGATCTTATTGAGGTATATGTCACGCCCATTACAAAACAAAAAAGCGAGCACCTAAATGACTCGCTTTTTTTTGCTAAAGATGTTGAAGCGCTAGACTATGCGGCTTTCCTCTTCTTCATCTTCCTCGGTTGAATCCATTCCTAGTTCTTTAAGCTTGCGAGTGAGTGTGTTGCGACCCCAACCTAATAGCTCAGCGGCGTGGCGTTTACGACCACGGGTTTGTTGTAATGCGGCCGTGATCAATGTGCGTTCAAACATCGGTGTGGCGATATCGAGAATCTTCATTTCACCATTTTTGAGTTTTTGAATTGCCCATTGAGACAATAACTCATCCCAGTGATGAACTGCCATTCGGTCAACTAAGGCTGGACTGGTAGTAGAAGTTGTTGATGTCGCGTCACTTGAGATTTTCTGTACAGAGACTTGTTTGAGTTCTGCAGGGAGATCTTCGGGATAGACTTCACGACCTGTAATCATGACAGTGAGCCAACGGCAGGTATTTTCTAACTGACGGACATTTCCCGGCCAAGGTAGTTGTTGCATATAGTCGGTTGTTTCAGTACGTAAGATTTTTGGGCTTACGCCTAACTCTTTACCTGCTCGGGCTAAGAAGTGTTGCGCCAGCATAGGAATATCTTCGCTACGATGTGCAAGTTTTGGAATATGAATACGAATGACATTTAGGCGATGATATAAGTCTTCGCGGAAACGACCATCATTCACCAACTTTTCCAGATCTTGATGGGTTGCAGCAACAATACGCACATCAACTTTGACGGGCACATGTCCGCCAACGCGATAAAATTCACCATCTGCTAAGACGCGAAGTAAACGAGTTTGTGTCTCAAATGGCATATCACCAATTTCATCTAGGAATAATGTACCGCCATTGGCTTGTTCAAAACGTCCTTGATGCTGGGTGTTCGCACCCGTAAATGCCCCTTTTTCATGTCCAAACAACTCAGTTTCAATTAAGTCTTTTGGAATTGCTGCCATGTTGAGTGCAATAAAAGGTTTAGCGCGTCGTGGTGAGTGTTTGTGCAAGGCATGCGCAACCAGTTCTTTACCAGTCCCTGATTCACCATTAATCAACACTGTAATATGTGATTGTGATAAACGTCCAATCGCACGGAAGACTTCCTGCATGGCAGGTGATTCACCAATGATTTCAGTGGATTGAATAGGTGCTGCTGCTGCGGTTTTGGTCGCTTCTTGCTGTTGTAATTTATTGATATGCAAAATAGCACGATTGACCAGTGCTAATGCTTCATCAATATCAAAAGGTTTTGGTAGGTATTCAAAAGCACCTGTTTGATAGCTGGATACCGCTGATTCTAGATCAGAGTGAGCGGTCATAATGATCACAGGCAGATCCGGATGGGTGTTTTTAACTTTAGATAAAAAAGTTAAACCATCAATACCAGGCATGCGAATATCCGTCAGAATGACATCTGGTGCATCTTCATGTAAGCGATCTAGTGCGGTTTGTGCCTCTTCAAAATTGGTAACGTCAAAACCTTCTTCTTTGAAAGTTTTTTCGAGTACCCAGCGCATGGCACGATCGTCATCTATTACCCAAATTTTATTTCGTGACACGGTCCGACTCCCAAGGTAAATATAAGCTAAAAACGGTTTTTCCAGAAACGGATTGACACTCGATCATTCCGTTATGTTGATGCATGATATTTTGTGCAATGCTGAGGCCTAGACCTGTACCTTTCGCTCGTCCAGTGACCAGCGGATAAAATACAGACTCTAAAATACTTTCAGGTACACCGGGTCCATTGTCTTCAATATCAACACGAACGGTTGAGCGATGAAGAGAACCATTAATGGTCACTAGGCGTTGTATACGGGTTCGTAAAATAAGTTCAGGTTCAGAATCCACAAAGAAATCTTTATTTTCCGTCATGGCTTGAACGGCATTTACGCTAATGTTGAGCATGACTTGAATGAGTTGATCGCGGTCTGCCATAACATCGGGCAATGAAAGGTCGTAGTCGCGTGTAATTTTAATCTTCTTCTTGGTTTGATTTGTAATCAATGATCTAACGCGCTCTAAAGGCTCATGCACATTCACAAGTTCATAACTTGGCAATTGGCGTGAACCGAGCATGGTGTCTGCTAAATTGGTGAGTCGATCCACTTCACTAATAATAATGTCGGTAAACTCTCCGTAACGATCATCATTTAAGCTACGTGCGAGTAGTTGAGTTGCACCGCGAATGCCTGCTAAAGGATTTTTGATTTCATGAGCGACACCACGAACCAATTGACGAGCCACTTGATGTTGTTGAACTAAGTTTTCTTCTTTGGAAATCTTTAGCATGCGATCAATAGGGTTGAGTTCGATGAGTAATAATGGAGTATGGTTTTTCCCAGTACTGAGTTGTGAAACCGTATAATCAACATGAATTGATTTAAAACTCACATTGATCACTGCTTCACGACGTGTGTAATGTTGTCCGCTTTTTAATGTTTTTAATAAAGCTTCATGTGTATTGAATGAATCATCATGAGCGTGCAATAAATTCAAGACGGGTTGTCTTGAGGCACGGAGTAGACTGATATCAAACAATGCTTCACAAGCAGAATTCAAATAAAAAATATTAAGGTTACTATCGACCAATAAAATGGCAGTTGTCAGATTATCTACTAAGAGTCGATAGTCGATAGTGTTGTGTTGATCCATTTGTGAATCGTCCTGTTTTAAAATGGCGCAATAAATATCAATTTGAATGAATAGCCATTAACTTCTAAAGTGTAGTTTATGCAAAATGCACGCCAACTTTGTATTGGCTAAATTTCAATAGCTTATTTATGAAGTGATCTATTTATACGGTATTTTTCACATACATCGCTTTAATTTAATATATTAGCATGTTCCAAAATAGTGCATTAATGGATTTTATTTAAAAGATTGGTTGTATTTTGGTGCATTACACAAAGAGATGTTTTTGCAGCTATGCGTAAGCCAAGAAAAGTCATACAATACGCCGATTCAAGTGGAGCGCAGATTCATGAAGACCCCCAAAGTCGGTTTTGTATCTTTAGGTTGTCCTAAGGCATTGGTAGATTCTGAACGAATTTTAACTCAGTTAAAGACTGAAGGTTATCAAGTTGCATCAGATTATGACGGTGCAGATTTGGTTGTTGTTAATACCTGTGGTTTTATTGAATCTGCAGTACAAGAGTCTTTAGACGCGATTGGCGAAGCCATGAGCGAAAACGGTCGAGTTATCGTAACAGGTTGTTTAGGCAAAGACGAAGATAAAATACGCCAAATGCACCCAAATGTTCTTAAAGTAACAGGTGCGGCAGCATATCAAGATGTGATGGAAGCGGTACATGAATATGTACCTGCACCACCAAAGCACAATCCATTTGTCGATTTAGTTCCAGAGCAAGGTGTTCGTTTAACACCAAAACATTATGCTTATTTAAAAATATCAGAAGGTTGCAACCATCGTTGTACGTTCTGCATTATTCCAAGTATGCGTGGTGATCTTGTTTCTCGTCCTGTAGGTTCGGTGTTGGAAGAAGCAGCTGCGCTGAAGCGTGCAGGTGTAAAAGAAGTCTTGGTGATTTCTCAAGATACGTCTGCTTATGGATTGGATACTAAATATAAGTTGGACTTTTGGAATGGCCAGCCAGTAAAAACCAAATTCTATGATATGTGTGAAGCACTCGGTCAACTTGGAATTTGGGTGCGTTTACATTATGTGTATCCATATCCACATGTTGATGCAGTGATTGACCTGATGGGTCAAGGCAAGATTTTGCCATATTTAGATATCCCTTTTCAGCATGCCAGTCCACGTATCTTAAAATTGATGAAGCGACCAGCACATAGTGAAAACACGTTAGAGCGCCTTAAATTGTGGCGAGAAAAATGCCCTGATTTGGTGATTCGTTCAACATTCGTGGTTGGTTTTCCAGGCGAAACAGAAGAAGACTTCCAAATTTTATTGAATTGGTTGAAAGAAGCTCAACTTGATCGTGTTGGTTGTTTTACTTATTCGCCAGTAGAAGGTGCAACAGCCAACGATCTTCCTGATCATGTTCCTGAAGAAATTAAACAACAACGTTATGAACGTTTTATGGAAGTCCAACAGCAAATTTCAGCGGAAAAGTTGCAAAAACGAATTGGTCAAACCATGACTGTACTTGTTGATAATTTAGAAGACGAATTTCCAGTTGCTGTTGCACGTTCATACGCAGATGCACCAGAAATCGATGGGAATGTTTTTGTTGAAGATATTGATAAAAGCCTGATTAAAGCAGGGGATTTGCTTGAAGTCGAAATTACCGATGCAGATGAATATGATTTATTTGCAAAGTTGATTCAGATTAAATCTGCTTGATTTTGGATTAAATTTAAGAATTTTTGAGATTGTTCGGTTTGGAGTATAAAAGTATGTCAACTTCTAAGAATCCACGTTATGCACGTATCTTGCTCAAGCTTTCTGGTGAAGCGTTAGCAGGAAATAAAGATATGGGTATTGATGCCCAAGTCCTTGATCAAATGTCATTGTCGATTGCGCACTTAGTTGGTTTAGGTGTGCAGGTGGGTATCGTGGTTGGTGGTGGTAACTTATATCGCGGTAGCCAATTGCAAAAAGATGGTTTGGTGGGTCGCGTAACGGGTGACCAAATGGGAATGTTGGCAACAGTAATGAACGGTTTGGCAATGCGTGATGCATTGGTACGCCGTAATATTAAAACTCGCTTAATGTCTGCGTTACAGATCGGTACAGTGGTTGAGTCATATTCTAGCCGTGATGCAATTCGTTATCTAAGCCAAGGCGAAGTATGCGTATTCGTTGCAGGCACAGGTAATCCATTTTTTACGACGGATACAGCAGCATGTTTGCGTGGTATTGAGATCGAATCAAACTTGATCCTTAAAGCAACAAAGGTTGATGGTGTCTATAATAAAGATCCAAGCAAATATGATGATGCAGTTAAATATGACCACTTAACTTTCGATCAAGTACTTGATGAGAAATTGGGTGTTATGGATTTGACTGCGATCTGCTTGTGTCGTGACCACAATGTTCCACTCCAAGTATTCGATATGAATAAATCTGGCGCATTACTTTCGGTCGTAATGGGCGAAAAAGAAGGTACTCACGTCACCAACTAATATACGTGCAGCATAAAGCTCTTTATACTACGCATAATTTTCTTGTAATACCTATTGAATAAGTAAGGAAGATCATATGATTAACGATCTCAAAAAAGATAGCGAACAGCGCATGCAGAAAACCCTTGAATCTTTAGAGCAGGGGTTTGCAAAGGTTCGTACTGGACGTGCTCATCCATCTATTTTAAATGGTGTAATGGTTTCTTACTATGGTTCTGACGTGCCACTTAACCAAGTTGCGAACGTAGGTGTAGAGGATTCGCGTACGCTAGTCGTTCAGCCATTTGAACGTACAATGGTTTCTGCAATTGATAAAGCGATTCGTGAAAGTGACTTGGGATTGAATCCAATCACTGCTGATTCTATTCGTGTTCCATTACCAGCTTTGACTGAGGAAACACGCCGTGATATGCAAAAAGTAGCACGTACAGAAGCTGAGAATGCAAAAATCGCGATTCGTAATATTCGTCGTGACGTTTTGGGTGACATCAAATCATTATTGAAAGAAAAAGAAATTTCTGAAGATGATGATCGTCGCGCAGGTGATGATATCCAAAAAATTACAGACAAATATGTTGCAGAGGTTGATAAACGTCTTGCGGCAAAAGAAGCAGAATTGATGAAGGTCTAATTCTATGACCTTGCAAGAAGAACCGCTTCTTCCTCAACATGTTGCCATCATTATGGATGGCAACAATCGTTTTGCCAAAAAAAAGCAAATGCAAAAAGGTGATGGGCATCGTGAAGGCAAAAATGTCTTAGATCCTATCGTCGAACATTGTAAAAAAATGGGTGTTCGAGCGTTAACCGTTTTTGCATTCTCCAGCGAGAATTGGAATCGTCCTCAATACGAAGTTGATTTGCTCATGCAATTGCTTGAAGAAACCATTCATGAGCAGCTTCCGCGGATGGAAAAGTTCAACATTGCACTGCGTTTCATTGGGGATCGTTCTCGGTTGTCAAATGAATTACGTGATTTAATGCAACTTGCAGAGCAGAAAACCGCAGCTTTTGATTCCATGACACTTTCCATCGCCGTAAGTTATGGTGGTATGTGGGATATGGCTCATGCTGCAAAATGTATTGCTGAAGATGCACTGGCTGGAAAACTTCAAACAGATCAGATAAATGTTGATTTATTTGATAAATATGTCAGTCTAAATGATCTACCTGCTGTTGATTTGTTAATTCGTACTGGTGGGGACTATCGTCTATCTAACTTTTTACTTTGGCAAGCAGCATACGCAGAATTGTATTTTACTGAAACCTTATGGCCAGAATTTACAATTAAAGAATTAGATTATGCATTTCGCGTTTTTTCAGGACGTGAAAGACGTTTTGGTAAGACATCTGAACAGATTCAACAAGCGAAAATAGAGAATTAATAATGTTAGAGCGGATTATTACCGCATTGGTGTTAGTTGCTGTTGTTTTAAGTTGCATGTTTGCAACGCAATCACATTATCCAATGTTTATGCTTATGATTTTAGCTGCGGGGGTGGCAGGTTATGAGTGGTTTAAGCTTATGCCACGTACTGCGACCACTGTGCCAAAACCTAAGGCTTGGTTGTATGGTGGTTGTGTAGCACTGGTATCAGCACTGGCATTGTTCTACGATGATGTGGCACTTCTCCTTTGGGCTGCTTCTATTCTCACTTGGTTGGGAAGTATTTATTGGGTTAAAAACTTTCCTGAATCAGATGGTTGGTACAATCCGTCATTATATATCATTGGCTTTATCTTAATTTCTGCTGCAGTCACTGCATTGTATGCCCTATGGTTTAGTTCGCCGTGGTGGTTAATGTATTTGTTCTTGCTGGTTTGGGGCGCGGACAGTGGTGCTTATTTTGTTGGACGTAAATTTGGTCAAAAGAAACTTGCACCTTTTGTAAGTCCAAACAAATCCCTAGAGGGATTGTATGGCGGTATTGCAACGACTGTCATTATTATGTTTGTTGTGCAGTATTTTTATTTAGATTTAACCACTGTACAGCTCGTCTTATTCTTAATACTCTCTATCATTACCGTGTTTGCCTCAGTATTGGGCGATTTGTTCGAGTCGATGATTAAACGCCGTGCTGGGATTAAAGATTCTGGTCGCGTACTCCCTGGACATGGTGGTGTGCTTGATCGAATAGATTCTTTGCTCGCAGCTGCCCCGATTTTTGCAACAGGGTTGTATATCTTAAAACTTATTGGTGTAGATCTATAAATGACACAAGCTGTTTGTATATTGGGTGCGACAGGTTCAATTGGACAAAGTACTTTAAAAGTATTAGCGCAGCACCCAGAGCAATACACTGTATTTGCGGTTTCTGCTTTTAGTCGTTTAGATGAGCTTTTAGAGATTTGTAGAAAATTTCATCCTAAAATTGTTGTGGTACCGAATGAAAAAGTCAGTGAACTGCAACAGCGTTTTAACCAAGAAAATTTAAAACAAATTGAAATTCTTTCGGATGAAACTGGCTTAATTGAGATTGCTGAGCATCCTGACGTTGATATTGTCATGGCAGCGATCGTTGGTGCTGCTGGTTTATTACCGACACTTGCCGCAGTTAAAGCGGGTAAACGTGTATTACTTGCTAATAAAGAAGCATTGGTGATGTCGGGTGACATTATGATGCAGGCTGCACGTGAGCATAATGCGTTACTATTACCCGTAGATTCTGAACATAATGCGATTTTTCAATCATTACCACATGATTACTTAACCACTGAACGAACAGGGCAGCCACAGCTAGGCGTTTCTGGTATTTTATTGACAGCCTCTGGCGGCCCATTTCTCAATCACACTTTAGAACAATTAAGTGCAGTAACACCACAACAAGCGTGCAAACATCCAAACTGGTCGATGGGACAAAAGATCTCAGTAGACTCAGCGACTTTGATGAATAAAGGTCTAGAACTGATCGAAGCATGCCATTTGTTTTCAATATCAGAACATTTTGTTACAGTTGTTGTGCATCCACAAAGTATCATTCATTCAATGGTTCAATATGTGGATGGTTCAACTTTGGCACAAATGGGTAACCCCGATATGTGTACGCCGATTGCACATGCATTGGCATGGCCAAAGCGTCTAAAAACACATGTTCCTGCATTGGATTTATTTGCGACAGCTCAGTTGGACTTTCAAGCACCTGATGAAGTTAAGTTTCCTGCTTTAAATCTAGCACGTCAGGCGATGAGAGCAGGTGGTTTAGCACCTACGATCTTGAATGCAGCAAATGAAATTGCAGTGGCTGCATTTTTACAAAACCGCATCGGTTTTACGCAAATTGCTCAAGTTGTCGAACAGAGTTTAGAAGCTGTACAAAATGCTAAAGCAGAAAATATAGACATCATTTTGCATACTGATATGATCGCTAGACGGATTGCAGAGAAATACATTGTGGATATAGGAGGCTAAATCGTATGAATGCACTATTTATGATTGTTGCAGCGATTTTATTGCTTGGGCCTCTGATCGCAATTCATGAGTTTGGTCACTATTGGGTTGCACGCAAGCTTGGTGTAAAAGTTTTAGTTTATTCGATTGGTTTTGGTCCAACTTTACTGAAATGGCAATCTAAAAAATCTGGTATTCAATATCAGCTTTCTGCGTTGCCTTTAGGTGGTTACGTCAAGATGTTGGATGAGCGTGAGGGAAATGTCGCAGAAAAAGACCTTCCTTATACATTCAATCGACAGCCACCGTGGAAGCGTATTGCAATTGTTGCTGCGGGTCCTTTAATTAATCTCATTTTTGCAGTTTTTTTATTTTGGATTTTGTTCCTACCTGCACAAGAACAGTTGAATACGCGTATTGGTAAAATCATGCCAAATACACCTGCCGCTCAGGTCGATCTACAGGTCGGTGATAAAGTTCTAGCTGTGGATGGTCAAACGACGCCGACATGGGAAAAATTAAACTTTGCTTTAATTAACCGTGTGGGTGAATCTGGTCAAGTGTCGGTGCTGGTTGAGCGAGACGGTACTGAAAAACAATTTAACTTGGCGATCCAAAACTTTCTCAAAGATCAAAGTCAATCACCTTTAGACGCATTGGGTTTCCTGCCTTATCGTCCAATGATCCCTGCTGTCGTGAAAGAACTGACTGCTGATGGCACTGCGATTCGCCAAGGGATGAAAGAAGGCGATCAAATTGTGGCAATTAATGATGTTGCCATGAAAGACTGGTTTGATGTGGTGAGTGTGGTTCAAAAATCACCTGAAAAGTTATTAAATATTGATGTGATGAGACAAGGTGAGCTGGTACATTTACAGATGATACCCCGTGGTCAGCGTGACAATATGGGCAATGTGACTGGTGTGCTGGGAGTGAAGAGTGATGCAGGTCAAGTCACGATTCCGAATGACTATAAGCAAACCATTCAGTATTCACCTTTACAGGCTTTTGGTGTCGCGGTTGATAAAACCGTACAGCTTTCAAGTATGATTTTTAACTCGATCGTCAAAATGGTACGTGGATTAATTGGGCTAGATAATTTGTCAGGGCCAATCACGATTGCTAAAGTTGCAGGTCAAAGTGCTGAAATGGGATGGCAGACATTTATTTCCTTTATGGCACTAATGAGTGTGAGTTTGGGGATTTTGAATTTATTGCCGATTCCGATGCTTGATGGTGGACATTTAGTTTATTACTTTATCGAACTCATTCGTGGTAAACCTGTTTCCGAACAAATACAGATATTGGGTCTAAAAGTTGGTATGGTACTGCTCGGTAGCATGATGCTTTTGGCTTTATTTAACGACTTCGTGCGTTTATAAAAAACGCAAATGGAATTTAACTTACTGGAAAATATATGGGCATGCGTCACACACATTTATTAATGCCTTTGGCACTGGTCAGTGCGATGGCAGTGGTACAACAAGCATACGCAGCAGATGAGTTTCTTGCACGAGATATACGAATTGATGGGCTAGTGCGTTTAACACCTGCAAGTATTTATTCGATGTTGCCAATAAATAGTGGTGATCGTGTCAATGATCCAATGATTGCTGAGGCTATTCGTAGTTTATATGCATCAGGTTTATTTGATGACATTAAAGTCTATAAAGAAAGCGATGTATTGGTGTTCAAAGTCGTCGAACGTCCAGTGATTTCCAAGTTGGAATTTAAAGGAAATAAACTTATTCCAAAAGAAGCTTTGGAACAAGGCTTGAAGAAAATGGGAATCGCTGAGGGCGAAGTGTTCAAGAAGTCTGCATTACAGATCATTGAAACTGAACTTGAACAACAGTATACCCAGCAAGGTCGTTATGATGCTGATGTGACAGTAGAAACAGTTGCACGACCAAACAACCGTGTTGAGTTGTTATTGAACTTCAACGAAGGAACAGCAGCTAAAGTATTCGATATTAATATCATTGGTAATACTGTATTTAGTGACAGTGATATCAAGCAAGCTTTCGCAGTAAAAGAAAGTGGCTGGGCTTCTGTTGTTACTCGTAATGACCGCTATGCACGTGAAAAAATGGCAGCGAGCTTAGAAGCTTTACGTGCGTTGTATCTCAACAAAGGTTATATCAATTTTAATATTATTAATTCACAACTGAATATCAGTGAAGATAAAAAGAATATCTTTATCGAAGTTTCTGTTGATGAAGGTAGTCAATTTAAGTTTGGCGAAACCAAGTTCTTGGGTGATGCACTTTATAAGCCTGAAGAACTAAAAGCACTAAAACTATATAAAGATGGCGAAACCTATTCACAAGAAAGAGTGAATGCCGTTAAGCAACTATTACTGAGAAAGTATGGTAATGCTGGTTATTATTACGCTGAGGTGAATGTCGTACCTGAGATTAATAACCAAACTGGATTGGTGAATCTCAATTACTATATCAATCCCGGTCAACAAGTTACGGTACGTCGTGTGAACTTCACAGGTAATAATAAGACTGCTGATGAGGTTTTACGTCGTGAAATGCGCCAAATGGAAGGTGCGTTAGCAAGTAACGAAAAAATTGATTTATCCAAGATTCGTTTAGAGCGTACAGGTTTCTTTAAAACCGTTGATGTTAAGCCTGTTCGTGTACCAAACACACCTGACCAAGTTGATTTAAATGTCACTGTTGAAGAGCAACATTCAGGAACCACAACTTTAGCAGTTGGTTATTCTCAAAATGGTGGTGTGACTTTCCAAGCAGGTTTAAGTCAGACTAACTTTATGGGAACGGGTAACCGTGTTGCAGTCGATCTATCACGCTCTGAAACACAAGACTATTACAACCTAAGTGTGACTGACCCATACTTTACCATTGATGGTGTGAGTCGTGGTTATAACGTTTACTATCGTAAAACCAAGCTAAACGAAGATTATAATGTCAATAACTACGTGACAGATAGTTTAGGCGGAAGTCTAAGCTTTGGTTATCCGATTGATGAAAACCAAAGTTTAAGTGCATCGTTAGGTATTGATAAAACAAAAGTAAGAACGGGGCCAAGTGTATCGACTTATATTCGTGATTATTTACTGAATAATGGCGGTAAGGCAACAGGCAGTAGTACATATTGCCCTACTGAAGACCTAGAAATAATTGATGAAAAATATACTGGCAACTGTATTCCAGGTAAAGAAAGACCATATGATAATGCTTTTGAAGGCGAATTCCTTACTTATAATTTAAATCTAGGTTGGTCATATAATACGCTTAACCGACCAGTTTTCCCGACATCAGGTATGTCGCATCGTGTTGGCCTAGAAGTGGGTCTTCCGGGTAGTGATGTTGACTATCAAAAACTAACTTATGATGCGCAAGCATTTAAATCATTACCAAAAGGTTTTGTACTTCGGGGATATGGTAAGTTAGGTTTTGGTAATGATCTGCCGTTCTATAAGAACTTCTATGCAGGTGGTTATGGCTCGGTTCGTGGCTATGATAACAGCTCTTTGGGTCCAAAATATCCAAGTGTTGTTTTTCAAGAAACAGATCGAAATGATCCTGATCCTGAGGAAGTTGGTGGTAATGCACTGGTTCAGTTTGGTACTGAACTCGCACTGCCTCTGCCATTTAAAGGTGATTGGGCGCGTCAAGTCAGACCTGTATTGTTTGCTGAAGGTGCACAAGTATTTGATACTAAATGTGATGTGCCTAGAGGTAATGTTTTAGTAAATGGTAGCAATGTCGATATAAAACAATACTGTAAAGACAACTACAACTTTGATGCTGGAAATATGCGCTACAGTGTTGGTGCAGGTTTTACATGGATCACTATGATTGGACCGTTATCGCTGAGTTATGCTTACCCGCTTAATGACAAGAAGGGTGATGACACTAAATCAATCCAATTTGAAATTGGTCGTACATTCTAAGTACGACCTTGTTTAATTTTTGAAAAATATACAAAGGATGGAATCATGAAAACATTAACCGCTGTCATGTTCGGTTTAGGTTTAACGATATCTGCGATGAGTAATGCAACAAGTATTGCTGTCGTCGATTTAGCAAAAGTTGTTGAAAGTAGTACCTATTTGAAACAGCAGAACGCCAGTCTCGGTCAATCGGTAAAACCGACATCGACCAAATTGGAACAGTTAGGCAAAGAAATCGAGAGTTTGCAACAAAGAGCGCAATCTGCAAATCAAGCTGATTTACAAAAACTTTCTGCACAATATCAAGCAAAAGTAAATGAGTTCAATACGACTCAACAAGGTTTACAGACTAAAGTTCAGTCAAGTTTGCAAACCATGAATACGACTTTTGAAAATCGTGTTAAGCAAGCAGCCGAACAACTTCGTAAAGAAAACAATTTAGACTTTATTATGAATAAAAATTCTACGATTGCCTCTGACGCTAAGTATGATTTAACTGATAAAATGATTCAAAAGGTTAATGCAATGAAATAATCAATGAATAGAAGTCGTTATCGTTTAGAAGAACTTGCTCACCTTGTAAAAGGTGAGTTTTTTGGTGAAAAAGACTTTCAAATTTCTAATTTGGCAAGTTTAGAGCTGGCTCAGAACCAGCATATTAGTTTTGTGAATGGTGAAAAATATTTAGCCCAAGCAGAAGCAAGTCATGCAGGTGTTTATATCGTCACGGAAACATTGAAGCAGCAACTTCCACAAAAGAAAAATTTTATCGTTGTTGATAACCCTTATTTAGCATTTGCAGTTCTCACGCATATATTCGAAGCAAAAATCCTCCAGCGTGGTATTGAAAGCACGGCTCAAATTCATCCCTCAGCAATCATTGCCGATGATGTTTATATTGGACATTATGTGATCATTGGCGAAAACTGTGTGGTTGGAGCAAATACAATTATTCAAGCCCATTCATTTATTGATGACGGTGTTAAGATCGGCAAAGATTGCTTTATTGATGCTCATGTCACCATTACGGGACAAGCGACATTAAAAGATCGTGTTCGGATCCATGCAAATACTGCGATCGGGACAGAAGGCTTTGGTTTTGCACCTTATGAAGGGAAATGGCATCGAATTGCTCAACTTGGTTCAGTCAAGATCGGTAATGATGTGCGTATTGGCTCAAATTGTAGTATTGATCGAGGTGCTTTGGATGACACGATTTTGAAAGATGGTGTCATTATTGATAACCTTGTGCAAATCGCTCACAATGTACATATTGGTGAAAATACAGCAATCGCCGCGAAATGTGGAATCGCTGGCAGTACGAAAATTGGCAAAAACTGTATTCTAGGTGGAGCCTGTGGGGTGGTTGGGCATCTTGAAATCACGGATAATGTGACACTTACAGCAATGTCAATGGTCACAAAAAATATTTATGAGGCTGGAACGTATTCTTCTGGTGTTGGACTTTTTGAAAATAGTCATTGGAAAAAGACCATTGTGCGCTTAAGACAATTAGCAGATGTGCCATTGACCCAAATCACGAAAAGACTCGATCATATGCAAGCTCAATTAGAGTCCCTTGAATCAACCCTTAAGTTACGTAAATAATTTATTATGACCGAATCTACATTACCAACATTTACAATGCCTGAATTGCCAATGGATATTTTGACCATTCGCGAATATTTACCTCATCGCTATCCTTTTTTATTAGTTGATCGTGTGACTGAAGTGACTGAAAACAGCATTGTCGGTTATAAGAATGTGTCTATTAATGAAGAGTTTCTTCAAGGACATTTTCCCACTTATCCGATTATGCCTGGTGTATTGATCATTGAAGCTTTAGCACAGGTCTCTGGTATATTAGGTTTTGTATTAACAAATCAAAAGCCAAAAGCGGGTTCGTTGTTCTTATTTGCTGGTGCAGAAAAAATAAGATTTAAGAAACAGGTTGTTGCTGGTGACCAGCTTATCTTAAAATCTGAACTTGTTATGCAAAAACGCGGCATTTACAAGTACAATTGTACTGCAAGCGTTGACGGTATTATCGCTGCAACGGCAGAGATTATTATTTCACACCAAAAAATTGAGCAGGCATGAGTAGTCAAAATTTAATACATCCTACAGCTATTATCGATCCATCTGCAGTAATCGCATCAGATGTGCAGATTGGACCGTATTGTATTGTAGGCCCAAATGTAAGTATTGACACGGGGACAAAATTACACTCACATGTAGTGATTGGTGGTTTTACGCGGATTGGTAAAAATAATGATATTTTCCAATTCTCTAGTGTTGGAGAAATTTGCCAAGATTTGAAATATCAAGGTGAAGAAACGTGGTTGGAAATTGGCGACCACAATATTATCCGTGAGCATTGTACCTTGCATAGAGGTACAGTTCAGGATAAAGGCATTACCAAGATTGGTAGTCATAACCTCTTTATGGTGAATACTCATATCGCACATGATTGTGTGATTGGGAATCACAATATTTTTGCCAATAATGTCGGCGTTGCAGGCCATGTACATGTTGGTGATCATATTATTGTCGGTGGTAATGCTGGTATTCATCAATTTTGCCGTATTGATTCATATAGTATGATTGGTGGTGCTGCATTGATTCTCAAAGATGTTCCTGCCTATGTGATGGCATCAGGAAACCCAGCGCATGCATATGGTATGAACATTGAAGGTATGCGACGTAAAGGCTGGTCAAGAGATACCATTCAAGGCTTAAGAGCTGCCTATAAACTGATTTATAAGTCTGGCCTCACCTCTGAGCAGGCTATTGAACAGATTCGTAATGAAGTACTGGTGAATACACCAGAAGCGCAACTATTTATTGACTCTTTAGAAAAATCAACGCGCGGTATTGTGCGTTAATTGATTCAGTGCGGTTAATAGATAAGAAAAAAGACACTGAGGTGTCTTTTTTGCATTTTAGTCGTCGTCCTCAATGAATTGTTGTCGATATTGTTTAGGTGATACTTCAAAGGTTCTTTTAAACGCTTGGCTAAAGGCGGTTTCCGATGAATATCCGACTTTATTTGCAATTTGTTGAATCGAATAACTGCTTTTTCGTAGATATTGGCTGGCTAAACGCATCCGATGTTGTTGTAAATAGGCTAGCGGTGATTCACCGATAACCTCATGGAATAAACTGGCAAACTTTGAGCGTGACATACAGCATTGTTCTGCCAATAATTCGACGGTCCAAGCATCTTCGGGATGGTTGTGAATTGCAGCTAAGCTATTACTGAGTTCAGGATGGTTGAGCGCACTGAGCCAACCGTGTTGAGTCGATATTTGTTGGATATGATCACGTATACATTTGATTAGTAAAATATTCACCAAGTGGTCAATGATAATGTCTCGACCTGCCTGAATATTCTGAGTTTCCAATGCTAGGAAATGCAATCCTATTTGTAGCCATTCAGGTGCAGTCGCATCTCCTTGTTGCAGATGAATCAATAACGGAAGTGCTTGAACAAAAGGGCGCGCCATGATGGTATCAATTTGGCAACGGATCGTTAAAATTAGATTTTTATTCGAAGATTCTGTACCAAACTCTAAGGCATCTTCTTTGTGACCATCGAAGAATTTTGAAATATCAATCGCATCAACGAGCTTGGTAATCGCATTGTCTGCACCAATATGCGCTTTCCCAGAAGGAATAATCACAATTTCGCCAGCATGAGCAGTCAAACTGTTCTGGGCATCAATTTGAATATAAACCGAACCAACCAAAACAATATGCACAATCAAAGCGCTTTGATCTTGGCAAAAAAAACTCCATTCTCCCTGAGTTTTCAAGTAGATATATTCAGTGTGGTTTAAATGAATATCAGCAAAAATTTTACTTAGGGCATCCATATGATTTTTACATGATGTAGTTATTCTTAAATTATAGAGTGCTATGGAGATAACTCAATATCTGTTTATGTGCTTAAAGGACAAAAACAGGGGGGAAAATGCCAAAGACGCTGAAATAGGTTTTTTGGACGCTTGCAACTGTAATCTGCTACATTTTCCTAGAAAATATAAGTATATAGAAAAGATATGGAAAAGATGATGAATGCGCCAGTAAATGTTGAGCATGAACTTACGCCAGTAAGCATTCCAAAATCAAAAATGGAGTTGGACCGTAAACGTTATTTATGGGCAATTAGTCCAGCTTTACCTGTAATCGGTATTGGTATTTTAGCTGGTTACCAATTTGCACCTCGTCCATTGAAGAAAATCTTTGCATTGGGTGGGCCGATTGTTTTACATATTGTCATTCCAACAATTGATACAATCATTGGTAAAGATGCCAATAATCCATCTGAAGAAGATATTAAGCTTTTAGAGAAAGATCCATACTATTCGCGTTTAGTCAAAAGCTTTATTCCGTTACAGTATGCAGCGAATTTTTATGCATGTTATTTAACAAGTCGAAAAGAAACATCATTCATTGATAAAATTTTCCTTGGTATTTCAATGGGTGCGATTAATGGTATTGCGATTAATACCGCACATGAACTCAGCCATAAACATGATCGCATTGACCATATTTTGTCACATTTGGCACTTGTTCCAACAGGGTACAATCATTTCCGTATAGAACATCCTTATGGCCACCATAAACGTGCGGCGACACCAGAAGATCCAGCATCTTCACAAATGGGTGAGACATTTTATGAGTTTTGGCCACGTACAGTCTTCGGTTCTTTTAAGTCAGCAATCGAGATCGAGACCAATCGTTTAAAACGTAAAGGCTTAGAATTCTGGTCTAAAGATAATGAATTACTTCAAGGTTGGGGAATGAGTGCAGCATTCCACGGCTCGATGATTGGTTTATTTGGTAAGGGTGTAATTCCTTATTTAGCAACTCAGGCATTCTATGGCATTACTTTGTTCGAGATTATTAATTATATCGAACACTATGGTTTGAAGCGTCAGAAAAATGCAGATGGGAAATATCAACGCACGATGCCAGAACATAGCTGGAACAATAATAATATTGTGACCAATTTGTTCTTGTATCAGTTACAGCGTCACTCAGACCATCATGCTTATCCAACTCGTCCATTCCAAGCATTACGTCATTTTGATGAAGCACCAGAGTTGCCAAGTGGCTATGCAAGCATGTTACTTCCTGCGTTGATTCCACCACTATGGTTCAAAATGATGGATAAGCGTGTATTTGATCATTACAAAGGTGATTTAAATAAAGCCAATATCTATCCAAAACGTCGTGCTAAAATTTTGAAAAAATTTGGTGTGGCTGACCAGTCTTTAGAACAAGCATCCATTGAAGTTGCTGTTACAGGCTAATTTTAAGCTTCCAATAAAAAAACACTGATCAGCAATGATCGGTGTTTTTTTATTTTCTTGTATTAAAAAAATAAAAAAGGGCAGTTTTTAAATGCTCTTGCTGTATATCTATCTATAACGTAAAACTAAAAATCCTGATATTGAGGCTGAAATGACAAAACATTATGATTATATTGTGATCGGTGGTGGTAGCGGTGGTATTGCATCGGTGAATCGAGCAGCGATGTACGGTAAAAAATGCGCCTTGATTGAAAGGAGCGAAATCGGTGGAACTTGTGTCAATGTTGGCTGTGTACCTAAAAAAGTGATGTGGTATGCTGCACAAGTCGCTGAAACCATTCAAAAATACGGATCTGATTATGGCTTCAATAGCAAACTAGAGTCTTTTGATTGGCAGATCTTAATCAAGAATAGACAAGACTATATCGAGCGAATTCATCAGTCTTATCAAAATAGCCTAAGTAACAATAAAGTTGATATGATTCATGGTGCTGCAACTTTTATTGATAAAAATACCATTCAAGTCAATGCTGAGCGCTACACTGCGGAACATATTTTAATTGCAACGGGAACGCAGCCTGCCTTACCTAAGCTTGATGGCGTTGAATATGGCATCGATTCAAATGGTTTTTTTGAATTAACAGCTTTGCCTAAAAGAACAGCCGTTGTGGGTTCTGGCTATATCGCAGTTGAGCTTGCTGGTGTACTGAACGCCTTAGGTTCAAAGGTGGAATTGTTTATTCGTAAGGATTTACCTGTACGTCGTTTTGATCGTTTCATCAGTGAAACTTTGCTTGAAGTGATGCAAACAGATGGAATCATCGTACATACGCAGGCGGTGCCTAAGCGGGTCACAAAAAATGAAGATGGTTCGGTCGTGTTACATTTAGAAAATGGTGAGCAGCATACTGTTGATTGCTTAATATGGGCAACAGGACGAGAGCCGAATACATCGGGTCTGAATCTTGATCAAGCCAATATTAAGTTAGATGAGAGAGGTTATATCGAGGTTGATAAGTACCAGAATACCTCGCAAGAGGGCATTTATGCGGTTGGTGACATCACGGGTAAAATGGAGCTAACACCTGTTGCAGTAGCAGCAGGTCGTCGCTTATCTGAAAGACTGTTTAACGATAAGCCTGATGAATATTTGGATTATGACAATATTCCAACCGTGGTGTTTAGCCATCCACCGATTGGCACAGTTGGAATCACTGAAGCTGAAGCAATTGAAAAATATGGTAAACATTCAGTGAAAGTTTATAACTCATCTTTTACTGCGATGTTTAGTGCGATTACCCAGCATCGACAGCCAACTAAAATGAAATTGGTTTGTGTTGGTGAAGAAGAGAAGATTGTTGGGATCCATGGGATTGGTTTGGGGATGGATGAAATCTTGCAGGGCTTTGCAGTCGCATTGACAATGGGTGCAACTAAACAAGATTTTGATAATACTGTTGCAATTCATCCAACTTCGGCCGAAGAATTTGTAACGATGCGGTAGGTAAGACTCAGTTTAATTTACCTTATCATCGTAAATTAAACTGAATTCCTATGTGGAAATATTTCTCAGGAACTACAAGAGAGAATAATTATTTTTTTAAGATGTGCAACTCTTCATGTTCCATTGCCATAAATGGTAAAATTTTACTTGATGTTAGCCAAGAGATTCCAAACGCGACAAGTCCAAAAAATTCACACCAGTACACTAGTCTAGGATTTAGAATGATGGGATTAGGTAAATATTGAATTAACATATCTAGTATTAGTATCAACATTGATAAGACAATTGTAATTCCTGAGATAAGATATATATAAGATCTTCGTTTTGCCATGATATTTCCATCTCGTAGAAATTTTGTTTTTGCCCTTTGGTAAAAAATTTGACAGAATCTAGCTAAAATGAGAAACATAACAATCGCAGATATAATATGCATAATTCCAAAAACTATTTGATTATATTCATTAATATTTTTGCAGACATTACCCATTACCTCACATTTGCAAGGGAATAATGCAACTCCAAGTGCTGAAACTGCGGCAATTTTACTAATGAGAGCTTCTTTTTGAGGTTCTTGACCGTTGTAAGCGAATAGGAAAGAAGCTATTGCAAATAGACAACCTACGAATATATTACGCACTAATCCATCATGATGATAAGATTCACTAATAGATTGGATTTCTCCATGCGTTAAAAAACTTGTTAAACTCGCCAGAAATAATGCAATTAACCCCACAATCAGTTTAAGGGTGCGAGAATCAATTTCATCTTGTGTATAATCTACTTTCATTTTTTTAGCCTATGTTTTTAATAGCTTTCGTCTAATTTTTATTTTTATAATATAGAATCTAATTTATATCCCTGTCTAATGTGCAATGGACTGTTGGAAATGAAATTAAAGGGTGGAGGCGAATTTTATTCATCTATTAACTTATGCTTATTACTTAGATAATAAATAAAAAAGAAAAGACTCGAAAGCCTTTTCTAATGCAATATTTTTACAGATTTCGATTACTTCAATTCGCTTGATGATTTACCTAACTCACGACGAGCAATAATGAGTTGCTGAATTTGTTGCGTACCTTCAAAAATATCAAGAATTTTTGAATCGCGCGCCCATTTTTCTAACAACTCATCTTCACCATAACCAAGGCTTGCAGCAAGTTCGACACATTTTAGGGTGATTTCATTGCCCACACGTCCAGCTTTTGCTTTGGCGATCGAGGCTTCTTTGGAGTTTGGTTTCTTGTTATCCGCCATCCATGTTGCTTTGATCATTAACAAACGTGCAGCTTCCCATTCAGCTTCCATACGATAGATTTGGGCAGCTAAATTTGAAGTTTGGAGATAGGGTGTTTTATAGTCAGGATCAAGTTGGTCTTTAAATATCTCTTTAATCCGTTCTAATGAAGCTTTAGCGCAACCAATTGCCATTGCAGCCACTAGTGGTCGTGTATTGTCAAAGGTTTCCATCACGCCTGCAAAACCTTTAGCGACATCAATTTCAGGATTGCCCAGTAAATTGGCAGCAGGAACACGACAGTCGATGAAACTAATCACTGCGGTATCCGATGCTTTGATCCCCAACTTATGCTCTAGACGCTCTACCTTCATTCCTGTAGTACCTTTTGGTACAACAAAGGATTTAATCGCAGCGCGACCAAGTTTTTTGTCTAAAGTTGCCCAAACGACAACCGAGTCAGCACGTTCACCAGAGGTAACGAAGATTTTCTCACCATTGAGGATATAGTCATCGCCATCTTTGGTCGCTGTAGTACGAATAGCGGCAGAGTCGGATCCACAACCCGGCTCCGTAATGGCCATCGCTGCCCAAGTATTTTTGAAGCGTTCAAGTTGTTCATCATTGGCGACCGCAGCGATGGCAGAGTTACCTAAACCTTGGCGCGGCATACTGAGTAATAAACCCGTATCACCATAGCACATCTCAATGATACCAAGTGCAGTCGACATGTTATTGCCATTCTTATTGCCTGTTTCAGCGGCACCACGTTGTCCAACAGCCGCACCCGCATTGATGCCTTCACCACCTTCATTCATACCATCGACTAAAGAGGCTAGCATATCCAACTCTTTTGGATAGGCGTGTTCAGCTTTATCATACTTGCGAGAAATCGGGCGCAATACATTCAACGCGACTTCATGTGCTTGATCGACCATCATTTTGAATTTTTTAGGATTTTGTAAGTTCATCGTATTATCCTCAGGTGATCAGTTAAGCATGTAAGCCAGAATGTAAAATTGCAGTTGCGCGTAAGTCTCGATACCAACGTTCAACAGGATGCTCTTTGGTAAAACCGTGCCCGCCTAGAATTTGTACGCCATCTGTACCAATTTTCATTGATTTTTCAGCACAGAGTAAACGAGCTAAATATGCTTCACGATGGAAGGGTTGTCCAGCCTCTGCCAAACTCGCTGCGTTTAGCACCAACATACGCATGGCATCAATTTCAATCGCCATATCGGCAATGATAAATGCAACACTTTGACGATGAGAGATTGGCTCACCAAATGCGGTACGTTCATTGGCATATTTGATACAGTATTCCTTGATCGCTTCACATGTACCAACAGCCATTGCACACCACATTAAGTTACCTAAATCGACAAATGCAGTGTAGTCAAAATCTGCATCACCTAAAGGTAAAGCAGGGGTGTTATTAAATCGTAATGTTGCGGTTTCGGCTGCTTTTAATCCCATAGCTGGATTGGCTTTAATCGAAATACTGTCATCGCACTGCACGACAAAGATATTTGCTTCTCCATCGAACTCGGCACTCACCAAGAAAACATCGGCAGTATCACCAAGCACAACTAAAGTTTTTTCACCATTAATGAGGATTTGACCATTTGATTCTGTCGCTGTGGTTTTCAATTGGAATGGATTAAATGCAGGTGTTGCTTCTTGCACTGCAAAAGTTGCGGTCACGTCAGTATCTTCAGCAAAGCACGGGAGATACATCGACTGGACTTGAGTTGAACCCCAACGGGTAATGGCATTAATGACGCTGAATGTACTCAGTAAGCCTGCAGTTAAACTAAAATCACCCTTTGCTAAGCTTTCTGCAATGAGAATATTGCTGACGATATTTTGTTCGGCTGCAACACCGCCTAATGCTTCAGGTAGAGCATAGTAGTTTAAGCCTAAGTCTACTAAATGTTGCCAGAGTTGTTCTGGAAACTGCGCATTGTGATCGGCATCATGAGCAAGTGTATACAACACTTCTTGTGCAAATTGTGACATTGCATCCGCAGTCATTTGCTGTTCTTCAGTTAAGCTGAGATCAAATAAATTTTTGTTAATTTGATTGGGTAAACGTTGTTTATCAATAGGTTGTGCTTTAAAGGCTTTCTGCGTTTTTGTAAGTACTTTAAAACCAGTTTTTGAACCTTGATATAATGATTTTTCTACAAATTTTCGTAATTTGAGTTGATCAAGCACATCGCTTCCTGCAAGTTTTGTGATCAAAGATAGCCCAATACCTTGAGCTTTATTCATCATATTCGACATGTTTTTATCCTAGAGGATGGTTGTGATTTTATGCTGACATGTTCTAGAGCGAAAGACTATGTCTTCTTTGACCTGCTGATTGGATATAGATAAAGGGTGATTTGCATGATGGTTTTATTTTATCTATTTGTTTTTAAATAAGTAAATAAAAATACTAAAAAATTAATCTAAAAAAAATTGACCAAACTGACAAATCAGATTGGTCAAAGTGACTTTTATGAGGATGAGTTACGCAAACTGACGAATCATTTTACGTACATTGGTTTTTGCTTCAATCACAGTCATAAATGTATAAGCACCAATAAACTTACGGCTAATAAACATAAATTCTTTTGGTGGCACCGAGAAATAACGTGAAGCCATGGATTGTGCTGCTTGTTGCATAACGCGGCTATGAAGCTGACTTTTTTTCCAATCATAACGATCTTGATCATCCATAATGCCTGCTGGCATATTTGGATTGTTACTTGGACAGCTAAATGCTTCAGTTGCAACCAAAAACACATCTGCCATACCCGGTTTAATGCTTTCAGGCATCGCATCAAAAAACTCATAACCTGTCATGGCTTTTACCATTGCAGCTTTATCATGCTCATAACCGGCTTGAATCAAGTTACGTGCCACAGAGAGTAAATTGTCATCAAATTGGCGAATTGCACCAAAATCAAGTAAAACGATTTTATCTCTTACATCATCGCCATTGCCTAGACGAACCAAATAATTACCAAAGTTTGGATCGGTCTGCATTTCACCCCATTCAAACAGTTCACGTACAGCAATTTCTAAAGAAGCTTCGCCCAATTGGTTTCTACGTTCTTGAGGTAGAGAGAGCATAACAGGGCTGTTAATCGGCACACCACGCTCGAAGGTCATACAGAGCACTTTTTCAGCACAGAACTCATTTACAATTTGAGGAACGATATAGCGAGGATCTTCTTTTAAACGTGCGGCAAAGCGGCGAGTTGTGGCTGCTTCGATGCCGTAATCCACTTCACGATGCATCATTTCACGAACTTCATCAAACCATTGATCAAATTCACGTGTTTGCGGCACCATGCGAGTGAGTTTCAACATGTTTTTGAACAGATTCATATCTGAGTCAATCGCTTCAGCAACACCCGGATATTGAATCTTTAAAACCAGCTCTAAGCCATCAGATTTACGTGTAGCGCGATGTACTTGTGCCAGTGAGGCTGTTCCGATCGGCTCATGATCAATGGTTAGATCGTCTAATCTCGAACCTAATTGTGCTTGTAAATGCACTTTAATCGCAGGCCAAGCTAACGCTACAGTTTGATTGTTGAGCGTATTTAAAGCTTGTGTGATTTCTTCAGGTAAAAAATGTTCGCCATATAAAGCCATCATTTGTCCAATCTTGACGATCGACCCTTTGAGCTTACCGATTTCTGCGACGAGGTAATTGGCTTGATCACTCATGGCTTTTTTACGTTTTTTTTCTTTTTCTTCCTCATTGGAAAACATAGAAGTCGCGTTAGCTGTTGCCCAACGTGTGCCAGCGAGTAAAGAAGCTTTTGCGATCGATAAGCGACGATCCACAGACGAGGTTTTCAGGTTCTTAAGCTTATCGTTCTGATCGGACATGAAAGAAAAATCCTATGCTGAAATCGAAGGGAGTGAAGCCGAGAGCTAAATTGTAGTGGATATTACAGCTTTTAAACGTATTAAAATAGTTCAATCGTTTGAATTATCAGTCTAAATTCGTGAAACAGATCAATGGTTCAAAATAGCCTAAGTAATTTGCTAACCTTTTGAATCACATTGATATACAAATGTCCTAAATTTTAAACTGAATCTTCAATGTTGATTTCTGCATCAGAGCTTCACGATTTGAATGAATATGCTTAATCAACATTTGTTTTACAAAGTTGTGATGGAAACCAAGCGCATGCGCTTTAACGATAATGATGCTAGGCAAGGTGAAAAAGAAGTACTTAGTGTCTTCTAACGTTGCATTCTGAAAAATACCTTCTTCAATTAAAGTATCTTTTAGAAATTGCTTTTCAGCTTGTACAGCAGTGGATGATTCATCTTCCCAGTAATTATGGCGCATTGCCATTAAATTGTTATGTTTGTAGCTCATGAGTTGCTGTACCGAATCATTTACATTTAAGAAATATATGAGGATGACATGCAATTTATCAAGAATAGTTTTATGTCTAAAATAGCCTAAGTAAATTTAATCTTGTTTATTAGAATGCTACACTATTAACACTTTTAAAAATCAAATGAAGAACATAGATCTACTATGACACCAGCATGTAAGTTATTGGAAAAAAATAAAATAGCATTTTCAGTTCACGAATATGAGCATGATGCTAATGCCAAAAGTTTTGGTTTAGAAGCAGCCGAAAAGTTAAATTTGAATGTGGAAGAAGTGTTTAAAACACTCATGGTAACAGATGGGAAAAATTATTTTGTGGCGGTATTGCCTGTAAATAATCAATTGAACCTCAAAAAAGTTGCTGCCGCAGTGGGCTGTAAAAAGCTACAAATGGCAAATCCAAAAGATGCTGAACGTTTAACTGGTTATTTGGTTGGAGGAATTAGCCCATTAGGGCAGAAGAAACGATTAAAAACAGTGATTGATGCAACGGCGAAAGCTTTTAACAAGATATATGTAAGTGGTGGGAAGAGAGGATTGGACATAGGACTTGCTCCGCACGACTTAGCACAAATACTTAGCGCTGCTTTTTTTGATGTTTTGGATGTTTAATATGTGAAAAGTATATTAATTCGGCATATTTTCAAAAATTTTTATATCTATAAAAACAATTGATGTTAGAGAGCTGATCATATTATCTAATAATAACGATTGTTCTTCTTTGTATCTTTTTAAAGCAGATTTCCAATAAAAACATTTTAAATCAATAGATTAAGAATAATTCTTTATTTTAATTATTAAATTGAAATTATAAATGATAATTATTATCATTAATATAATCTTAACCATAAGACTTTATGCTAAGGTTTGTTTAGAGCTCAAAACATTTCGAAAAAAAATTTACTCTCTTCATAAGAGGATACCGACAGATGCAATCACTTGCTAATCGGTTGGCGATACAACATTTCGTCAACGCATATACGCAAGAAACTGGCAAAGGTCACTTGCTAAATCAAAATCAGCAAAATTCGCAACAACTAGCGTTTAGCCAAGGTTTGACGCTGTTATCGTTACCGATACATTCGATACATGCACAATGTTATTTCCCTTTATCTTATGTCAGTCGAGTCGGACGACATCGTTTAGCCGATCTTCCACAGATTATTATTCATGGACAAATTAAAACCTTAAGCCCAGTCTCGATCGTGGGGCTTTTACTTGAAGAGCTGGTTTTTGAATCGTCTATTCTCTTAGATGCCTCGTCTTTAGTCGAGAAATGGATTCAAAGTCGTGATGCGCTACAACAGTTTTTACAAAATCGTGAACATGAATTTGATGATTTAATAAAAGCAGGGCAAAGCTTTATTGAAACAGAGCAAGCTTTGATTTTGGGGCATAGTATGCATCCTGCGCCAAAAAGTAGAACGGGCTTTGTTCACGAGGATTGGCTGAAGTTTTCTCCTGAAAATAAAAGCCTGACGCAGATGTATTATTGGTTAGTTCATCAGGACTATATTGCTGAAGGTAGTGCAACAGATGAGCGTATTTCTAGTCAATTAAAAAAAGCGTTACAGTGGTATTTGTCTGAAGCGGATCTAAGTCTCCTAAGAACACACACGGAATATAAGTTACTCCCTTTACATCCGTGGCAAGCACGTTATTTACAAAGCAAACCGTGGTTTGAACGTTTAAGGCAAACAGGGCAATTGCTTGATCTTGGTTTGCGCGGCTGGCAATTTTCTCCTACGACATCGATTCGAACTTTAGCAAGTTTCAATGCACCGTGGATGATGAAGCCGTCACTTTCGGTGATGATCACCAATTCTATTCGTGTGAATTTAGCCAAAGAATGTCATCGTGGCGAACTTACACATCGTTTATGGCACAGCGAATTTGGTCAAAATATTCTAAAGCAGTGCCCAAGCTTGAAAGCAGTCAATGACCCAGCTTGGATTGCGTTGAAAATTGATGAAGAAGTGGTAAATGAAAGTATTTGTATCTTCAGAGACCAGCCATTTCATCCACAACAGCAAGTCACCTGTATTGCATCTTTATGTCAGGATCATCCGAGTAAACCGTTAAACCGATTTAATGCACTGTTTGCAAAAATAGCCAAAGCAAATCATGAAACAAATTATTCAGACATTGCCTTGGATTGGTTCAATCGTTTCCTTGAGGTTAGTTTGCAACCCTTGATGTATGTCTATCATCGTCATGGTATGGCATTTGAATCGCATCAACAAAATGTGTTACTTGAATTAGAGAACCATTTCCCAAAAACTTTGTGGTTACGTGACAATCAAGGTTTCTATTATATCGAAGAGTTTGCCACTGAAATTTTAGCAGCACTCCCTGAACTCAAAGAAAAAGCCTTTGCGGTAGGCCCTAAAGATTTTGTGGACGAGCGTTTTAGTTATTATTTCTTTGGTAATACTTTATTTGGCATTATCAATGCGATTGGAGCAACAGGTTATATTAGTGAAGATATCCTGCTCGAATATTTAAAAGTATTCTTACAAGAGCAGTTGCTGAAATATCCAGATAGCACTTTATTACAAGGTTTATTGTTCAATGACACCTTGCCATATAAGGGGAATTTACTGACGCGGTTGCATGAACTAGATGAGTTGATTTCACCTGTCGAACATCAATCCGTTTATGTACAACTGCCAAATCCGCTGTGTATCTCACAGAAGGATGTCAGTTATGCTTGATTTTATTGGAATAGGTTTAGGGCCATTTAATTTAAGTCTTGCTAGCTTGCTACAAAATAAAAGCGCTTTGAATTATGTGTTTTTCGAGCAAAAGGCTCAGTTTGATTGGCATGCGGGAATGCAGTTACCCAATACGGTATTGCAAGTGCCATTTATGGCAGATTTGGTGTCAATGGTTGATCCAACCAACCCCTTTAGTTTCTTAAATTATCTACGTCATCAGCAACGTTTATATAAGTTCTATTTTTTAGAGCAACCACATATCCCTCGTTGTGAGTATAACCATTATTGCCGATGGGTTGCTGAGCAACTCGATTGTATCGAATATCAATCGCGTGTTTTAAAGATTGAGCCTCAAACAATTGGTTTTAAAGTGGTTGTGGAATCACAAGGTGTTCAACAAAGTTATTTATGCCGTCATTTAGTAATCGGTAGCGGTAATGTGCCTTATTTACCTGAATGTTTGGCTAAAGTTCAGCAACAGCAACCACAACAATGTCTGCATTCAGCTCAGTATATGACACACGCTGATGCGGATTTACACGGCGATGTAGTGGTACTTGGTGCTGGACAGTCTGCGGCTGAGGTGTTTATTGATCTGTTTGATGAACAACAGGATAAATCACGTCATCAATTTGATTTGCATTGGTTTACGCGTTCTCAAGGTTTCTTCCCAATGGAATATGCGCCATTAGGTTTAGAACACTTTAGTCCAGACTATGCACAGCATTTTTACGAATTGCCAGTACAGCAAAAAGATCAGCAATTGCAGCAGCAGGCTTTGTTGTATAAGGGCATCAGCGCAAAAACGATTCGGGAAATTTATCAAAAGCTTTATCACCGCTCCATTGCAGGGCAGCGTTTACAAACGCATTTGCATAGCCAATGTGAGTTGAAAGACGCAGAAGTGTTGGATACGCAAAAAATTCGTTTGTATTTCCAACACCGTGCCACACCACAGGCTTTCCATCTCGATTGTGATTTCTTGGTCGCAGCAACAGGCTATTTCACACCAGACTTTGAGTTTATGCAATTGCTGAAGCCATATATTGAATTTGACCATAAACAGCGCTGGAAAATCACTGAGGACTATCGTGTTGTTCATCATTTGAATGGCAATATTTTTGTCCAAAATCAGGAAATGCATAGTCATGGTGTTGGGACGCCTGATTTAGGGCTTGGTGCATACCGCGCAGCAACAATTATCAATCAATTGCTTGGCGAGCAACTCTATGATCTTGGTCAGCAAGAGAAAACTTTCCAACATTTTAATCTCTCCCAAAACCCTAAAATTTGTTTAGCAGATGAAAACGTACGTTCAGATGATTGCCTCGGTGAAAAAGTGAGTAGCAAAAACCATTTGATTTTAAAGAAAACAGAACAGGGCGTGTTGATAGCACATTCAAGCAGCCGTTGTTCCAATAAACGTACTCAAACTACTTCTGCGCATCCAACGTATGAGAAACTGATATGAACTTTGCAACGTTAAAAATTAATCAGCAGCAATGGCGTGCCGCAGGACAGCGTCTTATTGAAATGGCAATTGCAGAGTTTCTCTATGAAGAAATTATTGAAGTGAACGCTTCAACTGCTGGACATTACCAGTTAGATCTAGGCGATCGTCACTATGAGTTTCAAGGTCATCCATATTTGCTTGGGCATTGGAAGATTTTGGAAGGTTCTGTACGTGATCTAAGTCATGATCAGGATCAACCTGCTTGGAATCTGCATGAATTTATTGTTGCTATGGCTGACAGTTCCAATGTAAAGCCATTTACCAAAGCGTATTTGATTAAAGAAATGAACAATACTTGGTTGGCAGAAGCGCATTTATTTGATGTGAATCGCTTGGCAAGCCATGCGGTTTTGACTGAACCACATTATAAAGTTGAAGGCATGTTACGTGGTCATCCTTGGCTGATTATGAGTAAAGGACGTATGGGTTTTGGTTATGATGATTATCTTTCATCAGCGCCAGAACTTTCACCTGAAATGAAAGTGCTCTGGTTAGCAGTCCATCGTGATTTAGCTGAATATCGCAGTACTCAAGAATGGAACGCATGTGATTTGTACCAACACGAATTTGATACAAATGAACTGCAACAGTTCCAAAGTATTCTACAAACGAAAAACCTAAACCCACAAGATTACTTTTTGATTCCAGTCCATGCTTGGCAATGGCATCAATGGCTTGTTCCAACTTATGCCAATGAAATCGTGGATCAGAAAATTATTGAGCTGAGCATCAGTCAAGATAGCTATGTGCCGATGCAGTCAATTCGCACGCTTTGCAATACATCAAACCTACAACGTCATTACATTAAGATGCCTGTCAGTATTTTTAATACAGCAGTTTATCGCGGATTACCATCGAAACGTAATCTTGCTGCTCCAGCAGTGACGGCATGGTTAAAACAAATCCATCAACAGGATCAAGATCTACAGAAAACAGGTGTCATTTTTTTAGGTGAAGTTGCGACTTTAACCATACATCAGCCCTGTTTTGATCGAATAGAAGGTGCGCCTTATCAATTTAAAGAGTTATTTGGTTGCTTATGGCGCGAAAGTGTAGATCGCTATGTTGATCCATCTCAACAAGTGCTTTCTCAAGCTGCTTTATTACATCGAGATATTTCAGGGCAGTCCATTCTCAGTGTGTTGATTCAAGCTTCAGGTCTCAATCCGTTGCAATGGTTAGCGCAATTTGCACAAGTTTGTCTTAGCCCGTTGTTGCTTTGTTTGTACCGCTACGGTTTGGCATTCTCACCCCATGGCGAAAACACCATGCTGGTACATGAAAATGGTGTACCAAAAGCATTGGTCTTAAAAGACTTTATTGATGATATTAATTTGGTCGATGAGGATTTCCCAGAGTTGGCTCAATTGCCATCTGAAGCTGATTTGTTATTACGTCATGAAGCCTCTGATTTGAGTCACTTTATTTTCACTGGTCTATTCATGGTGCATTACCGTTATATCTGTAATGTGTTCTTGCAAGATTATCCTGAATATTCAGAGCTGGATTTTTGGCAAACGATTTCTAATACGATTGTTGAATTTCACCATCAACATCCAGAACTGGCAGAGCGTGCTGAAAAGTTTGCCATGTTACGCCCAACCTACACCAAAATTTGTCTAAACCGTGTGCGTTTATTTACCACAAGTTATAACGATGAAGCAGAACGTCCTGTGCCTGTTTTCCTTGATCCAATCGCGAATCCTGTTAGTCCGAGCACCTTAGCTGACTGGTCAGTCCAGAATGTTAATACTAAGGCAGGCTAAGCATTTGTAAACAATTTTTGAATTTGAAGGTTTTGATATGAAAACAATCTCTAGACAACTTCCTGATTTTTTTGAATACTATGAGAATGGGACGCAATACTATTTAAGACAAGTCCAATATCCACAAGATATTCCTTTATTACACAAATGGATGCATGAACCACATGTGATCCCCCAATGGCAATTAAATAAGTCTGAATTAGAACTACAAGTTTATTTTGACAAGATGCTAGCGGATGATCATCACCGTTTACTCATTGTGGGTATTGATGGAAAAGATGTGGGTTATACCGAAATCTATGAAGGTAAACGGGATCGTTTAGGTCGTTATTATGAAGGTGATGATGATGATTTAGGTTGGCATTTGTTATTTGGCGATAAGTCTGTTTTTGGCAAAGGCTTTTTGCGTCCAACGATTCGTTTACTGAGTTTCTATATTTTTGAATATTCAAATGCTAAAAAAATCGTAGGAGAACCAGATCATACGGTTAAACCTTATGCAGCGGTAGTAGAAGAGCTTTGCTATGAAAGTCAACGTCTGATTCCGATGCCAGAGAAAACTGCCATGTTGTATTACTGCTATAGAGAAACGTTTTATCACAAGTTTGGGGAATATTACCAAGCTTCTCAACAACAGCTCGCTGAACAGCCAGCCAAATCCTTGAGTGTTACATGAGCTTATTGATCAATGAAAAGTCAATCAATGAGATGCACATCTTAGACATGCGCTTTGCGGCGCAAGTCTCAGTGGCAGAATTTGAACAATGGCTAGCACATATTCAGCACTATTTTGAACAAAAAAGAAATTTTGTGTTGATTATGCAGACCGATGTGAATACAGCATTTCCTGAAGAATACCGCGCGATACAGGGCAAGTGGTACAAACAATATAAACAAGATTTTTACCAGTATTGTTTGGGTTTTGCTCGTATTGCGCAGGACGAAGAGGATCGTATTCGATTAGATACACCTGCTTTGCATAAAGCATGGCACGTTCCGTATTTTGTGAGTGTCGATAAAACTGATGCCATGCAATGGGCGATGCAGAGGTATTTATGAATCAGCAAAATACGCTCAATATTCAAAAAGTATCTGCATTAAGTCTATCTGTTGTCGTCGTGCTTTATTTAGCACATGCCTTACCATTGTACTTTTACAACGTTGCATTACCTGCGATTTTGCGTCATCAAGGTGTAGATTTACGCTGGATTGGGATGTTGTCGCTGCTCTATATTCCATGGGCATTTAAGTTCTTTTGGGCACCATTAATCGATCGTTTTTATTTTAAAGCACTTGGCAAACGTAAAACTTGGCTTCTATTTACGCAGATCGCATTGGTCTTGGGTGTGGTCGCTTTAGCACTCACGCAGTTCGATTATGGACTTGGTGTATTTGTCATCGTAGGGCTTTGGATTTCAACTTTTGCTGCAACCCAAGACATTGCGATTGATGGCTATACCGTCGAAACTTTTTCAGAATCTGAGTACCGCTTAGGGAGTATGGCGCAAAGCATTGGCGTTGCACTTGGCAGTATGGTGGGTGGTGCTGCGACCTTATGGCTTTATCAGCTTTACGGTTGGCAGACGGCACTGATGTCACTTGCTGCAATGACTGCATTGACTATGCTTGCCATTTCCCAAATCAAAGAAAAATCAAGCACCGAGAAAATTGCAAAGCAACCACCGAGTCTGATCCGAGCTTTTAAACGCCCTGAAATGTTATGGGCTTTAGCATTGATCGTTTGCTATCGCATCGTTGAAGCACCAGCAATGGCAATGCTGAACCCAATGCTGATTGATCAAAAATGGTCACTGTCTGAAATTGGTGTCCTCATGTCAGTGATTGGAGCTGGTGTAGGGTTTTTAGCAGCCGTATCTGCTGCATTTCTTTTGAAAAAAATAGCAGCAACACAATTACTGATTTGGGCAGGTTGGGCACGAACTTTGATTTATGCCTTATTGGGAGTTGCTGTTTTACTCAGTTGGTTTGATCAATGGCAGAGATTACTTGGCGTATTTGTTGTTGTCATTCTTGCGATTCGTTATATCGCGATGACGGCGTTATATGCACATTTCATGCAGACCAGTTCCAAAGAGCAAGCTGGAACGGATTTTACCATTTTAGTTTGTTTTGAATTATTGGTTTATTTCATTGGTGGTGCGATGTCAGGTTTCTTAGCCAAAGCGTTTGGCTATGGAAACTTTTATTTAATTCTTGCCGCTACATCCATTTTGAGCGTTTTACTCAGTCAGGTTTTGATTTCCAAAGCAAAACAATCGAAACAACTTATCTAGGGGTTATTTATGAAAGTTCATACGCTTTCGACAACATTAACACTTTTGAGCTTGGCGGTGAGCGCTCAGCTTTATGCGCAAACAACTGAGATCGATACAACGACTCAAGCCAATGTTGCAGCAGAAGTTCAAAAGCCAACACAACTTGCACCGATTGTTGTGACCGCATCACGTTCAGCACAAAGTATTGCTGAGATTGCAGGGACGGTTTACAGCATCAGCCAAGAAGATATTGCGAAACAAGCAGCAGCAGGTAAAAGTACAGCGGATATTTTAGGTTTTTTGGTTCCATCGTTAACACCAAGTTCTGGTACAACCAGTAATTACGGTATGACCATGCGTGGTCGTACTGTGCAATATATGATTGATGGTGTACCACAAACTGGATCACGTGATAGTTCGCGTCAGTTAAATAGCATTAGTCCAGACATGATCGAGCGAGTTGAAGTTGTATCAGGTGCTAGCAGTATCTATGGTGCTGGTGCTACTGGGGGGATCATCAACATTATCACCAAAAGAGGTTCTAGTGATGGCGTAAACTTTGAAACAAAACTTGGTGTTACATCTGGCGATAATTTCAAAAGCGATGCTTTAGCTTATGAAGCATTTCAGTCCGCATCTTTTAATCAAGGTGATTGGAGTGGTTTTTTAGGGGCAAGCTATACCAAACGTGGAGAAATCCAAGACAGCCATGGTGATCGTGTCGGTCCAGAAATTGCACAAACAGACCGTCAAGATACAGACACTGTAGATGTTAATGGTCGTTTGAGCTGGCAGTTTGCAGACAAACAAAAACTAAGTGTTGGTGCACAGTACTATAACGATGAACAAGACAGTGAGTATGGTGCTGACTATGGTCCAGGTTTAGCTGTGTTATTAGTTAAAGGCACAAAACCAAGCCAGAAAGCGGTTAAAGGTTTAGAGCTTGATACTCAACCACGAACAAAGCGTGGTGCGGTAAATGCCCAATATGAAAATCAAGATTTTTGGGGACAGACTTTAAATGCAGAAGCTTACTATCGTACTGAAAAAGGCAGATTCTATCCAAGTGCAAATGCTTTAGTACATTCATCTATTTCAGGAGGCGGAACAAATATTGTTACCCAATCTGAAACAGATATTGATGTATTTGGTGCACGTGTGGCACTGCAAAGTAAGTTAAATGTTGCTGAACGTGCGCTAAACTTAACTTATGGTGTAGATTATGACCAAGAAAAAGGAAGTGCAACAGCACAATTATATGATTTAACAACCTTTATGGTGAGTAATGGTCTGAAATTCAAGCCTTTAAATAATTATGTTTTTGGTCCGGATGTTGATACGGAAAAGCTTGGTTTCTTCTTACAAAGCCAATTTGAAGCAACAGATCGCTTAAATCTACAAGCTGGTATTCGTCATGAGCGTATTGATAGTGATGTTAAAGACTCAGTTCCTTATTCTGAAGCAATGGTTGCCGACTTTGTTCCAACTTATCAAGCTAAAACTTTAAAAGGTGGTTCAGTTAAGCATGATGCAACACTTTTCAATGTGGGTGCACTTTATCATTTAACCGATGCACAACAGGTGTTTGCAAACTTCTCGCAAGGTGCGAATTTACCTGATGTACAACGCATGTTGAGAGATGTTCCAGCAAACTTTGTTGTAAGTAATCAAACGATTGATCCAATCAAAGTAAATAGTTTTGAGTTAGGTTGGCGTCTACAAGATGACGCATTAAGTACAGGTATTACGGCGTTCTATAACAAATCTGACAAATCGTTGAAATTTGGTCCGCCAAGTTTTGCGATTGAGGTTATTGATACTGATGAACGAGTGTATGGCGTTGAAGGTAATGTCAAATATACCGTTTCAGATGATTGGAATGTCGGAGGGACTTTAGCTTATACACGTGGTCAGTTCAAAAACTCAAATGGTAAATGGCAAGAGCTAGATGCAATTCGAGTAGCGCCTTTAAAAGCAACAGTATATTCAGACTGGCAATTTAATGATGGTCTAGGGTTGCGAGTACAAGCTTTAGCTATCGATGGTACGGATAAAGCACGTAAAGACGCGATTGCAAATAGCAGCAGTCCAGCAGCAGAAATTAAAGGTTTTGCGGTTATGGATGTGATTGCCAATGCAAAAGCTGGTCCAGGGACATTAGGCTTTGGTGTTTATAATGTTTGGAATACAGATTACAAGTCAGTATATAGCCAAGCAGTTTCAACTGTATACGGTGATATCTCTAGCCTACCAGCTCAAGGTCGTACTTATGGTTTGAGCTATACACTCAAATACTAATCCAATCAAAAAGGCATCTTCACAGGATGCCTTTTCTTTTGATGAATACACATTATGCAGCAAAATTTTAAATTATTGGCTTGGGCAACTTTAGCCAACGGCACTTGTTTCTCAATGATTTTGCCTTTACTCGCACCATTAATTCGTGAGCTTGGCTTAACAGAGTTACAAGGTGGCATGATTGTTTCAGCAGGTGCGATTTGTATGGCAATTGCATCCATTCTGATCGCCAAAGGGAAAAAAATACAGACGCCTTATCAATTAATGAATTATGGTTTCTGGGGCATGACCATTACTTGGGCTATATTTACAGCAATTCTCTATTTGGGAATACAACAGACATTACCTGTTTTGGTTATTTTTGCATTGTTAGTGATTAGTCGAGCCAGTACGGGTGGTTTTATGGCGATGCCACAAATTGGTCTACAAAGTTATGTGATGCAACATGTCATAGATGAGCAACAACGCAGCCAAAAAATGGCGATGTATGGCGCGATGAATAGTTTAGGTATGATCGTTGGCCCATTTCTGACCTCAGTGTTATTGTTCGGTGGAATTCTATTGCCGATGTGGGTTGCTGTCATTTTATTGGTGGTTTTTAGTTTAATTATTACGCTCTATTTTCAGAAAGACTCGGTGATGTCTGCTGTAACTGCTGAAAAACAACAAGATATAACACAAGCAGATTCTTTCTCACTGAAGCCAGCGCTGCCTTGGTTGATACTTGGGTTTAGTACATTCGTCGCGATCGTCACTTTGAATATGACTGCTGGATTCTATATTCAAGATCATTTTCAATTAACAACACAACAAAGTGCGATTTATTTTTCCCAATGTATGCTCATCGTTGGCTTTAGCTTGGTGGTTACGCAGATCCTGATTGTAAAAGTAATG
Organism: Acinetobacter sp. 3657; assembly: GCF_031456775.1. NCBI lineage: Bacteria > Pseudomonadati > Pseudomonadota > Gammaproteobacteria > Moraxellales > Moraxellaceae > Acinetobacter > Acinetobacter sp. 3657. The sequence continues at coordinate 652,794 of NZ_JAVDVH010000001.1, read as the reverse complement.
CGTTTGAAATTGATGGCATTGGTATTGTTGGGTACATTTAGCATGATGATTGGACTAATCCTATCGTTATATGCGATGCATATTTGGATATTTCAAGCAAGCTATGTGTTCTATGGGGTTGGTGTGGCAAGCCTTTTACCTGCATTTACAACTGGGGCAGCCCAATCTGTTGCTCAATCAGCACAAGTCAAAATGGCAAGTTTTTGTACAGCCACTCAAGCGATCGGTTTAATCGTAGCGCCTTTACTGAGCACTTTTTTATATCAATGGGGCATTCAATTACCATTTTATTCGCTCTTAATACTGATGATCGCTGTGGTGATTTATTTACTGGTCATATCATTTTCAAATCAGAAGACCTTGCTCAGAAATTTTTAATATTTTTTAGTTACGTATAAGATTTTTGGGTGGAATAAAAAATGAATAATGGCATCGTTCCAGATTTTCGCCCCATCAATAATATACAGAGTTTAGGCATACGCTTTACTGCGTATGTCTAATCAAAAGCATAAATTCGCTCAATAAACGATCATATTTTTTCTAATAGAGCAAGTATTTTGCTTGGTTCTAACAAAATAAGATGAGAAAAGCACATTGTTGAATAATATTTAATCAATTTCATTTCATTTATTTACAGTCTGAATTATTGGCATCTTTATTGGTTACTCTAGATAGCGTAATAAATATTTTAGGAGTCAAAATGCTGATTTTTCATGATTATCCTGTTCATGGGGCAATTTTTGATATGGATGGAACAATGTTTGATACTGAGCGGTTACGGTTTCAAACATTGAAACAGGCATCTCAAGAACTCATCGGACAGGAATTTTCAGATGATTATCTCATGAACTGTTTAGGTTTGAGTGCAACAACGGCTGAGCAACTTGCTCAAAAATTTTATGGTGAGGATGTTCCTTATCAAGCAATTCGAAAGCGTGCGGATGAATTAGAATTAGAGTCTGTTCGACATCTCGGTGTACCGATTAAAAAGGGATTGGTTCAAGTTCTAGAGCGTTTAAGAAAGTCTGGTTTAAGGATGGCTGTTGCGACTTCAAGCCGTCGGGCAATCGCCGAAGAGTATTTAATTAATGCCAACGTGTATAAGTTTTTTGATGTATTGGTTTGTGGTGATGAAGTCGAAAAAGGCAAGCCACATCCCGAAATTTTCTTGAAAGCTGCGGAACAGTTAAATTTAGATACATCGACATGTTTAATGTTTGAAGATTCAGAAAATGGTATTCGCTCTGCATTTGATGCTAGTGGTATCACTATTCTGCTTAAAGATATCAAAGAACCAAACGATGATATGCTTTCAAAGGCAAATTTCTATTATCAAGATATGTATGCGTGTCTAAATGCTTTGGATCAATATATTCCTGAAATGGGGATGCCGATTTTACAAGAAGCTTTTCCGCAAAGCCTGAATCAGTTGACAGTTGGTATTCATGGTTTTGGGGCAATAGGTGGCGGATATATTGCTCAAGTTCTGTCGCACTGGGATGGTTTTACCCGACCTAAACGAATTTTGGCTTCGACCAGAAATCGTTTGTATCTCGAGTCTGTGAATACATTTGCTGGGTATAGCATTCGATATGGTCAATCCTCTTATGATGAGCGAATTGACAATCTAACCGCCATTGATGCCAACAATGAACAGCAAATGCTTGAAATGTATATGCAGTCGAGCCTGATTGCATTGTGTATCCCTGAAAATGCGATTGAATCTGAAGCGCGAGTGATTGCGAAAGGCTTACTTGCACGGTTTATGTCGCAAGATATACAGCAAAATAATGAACCCATTACATTTTTAATCATTCTCAATAAAGTCTGTGCAAAGTATCTCGTACTCAAATATATTCGTGATGCTTTACTTGAAATAACTGATGAAGATATCGCTGAACACATTCTAAGTGAACACTATTTTTGCGATACCGTCGTGAATCGAATGGTTTCAAAACTGACCGACCAAACCCTATACCGCCAACTCAACATTAAGCATCGTTTATATATACAAAGCCAAGCTAACTTGAATGCAGATGCTATTGAGCTTTCAGATGAAACTACGTTGAGTGAAAAACACGAGCAACAAATGACACGATGCTTGGAGGAGCTACGAGAGCAATTTCAAGCAGGTCAATGCACACAAAATATGGATCTCATTTTATTCAACAGTGAAGCAGATATGCCCATTTATGTTGAAAATCGAAGTCCACTCTTAAGTAAAATGCGCCAAATGGTTTTAGTCGATCAGATTGCCGATATTCAAGTGATTAAAAATCGGTTGTGGAATGGTTGTCATGCTATGTTGGCGTGGTATGCAAGTCTAAATGACATGGAAACCATCGGTATCGCGATGTCTGATCAACGAATGCAGTGTTTTGTTGAGCAACTGGTTGATGAGGTTAAATTGGGTCTAGGCAATGTCGTGCCAAATCAAGCCAAAGAACTTGATCGTATGGCAGAGAGCTTTTTGGACTCATGTCGATCGGCCTACAAAGATCCTTGTGAGCGCGTGGCTAGAGATCCTTTAAGGAAGCTAAGTCTTAATGAACGCGTTTTGGGTAGTATCGAGCAACATATTCATCAGCACATTCCTTATCAAAATTTATTGAAAGGAGCGATTTATGGTTATGTATATGCTTTAAAAGTTCTGGATATAGATGAAATGGTGATCGTACAGCATCTACAAAAAAATATTGCGCAGTTGGATATTTCTGAAAGTCAGCGTAAAGCCTTGCTAGATGTACTCTATCGTGGGATACAGTCACAATTGAAAGAAGATGGTATGCAACTTGATGTTCAAAATCTCTTGGTCACTCGGCTAGAAAGCGTTTAAATGAAAGTACCAAAAGTGCTTTAAAGAATGAAGCAATTTATGTTTGAATAACACAACTTCAAAATGATCTACAAGTTGTGTTATTGCAAGCATTTACAAAACTGATGGCAACAGGTATTCATGATTATCCAGAATGGCATCATGGTCGGGTCAAATACGGTTTGTGGTATATCGAAATCAATCAGCCTGAACTGATTGTATATCTAGAACAATTACAACAAGCATTTTCAGATCTGCTGATTCCTTCGAATCAACGCCAATACCATATCACCTTATTTGTTGCAGGTTTCTTAACAGAAAGTTCACCGAAGTTTGATGATGATTTTGAAGTTTATAAACTGAATCAGCAGATTGAACAGCTTGAAAAATTACAGCTCGATACTTTTGAGCTCGAAGTAATGCATATTGATAGTTTTAGCAGTGCTTTATTTCTGCACATTCATGATAAAAATAATGTCTTAACTAAAATCCGTCAGCAACTTTCACAAACCTCAATTGAAATTGCCGCGCCAGTATATTGTCCGCACATCACATTGGGACTTTATCGTGCAGCTTGGAAAAGTGAGTTTGTTCTGCAACGTATTCAAAAACTGCCACTACGAAAATTTAAAATTCAGGTCAATCAACTCACTTTCGGCTATTATAAAGCTCAGATTTTACAAGGATTACTTTATCCTTATCACCAAATTAGACTGGATTAGATATGTTGCAACTGATTTTAGGTGGCGCACGTTCAGGTAAAAGTCGTTTAGCTGAGCAAGTCGCTAGAGAAAGCGGCTTATCTGTGGTGTATGTGGCAACAGCTCAAGCACTTGATGACGAAATGCAACAGCGAATAGAGCACCATCAGCAACAACGCCCAACGGAGTGGAAGCTTTGTGAAGAATCGATCTTTCTCGCTGATAAATTATTGCAATTGGATCAAGAAAATCAGTTGATTTTGGTTGATTGTCTGACTTTATGGTTGACGAACTTATTGCTGCACGATGATATTGAATTGCAGCAACAACAAACCGCAAAACTTTTAGATGTATTACCAAAGTTAAAATCAACAATCATTCTCGTCAGTAATGAAACGGGGCTTGGTGTCGTACCAATGGGTGAAATTAGTCGTCGTTTTGTCGATGAAGCAGGGCGTTTACATCAGGTTTTAGGGCAGTTAGCACATAAAGTTGTGTTTTGTGTGGCGGGCTTTCCAATGATTTTAAAAGATGAGAAATAGCATGACAGAATCTGTTCAATGGTGGTTGGAACCTGTTAAACAGCCCGATATGAATGCAAAATTGCAAGCTGAACAACGTCAATTGCAGTTAACCAAGCCCACAGGTGCGCTTGGCGATCTTGAACAGATTGCGATTACCTTAGCTGGATTGCAAGCAACAGTATACCCGCAAATTAAAACAACTTGGATTAGTGTTTTTGCAGGGGATCATGGTGTGGTTGCAGAAAATATTTCTGCCTATCCTCAAGCGGTGACACGCCAAATGCTACAAAATTTTGCCTCAGGTGGTGCTGCGATTAGCGTGATTGCCAAACATCATCATGCTCAGTTACAGGTGATTGATTGCGGAACTGTTGGTGAAGTTTACGATTATGTCGGTGTCGAGCGTCATTGTATTCGAGCTGGCACAGCAAACTTTGCACAACAAGCGGCGATGACTGAGTCAGAATGCTTAGCTGCGCTTAGCTTAGGTAAAAACAGTGTGGATTTAGCCAAATCAAAAGCAGCGGATATTTTTATTGCGGGGGAAATGGGCATTGGCAACACTTGTTCAGCCTCTGCGTTGGCATGTTTGTTATTAAATGAAAGTGCCCAACAATTGACTGGTGTAGGCACAGGTATCACCAATCAACAATTGCGACATAAGATTGACGTCATTGATCAAGCTGTAAAACTACACAAGTCTTATGTCGCTGATGATGCACTAAAAATCTTGGCGGCAGTGGGTGGACTTGAAATTGCTGCGATGACAGGTGCTTATGTACGTTGCGCACAGCTTGGTTTACCAATCGTGGTGGATGGCTTTATCAGTTCTGTAGCTGCTTTATGTGCGGTTCGTATTCAACCTAAAGTACGAGCGTGGATGTTATCCGGACATCAATCCGCTGAGTATGGCCATCAAAGAATATTAAAAGAACTCAATGCTGAGCCCATTCTCAAGATGAATCTACGATTAGGTGAAGGCAGTGGTGCAGGTGCAGCATTGTCGATGATACAACTGGCTTGTGTGCTGCATAATCAGATGGCAACCTTTGCAGAAGCGGCAGTTTCAGGGGATAAAGTTGCGGATTGATCTTCTGCGCCATGGTGAAACGACATTAAGCCATACTTTACGTGGACACCTTGATGATGAATTGACAGAGAAAGGTTGGTTGCAGATGCAAACAACCGTTCAAGGTTATCTTGACGCTCAGCAGTATTGGGATGTCATCATCAGTTCCCCTCTGCAACGGTGCCGTCTTTTTGCTGAAAATTTGGCCAATCAATTGCAACGCCCGCTATTGATCAATGAAAATATCAAAGAAATGTATTTTGGTGATTGGGAAGGTGTTTCAACTCAAAGGATTTATGAAACGACTCCTGAGTTACTGGCAAATTTTTGGCAATTCCCGACTCAATATCAAGCACCAAATGGTGAATCATTTGCACGATTTCAACAACGAGTCACGTTAGGTTTTGAACAAATTCATCAGCAAATGCAGGAGAACAGTTGGGAAACAGCGCTGATTGTTACACACGGAGGGGTAATAAAGTTACTAACCTGTTTAGCAAGACAACATAGCTTAGATGAGTTATTAAAAATGCCAGCAGAACTGGGAAAACTGTATCAATTAGAGTTGCTTGACACTGATAGTGGGATTGGTTTTATGGAAAAGACACTTGCTCCTTAGCTTCTAAATACAACTGTATTTAAAATTTTTACTGAATGGTTTAATAGAACTGTCATTGCTCCTGTCTATGATACATGGCACTTCTTTATCTATAAGCAAATAATTCATGAATATATTATTTAAAAGCAGTGTGTTATGCGCAAGTATCTTGTTGGTCGCTTGCAACAATGATGATCATCAGCAACCACAGACAAAGCCTGAAAATAATACACCATCAAAATATTATCAAACTAAAACACCTTATCAGCCCTTACAAGATCTAAAAAAATATGAGCCAATTCCACAAGGCTTCGAATCTGTTTTTACTGAATTAGTTGCACGTCATGGTTCTCGAGGCTTATCAAGTATCAAATATGATTTAGCACTTTATAATCTATGGAAACAGGCAAAGGCTGAAAATGCGCTGACCCCGTTAGGTGAAAAACTCGGTGCAGATCTAGAAAGCATGATGAAAGCAAATATTCTGTTAGGCTATGGTGTCGAGGGTATTCGCCAGTTTGGTTACGGCAATGAAAGTTTGACGGGGATTTTAGAGCATAGAGGAATTGCAGATCGATTATTGCAACGCCTACCAAATTTATTTAAAGCAGCAGAAAGCCAACCGTCATCTATTTTAGTGCAAAGTTCGGGTGTAGACCGTGCCGTGGATAGCGCTAAGTTTTTTACTGATGAACTTATTCAACAAAACCAAAAGCTTAAAGATAAAATTACACCAATTTCATATACTAGCCTAGCCAGTGAAAGTGTGCCAACAGTTGAAGATGGTGGCGTAGATCGCTTCAAGCTTTATTTCCATAAGTTAACGGCAGATCAAGATTTGGCTCAATCTTTATCTGAGCAAGAAAAAGCCGTTTATGATGCGAGTCAGGCTTACCAGAAATTTGCCGAAGAAGATCAGGATTTAGCTCAAAAGCTGAAAGAACTGACAGGTGATACACGTGCTGAAACGGTTGCAATGCAAGTGCTTAGGCCAATTTTCAAAGCTGAGTTTATTCAAAAACTAGGGACGAGTGAGGCTTATACTTTTAGCAATAATGGTTCATATAGCGTAGTCGCACCGAATGGGGAAACCATTACTGAAAAAGGCAAGGGTAAAAATAGCATTACTAGTGCTGTGGATGCAGCCGCTTATTTATATGAGCTTTATTCAATCATGGGAGGTATGCAGAGTGAACTCAAAGGTGTCGATTTTGATAAATATATGCCTGAAGATGCAGCAAAGTTCTATGCAGAATTTAATGATGCCAATGATTTCTATGAAAAAGGTCCCAGCTTTAGCGAGTCGAATCAAGTCACCAGTGCGATTGCTCAGGGATTGAAACAAGATCTGTTTAAGCAGGTCGATGCAGTCGTAGATAAACAACAATCACATCGTGCAGTTTTACGCTTTGCGCATGCTGAAATCATTATTCCGCTTGCGACGACTTTTGAGTTGCATAACATGATGCAAACTTTGCCATTACGCCAAACCTATAACTATACAAATAGTGCATGGAGAGGTGAATTGGTATCGCCTATGGCGGCCAATTTACAGTGGGATATTTATCAAAATGCTCAAGGAAGTACCTTAGTCAAAATGCTCTACAATGAAAAAGAAACCTTGTTCAAACCTTCATGTAACTATGCTCGATATCGCGCAAACAGTTTTTATTATGATTATTTAAAGCTTAAGCAATGCTATCAAATTCAATAATCTAACTTAATAATTTCTTAGGATGGGAATAGGCTTGCTATTCCCATTTTTATTTCTTCATAATGAGTGAATAAAAGATATAGCTTGGCTGAGATTTCTAGCATGACACCTTTTTGGATTGCCTTGCAATTTTTAACTGTTTTACCGATTCAATTAAAAAATATACCAACCGCACAGCAAAATGCACAAGCTATTTTGTTTTATCCTTTCATTGGACTATTGATCGGTTTGGTTTTATTTGCCTGCTCAATATTGCTATTCAAACTGCCAACCTTATTGCTGGCAAGTATTATCCTCGTATTGTGGATTTGGCTGACTGGCGGATTACATTTAGATGGATTAGCAGATACCGCAGATGCATGGGTTGGTGGTTTCGGTGATCCTGAACGTACACTTAAAATTATGAAAGACCCAGCATGTGGGCCTATCGGTGTTTTAAGTTTGATCATGCTTTGCTTGCTTAAATTTGTCGCTATTTATGTGTTATTAGAACAACAATTATCTACGCTTTTGATTATTGTCCCTGCAATTGGGCGAAGTGCGGCTTTATTTCTTTTCCTAACTACAAGCTATGTGCGAAAACAAGGTTTGGGACGTTCTATTGCTGATCTGATCCCAAAAACGGCGGCATGGATGGTATTTGTCATTACATTGTCATTTCTTTGTGTGTTTGGATGGTCTGGCATTATTTGTTTAGCAATTTTTTTACTGCTGCTGTTTTATTTACGTGCGAAGTTCATTGAAAGAATTGGTGGGATTACTGGTGATACGATTGGTGCTTCGATTGAGTTATCAGAGATGGGTGTCTTGATCAGTTTTCTGATTACATTTTTCTATCTGTCTTAGACTCATGAAATTGAATCTCGAGCGATATTGATCCTCTCATTGTTCGTGAGAGGATCAAAAAAACATTATCTTTTACGGTAGGCACAGAAGCCTAGTATCACCAAAATAGCAATCAATGCAGCGATTAAACCTAATAAGATATCACGAACAATTTTATCAATCGGTAACCAACTCCACTTATGCAAATAAGTAAAACTTATGCCTTCGAGTGCATCCTGTGCCGTGACTTTTGCCGCGATTACACCGCTACTTGGCTCGATATAGAGTCGTAATTGATCGTTTAAATGGGTATCAATTTTAATCACTGGAAGACGTTTATTGATAAAGCCGTATTCCCCACCAAAGCTGGTAATCCATGAACTTTGCCTAATTCTTTCTATCGGTACATTGAGATAATCGGCAGCGAGCTGTTTACTTTGCTCAAGCACGTCAACTGGTTTGGCTTGTTCAGCATCAATCCATTGGATCGCAGGTGTTTGATTTTTACTCTGACCATGATGATCATGTTCTTTGGCTGCGGTCATACTGCCTTGCATGTCTTTTTTGCCGATGAGTTGGATCATCCACGCAGCCCGTGTTTGATCGTGATCGAATGACATGGGTACTAGGTGTAATTGCTGTATCGACTGAGCTGTTGCTAGTTGCCACGACGTTTGATCTAAATCTTGTGTCTTGAAAATAGGCTGAATATTTTCGATTTCGGGTTTCTTTTGCCAAAGATGGTAAAAACCACTGATCACCCAAAGTAAAATAAATACACTCAGACTGATGCCTAAATAGCGATGTAGGAATCGAATTGGTTTCAGACGTAAACGATGGTTTTTTCGGTTATGAATTTTGAAAAACAGTCCGATTCCCATACACGTGATGACGAGTATACCAATCAGAGCAAACTGCATCAAAAGTGTTTGACCAAACCATTGCTGATTATTCCACGTCCATGTATGACCTAAGCGGAAAATCCGTGCCATCCACATCTTTTGGTCATTAGAAATTGTGGCAAGTCGTGCATGACTAGGATCAACATAGGCACGTAAACCTTGATCAAAATCAACACGCCAGATTGGCAACAAGCGATTTACACTCGGATAATCATCACTAAATTCTGTAACCAGTTGCGTGGAAACAATATGCTCCTCAGCAAGACCTGTATACCAAACGGCTAAACGTTTGGCATCTTGTGATTCTGCATTTTCAATACGATGACCTGAATGCGCATCATAGTATTCAGCAATATTTTGGTCTGTGCCCAATACCCGATATGCTGTTTGATCGGCATTGATTTGAATGGCTTGAAGTGCAGAAAATTGCTTGATCTGATTTTGCTCTAAGACCGTTTTTGCTGGTAAAGCATTGTTTAAATCTAGTTGTTGCGGTGGAGGCATTCGTTTCAAAGGCTGCGGTTGTGTTGCACTCATAATTGGATGCAACACACCTGTTAAAGCCCAAAATAGAACCAAAATGCCCAACACCATTCCAAGGCTACGATGAAAGCTCAGTAGCTTTTTGAGTTGGTTGGCATTCATGGCTTATTTCCCGAAATGATAGCGTAAACCTAATAAATAGGTACGCGGTGCAGCAGGGGTAAAGCTCGCTTGGTTATTACTAAATGAGGTACTTTCAGCATAATGCGCGTCTGCGGCATTGATGATATGACCATAGATTTCATAAGCATTGCGGCGATAGGTTGCGCGTAGATTTAATACCGTATGCCCATCATATTTTTCAGTATTGGCATCATTGATCCAGTATGATCCGACGTAGACACCTTCAGCGGACAACAACAACTCAGGAATGGGTTTAATTTGGTATTCAACAGTACCAAATGCCTTTGGAGCGCTTGGCATACGATTGCCATTATAATTTAAGCTTGCTGATGGCTGAAATTGCTTAAATTCATGTTTCGCCCAACTTCCGGATAGTTTCAGACGCTGATCGTAGTGATCTGTAATATCCCAAGTTGCACCAATTTCAATGCCTTGATGTCGCGTTTTACCTGCATTGCGTGGTTCGCGGGTATTATCAGGTTTAGTATAGTTAATGACTTCATCCTCTCCATCTAAGCGATAAAGCGTAATTTCACCATCTAAACGTTCATCCAAAAGTTTGAAGCGTATGCCAAGATCCATATTGTTAAATGTTGCTTCAGACAAATTTGGTGTCACTAAGTTTGCACCGTATAAATTGCTTACTTCTGGTGGTACAAAACCTTGTGACCAGTTGCTATAGATATCCAATAGTGGATGTGCATTCCAAATAAAGCCAAGTTGTGGGCTGGCTTTATGGAAGCGGCGTGTTTCGTTCGGGGCACCCGTAACATTCGAAGGCGTTAAATTATTCTGATAGCCATATCTAATCCAGTCGTAGCGAGCACCAGCGACTAGATTTAAGTTATCGAATCTTTGCCAATTGACTTGGGTGTAAATGGCTTGGTTATCGACATCAACATTGAAGTCACGTAATAATTTTCGTGGTTTAAAACCTGTATAAATACGTGTTTCCGGATCACGAAATACTTCAATATCATTAGTTTTGGCTTTGTTTGGCGTATGTTCTGCCATCGTACCGATAATCCACTTCACCTGATAAAAGCTTGTGGCGTGTTGCAAATTTAGACCATAAGATTTGAACTGATTATAAGTGGTTTGGCCCGTATAAGTCCCTGTAGGCACACCATTTCGTATATCAGTACGAATGCTATAACTTGGATTTTGTTCAGTGGTGTTGTCTCTATAATATATGGTTGCTTGAGTTTGATTGATCTCATTCCAAGCATGGCTAATCTGTGAAGATAAACGGGTGGAATCGACTTCACGATAGGTAAATGTCTGGTAACTATAACCCGGACGTTCACTAAAATCTTTGGCATTCACGCTTCCAGTCATGTCTGCTTTTAGATGATTATAGCTGGCAATATTTTTGATTTGTGTGGCATCAGAAATGCGCCAATCATGCCGAAGGGTGAAACTTTGTTTATTGCTTTCGGCATGATCTTGCCAACTATCGCCACGATCACTCGCGTAGCCAGACAAACGTAGACCATGTTCACCCAACTCAGTCGCAAAGGTATTTGACGCACCAAGATCAACACGGCGGTAAGCTTCACTACTCGCAAGTACGCCGATTTCAGCAGTCGGTGTTGCACTTGGTGCTTTAGTTAGAAAGTTAATTGTGCCGCCAATAGCATTACTTCCATATAAGCTACTGGCTGGACCACGTAAGATTTCAATACGATCAATTCCCGCAAGATTCAGTTCATAGAGTGCATTGTGGTTAAATACACCAACAGGACGAACTGAAATACCATCTTCTAAATACTGATAAACCGCTGCGGTGGTCATCGGTTGTCGAATCGACATCATATGTTGTTCATTACCCAAGTCATTCATCAATACCCCAGGGGTTTGATTGACCAATTGCCCAATAAAAGTGGCATTTTTATCGGCTAATGTTTGGCTGGTAATTTGGCTAATCGCAGCAGGGGTATTATTGAGTGATTCGCCCTCACGACTTGCGGTTACCACAATAGTCGCTAAGGTTTTGGTGTCTTGTGCAGGATTTGCTTCAGCAATCGCCAATGAACTGTAAGTCACAGACAGGCAGGCAGCCGTTAAGACTGACAAACGAAAATAAGTCGTCATTTTTAAAACTCTATAAAAGCATTAAACGAGCTGTATCGCAGTGATGAACTGGATACGTATGTAAAAGTTTGCGATTTATAGAGCGACTGGCGGAGCTTGTTTAAGGGGGAAAATATAGAAAATACGTGGAATATACAGATCCTGTGTCCACGCATGGCACAAACAACGTACACGACTAAACCAAGCCAATAAGAAAATGATAATCAAGCCAAGTAATGGAATAATTGCGGCTGCATCTAAACCATAGGTACATAGTGGGCAATGTTTCATGATCTGGCTAGCCAGTGCATAAACTTGTTGTGCATATTCACTGAGCTGTGAACCGTGTTGAGCATGATCAAGGTGATGATTATGCTGCTGCATCGTATGGTGGTGATGTTCAGTATGATGGTTGCTGTGTACTTGTGTCGATAACAGTGTGACTTTTTGAATTTCTGTGACTTGGCAATGTGATGGCATTGCATAAAGTGCAGGTACGACGCCCGTATGTACCATCGTTGGTAACAAGATATGCCAGAGTAAACAAAGCAAAGTTATCATACCCAATAAGGTACGCCACTTGTACATATGTTGACGAAAACTGGGCTTCATATCGGTGATACGTCGCAGGGGGAATGTGGCAGCAGTATAATTAAAAAAATGTTACAGTTCAAAACATATTAAACAGTTGATCAGCTGAAAAAATGAAAAATTACAGTTTAGATTTCCCTGATGATTTTGATTTAGAAGAGTGGATATGGGAGGCTAAAGGATGGATTGCATTAACAATAACTTATAAGAATCAAAAATTTGAATTAAACTTTTATGATCCTGTTCGTTTGACACAAACGATGACTGATGACCTACATTCGCAACAGTACTTTTTAGAACAGAATCTGATCGTTATACCAAATATTAATCGACTAAATATAGAGAAAGTAATTCAAGACTTGGTTAATCATGACAAATTAATAGAGATTTTAAAAATAAAAACAGGCTCTCATGAGAGCCTGTTTTTATTTATTCAAAGATTAACGGTTGGGTAAAACGTCTTTTAACGCTTCATGCATTTCTAATAATGCTTTTTCAGTGGTTTCCCAATCAATACAGCCATCTGTTACAGATTGACCATATACGAGGTCACACAGATTTTCAGGGATGTCTTGACGTCCACCTTTTAAGTGACTCTCAACCATGATACCCACGATTGATTTGTTGCCATCAAGAATTTGCTCTGTGATGTTTTTCAAAACCAATGGTTGTAAATACGGGTCTTTGTTTGAGTTAGCATGACTGGTATCGATCATGATTTTAGTGCTGACTTTCGCTTTGGCTAAAGCTGCTTCAGCTTCAGCAACAGAAGTTGCATCATAGTTCGGTTTGCCATTACCACCACGTAAAACCACATGCGCGTATGGATTACCTTTGGTATTGATGATCGCAACTTGACCACTTTCATTTAAGCCTAAGAAGCTGTGACCATGTTTTACGGATTGCATCGCATTGGTTGCAACCGTTAAACCACCATCAGTACCATTTTTGAAGCCCACAGGTGATGATAAGCCCGAAGACATTTCACGATGTGTTTGGCTTTCTGTAGTACGTGCACCAATTGCAGACCAAGAAATTAAGTCTTGATAGTATTGAGGAGAGTTTGGATCAAGTGCTTCAGTCGCACATGGTAAGCCTTTTTCATTCAATTCAAGCAAAAGCCCACGACCGATATGCAAGCCTTTTTCAATATTGAAAGAGTCATTCATATCAGGATCGTTGATCAAACCTTTCCAGCCCACAGTTGTACGTGGCTTTTCAAAATAAACACGCATCACGATATATAAAGTATCTTTTACTTTTTCACTGAGCACTTTCAAGCGATCTGCGTATTCATGCGCAGCTTTGGTATCGTGAATAGAACAAGGCCCGATCACGACAAACAAGCGCTTATCATTACCATCTAAAATATTACGAACCGTGTTACGCCCATTAAGTACAGTTCGGTAGGCAACTTCTGATAAAGGAAGGTCACTTTTAAGTTCTGCTGGAGTAATCAAAGTCTGAATGCTTTTAATGTTAACGTCGTCGATATCTGGCTGAGAAACTGGATTTGACTGTAGAGTATTCATTGCTGTCACAAATTCAATCGAAAGAAGAGGTTAATTTGTCTACGAATATAGCACGAAAAGCCGATTGATTAACTAGCGATTCACATCATTTATGTATAAACAATCGGCTATTTAGCACTTAAACTATTGTTGTAGAATGAGTTGTTTGCTGAATCAGAACCACTTGGGTTGTTTCAACAGGTTTCGGTTTCTCTTTTACAGGGTTAATAATGAAATTTATACCCAATGCAAATAGCGTGATTCCTAATATTTTGCGGATAAATCGTTCAGGTAAATGCGAGCTGATCAATGTTCCCACAATAATCGCAGGAATAGAGCCAACCAATAACCACATCAATAAGCTGAAGTCGACATTGCCAGAAGACATGTGGCTCAAACCAGCGACAGCAGTCAGTAATACAGCATGCACAACATCAGAACCAATGATACGAATCATCGGTAAATTGGGGAACATAATCACTAACGCCATGATGCCAAAAGCACCTGCACCGACAGAAGACAGAGTTACCAACACGCCTAAAATAATGCCCATAAACACAATATATCGACGTTTATGCTGTAGGGCATGTTGTTCGCTTTCCATATTGGCTTGTTCACGATTTCTAAAACGATCGAAGAACTTCTCAATTTGAGCACGGAAGACGATTGAGATACCCGTCAAGGTCAACATTACGCCTAAAACCATGGTCAATACTGGTTTATAGTGTGCGGATTGACTCAAATAATGTTCTAACACCCAAGACGTTGCGAATGAGGCAGGGATACTGCCCAATGCTAACCAAAGGACAATCGGCCATACAATATTTAGTTTTTTGGCATGAACCAAGGAGCCGCAGAATTTTGAAATCGAGGCATAGAGTAAATCTGTACCAATGGCAATATGCGGTTCAATCTTAAATAAGCTGATTAAAATCGGTGTCATCAATGAACCACCGCCGACACCCGTGATTCCAACGCAGAAACCAACCAGTACACCAGCTAAAATAAATTCCATTGGACCAAACATCGACGATATGCCTAAATTATGCAAAAAACAGCATATCTTATTTCTTTTTTAGCTAACTCGTTGTGATGAATAGTGATTTCCTTATGCAAAAAAATGCTAAAGGAGTATTTCAAATTCTAGCTTTTATGACTTTTACGTGGCTGATTGCTTAAATCATTCACGGCCAAAATCACAAAAAACGTCAGCGGTGTAGCAAAGATCCACCATCCTACAAAACCGATTGAAGACCCGTAGATTAAACACAGCAAAGCACCTGCCAAGAAAAAACAGAAAAAAGCACACATTCTTAGCTGTAACCGAAAGCGCTGTACGAATGGTTGACGCTTCGGTTTAATTTTGCGGATCGCTTTATCACTGCATTGATATAATAACGTCATGCCTAAGCCAATCAGGATAAGTGCAAATAACATCATTTTTTTGTCTCTTTTCGATCAAGTTTCGCTTTTAATTTATTGTGCGCTTTGGCTTGAATAGGTTGAATATTTCGATAAATAAATACAGCAAAGAGTGCACAAGCGATCAGAAATAAATCAATCCGCAAAAAAGGCCAATAGCTTTGCAGATCTGAAATGAGTCGATGGTGAGTTAGATAAAGCAAGTTATATATAGGCAAAGCAATTGCGAGCAATCCAAAAATGAGAATCTGTGATTTCCATAAATATTGTTGTTTCGTTATAAGTGCAATAATGAAGCTCAGTGCCCAAACAATGAAAAACGTATAAATCTCATAGTTAGGCATGGTTTCTGTTAGATGCACCAATCGGTTGGCAAAAAGATAGCCAAGCATTGCAATAGGCAAACCAACAAATGCAGCAACATTCAAGCGATCAACCAAGCAGTAGCCAAAATGGAACTGATTTGATTTATTTTGAATCTGACGTTTTAAGCTCCATAACAACAAACCAGAAGCAATCATTAAACAACCAAGAAGCCCTGACAGGAAGAAAGCAAATCGCAGCGCAGGCTGTGCAAAAGTTGCCATATGTAGGCTATAAACACCAAAGTTTAGGGTCGCTACCGCACTATTGTTTCGAGTATCTGCAAGAATTTTACCTGTACCGTCAAAGCTAATTTGCGCTTGATTTAAGGTGATTGATCGATCTTCCAATTGTTTAAATGTAATGGTTGCTTGATCTGTATTTAGATTTTTTGCTTCGATCGTTGCAAGCGCTTGATCTCCCCATTGTTGCCGTACTTGGGTGAGGAGGGTTGCAATTGAAACTGTTTCAGCGGGTTTAGGTGCTGCATTATTGTCATTGCTTTGGTTCACTGTTCTGATTTCAGTGAAATATTGATATGGATTATCTGGATATAATTTTTTCATACCTAAGGGTAGATACAGATAAAAGAATATCGCTAAACCTGTAAAAGTAATGGTAAGGAAAAAGGGCAGTGCCACAACAGAAGACACATTATGAAAATCGAGCCAAGAGCGTTGTGATTTAAAGGTTCTAAAGGTAAAGAAATCAGTAATGATTTTTTTGTGGGTAATAATGCCTGAAACCAAAGCAATCAGCATGATAAATGCGGCCAAACACGCAATCAGTCGACCGATGAGGATCGGCATCCCATAAAGTTGGTAATGGAAACGATAGAAAAATTCTCCACCTTGTGTTGCTGATAATTTTAATTCTTGCCCAGTATTAATATCCAAGTTACGACTTTCATAGCCACCATCTGCCTTTTCCCAATAAATTTTATTTACAGGCTGCTCAGGATTGGCAATGCCGATATACCATGACTTCGCATCTGCCGCATTTTTTTTTAAATAATCAGTCGCAGTGCCTATCGCCACATCTTGATTCACTTGATATTGTGCAAGTTGCGGCTGCATCCACAAATTTATGTGATGACGATAATAAGAACTCGTTCCCATCAAAAAAATGGCAAACAAAAGCCATCCAAAAACCAAGCCAGTCCAAGCATGTAACCATGCCATTGATTGGCGGACGCCTTTATTTTGCATTTTAATTTAAACCCGCAGATAAGCCAAACAAGAGTCCCACCAAAGCCAAACTGAGCAATGTCAACTTCAATAATGAGTTGAAACAAAATCCAACAATAACAAAGAGTAAATAAAACAAAATCGAGATAAATGCCGCGAGAAAAATTGCTTCTGCTTTATCTAGAAAATAGCTGAATAGTGTCGTTAGGCTTAAACTCAAATACATCATTGCTAAATAGCCAAGCACGAATATAAATGTAAAGCGATAGAACACACTCAGTCGGTAGGCAAATGTTAGGGAAGTGGATTTAGCCATAAATGTACTTAGAAATAGCAGAAGGAGAGAAAATCACACATGTAAATGATTCTTGTTTATATTAATGTTTATATACAACGCAAGCAATTGCTGATTTATCGCAAATCTAGATGCTCATTCACCCAATCAATGATTTATTAGATTAAAATGATCTTCACTAATCATGAACAAATTACATTGTTTGCTGTGATTCGATGTAAAATCATTCTGTTAGAATCTTTTAAACTTTTGAATGGGGCGTTAGTCTTGTTAAAGCAAAAACTAAAAATTGGCATTGTAGTGGGGGAAGTTTCTGGAGACACGTTGGGTGTAAAACTCATGCGCAGTTTTCGTGAACAAGGTATTGATGCTGAATTTGAAGGGATTGGTGGTCCACAAATGATTGCCGAGGGTTTCCATAGTTTTTATCCAATGGAAATATTATCGGTCATGGGCATTGTTGAAGTTTTAAAAGACCTAAAAAAACTCTTTGCTGTACGTGATGGCTTGGTTGAGCGTTGGACTGAACAACCTGTAGATATTTTTATTGGGATAGATGCACCAGATTTTAATTTACGCTTATCGAAAACGATAAAAGAAAAGAACTTACCGATAAAAACTGTTCAATATGTTAGCCCATCAGTGTGGGCATGGCGTCAGGGACGTGTCCATAGCATCAAGCGAAGTATTGATTTAGTGCTGTGTTTATTCCCATTTGAAAAAACCTTTTATGAAAACTATGATGTTGCAGCCGCCTTTGTTGGTCACCCATTGGCAAAGCAATTACCTTTAAAAAATCCAATTATAGAAGCAAAACATCAGCTTGGTTTATCTGCGCATAAAATGCATATTGCGCTATTGCCGGGTAGCCGTCGCGGTGAAATTGAACGTTTATTGCCTTTACTCACTGGTGCAGCCGAAATCTTACATCGTAAACATCCTGAGCTTGAATTTTTGATCCCAGCGATTAACGATGCAAGAAAACAGCAGATTGAGCAAGGTATCCAAAACTTGGATATCAGCTTAAAAGCCAAGATTCATGTTTTAGAAAATACCGATAATGAATCAAAGATCGGCCGTATGGTGATGAGTGCCAGTGATATTGTGGCACTTGCATCAGGCACAGCCACACTTGAGGCGATGTTGCTGCATCGTCCAATGGTGACTTTTTATAAACTGCATTGGCTTACCTATATGATTGCCAAGTTTCTCGTCAAAATTCCATATTACGCATTGCCCAATATTATTGCGGGTAAAAAGGTGATAGAAGAATTGATCCAATCCGATGCAACGCCAAAACAGCTTGCGACTGAGATTGAAAAATTGATGGATCATGAAACGGCACATATTCAAATGATGCAACACTTGAGTATGCATAAGCAGTTAATCTCTGGAAATACTGAAGACCCAGTGCAAGCCATTTTGAAATGCTTAGAAGCTGATTAAAAAGAATAAAAAGGTGGCTTAGATGCCACCTTTTTACTTATGCACGAAGGATAAGTTCATACCCCGTATATTTACGGATATTGATCACGCCAATATCCAGTAATAAATACTGACCTTTAATGCCTTGTAAAACACCACGAATTTTTGGGGTTTTATCGAGGTTCAGTGATTTTATCTTTTCAGGATAATGATCAACAGGGTAAATAAACTCACGTTGAGCTTCGTTTTCTAAAAATTCTAAGCCTTCATCAAACTCCAGATTTTGGTTAAACTCTTCGCGAATACTTTGAATTTTTGGTGCAAATTCTTCAATGATTTGATCACGTTGCTCAATCAAATTTAAAGGTTCGGCTTCGCCTTTAAGCAACTTTCGCCAATCCGTCTTATCTGCGACTTGACTGGCAATCAGCGTCTCTAAATGACCAGATAAACGGCGAGAACCAACTTTCATGATCGGCAGTGCTTGAGTCGCACCTTGATCTAACCATCGTGTTGGCATATTGACGATACGTGTAATACCAATTTTTAACGCACTTGAATTGGCCAAATAAACGATATGTGGCTGGAAACAAACATTGTGTGCAAAATCATCTTCACGACAAGTTCCAAGATGATAATGACAAGTTTCTGGTTTCATAATACATAGATCACATTCTGCCTTGGTCTTGAAACACTTGAAACAATGACCTTGGGAATAGGATTTAGGTGTTTTAGCACCACATGATGTACAGAAAATATTGCCTGTCCATTCGATCTCTAGTTCTTGACCCAACACAAATGGTAGATCAGTTTCTGAACGATCCAATATAAATTTATATTCAACATTTGCCTTGTGTATTGGTTGATCAGTTACACTATGCGTTTTGAGCGCTGCATGCATTTTATGACAAATGCCTTGTAGTTCCATTAATAAACTCTCATCTTTCTCAATCAAGGGTTGCAGTTATGGCTGAACAAAATGTCATCACTTCTATGCTAGACGATTTATCTAAAGAACAGCCCATACATACTGCACTTTGTATTGGTCAACAGATTGACCAAAATGCGTCCATTCAATGGCATTATTTTAACGTAACTGACTTTCTAAGTCTGCCATTTACGCAGCGCTATGATTTAGGTTTTGTATTTTTTAATACCGTAGAGATGCAAAACGTCAGCCAAACACAAAAAGCGCAGTTGCTTGTCAAATTGCGTGATTTAATGGCAAAACGTATCGTAGTCGTGAGTCAATTAGATGACGAAAGATTACTTCGTTCGCTAGGCTTTACTCAATTGATCGACAAGACCACACATGATAACGATTTTGCTTTGTGGCAATTTAATATTTTGACCTATAAACATGTGCCTGATTGGTTTAATTCCAAGTTTTGGGCGAATCCTGAAAACTGGAATAAATTTCGCTGGTAAATCTAAAAAATGTCTCTGTTTTCAAAGATAGAGATTTAGACTAGGTTGACTGCAAGCCCTTGCAAAATTTAACAATTCAATTTTGTTCTGGGCTTTCAAAGCAGCGTATGCTTTTGGAATAAATAATTCCAAAAGGAACGTGTAAGCCATGACAGATTTAAGCAATATTGTTGAAATGTTAGCAAAACAAGCTTTAGGCGGTCAGCAACAATCAGGACAAGGCGGTTTGGGTGGCATACTTGGATCAGTACTAAGCCAAGTTGGTGGACAACAACAAAATACGCAAAACCAACAAGGTGGTTTGGGTGGTGTTTTAGGTTCGGTACTTGGCCAATTGAGCGGTGGAACAACTGCTTCTAACCGTAGTAATCCGCAAAGTCTTCTTATCGTTGTGTTGCCATTGGTACTTGCTTGGATTCAAAAGCAAGGTGGTTTACAAGGTGCACTGGATAAGCTTAAAAATGCGGGTTTAGCCAATCAAGTACAAAGTTGGGTTGATCCTAATCAACCGAATAATACGGATATACCGACTCAAAATATGCAGAGTTTGTTTGATGATCAAGATGTGGAGCAGGTTGCACAGCAAACACAAGCACCTAAACAAGCGATTTATGGCGCAATTGCATCGGTTTTACCACAAGTGATTGATTCTTTAACTCCACAAGGTTCTAGTACGAGTCCTCAAGAAGCGAATAATGATATTCAAAATGTGATGAATATTGTGAGTGGGTTTTTAAAGAAATAACCTATCCTATAAGTGCAATAAAAACAAGGAATAAAGCTCATGTAAATATGGGCTTTATTTCTTTTATAATTTAAATCGCATGTTGATTAGATGCATCCCGTAGGTGTAAAGACAATAAATGTTTTTATTAAATATCGACTTAGTGATTTGTGAATAAATACGCATCTAGAAATTATATTTTCGGGGAGATTAAATGAGCGTAGCAGGTTCAGGAGTTGGTTTTTTCTTAATATTCTTTATCTATTTCATTATCACTTTACCAATGTTGATTCTTGTCGCTGTTTTTATTAAAGAGTTTCGACAAAAGCTATTAATATTTTCCTCTACCTTATCCCTTTTATTTTTACCGTCATTATACAAAGAAGTGAGATTCACCGTAGAAAATAATATTTGGGGGAATGCACAATTAAATGGGGCAATTTGGTTGTTTTTCTCGATTACATTATTGATCATACTTTTAATTTATTTTGTTCTAAGGAAATATAGTTTCTTTAGATTTTTATGGTGGTTTTTTGTTCTAATTGTTTGTGTGAATAGCTTAGCCACGATTTTTCTTTTTTCAACCTAAAACTAAAAGGGCATCAAGCCCTTTTAGTTTGTTAGAAAATAATCTTCAAATTAGAAGTTATATTCCATACCTAAACCGATAGTTGTTTTCTTATCATCTTTCACTAACCAATCACGTTTTTGTTGACCAACTACGCCATAGAAACGTGCTTGTTTGTTGATTTGATAGTCTGCCCCAAGACCATAAAGATCTTGTTTACGATCATCACGACCATTTGATTCTGTTGTTGCAGAGATATACTGCGCTTTTAACTTGATCGGTGTAGAAGGGATCTTGTACGCTGCAGTTACGCCATACGCATCTTCTTGTAAACCTTTATATGATGTTACATCAGAACCGCTTGTTGTTGTAACAGTGTCATCTGTTGGTTGAGCTGTTTGCCATAAAGCACCCAATACAAACCCATCGAGACCTAACTTAGTGAAATCAAGTGAACCAGTTACACGGATTGCATCGGTATAGATACCAGATAAGCTATAAGCACCATATTTAGATGCGATACCGTAGTTACCTGCTACCGCAGCAGCAAAGCCGTAGTCTTTATTGTCATAAGTGATCGAAGTAGAAACGCCGTCACCAAAACCATCACGACTACCTTTATAACCATTAGCTGCATTTTCTTTAGCAGAAGACTCTTCACCTTGTTGGAACATGATGTTGAAAGCCAAGCCGCCTAACAATTTTTTGTCAGTTTCAAAACCGATCACATTTTTTAAACGATCTTCACCAGCTAAGATAGCGGTCATATCAAGTTCGTTGTGATCATTATAGATATCTTGGTTATTGCCCGCTGCAGTTTTGAAGTAAGAGTCGTATTGACCAACTTTTAATGTACCCACGCCATCTGATTTAAGACCAATAAAGCGGTTACGGTTAGTAAAAGATTGATCACCGTCACCATCTGCATTGATTTGCCATTCAATTAAGTAAACTGCTGAAAGGTTGTCTGTTAATTTTTCTTCACCCTTAATACCGATACGAGAAGCGTTTGAATTTACTTTTGTTACGCTTTCGTCTTTAAAGCCATTCTTATCGATTTGATCGAGCGTCACATTGAGCTTACCATACAATGTTGGTGCTGCTTGCGCTGCATTCATGGCTAATGTTGCTACAGTAGCAGCAAGAAGCAATTTTTTCATTGAGATTTCTCCAAAACACTTTTTTGTAAATGGCAGTTGCCTTAGTTACTGTTATAAGTTTGCTCGTGTACAAAAAGTTACATAGCTCACTAACTTGTATGCAGTATCGACAAACTTTGTTACAGAGAAGTGAAAGAAAAATGACAGTTTGGTGACGATTTATATGGAATGATAATTTTGTTTGTTATTGATTTTTATATAATTACAAAAACAAAAAAACGGAGTCATTGCTCCGTTTAAGATATTTCCAAAGATTAAAGTGCTGCTTTGATCTTTTCAGCGAGTGCCTGAATCTTATCTTGATCACCCATTTGCACCGCATGACGTCCTAACTCATGGACAGAACTCGGAATTAAATGGAAGTGCACATGCGGAACAGTTTGTCCTGCAGAAGCACCCGAAAGCTGCATAAGCACTATCCCTTTGGCATCGAGTGCCTTTTCCATCGCTTGAGCAACTTTTTGAACGATTTGAATCGTATAGGCGGCTGCATCGGCAGGGAGGTCGAGTAAGGTAACTGCTTGTGTCTTAGGGATAACTAAGGTATGACCATCGGCTTGAGGCATGATATCCATAAACGCAAGAACTTGCTCATCTTCATAAATTTTAATCGCGGGTAACTCACCACGAAGAATTCTTGCGAAAATATTCTGGTCATCGTATGCCATGCTTAGTCCTTTAATTTAAATCATAGATGTTGGAATGTCCCTCGATGTTTGCAAAGAGGGGCGAAGAAATATTACTTACAATTCAGTTCTTTTTGACGCGCTTTGATTTCATCTAAACGTTGCTGTTCTTTGTCAGAAAACTTTGGCTTAGTGGTATGACAGTTCTCATTACCATACTTGGCTTTAGCATCTGCATCTTTAAAGCAGAAGCCTTTAGATGCATAGATCAGGTTATAGTTATCTTGTAACTTTTTACATTCTTGTTCCGATGCCGAAGCTTGCATGCTGAAACCTGTAAGGGTCATTAACGTAGCAAAAGCGGCAACTGTAAACTTATTCATGAGGTGTTCCTCTCGTTATGAGCAAGCACTGCGTTGAGCGCAGCGCAAGTACTAATATAAGGTGTATAGATGAAATTTCAATGAAACTGTATTATTTGAATGTAATTTTACTCCATATTCTATCCTTAATCATATAGAAAAACTATAGATATCAATGGTTTTATTAAAATCATACATATAGAAGAAAATTATCAGCATTTTTATAAGGTTTTATACTCATTCTTTTAAACTTTATTAGCGCGTTATTCTGAAAACAATGACAGATATCCTTACTCGGTAACTCTACCATTGAAGTTTTGCGTTAAGAATATAATTCACAAAGAGCTGCTAGACGTGTACACAATAATACCGACCCCATTTAAAGTTATCTTTAAGTGGGGTTTGTTTTTAAACAAATTGATGGCTAATAAACTACATAAAAAGCATCTTTTACTTAGCTTAACGAAACAGTATTTGAGCTATGTTGTGTCATTTGTTCAAAGTACTGCACCGCAGGTGAGCGGGCCATATATGCTAAAGCTTGTACAGTATCACCTTCATGGATCGGATTAAATTTTGGAGATACCCAACGTAAAGTCGCTTTCCATAGATATTTAATAGTCGGGAGGTTGTCTGTTTTGGTAGCCGTTTTTTCAAATTCACGAATAAAAGCAAAGAATCCACGACGCATTAATTTCTGAATGTCTTGATGTTCTAAATCCTGTTTCCCAAGACTGCGAGCGAAATCTGCAAGGAAGTAAATAAACAGTGGAAAAATTGCCATCATAATGACCTGACGAGAAACATAGAAACCTAACTTGTTTGTTAAGAGATGTTCAAATAATTCATAAGCGACACATCGATGTTCAACCTCTTCAGCTAGATGCCAACGGAATAAATCGGTCATAGCAGGGTCTGCTTTATCCCAAGACTTGCTATCAAGCGTCCATTGCCCAATGGTACCTGTAAAGTGCTCAATTGCGGCAATCACACCTACACGAAACAGTAACCAATATTCATCAAGTTTCTCACCTTTTAAAAAAGGGATACCTAATGGTTTATCTCCTAATAGGATGTTGAAAACAAGGTGAGCACGGTTTAACGGATCTTGTATGTCGTAGCCATTTTCCCTGAGAAAATCTTGTGCCTTTTCATGAGCACGGGCATGGGCTGCCTCTTGGCGGACAAATCCGATAACTTCTTCTTTTAATTTCGCATCAGTAATATATGGGATGGCTTTATTAAATACTCGACAGAACCAAAACTCACCTGCAGGTAAAAGCATATTTATACCATTGGCTATGTGCGAACAGAGAGGATCGTTCGGCATCCAACATACGGACGATTCAGAAAAATCGAAATATACTTTTCTTGCTTTAATTTGATGATTTTCTGTGATCATACATGTCACCCAAGATGAAATTGCGAATTAAATTTGACCAAGTAATTTTTAACATTGAGTAAGTTAGATCACCATGTGCTGATGGGACAAAAATGCACATTAAAGAGGTTTTAAGGACAAGATTAGATTCTAAAAGCAATTTTTCTTATATGTTTGAGTGTTTAAGTCTTTATTATTGTTATGGTGTGGATGTTGAAAATTATCTATTCATATTGTTTAACATGCGAATTGAACAACGGGTTTATGAGTCCGCTGTTCTAAGCAGCGATAAAGTCAGGCATTATCATGTGCTTTCTAATGACTTTAGTTTTACCATTTGATAAATTGTGAGAATTAAATAACAAATGGTTCATAAAATGAAATACTTCATAATACTAGCAATAATTTCAACTTTTATCTCAGTCAGTACTTTTGCAAGAGAAACCAACTCAATGCGTTCTTCCTATGAGCTTGTTAGTGTAGGGGATAGTGAAAGCGATTTACTCAGAAAAATGGGGAAATCTTATC
Source organism: Acinetobacter sp. 3657 (assembly GCF_031456775.1). NCBI lineage: Bacteria > Pseudomonadati > Pseudomonadota > Gammaproteobacteria > Moraxellales > Moraxellaceae > Acinetobacter > Acinetobacter sp. 3657. The sequence continues at coordinate 627,336 of NZ_JAVDVH010000001.1, read as the reverse complement.
CAAGGTATTTTAAACATAGAGATGGTCGATATTCCTGTAGTGCAACAGAATATGTCTATGAGATTGATATGCAGACCTATACCGTTTGGGTCTGTAATGGAAAGATATTTAAAATTGATGTGAATAGTAAATAATTGATATTTTTATAGAAAGATATGTGAAGTGCAGGTTTCATAATTAAACAGTTGTTGATTCTATTGTAAAAATGTAATATTTGGTAAAATTCCCCATGTGGCTTATCCTTTAATTTTCAAGTTATTAATATAAAAGAGTATTTTTATGAAATTGAATAGAGTAACTAGCTTAATTATTTTCTCTAGTCTTCTTGTAGGTTGTGGAGGAGGGAGTAATTCTGAAACCACTAGTACAAAAAAAGAGAAAGATGAGATTTTAAATAATAGTTTAGACAATACAATATCTTACAAGTGGGGTTCAATTCAGTTTAATACTACTTTTGTTGAGATTGTTAGAAATACAAGAAATGCCGATATCCTATATGCAGACTATCAGTTGCTAGATTCAGAGAGTCAGCCAGATATAGGAAGGTTAATGTTAAGTTATGATGGCTTGTATACTCCTGATGAAACTAAATATCCATTAGGCTATAGACGTTTCAATATAAGGTCCATTTCACTGGATGGTACTACGCTCAGAAAAACGCCATATAACAAAGAAGGACATAAAAATCTTGTTATAGAAGAAAAAGGTCGTTGGATTGATTTACATAATGTGCGTGTAAGCGATAGAACAGCTGTTTACTGGAATTTTCTTGCTCAGAAAATCCCTACAAGCGTGTTTTTTAGTAAAGATATTTTAGGAACTCAATTTAAAAATTTTTTAGAATTAACACGAGAAACAACTTTTCCTAGTGGTGCTAAATGCTACAAAGTAGAAAAAACGACATATTCAACTCCATTTTATGTTGTTACTGCCCCTGAGACTACTTTCTATACTGAATCAAAACTTATTAATAACTTAAACGACTATATTTCAACTTTAGGTGGAGATGCAAAGACTGGTAAATGGGGGAACACGCAATGGGCATATTCAAAGAAAATTGCGAATGATCCAACATATTATGCAGTAAGTATATATATGAATATTAATAATAAACTTGCTGGTGGTTACTTAAGTAAAAACCCTAATACAACAACTGAATCATTAGTTAAAGAATATGAAAAATCTCTTGAAGGGTATAATGGATATGTTGATACAATTTCATATACAGGTGCGATTGAAGAGATAAAAAATGAATGTACTTATTACAATTCAATAGCGGCTCAAAAAATTGAGTCATTGATTGATATATCATTAAAGAACTAATGTAGGTTTTACCGAAGTTAACTTCAGAAAACTACCTACACAAGAAACACACTGATTCTTGCCGCAGTGATTCAGACATTAGTAGGGGTCACTGTAGTCAAGTCTATATTTAAATTTAATAGGTAATTTAATGAGAAAAACTTTATCTATCGTAAGTTTCTTTTTTTTATTGCTAACAACCTATGCTCATAGAGATAACGCATTATATGTTACTTATAAACCCTCTCATGAAAAAATATTCTGAAAAATGAAAACTTTAAGAAAATAAGCAGATTATTGCTCAAAAAAAGAAAGTAAAAAAATTTAAAACAGAAAATTTGGATCAAGATACAAAGGCTTTAATTTTATAGAAACCTCTAATTATCTAAAGAAAGGGGCAACCAAGTTTGAAATTTTGCGTAATGGACAGAAAGTAACGAAAGAAATAGTTGTTAATTGATTTAAAGTTCTTCCTCTCAATTACGCTCTAAAATCTCAATATGGAATTAAGCAATTACTTTCACATGGAAATCCTATTCCAGCGTGATTTTGCTCCAAGACTCATACATTTTTACAGCAGCAGAGAAATCACTATTGGGTTCGGCAGTTAAACTCGCAGCTTGAATCAAACTTTGCGTTAAAGCGAGTATAGGCGCTGGCAGTTTTGCTTGATGAACCAAATCCAAAGCAATCCCTGTATCTTTAGCCAGTAAAGGTAGAGCAAAGGTCACAGGGAATTCACGACTCAGAACACGCTGAGGAAAGATATTTTCGGTGACTAAACTTTTACCGCTAGAAGCATTAATACAATTAAGCGCGGCATCCAAATTGACACCATGCGCTTTTAGTGTAGAAAAACCTTCCGCAACTGACCATAAATTCACGGCGAGTAACATATTATTAATCGCTTTCACCGCAAAACCAGCACCTGAATCACCTACGTGTTGAATCAATTTCCCAACCGCAGCCATCGCAGGGTATGCACGTTCAAAAGCGTCAACATTTCCACCCACCATAACCGTCAAGGTTGCATTTTCAGCGCCAACGGTTTGACCGCTGACAGGTGCATCTAAGAAATCAACATTTTGAAGTTTAAGTTTTTCTGCAAGACGCTGAGCTGCCTCAGGAACACCGCTGGTACAATCAATCCAAATCGCCCCAGACTTGATTTGAATACTGTCTATTAAGCTTTCAACATCATTACTCGTCGGTAAACAAGAAAAAATAATGTCTGCTTGTGCAGCCTGAGACAACTCAGCAGCAATAGTTCCATATTCTGTTGCGTGTTGTTCAGCCTTACTAAAATTGCGATTCCAGACCAAGACTTGATCGAAATGTTTTGGTAAATGTGCCGCCATGCGGTAGCCCATCGCGCCTAAACCGATAAATGCAACAGATTGAATCATCGCTTATTCCTTCATTGGAGTTGAACGTTCAGCTAACCAAGTGGTGAATGTCGGCCAAAACTCGATTGAACTGTTTTGACTAGACATTAAACCTAAGTGCCCGCCAGGTATAAGAGTAAACGTGACATCTTGACTATTTGTCAACTGGGTCAGCGGAAATGCTGACTCGGAAGTAACAAGTTGATCTGACTTTCCAGCACCCACCAGTAAAGAACAATCAATATTTTTTAGTTCAATGGTTTTATCTTGGAGTGTGATCGCGCCATTTTTTAAAGGATTTTGTAGCCAGACATTAAAAAGCATGTCTTGATTCACACCACCCGGATAATCAATCATATTGTTTAAGAAGTGACTCAGCGTTGCATCTTCTTGGACTAATTTAAGATTATCCAGATTTTTTAATAATTGAATATTGCCATCGATCCAACCTTTGGGATCAAGTAACTTAAATCCGAGTGAATTTAGGAAACCCGGTGAATGAATCATCAATTTAGGGAGTCGATTGTAGACATAGTCCTTGATTGTGGCATTACGAGTGGTGATCGATGCCAAGGTTTTATACAGTTTGCCAATATAGCCTGAAGCATAACTGTCTATCGGACTGCCGAGAACAATTAAGTTTTTCACCACACTTGGTTGATGCTGCGCGGTATAAAGCGTGACGAATACTCCCGCCATACTCCATCCATGTAAAGAGATTTTTTCTGAGTTTGAGTGTTGCTGAATCGCGTCGATACATTTAGGAATAAATTTATCAATAAAAGATAGGAAATCAACACGATAATTTTTATAGGTGAGCTTACCCCAGTCAATCAAATAAACATCAAATCCAGCTTCTTGAAAATGCTTGACCAAAGAGCGATAGGGATATAAGTCGTAAATATCCATATTAATCGCTAGAGGAGCAACAAATACAAGAGGTTCTTTAAAACGTTTGTTTTCTGAAGCGTAAAAGCGGACACGGGTTTGTTTAAACTGAGCAATCACTTGGTAGGGGGTAGATTGAGATAACACCAGTTTGTCTGCTTCAAATATGCGCATTGCGAGGTGTTTAAAATTTACTTTTCGTAGTTCCACAAGTGATTTCATCTTTTAAAGTCTCATCATGAGTCAAGATTGCGCGAAGTCTAAGCGATAATTTCATCTTATACCTTGACCTCAAATACCTTAGGCGATCAAAATGTTGGCATATATAGATAGGATTTGATAATCCCTTTATGAAAAAGCATTTTTATAAAGGGGGATTAGGACCATTGATCATAAGGCATATAAAACCATGAATCCAAGCGATGATTTAGAATATCAACTTGAAACACTCGCCATTCGTACGGGACATAATCGTACTTTTGAAGGTGAACATAGTGAGCCTATTTTTTTAACGTCATCGTTTGTTTGTGAAAGTGCGGCTGATGCTGCTGCTAAATTTTCTGGGCAAATTGCAGGAAATACCTATTCACGTTATACCAACCCAACTGTACAAGCTTTTGAAAAGCGTTTAGCCGTACTTGATGGTGCAGAGCGTGCGGTTGCAACTAGTTCAGGCATGGCGGCTGTACATGCAATCTGTATGGCGTATCTGAAAGCAGGCGATCATGTGATTTGTTCACGTGCTGTTTTTGGTTCAATCATTGCCTTGTTTGAAAAATATGTCGCTAAATTTGCGGTTGAAGTGACTTTTGTCGATCTAGGCGATCTTGATGGCTGGAAACAGGCGATTCGACCAAATACACGTTTACTGTTTATTGAAACGCCGTCTAATCCATTGGCTCAAGTGGGTGATATGCAAGCCATCGCTGATATTGCCCATGCGCATGGTGCATTATTTGCGGTTGATAACTGTTTCTGCACACCAGTTTTACAACAACCGATTAAGTTTGGTGCTGATTTGATTGTATATTCAGCAACTAAATATATTGATGGCCAAGGTCGAGCTTTAGGCGGTGCAGTGGTGGGAAAACATGATTTACTTGAAGAAGTAAATGGTGTTATTCGTACTTTAGGCAATTCAATGAGCCCGTTTAATGCGTGGATTTTCCTTAAAGGTTTAGAAACACTCAGTATTCGTATGAAAGCACATTGTGAAAGTGCCCAAAAGCTTTCTGAATGGTTACACCAACATGATAAAGTTGAAAAAGTATACTATGCGGGTTTACCTGATCATCCGGGTCATGAACTTGCGAAAAGACAGCAAAAAGGTTTTGGTGGAGTCGTATCATTTGTTGTGAGAGGTGAACGCCAAGGTGCTTGGACTGTGATTGATAATACTCGGTTTTTATCTATTACCAGTAATTTGGGTGATGTAAAGTCGACAATCACGCATCCAGCAACGACCTCGCATGGTAGAATGTCGGCTGAGGCCAAACAAGCTGCAGGAATTGAAGAAGGTTTAATTCGTGTTTCTGTAGGCTTAGAAGATATTGATGATATTATTCGCGATATATCACGTGGTTTAGATTTAATTTAACGAGAGAGACTTATGAACATTAATATGCTCATGCAGCAAGCTCAACGCATGCAAAAAGACATGGAAGTGAATCTTAAAAAAGCGAAAGAAGAGCTTGCAAATACCGAGGTTCATGCTGAAGCGGGTGGTGGCTTGGTTAAAGTGACCATGACTTGCCGTAATGTCGTTAAGCGTATCGAAATCAGTCCAGAACTGTTGCAAGACGAAGCTGATATTATCGAAGATTTGATTGTTGTTGCAATCAATGATGCAGCGCGTCAAGTTGAAGCTATTTCTGAACAGAAGCTACAAGGCGCAAATACAGGCATGGGTTTACCACCAGGCTTATCAGGTTTGTTCTAATTTAAATTTAATCCTTCCTCTAAGCTCCCTTTGTCATAAAGGGAGCTTTCCCTTAAATGGCAATAATTGATTTTTGGGATTTCTCCATGCGATGCAACTCAAGCATTGTAAGAATGAGAGAGGAGGAATTTCCTAAGAAGTATCAATTTTTATGTTTAGCGAACGATTTGAACAGTTGGTTCATGCATTACGTATTTTGCCGAGTGTTGGTCCGAAATCAGCCCAACGTATGGCATTACATTTATTAATGAAAAATCGTGAAGGTGCATTTGCTTTATCTTATGCTTTGCATGAAGCATCCAGTCATATTCATGAATGTCATATTTGCCATTCTTTAACTGAAAATGAAATCTGTGATATTTGTGCTTCAGTTGAACGAGACGAGCAACTGTTATGTGTGGTTGAATCCCCAGCAGATGTGATGGCAATCGAGCAAAGTGGTAGTTTTCGGGGTAAGTATCATGTATTGGGCGGGCATTTGTCGCCTTTAGATGGTATTGGTCCAGAAGAAATCGGTATTCCATATCTGATCCAACGGTTAAGCGAAGGCAAAATCCAAGAAGTGATTTTGGCCACCAACGCAACGGTTGAAGGTCAGGCTACTGCACATTATTTGGTAGAAGCAACCAAACACTTACCACTTCATATGACTCGGATCGCACAAGGCGTACCACAAGGTGGCGAGTTAGAATATGTGGATAGTCATACTTTGAGTCAGGCAGTACATAATCGGATGCGGATGAAATAGCATATTCATGCTATTTTCTTATATTTATTTTAAATTCATGTTGTTAATTTAAACAAATAATTAACTTTTACATTTTGTCTAACATTATTCTAGATCTATTTGCTGGAATTTATGGCACTATTGGCGAGCGAAAAGGATTTTCGTTTTTTGATTAAAGGGAATAGGAGTAATTTCATGTTGTGTATGTGGAATACTGATTAATTTTTTACATTTAATCTCGCATGTACGATGACTGTATTTTAACAGTTTAGTCGCCAATGGTTCTTTTATTATTGTATTTGAGCAAATATGTTTCAATTTATCCAACAGCAAAACGATTTAGCTGTTCTCCTCTCCCAAATGGAACAATGTTCCACCTATGCACTTGATACTGAGTTTATTAAGGTCGATACCTTGTATCCAAAACTTGGAGTCTGCCAAATCAATCTAAATGGACATGTTTCCTTATTGGATGGGGCAGCACTGGACTTATCGCATTTTTGGCAAAAAGTATTTAACGCACAACAAAATATTTTTCATGCGTGTAGTGAAGATATTGATCTGATCTATCACTATGCTGATCAGAAACCTTTAAAGAATATTTTTGATACCCAAGTGGCAATGGCATTTCTTGGACATGGGCTTCAAGTGAGTTATCAGAATGCGCTCAAGACGTGCTTAAATATTGATATAGAAAAAGATCAAACACGCTCAGATTGGTTAGCTCGACCGCTCACTGAAAAGCAGATGTGTTATGCAGCCAACGATGTACTGTATTTGGTAAAGCTTGCAGATGCTTTAAAAAATGATCTACAACGTAAAGGTCAGTACCAATATGTTCTAGAGGATTGTCAAAACTTAACCAAAGAAATTGCAATGGAAACACCGCTTCCTGAGCTTTATACCAATATTGGTAATTATCGTCATACACGCCGTGAGTTGATGCAGCTACAACAATTAAGTATTTGGCGAGATCAAATTACCAAAGCAATGAACCAGCCACGCAGTTTCATTCTGAAAAACACCACCATGTTGGATTTGGTAGAAAAGAACCCACATAATAATTTTCAACTGGCTCAGATTAAAGAAATACGACCGAATGTAGTGCGTGAGCATGGTCGAACGATTTTAGATCTATTGAAGTTTTTACCGCCAGAAGATGATTGGCCATTAAAAATGGCTCGACCAGTAAAAAGTAACTCTAAAGAAGTCGCGCCTAAAGTAGATGCGCTGATAGATGATATTGTTATGCAAACAGGAATACCAAAAGAAGTCTTGCTGCGTAAAAAATGGCTGAATGCCATTTATGAGCATGTGGTTTTTCATTTGCCTGAGCAAGAGTTACCAAGCTATTTACTTGGGTGGCGTTATGATGTTCTCACAGAACCATTGATTGCATTGTTGCAACAGGACACTGAATATTTAGCCACACAAATGAAAATTTCTAGATAAACAAGGTAGTCAAAAAATCGACTGTTGCGTTAACATTCATTAATGTACCTGTGTTTTTTTTCATGTATGCTGTTTATGGTCTGTTGAGATGATATCTAGACCAATAGCCCCTAAGATTGTTAAGAGTTGTGAGTAAACATGCACTGCGATATTTATAGATCGAGCAAAAAAGACGAAATGTATATGTATATTGCTCGTCCAAATCATTCTGATGACAAGGAACTCGAAAATCCATTTGAAGGTGTTCCTGAAACAGTTCTACAAGCATTTGGTAAAGCAACTTTTGTGATGCATTTAGAACTTCATCCTGAACGTAAACTTGCACGTGTAAATGTGCTTCATGTTTTAGACTCATTACAGACCAAAGGCTTTTTTATGCAGATGCCGCCTGAGGGATTAATCAATCCAAATGCGGTAGAACCAGAGGGTTTGCGTGGTGCTTGAAACTTTAACTGCAATATGGGCAAACATTCTTTCAGTACTTGATCAATTTCCTGAAGAGAATGTTGCAATCATTGTATATGTTACGGGAACACTCATTGCATTGTGGTGCTGGTATCGTTTGATGACACGCTTACCAACCCCAATTGGTGGAATCTTGTGGATTGTTGCCTTTGCGATTCTTGCAACACCTACGATTTCAGAAGGTCCTAATTCAGCATTAGCACCTGCCATTTTTGGTTTGATTTTTGGTGTGCTCACCAAAGAACATGTTTTAATCTGGTCGAACTTATCATTGATTTTATTCGTCATTGGTACTGGTCTATTGATTGGCTTTTGCTGGTCAAAATACACGGCAAATAAAACTGCACGTTCAGTTTAGATATACATCCACACATTGTTAAAGATAGAAAAATAAGGTTTTAAAAATGTCTGCTGATACACAACACTTCGCTGGTACAGATCAATATATTGCTACTGATAGCCTGAAACTTGCAGTCAAAGCTGCACGTGCGCTACAAAAACCGTTATTGGTAAAAGGCGAGCCGGGCACAGGTAAAACATTACTTGCTGAACAGGTTGCAGAAAGTCTGGGTTTAAAGCTCATTACTTGGCATATCAAATCAACGACCAAAGCGCAGCAAGGTTTGTATGAATATGATGCAGTGTCACGACTGCGTGATAGCCAGTTAGGTGATGATCGTGTCTACGACATTAAAAACTATATTAAACCGGGTAAATTGTGGGAAGCGTTTACCAGTGAAGAACGTTGTGTGTTGTTGATTGATGAAATCGACAAAGCAGATATCGAATTCCCAAATGATTTATTGCATGAACTCGATAAAATGTCGTTTTATGTATATGAAACAGGTGAGACGGTCACCGCGATACAGCGTCCGATCGTGATTATTACTTCGAATAATGAGAAAGAATTGCCTGATGCATTCTTGCGCCGTTGTTTCTTCCATTATATTGAATTCCCTGATGAAGCAACGATGCGTGACATTATCGCGGTTCATTTTCCAAGTATCTCAAATACCTTGGTCAGTGAGGCTTTGCAAGTCTTCTTTAAGTTACGTCAAGTACCAAACCTAAAGAAACCGCCGTCAACCTCAGAACTTATTGATTGGTTAAGTCTATTAATGGCAGATGATATGCCTGAAGATGTATTACGTAATCATGATAAATCTAAAGCGATTCCTCCGCTTTATGGTGCTTTGATTAAAAATGAACAAGATGTACAACTCCTTGAACGTTTAGCCTTTATGTCACGCCGTTAAGAGTGTTTTTCAATGTTTGTTCGATTGTTTTACACCTTACGCAAATATGGGGTGCCAGTCACAACGCGTGAACTGATTGATCTCAATCAGGCGGTTGCATCAGGACTTGTGTTTGCTGATCAAGAACAGTTCTATCAACTGGCTAAAACAGTTTTAGTTAAAGATGAACGCTTCTTTGATAAGTTTGATCGTGCCATGAAAGACTATTTCGATGGCATTGAAACTTTCGATCTAGATGAATTGCTTAAACAAGTTCATAAGCTGCCCAAAGATTGGTTTGATCTGGAGCTATTAGAGAAGCATCTGACTCCTGAACAACGAGCCGAACTACAAAAAGCAGGTTCCCTTGAAGAGCTGATGAAGATGTTGGAAGAACGTCTACGTGAGCAACATAAGAAGCACCAAGGCGGTAATCGCATGGTGGGCACAGGTGGAACTTCACCTTTTGGTGCTTTTGGTGATCATCCTGAAGGTGTGCGTATCGGTGGACCGGGTCGTAAACGTTCAGCGGTAAAAGTGTGGGAACAACGTAAGTACCAAAATCTAGATGATGATCAAGTCTTGGGTACACGCCAAATGCAAATCGCCTTGCGCCGTTTACGCAAGTTTGCGCGTCAAGGTGCTGCTGAAGAGCTGGATGTTGATGGTACGATTCGCGAAACAGCAAAGCAGGGCATTTTAGATGTACAGCTTGTTCCTGAACGTCGTAATCGTATCAAAGTACTGATGTTATTTGATGTCGGTGGTTCAATGGATGCTCATATTGCTGAATGTGAAAAACTGTTTAGTGCTGCGAAGTCCGAATTCAAAACCTTAGAATATTTTTATTTCCATAACTGTCTATATGATTATGTTTGGAAAGATAATCATCGGCGTAGCTCAACACGGATAAATACGTGGGATCTATTTCATACCTATGGGCGTGACTATCGTGTCATCGTTGTGGGTGATGCGAGTATGGCACCATATGAGTTAAAGTCTGCTGGTGGCTCTGTCGAATACATGAATGAAGAAGCTGGTGAAGTCTGGTTAAGACGATTACGCCAACACTTTGACAAAACCGCTTGGCTCAATCCTGAATTGGAAGGTTATTGGCATTACACCCAAACGATTCAATGGATTAAAGAAACTTTTGAAGATCATATGTATCCAATGACTTTGAAAGGTATCGAAGATCTGACGAGATATTTGTCACGTTAAAAATTTAAATAAATACGATATAAAACCGTTTCTTTGATTTGAAGCGGTTTTTTCTTGTTAAATAAGCCTCAAGCGGGTTAGAAACTTGTTAAAGCGTTGCTTTGCTTTTCTTGGCTCAGGTAAAATAAACCGTTTTGCAATTAGCACTTTTGGAGACGCCTAAGTGGAGCGACCTACAATCAGCCCTGAACATTTACAAGAAGCGGCTGAAAATCTAGTAACCATTCGAGATTTTATTCGTTTTGGTGTAACTGCACTTCGTCAATACGACGCACACTTAGGACAAGGTACAGAAGATTATTTTGCAGAAAGCGCTGCACTGGTTTTGCAAACACTCTCACTTGAGTGGAAAGCTGACCCAGAGATTTTAGATGCTAAGTTATTGCCAAGTGAAAAAGCTGAATTCTTGAGCTTATTGGAACGCCGTGTCAATGATCGGATTCCAACGTCTTATTTATTAAATCTTGCTTATTTCTTTAATAAGCCATTTTATGTAGATGAGCGTGTACTTATTCCTCGTTCACCAATTGCAGAATTGATTGAACAACGTTTTGCACCTTACTGCTTAGATGAAAATGGACAGATGCTTGAGGCAATCAATAGTTTGCCTGAAAATAAGAATCCTAAAACACCACAACGTATTTTAGATATGTGTACAGGTTCTGGTTGTATCGCAATTGCACTAGCTTATGCATTCCCAGAGTCTGAAGTTGATGCAACTGATATTTCAAAAGAAGCATTGGAAGTCGCATCAATTAACGCTGAACATCATGATAAACAGTATCAAGTCGCTTTGCTTGAGTCTGATTTATTTGCAAAAATTCCTGCTGAAAACCAATATGACCTGATCATCAGCAATCCACCGTATGTGGATGCAGAAGATATGGCAGATTTACCAGAAGAATTCTTGCATGAGCCTGAACTCGCATTGGCTGCTGGTCAGGATGGCTTGGATTTAGTTCGTAAAATGTTAGCGCAAGCGGCTGATTATCTCACTGAAGATGGTCTAATCGTTATTGAAGTTGGAAACTCAGAATGGGCAATGCGTCAAAACTTCAACACAGTTGATTTTCATTGGCTAACGTTCAAAAAAGGCGGTTCTGGGATTTTTGCATTAACAGCTGAACAATGCCGTCGTTATAAAGACGTATTTCAGCAATCCGTTCAAAACTAAGGGGCAAAAGCATGGCAGGGAATAGTATTGGGCAACTCTTTCGAGTGACAACATGTGGTGAATCACACGGTGTTGGCTTAATGGCAATTGTCGATGGTGTGCCGCCAGGTCTTGAACTTTGTGAAGAAGATTTGCAAAAAGATTTAGATCGCCGTAAACCGGGCACATCTAAGTTCGCCACGCAACGTAAAGAGCCTGATCAAGTTGAAATTATTTCAGGTGTCTTCGAAGGTAAAACTACGGGCACACCGATTGGATTATTGATCCGTAATACAGATCAAAAATCTAAAGATTATGGCAATATTGCGCAAACTTTCCGCCCTGGTCATGCTGATTATACCTATACACAAAAATATGGCTTCCGTGACTATCGTGGCGGTGGCCGTTCAAGCGCACGTGAAACTGCAATGCGTGTTGCAGCGGGTGGGATTGCGAAAAAGTATCTATCTGAAAAGTTTGGTATCAATATTCGCGGACATGTGACTCAAATCGGTAATGAAGTTACAGAGAAACTAGATTGGGCTGAAGTTCCGAATAATCCATTTTTCTGTGGTGATGTCGATGCGGTTCCACGCTTTGAGCAACTGGTGACTTCTTTGCGTGAGCAAGGCACAAGCTGTGGTGCAAAGTTAGAGATCTTGGCTGAAAAAGTACCTGTGGGTTGGGGTGAGCCTGTATTCGATCGTTTGGATGCTGATATTGCCCATGCGATGATGAGCATCAACGCGGTAAAGGGTGTGGAAATTGGTGATGGTTTTGCTGTTGCAGGACAGTTTGGTCATGAGACGCGTGATGAATTGACCACAGATGGTTTTCTTGCAAATCATGCAGGTGGGATTTTGGGTGGGATTTCGAGTGGTCAAACCATCCGTGTCGCCATTGCACTAAAACCGACAGCAAGTATTACCACACCGGGTAAAACCATTAACATTGAGCGTGAAAACACAGATGTGTTAACCAAAGGTCGTCATGATCCTTGTGTTGGTGTGCGAGCAACACCAATCGCAGAAGCAATGTTAGCTATTGTTTTAATGGATCATTTTTTACGTCACCGCGCACAAAATGCGGATGTAGTACCACCATTTAAACCAATTGAAGCTTAATTCATAAATTCGAAGCCACGCACATATTAGTTATGTGCGTGGCTTTTATCGTTTTAGGTGATGCTTAAACAATACGTTATAGCGCCTCAGAAATCATGTTTTCTGAAGCAGAGATATGATACTGATTTCGGCCATTACTCTTTGCAGTATATAAAGCATGATCCGCCTGAGCAATAAACCCTGACAGGCTATCATTTATATTAGGTGTCATGGTTGTCACACCGACACTAATGGTAACGTACTTAGAAACAGGACTTTTAGGATGGTTAATATTTATATTACGTACCACCTCCATCAGTCTCTTGACTTGTATCAATGCCTGTTCTTGGTCAGTCATTGAAAACAGGAGTAAAAACTCTTCTCCGCCATAGCGTGCGGCCAGATCGCCACTTCTTGAGGTGAGCGAACCTAGTGATATCGCAATACGTCTTAAACATTGATCGCCTTGTATATGCCCCAAGGTATCGTTGTATGGTTTGAAGAAATCAATATCAATCATCATGATGGTGATTGGCATTTCATGGCGCATTGCGCGTTTCCATTCATTTTCAAGCACTTCATCTAAATAGCGACGATTTGCTAAACCCGTTAGAGCATCCTGTTGCGATAGAATAGATAGCTGTTGTGCTTGACGCATCAGCTCTAATCGATTTAATTCGATCATACAATTTTGTAAATAATTCTCTCGATGTTGGCGATCAGTGGCATAGGCGAGGGCCATACCTAAGAAACTGCTAAACGTATATGTCCTATTTAGAAAAGTCCAATCTATTGAACCATTTAACCATGTACTGGCAGCAACACCCACAAGACCGCCACACCAACCCGCAATGATCGCTGTGTAGAAACGCATCCCCACAAAACCATAGATAATGACCACTGCATACATCATAGCAGCATGAAATAATACGTTGTGTTGGCCTTGTTCCAATACGTTGATCAAAGTAAATGTAATGGCAACAGCACCTGTTGAACCTATACAGACGTAATGATCGAACCACCGATTCATAACTGGAAGAAAGGAAAGTAACCATGCGAATAGGATAATAATACCCACCCACCCATAGTAGGCAATCCATTCAAGTCGCATGTCAGGTGGTAATACTTGATAAATACCGAAACTAAGAAAAAGGTACAGACCTAGAATGATGGGACCACGGTAACGAAACTCGTGTGCAGCCTCATTTCTATACTGATCTCGATAGATCGCTTCTAATTCTTTAGGAAACCAAACTAAATTTAGCCCGCGAGATATTAACAAGTCGATTTGTTCTTGTCCCAAGATATTGGAAGCTTTCAACTTCATTTTATCTCTCACCACTCCCAAAGATTTTTTATATAAGTCAGATATAGGTATTCTTTTTTACTACGTTACACTGAATTAAATAAAATGTGTATTAGATAATCAAAAAAACTCAATTTTTTGTCACAATGGCTTTTTTATGCTTAAAACTTACACTAATTCCGGGTTTTTAGAGTTTTTCAAGCAATCTAATAGAATGATTTCAATAAAAAAGATGATCGGTAAACAAAACAACTACAAATCGAAGAATGGTGATTGTATATTTAGGATATTAGGATACAATTTATAAAAAAGCAGCAATCATGGAATGTGATTGAGTCAAGTCATACGAAATAGGATGCATCGCAATGACTGCTATGAGTCAATATGGAACAAAACTGGAAATTACAGCTCATTCTGGGTGGTCACAAAAGTTCTGGGATGAACTTTTGCCTGCAAAAGAACGAGTTAGCAAACACCCTTTATTTTTAGATATGGCTAGTGGTTCATTAAGCCTTGAATGTTTTCGTTCAGCATTATTGAACTTTTATCCTTTAGTTGCTCATTTTCCCTCATATATGGCTGGAACCTTGGCCAAAGCCACATCGTTCTCACAGCATGGTGTCACAGAAACTCGTGATTGGCTGATTCAAAATATTAAAGTTGAAGAGCGCCATCTGAGTTGGTATCAGGATTGGGCAGGCGGTTTTGGGCTGACGGTTGAAATGTTAAATACGGTCAGACCACCCGCAGCGATGAATGCCGTCAATCATTTTTTATGGGATGTCAACTTTCGAGGTAGCTTAGCTGAAAGTATTGCGGCTACGAATCTGGCAATAGAATGGGCGACAGGGGATTGGAGCATACAAGTTTATAAAGGGGTGCAAAGTTACACCCAAAACCCAGAGGTCAATATCAATAAACGATCGCTGGCTTGGTTAAGAGCACACGCTCACTATGATGACTTGCATCCTTATGAAGCAATGGAACTGATAAAGAGACTTTGTGATAAAGATCCTGACCTACAGCGAAAAGCATTTTTAGCTGCTCAAGAAGGTTTGGCTTATTATGAACTTGCGTTAGATGAATGTTATAAGCTGCAACAGGCGCACAAGTAAGAATTTCACAAATATAGAGGCTGTGACTTTGCTTGGGGACTTAGTCACAGTCTCTATTCTCATTTTTAAGTAAGTGGATTCATTTTTTCATCAAAATTTTCTAAATGTGGAAATTCTAGCGCTTCTAAATCATCTAAATTTTTAATATAGTTTTCAAAATTCATTAAAATATTTTGTCTATCTTCATCGCTGATATACGGAACATGATAAGCCATAAATGGCGGTAAAACTTCAAAACCAACATAGGCGAGTGTGCCGCGTTGGATAGATGATAAATAATGTTCAATAGGACCATGTACTGTGTTCTCACCAAACATGTTGCTGCGGCCGCCTAAAGTCAAACAAAGCATCGCTTTTTTCCCAGTCATCCCGCCATGATTATAAAAACGCTTACCACCGTAAAAAAGACCAGAAACAAAAACGCGATCTATCCAACCTTTTAAAATGGCGGGAACAGAGGTCCAGTACAATGGAAAGCTAAATAGAATCAGGTCCGCACGTTTTACTTTTTCAATTTCGAGTTCAATATCTTTAGAAAATTGTTGTTGCTTCAACGCATGACGTTGCTCAAGTGCATAATTGAAATATTCTGGCTGATTAAGCTGCTCAAAATCATCTTTTGATGCTATTGGATTGAAATTCATTTCATATAAATCTGAAATCTCAATGGTATAACCTAATTGCTCAAAAGTTTGTTGGGCCGTATTCTTTAGCGCCGCAGTAAAAGAAAGTTTCTCAGGATGTGCATGAACAATCAAAACATTCATTGATCAATAACCTTAATATGTAAATTTTTAGATAGATCTACTATGCCTAAAAGCTAAAAAATGGCATAGTTCTTAAACCGCCAATATTTACCATTTTACGCCAAATTTAACATCTAAAAGGATGAATGATGAACCCTGAATTACCTGGTACATATGTCAATCTATTGGTAGATGTCGTTAAAAAGTGGAATATTTCTTCAGAACAGCTTTTGGCTGGCACAGGTATTTCCTCGCAAAAATTAAATGCTCCATTTTGGTATGTGGATTTCAACATTTTTAACTATTTATTAGAAAAAGCGGCATTACTTACAAAAGAGCCAGCAATAAGTTTATATCTTGCAAAAGAGATGAGCGTTTCTTGTTATGGGCATGTTGGAATTGCAGCAACAGCATCAGAAACTCTGGGGGATGCAATAGAGGTTTTAGAGCAATTTATTGGCTTACATTGTTCGGTGTTTAAGCCTAGGCTTAAAATCGATGAAGAAATGGCGTATCTATATTTTAATCAGCCTTTACAACAGTTTAGGCTTAATACGCATGGTATTACGTTCTTGGTTTTTGGATTTGCACAAATATTGGAAAATTTAGTTCAACACAAATTGGAAATCACTTTTAGATTTCAGCAAGATAAACCTGTTTTTTATAAAGTGCTTAGAAAGTTTAATGAATTAAATGTGAGTTTTGGTCATCAAAATGATTGTCTAATCCTAAAAAAGGATGTGCTCGGTTTAGCTCTGAAAACGGCAGATACACTAGTGGCTCGGTTAACTAAACAGCAATGTAAACAAGACGTTCAGAACTTAACTTTAAAAAGAAGAAGTAAAAATAACGTGACATCAGTAGTAAAGGAGCTACTTTATGATGAGTTTGAGGGCTTTTTATCTTTAAAACAGGTCGCAGAGAAACTTCATATTTCAGAAAGGACACTACAACGACAATTAACGAATGAACAGACGGCATTCCAAATTCTTGCTGCCGAAGTTCGTAGAAAGCATGCTGAGCATTTATTGAGACAACGTAAGTTATCAATTGAGCAGGTTTCTGAGCGTCTGGGATATGCAGATATTTCTCATTTTTCCCGTGCTTTTAAAAAATGGACAAACGTTACGCCTAAGTTTTATCGAGAAGTTGCTAAGGGTAATTTCTATTAAATATTTTAATCGATGTGAGTCGTAAGCAATGATCGCGTTGGGTTTATACCTAAATTACGTGGGTGGTTAACCAACATGAATAACGGAATAACTATTACAACGATAACTTAGTATTGATTAATAATGGTTCGGTGCGTATAATGTATATTATGTTAAATAGAATATCTAAGACTGTAGCCTACACAACACTGTTTGTAGCTACAGATCGTCAACGTGAATTTAGAAATAATAATTCACGTTGACGATTATCCTAATCATCTTGTATTGCCCAGACCATCTATAATCTCTTGATCATCGACATTGCTCTTAAGCTGTAATTTTCTATGTTAATTACGTTTAAATTCTAACCCTCTCATTTTTCACCTAGCTCAGGTTATAATTATGGTCTCCCAAAATATGGTTGATCTATTATGAACGCCTCCAATGACCCTCTACATGGCAAAAAACTTGCTGACATTTTGGACGAATTATTGGATTACTACGGTGGCTTTGAAGGCTTAAGTCGTAAAATTGAAATTAGATGTTTTTGCATAGATCCAAGTGTTAAGTCATCATTACGATTCTTACGTACAACACCATGGGCACGTGAAAAAGTAGAAAGCTTATATTTGTATGTCTTACGCCAAAAAGCTAAACAGAAATCGTAGCTATCAGAATCCTAGCCTCAGCATAAACTACACTTATTGAATAGCTACTGATTTTGTAGACACCTTTTAATTAGTGGTGGACTGCCACCACTCTCCTAGAAAAATTTAGTCTATTCTTAAGATCTTTTTAGTAGGGAAAATAGCATTAGAGGGAGCACATGTACCCTCTTAAATTTTAAAACTTATGATGCAGCAGTTCTTCGTATTTGATATTAAATAACCTTTTTTAGGATTTATTTTTTAGTTATGCGAAAGTTGTAATAGTCAAATTAAAATAATATTCATATTGTTTATATATGAATAAAATAATTTAAAGTTAAATCATACTACTATTTCTACTACAAAAAATTAAATAAATAAAATGCCGTACAGCAAGTGTTGAATGAGACATTCACCGCTAGTTAATTTATTGTACGACATAAGAATAAATATCTGTTCAACAGTTTTATTTTTTAGTTTCCACGATAGGTTGAATAACCATAAGGGCTGAGTAACAACGGAATATGATAATGTTTAATCGTTCCATCCACTTTAAAGATCACAGGAACTTCTGGAAAAAAGGTCTGCTGCTTCTGTTGATTGAACCAAGCCTCGGTTTTAAAGGTCACTTTGTAAACTCCTTTTTCTAACGCTTTGTTCTCAGGATATAGCGCAGTAATCCGCCCATTTTCACCCGTAAGTTTCTGATTCAGCTTAATCCACTGATCACCAAAGCTTTTCTCAAGAACAACTTCAACATTTGCTGAAGGTAAACCATTTTCTAAATTAAGAACATGGACACTCAATGGATTCTGTTCAGCAAATGCCGCTGAGCCGAGCAAGATAAGTGAACAAGGTAAGATTTTCTTTAACATCATAAACTCCTTAAAGATTTTTTAATATTTGAATGGCTGATGTAGCACAGTAATCATCATTTTTAGCACCGCCTGCTCCAGCAACGCCAATCGCTCCGACCACTTGATTCTGGTATCGAATAGGTAATCCGCCGCCCAATAACAGCAGCTTAGATACAGTGGTTAAATTTTTTGCATCAGAATTGCTATTTGCTGTTTGACTCAAAGCTAAGGTTGCTGTTTTTGTTGATAATGCAGTAAATGCTTTTTGCTCAGCAGCAACTAAATTGTGTGGACCGACGGACTCATGGCGTTGTGCATAAAGTGTATTACCACCTTGATCGACGACTGCGACTGCAATATTTTGCTTGATATCTTTGCATACACGCTCAGCTTCACTGGCTAATACTTTGGCGGTTTGAAGATCCAATGAATAAACTTGCTTCAACTCCACAGAGTGTGCAACAGTGCTACTGAACAGTAATGTTAAACCAAGAATTTTAAGCTTATTCATATTGATTCCTGCCTGATATGATTTGAAAATCTTAAACAAATCCATTCCTCCCCAGCATGACAATCACATTACAAAATTGTCATGTTCACAAAGAGTCTGAACAAAATGTGTATTCTGATTATCGAAGATGAAACGAAGATCGCGTCTTATTTAGTAAAAGGCTTAATTGAGTCAGGTTATGCTGCGGAGTGCGTCCATTCAGGACTAGAAGGTTTGGAAAGATTAAAAATGAAATCCTATTCTTTGGTGATTTTAGATGTAATGTTGCCTGATCTTGATGGTTGGGATGTGTTGAAAATACTTCGCCAATTTTCAAAGGTTCCCGTGATCTTTTTAACTGCAAAAGATCAGATTTTAGATCGTGTCAAAGGTTTAGAGCTGGGTGCAGATGATTATTTAGCAAAACCATTTTCCTATATCGAACTACTTGCTCGTATCAAAAGTCTTTTAAGACGCCAACAATATAATCAAGAAAATGAACTCTCGATTGCTTCATTAAAGATGGATTTAACACAACACAAAGTATGGCGAGAAGATTCATTAATCGACCTCAGCAAAAAGGAATTTAACCTACTTCGATTTATGCTTCTGCACCAAGATGAAATTATTACGCGCCGCCAAATTGCCTCAGAAGTTTGGAGTATTAATTTTGATACAGATACTAACTTTATTGATGTTGCTGTACGTCGCTTACGCAGCAAAATTGATGATGGACATGATTTAAAGTTAATTCATACGGTTCGGGGCTTAGGTTATAAGCTATCGGTTCAAACATGATGAATCATATCTTTCGCTCATTAGAATTGAGACTCACCCTACTGGTGACTTTTTGTAGTGCTCTAGTTTTATGCGTAGTGGCAATGATTAGTTATGTTGGGATCAATCAAATTTTAATTATCCAACAAGACCGTGCTCTGACGGATCGAATTGAACGACTCGAAATACTTCTACAAGATAGTGAAAATATCAATCAAATTGTTGCTCGCCCTAAGCTTTATCAAAATATGTTAGGCAACCAAGATAACTTGTTTATTTTAATGGATCACAAACAACGCCTGATTGATATTAATCCTTTAAATATTCCCCTTCCCAAATTGGCAACATCAAGTAGCATCCAATTTACTGATTTGACTCAGACCGAACACCCAACACGCTTGTCATGGAAAACGATCAACATCCATCAAAAGCCGTATGTGTTAATCGCTGGAAAGCAATGGTCTGAACGTCTCAATATTCTTGAGCCATTCCGTAATGGCTTATTGGTTTCAGTGAGCATCGGGATTGTAATGATTTTTATGTTGTCTGCTCTGGCTAGCCGTTTTGGATTAAGCACTTTAAAAAAACTACAACAACAAACTCAGGCAATCAATGTCCATCAATTGCAGCAAAGAATTCAGCTTGATCAAGCTCCATCAGAAATTGAACAACTGACAGCAGACATCAATACCATGCTGAACCGAATTGAAATCGGATACCAGCAACTCAATCGATTCTCAGAAGACATTGCGCATGAATTTCGTACTCCACTCAACAACCTGATTGGACAAACGGAAATCATGCTGATGGGTGAGCGTACAGATGAGCAATATAAAGAACTGCTGTATTCAAATTTAGAAGATTACCAACGTCTAAAACGTATGATTGATAGCATGCTGTTTCTTGCACGTGCAGATCGTCAGATGGTAATGTTAAATAAACAATGGGTGGATCTACCTAACTTGATTGAGACGATTTGTGACATCTTTGAGCATCAAGCCGAAGAACAAGCTTGCCAGTTTATTGTGCAATTAGAACAAATCCAAATATTGGCTGATCCTGAGTTATTACAACGAGCGCTTTATAATTTAATTTCGAATGCACTGACACATGGTGGTTTGCAACGTCAGATTTATATTGGCAGTCGAAAAAAACAGCAAGATAGCTCAAGTCCCGCAACTAGTTTATATGTGATCACAAGTGATACGAGCATTGCAGATGAGCATCTTGATTCTCTATTTGAGCGCTTTTATCAATGCACATCAAGTCGCCATCAAAGCAGTCAAACTGGAGGTCTTGGTTTATCCATCGTTGCCTCAATTATGGCCCTTCATCAAGGTGAATATTTGGCCTACAACACACCAGATGGAATTTGCTTTGAACTTATTTTTCCTGATTTTTCTGAAAGCTAGTTTTCACCAAACTATTTAAGATAATTAAAATAACTACTAAATACTATCTCCCTACATATTCACCGCCCACCTAAAAACCAGTGTTTCCATAGCTTTGTCATATCCATGCCCCTCGTTATTTACAGTAATTTTTATAACCATGGCTTCATTACAATCATGTTTCTTAATAGCAGAGTTACCAACCTACTTTAATTGAAATGCAATGTTTTTATAAAGCTAAGTGTTATTATTAGACCCTGTTTATTATCTAATTCTCTTATGAAGAATGCATTTTCTGACAACACTCAAATTAGCGTGGTTTCCACTTTTTCTGAATTGGTAAATTCCAATTTTCAAGGTGATATGAATGCCATTTGCTGGTATAGAAATTTGGTCGGTGATTTTGAAGAAAT
This sequence comes from Acinetobacter sp. 3657, assembly GCF_031456775.1. Classification (NCBI taxonomy): domain Bacteria; kingdom Pseudomonadati; phylum Pseudomonadota; class Gammaproteobacteria; order Moraxellales; family Moraxellaceae; genus Acinetobacter; species Acinetobacter sp. 3657. Next base: position 605,573 of record NZ_JAVDVH010000001.1, on the reverse strand, counting down.
TGTGTCTAAACTTAAGTTAAAAGAGAATGTTACGGAAGTTTTAGTTGAAGATGTTTTAGCATTGCAACTTTCGGAAAATGGCAATTTAGCAAGAGAAATTATCTTAAGAGATATGCGACTCTTAACTGACTTTGGGGCATCGCCTACGCTTAATTTAATTAAAAATTACGAACGGGATGAAGAGCTAGATTTTATTTCAACAGATGTATATTCGTTTCATGTTGACCGATCACCCATCCCAACAGATACTTTTTTGTGCACCTATCATGGTTCTGCAAGTGATATCCTGCCCCATGATCAAGTTGAAAAAAAGATTTTAATTCCAGAAATTAGGGAAAAACTAAAAAAATTACATGACGGCCCAGAAGCTGAATTTGAAAGTTTTCTAGAAGAGAATTTCTTTGATCTGCATTATCAGCCTAAACCTAACACAAAACCTGTGAACTTAGGTTTAGGACATCTTTGGCGGCTGGCGGTAGATCATCCAACACAACAGGTCTTGCCTTGTGTTCATCGCGCTCCTGTTGAAAAGGATGGTGAATATAGACTGCTATTGATTTGTTAAGTATTTATTCGATATATAGATTGGCATTCCGAACTAAACGGCTGTATTGGACTTTTACAAGTTGATTACATAATCATACAAGTAAAAGTCCCTACTAGTTTCAGCACAACTCGTTTCTTTAAATATCACTATCTCGCTTGGGCTCAATCAAAGACTTTGTTGTTTTAGATGTTGTATTATTATATCGAACACCTAAACTCGCATATAAGTCATCTGCTGAAACCTCCATATCAAAACGTATTTTCTCGCGTTCCCTTATTTCCTGAGTAATATTGGAAGCTTCATTTTGACTTACTCCAGCTGCTTTTAGTGTCGCCTCGCCAAAGAGCAAAGCAGATTCAAAGGTCTCTCTAATCTGAAAGTCTACATCAGCTTTAACTAATTGTAAGGAATGCTCTCTATCGTAGGCTCGCACAAGTACCTTAGCAAAAGGAAACTCATGTTTGATAAGCGTTACGATCTGATTTGCGGAATTTTTGTCGTCTATACAAACAGCAATAACTTGAGCATTACCAGCACCTGATGCATGTAAAATATCTAATCTTGCTCCATCGCCATAATAGACTTTAAAACCAATTTTTTCTGCATTCTTAATCATTTTAATATCACTATCAATAATGGTGACATCTAAACCATTTGCCAATAATGATTGACTCATTACCTGTCCAAAGCGACCAAAACCAATGATTAGTACACTACCATTAAGACCGTTGGCTTCATCAATACCGTCTAAGTTTTCTTGATGACTTGGTTTGTAGATTTTTTTGAAAATGATTCCAATCACAGGAGTCAATACCATAGATAAAACAACAATGGCCGTCAGGGTTGATTTAATTGTTTCATCAATCACATGAGCACTTGTTGCCGCAGCAAAAAGAACAAAAGCAAACTCTCCTCCTTGAGCCATCAGTAAGGCACGATCAAGCGCATCAGGGTGAGATGTTTTTGTAATACGAGCAACCACATAAATCATAAGTGCTTTGGCGGTCATCATTGCTACAACAGCACTGAGAATTAATTGCCAATTGTTTGCAACTACCGACAAATTAAGCGCCATTCCGACGCCAAGGAAAAACAACCCAAGTAGAATCCCGCGAAAAGGCTCAATGTCCGCTTCGATTTGATGTCTGAAAGTAGATTCTGATAACAATACACCTGCTAAAAAAGCCCCCATAGCCATAGATAGACCACTTACCTGCATCAACAATGCTGAACCTAACACAACGAGCAAGGCTGCGGCAGTCATTACCTCACGAGCTTTGGCGGCAGCCAACAACCTAAATAAAGGATTAAGAAGCCAATAGCCTGCAGCAATTAGCCCGGCAATTGCTATAATTCCTATACCAATTCCTTGCCAACGAGAGCTAACACTTTCTACTACTGGATCTGGCGACATGAATGCAACAATTGCTAAAAGAGGAACAATCAGTAAATCTTCGAACAATAATATGGCGACTATTTTTTGTCCTCTTGGTTGATTGGTATCTCCCCGATCACCCAATAGTTGCATCACAATCGCTGTCGATGTTAATACAAAACCTGTCGCGGCAATGAATGCAATTTGCCAGCTAAAACCAAAAGCCAAACCAACGCCAGTCAATGCTAAAGAAGATAAGGTTATTTGGAATGCACCTAATCCGAAGATTTCTCGCCTTAAACTCCATAAATGTGATGGTTTCATTTCTAAACCAATCAAAAATAGATACATAACGATACCGAGTTCGGCGATATGTAATATTGAAGCTGAGTCTGAAAAGAAGGCAAGTCCAAAAGGACCAATTATGAGCCCAGCGGTAAGGTAACCCAGTACAGAGCCAAGCCCAATACGTTTAAAAATAGGTACAGCAATCACGGCTGCTGCCAATAGAATGACGGGGCTTAGCAAGCCAACGGAGTGGGCCTCTGCGGACATATTATGGTTCTCAAAAATAATTCGTAAAAAGGTCAAATACTTTTCTGAAATCTATTATTAAATACCTAATCTTAGAAAAATAAATCTGATCTGACCCACGAAAATTGGACGGTTTCATTAAGCAGCTTTATGTATGGAATCTTCCATCGAGAGCTGTTAATTATTAAATTTAGACTTATGCGATAAACTTAAGAATCAGTTGAGTAACTGTCGCATTGTATGGATGTGGCGCACATACCAAACAACAGTGCCCTGCAACATCGTATTTTGACCAATAATTAAAGTCTCAAATGCTACATAAAGCGCCATCGTCAGTGTTTGTGCGCCTAGAATCACACCAATTAATCTGCACTTTCCATAATGCTCTTTAGCTTTTCCACTTTGCCAGCATAAGGTGGATAACTCAATGAATCATCCATCGACTCACTGGTGTGGACTATCATGATTGGTTTGAAATGCGTAAAGGCTTTGAATGTTGCTTCACCAACATAATTACCCATGCCACTATTGCCTACACCACCAAATGGTAAATATCTCGATGCTGCGTGTTGCATACAATCGTTAATAGTAACGCCACCTGAACTGGTATGTGCAAGCACTAAATCTTGGCTTTTTTTGTCTTTACTAAAAAAATATAATGCTAAAGGTTTCTCTTTAGTCTTTTGAAGAGCGACCAGTTCTTTAATTGAATCAAAGGCAAGCACAGGCATAATCGGTCCAAAAATTTCTTCTTGCATAATCTCAGAACGTTCTGTGACATCATCTAAAATAGTTGGGGAAATATAACGTTTCGCTGCGTCTGTCTGTCCACCAAAAACCATCGTCCCATTATTATTTAGAGATCCCACCAATCTTTCAAAGTTTCTTTGGTCGATAATAAATCCATAATCTTCACTTTGAGAAGCATCTTCGCCATAAAACTCCACGATGTATTTTTTGCAGAGTTCTATAAACTTCTCTTTGATGCTCGAATGTACATATACATGATCAACTGAAACACAAATTTGACCTGTGTTGAATAATTTCGCCCTAACAATGCTCTTGGCAGCATGTTCTATATCAGCTGTCTCATCTACAATAGCTGGACTTTTCCCACCTAACTCTAAAATTGTTGGCGTTAAATGTTTAGATGCCGCTAATTGGATAACTTTACCGACTCTCGGACTACCTGTAAAAAATATAAGGTCAAATCGCTCTTCTAAGAAACGATTAATCATTTCCACATCTCCCAAAATACATTTAATGTAGTTTGGCGAAAATGTAGTTTCCACAATTTCATTAATTACTTTTCCACACGCCGCAGAAGTAGAAGAAGGCTTTACCACTGCTGTATTTCCAGCTGCTATCGCTCCAAGTAAAGGACCGAAAATTTGCCATGTCGGAAAATTCCAAGCACTCAAAATAAATACTGTTCCTAAGGGTTCGGGTTTTAGGATGCTTTCATTTGCTTTAAAGATTTCTGGTGATTGTACGTGCTTTTCTTTCGCCCAATCCCTTAGATTGTTTATCATGTTATTGAGTTCATCTAAAACCCAATTCAACTCAATTAAATACGTTTCCATTTCATTTCTGCCCATATCTTTTTTAGCGGCTTCAATGATTTTCGGTTGGTATTTTATAAAACTTGTTTTTAGTTTTTCCAATTGCTCTAATCTAAAATCTAGATCCAATGTTTCGCCTGAAAGAAAATACGATCTTTGGCTGTCTAATAAACTCTTAATCTGTTCTTGATTCATCTTTATGCCTCATAATGTTAGTTCTTAAATAATTTTTTAGCTTTTATAAGTAAAAACGTGGAAAAAATAACCACGTTTTTACAAAAAATTATAATGCTGCTGTTGGTCGTACAACTATTTCACTCGTATCAACATCTTCAGGTTGATTAATGACATGTGCGATAGCATTGGCAATCGCTTCTGGCTTAAGAGCAATATTACGATAACCTTCCATAGCTTCAGCTGCGGCAGAATCTGTAATGGTATTCGCAAGTTCAGATTCAACCACACCAGGATAAACACACGTTACACGGAGTTCTTTATGTTCTTGGCGTAATCCATCAGAAATAGCGCGTACAGCATATTTTGTCGCACAATATACGGCTCCTGTAGGAATGACATATAAGCCACCTATAGAAGAAATATTAATAATTTGACCATTTCCTTGCTTTTGCATAATAGGAAGTACGGCTGCTACGCCATAAAGTACACCGCGAATATTTACATCTATCATGGCATCCCATTCATCTACTTTAAGAGATGCCATTGGTGACAATGGCATAATACCTGCGTTATTGATAATGACGTCAATTCGACCAAATTGATGTATCGCAAAATCAGCAAACGCCTGAACATCATCTTTTTGGGTGACATCTAAAGGACGATATTCGACTTTACACCCTTCAGAACCGAGTTCATCAGCCAGTACTTTTAGTTTGTCGGTACGACGAGCACCAATCAGTAAGGTATGCCCTTGACGAGCGAGAACTCTAACAGTGGCTTCACCAATACCACTACTTGCACCTGTAACAATAATAATTTTTGATTGGATTGTTTTTGACATGTATTGAAACCTCTAAAACCGTAAAGATGAACTTAAATGCATTAAAAACCTAAAATTATCCTATATACAAAGGGTCGAAGCTTTAAGACCTATTCGTATTCAATGCTTGCCTAAAAGTAATCAATAACTTGCTTAAAGAAAAAATTACTCGTATTTTTAATTATTTAAAACTGGATGTGGAATTCAAGAATGAGCACTAACTTCACCCTTAATTCACAGCAGCGAATGTTGTCTTTAATAAATCAGTTAGCTTCTTCGGAAGGATTTACAGAGTCATTACTTAAAAATGTCACATTTATTCGTTCGAATAGTGCATTGACATGCATGTCGACCTTCTATGAGCCTAGTATTGTAATTATTTTACAAGGACGTAAATGCGGTTTTTATAATGATAAACAATATATTTATGATGCTAATAATTATCTTGTGGTCTCTATTCCTTTGCCTTTTAATGTTGAGGCAGAAGCAACGGCTGATAACCCTTTGCTAGGCATTATACTCCACATTGATCCCTTGATATTGACCGAACTGATAACAAATCTTCCTGTAGACTCTGTGCCATCTAGCTCTCCTCCTAGTGCGTTATATTCTAGTCCTGTAGATGAGAATTTTGAAAATGCAGTATTTCGTTTGATAAAGTCACTAACCTCTCCTATTGATGCTAAAGTTTTAGGACCTTCTATATACAGAGAAATTCTTTATAGAGTTCTTAGCAATGAACAAGGAAATGGACTTAGAGAAGTTTTATTAAGGAATAGTAGTTTTGGTAAGATTGCTAACGCGTTACAGTACATTCATTTAAATTATGATAAAAAAATAGATGTTAGTACTTTAGCAATACAGACTAATCTTAGTATTCCTGCTTTTCATATGTATTTTAAAACAGTTACCTCTACTTCTCCAATTCAATATATCAAGGCCATTCGATTACATAAATCAAGATTAATGATGGTCAGACAAGGCGTAAGTGCTGAAAGCGCTGCAAGAAAAGTTGGATATGAAAGTGCTTCTCAATTTAGCAGAGAATTTAAACGTCTATTTGGTCGTAGTCCAATAGAAGAAGTAAGAAACTTAAAAACAGTTTTATCACTTTCCACATCCAACCCCGATGGCTAAAAAACCTTTAATTATATATATTTATGTTGAGATTAAAGTTAACTGAATTATTCAGGGTATAGCAATATCTGAATCAAATCAAAAACTCACATTCCAAGACAACTGCGCGGTACGTGGCGCACCAAGGAATAAATAATCATCCCCAAAGAAGCTACCTGCATCTCGCCAGTATTTTTTATTGAATACATTATCAACATTAAATCTCAAAGTATTGTCATACCCATAAGCACGGAAGTTATAGGCAGTGCCGACATTAAATACTGTATAACCAGATACTTTCGCTGTACCTGATTTATTGGCGTATTTACTACTGCTGTATTGCATGCCTGTTAACAAGCGTAATCCATCTACTTGCGGCACTTGATAAGACAAATAACTGGCTAAACGCACTTTCGGTACATTTTGAGTTTGATGCCCTTGATAATCTGAGGCATTTATATCCTTCAAGCGTGAACGAGTAAGCGCTAAAGTCGATATCATGTCTAGACTATGCCCTAGCCGCCCTTGTACGCCTAGTTCCATGCCAAGGTTGTGTTGTTGACCATTGGCGACAAAATCATTTGAAATATCGGTATATTGATTATCTTGTTTCAAATCAAATAATGCAGCAGTGAACAGCAAATTCTGCACTTGTTGTTTAATCCCCAATTCATACTGGGCTGATTTTACAGGCGCTAAAGTTGCGTAGGCATTATTGGCAAACCACGGTGCTTGTCCACCATCGCTCAAGCCTTTGGCATAAGACGCATAGAGATGGGTATTTTCCCAAGGCTGAAACATCAGCGCGAACTGAGGTAAGAATCGATTTAAGTCCGTATTACGGATAGTATTAGCTTCAGCATCATAAGCTTTTTCATCTAAATGCAGCAGTTTTCCACCCACTAAAACTGACCAAGTATTATTAAAATCAATCTGATCGAGCAAGTTGAGAGCCGTTTGCTGACTATCTAAAGATTTATATCGATTACCTAGAGCTACATTTGTAGGCTCATAGTTTACTGTATTGCTGTAGATGTTACCTGTGCCCACCAGCTCATTCATTGCATCATATTGGGCACGGCGTTTGTAGGTCTGTGACAATTCAACATTCAGCTTATGTTGCCAAGATCCCGTATTAAATTTACCGTTTAATCCTGCTTTAAATTGATTGGTCAGGTAGCTGTCATCAGGGCTGCGGAAATCATAAATATCATAGTTCCCATTTTGGTCAAAACTATTGCCTAAGCCTGTAGTCTCACATATTTCACTGTAACAGCCCCATGGAAATGCCGAATAATCATCGACCACGACACGACTTTGTGATGCAGACAGGTTTGCAGCCCAATTCTGATTGATTTGATGACTATACTTTAAGCTGGCATTGAGGCTTTCATTGGTGACAGGTTTACTCCAGCTTTGATAGCCAAGTAAGCGATCCCATTCAACGCCAGTAGGTACGGTTTTTCCATCAAGTAATTGATAACCCGCGACAGAACGTTGACGTTGGCGCTGTGATTCGATATCAAATTCTAGTTTTGAATGATCTGAAATGTTCCAGTCTAAAGCCAAAGCGCCAAATAAACGTTTACCATCGGTATGCTCAACATAAGGATGGATTTCTTCTGTAGCCAGATTAACTCGATAACCAAATTTCTGATTTTCACCGACAAAACCACCCAAGTCAGTCGCGACACGACTGCCACCATGACTGTCTGCTTCGACTGTAATAGAACGAGTATCTTTCGGACGTTTAGTCACGTAATTGACTACACCAGCTGGTGTCGACATACCGCTTTGAATCGCACTTATGCCTTTTAGGATTTCGACTTGCTCTTTGTTTTCAAGCGCCACATTTTGTTCCCCTCGTAGCAAGTTACCATTCAGTAAATAGCTTGAACCGAGATTTAACGCAAAGCCACGCATGACAAAGTTTGGATAGTAGCCAATTGGTGCATAGCCATCACCGACTGCCGCATCATTTTTTACGACATCGGTAAGTGTTTTAGCATGCTGATCTGCAATGCGTTCTGCTGTGACTGTGTTGATGGATGCAGGAATTTCTATAAGATTTTGCTGAGTAAAACCCGATAAATTCACTTTTGGCTGGTGATATATGGGTTGTTCTACTTGTGCAGCCACGGTAATGGTCGGGAGACGTGGTGTATTATTTTCATTTTCTGCATGTGCGACTGTTGAGCTAAGCCCTAGACATGAAAATGAGCCAACTGCCAATAATGCTTTTTGTAAACGAGAAAATGGATATGTTTTCACAGTGGTTGCCTAACCCCAAAAGATAATCTTACAGCCTGAATTTTATGGGATGAGTATTCACAATTTTGTTGGATTGAACAAGCATATTCCCTTACATATCTCAGATTTGTTGAATTATCTTCATCAAACTTTATTCAAATTTCCGACAAAGGAAAATTCCTGAGTCTTTCAAAGCATGCTACTATTTCAAAAATGACAATACATCATGTCAAATTAAAAGAAGGAATTGAGATGCTAAAAATGCAACAAGTCAAGATAACCCAAGAATTCAATGCGCCTGTCGAAAAGGTTTTCGCGACCCTCAGTGAGCACGAAAATCTAAATAAAATTTTCGCACCAGCAAAAGTGACTCGTCTCAGTGATGGCAAGGATGCGCGTAATGGTGTGGGTTCAGCACGTAAGTTATCTATTCCATTGACACCATCATTTGTCGAAACAAATTTGGTCTACATCGAAAATGAACGGATTGAATATGCGATTACCAGTGGCATTGCACCGATCAAAGATCATCGCGGTGTGATGAAGTTTACTGATCTGGGCAATAACCGTAGTCGTTTGGATTATACGATTATGTTTAAAGGTCGAGTTCCGTTTATTGGCGCAATCATTAAAGTCGCACTACAAAATGGTGTGAGCCGTGGGCTTAAGAAATTAAAAGTTTAATTTTAGAGAAAACCGAATTTTTCTAATTTTTGAATCAAACTCCCCTATTTTCTGATGGTGGGAGTTTTTATTGAGTCTATTTATCCACCATTCTTTGAAAAAACAATTCCTAAAATAACATTCAGCTCATTTTTACGATACATTATTGCCTTGGATGGGTTTAATTCAAGGAAAGACATGACACTTAAGCAATTAAAAGCCTTTTTGGCACTTGCTCGTACCTTAAATTATGCCAATGCTTCTCTTGAGTTACACCTGAGTCAATCTGCCCTGAGTCTTTCCATTAAAAGTCTAGAAGAAGAATTAGGTGGCAAGTTATTCAATCGAAATACACGCCGTGTTGAATTGTCTCAGGAAGGAAAATCACTGATTCCCTATGCAAAGAAATTACTCGCAAATTGGGATGAGATGGAAAATGATGTCAAACAGCGCTTTAAATTGAACCGCGGCACATTAAGCATTGCTTCAATGCCATTTGTCACCCATGCAATCTTGCCCGAGGTGATTCATGCGTTCTTATCGCTTCATCCAAACCTCAACTTTTCCATCCATGATATTCCGAATGAAACTATTATTGAAAAAGTGCAAGATGGTATTTTTGAGTTAGGTATATGTTTTGAACCTGATCTGACTGAAGGTCTAGAATTTAAACCTTTATTTGAGGAAGATTTCCTCGCTTTATTGCCTAAAAATCATGCCTTAGCTGGTTCTGCCGCTATCACTTGGCAACAACTTTTTTCCAATCCTTTTATTACCTTACAAAAGCCTTCAATCGTCCGCCATTTGATTGAACAGAATTGCTTGCGCAACAATATGACATTGGATTTGAAAATTGAATGCCATCAAATTTCTTCTCTTTCAAGCTTTGTTGCTCTCGGCATAGGTGTGAGTGCGATTCCGCGTCATTTTGCCAAACATATCGATTTAGAACAAAATATTTTGCTTGAGTTACAAGCTGATACTATCCATAAAACAGTGGGAATCATCTATAAGAAGAATTTTGAAATATCCAATATTTCAGAGCAATTTATTGAGACTTTAGTCAATCATAAATTTTAAATTATTAATAACTCAGCAACTCTATTTCTAATGATATTTTTGATAAATATAATTTTATTAATATAAAACAAACGATTGCTATATTTAGTACAGTTTTCATGGCGGTTTTCTATTTTGTCTAAATTGTTATTTATTAATTTTTCTCATTAATCCTTAAGAAAAATCAACTTCTATACCCTAAAGCCAAGTGCTAATAATAAAGACACTAAGGGATAGTAGGAAAACAAGAGAATGAATAAGGTTTATAGCAGCGCAGAGGCAGCGCTCAAAGATGTAATTGCCAATGACCAAACACTTGCTGTAGGCGGTTTTGGTTTATGCGGAATTCCTGAAAAATTAATTGTGGCGGTTAAACAAAGTGGTGCAACGGGTCTGACTTGTATTTCTAATAATGCAGGTGTAGATGACTTTGGTTTAGGGATTTTACTACAAACAAAACAAATCAAAAAAATGATCTCCTCTTATGTAGGAGAAAATAAAGAATTTGAACGCCAATATCTCAATGGTGAACTTGAAGTCGAACTTACCCCACAAGGTACTTTGGCTGAGAAATTACGTGCTGGTGGTGCTGGGATTCCTGCTTTTTATACCCAAACAGGTGTAGGCACATTGATCGCTGAAGGTAAAGAGCAGCGTAACTTTAACGGTAAAAACTATATTTTAGAAGAATCACTTACGGCTGATGTTGCGTTGGTAAAAGCCTACAAAGCAGACAAAGCAGGTAATTTGGTGTTCCGTAAAACCGCGCAGAACTTTAATCCTGAGTGTGCAATGGCTGGGAAAATCACCATCGCCGAAGTTGAACATGTTGTCGAGATTGGTGAATTAGATCCAGATGAGATTCATTTGGCGGGCATCTATGTAAATCGCATTATCTTGAATGCTTCACCTGAAAAACGTATCGAACAAAAAACCTTAAGCATGGAGGCAGTATAAAATGGCTTGGTCACGTAATGAAATGGCACAACGTGCTGCACTAGAACTCGAAGATGGCTTTTATGTGAATTTAGGCATTGGCTTACCTACCCTTGTTGCCAATTATATTCCAGAAAATATGAATGTTTGGTTGCAATCTGAAAATGGTTTACTCGGTATTGATGCATTCCCAACTGAAGATACACTTGATGCCGATCTAATCAATGCTGGAAAGCAAACCATTACGGCGCGTGCTGGCGCAGCTTTTTTCTCTAGTTCTGAATCTTTCGCCATGATCCGTGGCGGTCATGTCAATATTGCAATATTAGGGGCAATGGAAGTTTCTGAACAAGGTGACTTGGCCAACTGGATGATCCCTGGCAAGAAAGTCAAAGGTATGGGCGGTGCAATGGATTTGGTTGTCGGTGTTCAGAAAGTTGTGGTTCTGATGGAACACTGTGCAAAAGATGGTACGCCAAAGATCGTACCGAATTGTAGTCTCCCTTTAACTGGTCAAGGTGTGGTGCATCGCATCATCACCGACTTAGGTGTAATGGATATCACACCACAAGGTGTTGAGCTGATTGAGCTGGCGAAAGATGTGACACTTGAGCAAATACGCGCTGTGACCGGTGTACCTTTAATTTTTAATAAATCCTTAGTTGCTTGATTTGATCAAATGTTCTGCTCTGGTTCCAACTAGAGCAGTTATATCACAACATAAATTTTAAGAGATATTAAAAATGAGTTCTATTGTTATCGTTTCAGGTAGTCGTACCGCGATGGGCGGTTTTCAGGGTAGTCTATCCGCTTTAACAGCACCTGAGTTGGGTGCTGCTGTGATTCGTGAATCTATTCAACGTGCAGGCATTCGACCTGAGCAAGTGGATGAAGTGATTTTTGGTTGTGTGCTGAGTGCAGGAATTGGTCAAGGTCCTGCTCGTCAAGCAATGCGTAAAGCTGGTGTTCCTGATCATGTAGGCGCTGTCACAATCAATAAACTATGTGGCTCTGCGATGAAAGCGGTATTAATCGCTTCGGATACCCTAAAAGCAGGCAGCGCAAATATTGTGGTTGCGGGTGGTATGGAATCGATGAGCAATGCACCATATATCCTGCCTAAAGCACGTGGTGGCTACCGTATGGGCCATGGTGAGGTCAAAGATCACATGTTCTTAGATGGTCTTGAAGATGCGGAAACAGGTCGCTTAATGGGTTCATTTGCACAGGACATGGCAAACACCAAAGGCTTTACCCGTGAACAAATGGATAACTTTGCCATTTCTTCACTAAAAAAAGCACAAACAGCAATCACAGAGGGATATTTCAAAGAAGAAATCGTTCCTGTTGAAATTAAAACACGTAAAGGTGTTGAAGTGATTGATCAAGATGAGCAACCACTCAAAGCAAATCTCGATAAAATCCCGACCCTACGCCCTGCTTTTAGTAAAGACGGTACGATTACGGCAGCCAATTCAAGTTCGATTTCGGATGGTGCCGCCGCTTTGGTGCTTTCTACAGAAGATTATGCTCAAGCAAATGGTTTAAATGTCTTGGCAAAAATTGTGGCGACTTCAAGCCATTCACAGCATCCAAGTGAATTTACGGTTGCCCCTATTGGTGCGATTCAAAAAGTGCTTGATCGTGCGGGTTGGTCAGTTGAGGATGTTGATGCATGGGAAATTAATGAAGCATTTGCGATGGTGGCAATGGCACCTATTCATGAGTTGGGTATTGATGAAACCAAAGTCAACATCCATGGTGGAGCATGCGCTTTAGGTCATCCGATTGGTGCGACAGGTTCACGTATTATTCTTTCATTGATCTATGCATTAAAGCGTTTAGGTAAAAAGAAAGGTGTTGCAGCATTGTGTATCGGTGGCGGTGAAGCAACGGCTGTCGCGATCGAAATTTAAGTTATAAGAATTAAAATAAGAATTAAAAAATGCATCTCATATAAGAGGTGCATTTTTTTTATCTATATGAAATTGAGTTCATTTTAAAATATTTACCTTTAAACCCTATAATATTTTGGGTTGTGCCTTAAATAAAAAAGCACATCAGCGTATCTGATGTGCCTTTAATATTTGAATAATCATCAAAAAACCAAGTTAAGCATTACCTGATTCAGTTAAATTAGTTTTTACTTCTTCTACCTGTTGTTCTTCATCAAATTTATGACGTTTTAGGCTTAAAATTGCACAGATTGCAATCATCGCTGGAATAGAAATCATCACGAAATTCATAGTGTGCGGTAAGTTTAAGGTCAGTAACAAGCCAGTTAAAATAGGTCCGACGATCGCACCGATTCGCCCGACACCCGATGCACAACCGATTCCTGTAGAACGCACGCTTAATGGATAATATTGAGCAACATAGCTATAAAGAAGAATTGAGGTACCAATGGTCGCAGCACCTGCAACAGTCACTAAACCATATAAAACATAGGCTGGTGAGTTAAATCCTAAACCAATCAATGCCGCAACGCCTGCCATGAGCATACTTAGAATTACTGGCTTCAAGTGGAATTTATCTGAAAGAATACCACCGCCAATCGAACCAATCATTGCGCCGACATTTAGAGCGAGTAGGAATAAAATACTCTTTCCGAGAGAATACCCTGCTGCAAGCATCAGTTTAGGTAACCAACTGCTTAAGGCATATACCATTAGTAGGCACATAAAGAATAATACCCAAAACATCAGTGTATTAAAGGCACGACCTTGTTGAAATAATCCTTTGACAGAGCTACCTGTTGGAATATTTTCTTCATTTAGCATTAATTTTGTATTACGGGTAATTGCTTGTTCAGGTGAGATTTTTTGAATAATGTTCTGCGCCTGTTCAGTTTTCCCTGTTTTAACCAAAAAAGTTAAAGATTCAGGCAAAAACTTCCACATCACAGGTAATAAAAGCAAAGGAATACCTGCAATCAAAAACATGATTTGCCATCCTTGACTTTCGACCAGATAACTCCCAATCAATGCTGAGAGAATCCCCCCGATCGCATAACCACTAAACATAGTGCCGACTAAGGTACTGCGGATGCGTTTTGGTGCATATTCAGACGTGAGCGCAACTAGATTTGGCATGACTCCGCCAATCCCTAATCCCGCCAAAAAGCGTAAAATACCAAACTCAAATGGATTGGAAGCAAAAGCGCCTAAAAAGGTAAATCCGCTGAATAAAGTGACACAAATTAAAATTACATTTTTTCGCCCAATTTTGTCTGCCAAAGCACCAAACAGCATTGCCCCAAACATCATGCCGCATAATGCGGTACTGGCCAGCATTCCTGCTTGGACTGAGGTCAGTGACCACTCTTGCATCAATAGTGGCAATACCACGCCATAAATCACAAGGTCATAACCATCAAAAATAATAATCAATAAGCACCAAAGCAAAATGCTCCAGTGAAAAGGGGTAAATTTTGCTTGGTCGATTACTGCATTTACATTAACTGTAGATGTTGTCATTCTGCATCTCCTCAATGAGATAATTTTTCCATCATATTTAAAACGGCATAATGCACCTTAAAGAAAAACAATATTATTCAAGGTTTTATTTAAATTAAAAATCATAACTCGCCATCATGTTGATACGGCTATCTGCCCCTGAACGACCATCAAATGTTTCTCGCTCGCCATAGACATATTCCATCCCCAAAGTAATCGGCTTGTATGGGTTGTACATGCCGTTAATCCAGCCTTGCCATAGTTCTTTATTTTGAGCTGGGTTATTTTTATGGATACGCGCAAATGCGTTATCGTCTTTGGCCTTCATATAGCCATAACCTAATGTTGAACGGAACTGCGAAGTGAATTGATGGGTAATCCCTGTCGAAATGGAATCAAATTCATTCGTTTGGATGTTGTTTTGATCATCAATGGCATAACTACTATTCGTCCACATCAAGAAACGTCCATTCCCTTTGATGTGGTTATAATCAGCCTTTAAAAAGGCTTTTGGACTGAGCTGATATTTGCCCCCGATGCCAATGCCCCACGCCCATTCATCATCATTGCTGGTCTTCTTCTCAGCCACAAAGCTACGCCCAGATAGCATCGAACCATTTTCAAACTTATGATTTACGCGCCCAACAAATGCGGGCAAACGCATTTTATTTTCCGGATCAGATGTGGCTGTGTATTTTGGATCTTCAACCGATAACGCGAAGCTGGTATTTGCAGATATAGAATCGCTATAGCGTACTAACGGAGAGCGTTGTAATGCGCCGCCCACATAGGTCGCAGCATCAATCGTTTCAGGATAGTATTCAGGTGCGATAAAGGTAGACCAAGTCTGACCAATCAACCATTTATCAAGCATTAGATAGGCATGACGAATACGGAACTGATCACGTGAAGCGCCACCAAAGAAATCCATTTCTAATTTTCCGCCCACATCGCCTGCTGTTGTTGGTGTGGTGAAATTGAGTCCTATGCGTGAGACATTGGCAGTTGAATGTAAACGATCTTTTTGTTGGGCTGCTTCCGCTGTACCCTTGAGTGGTACACCACTGATATTGTTGTACATCGTGGATGCGCCTTTCGCTTGATAAGACGCATCGGCACGGATATAACCATATAGACTGACTTCGGCACCAGATTTTAGTTTAGCTGCCGGCGCTTGCTTGGCTACTGGCGAAGCTGCTGCGTTTAGATTGTTAGCTGGCTGTGCCGATGCAGGTTGCTGTACATAATGTTGCAACATTGCTCTTAACTCTTGTACTTCTTGGCGAAGCTGTGCAATTTCGGCACTCTCCGAAGCTGCATGAGCAGATGACATGACTGCCACAATGGACAGCGTCAGCACGCTTTTTTGCACCGTTAGTATGAACTTTTTCATTAAAATAAGTTTCCTTCTTTTTTGATCTTAAATACCGTTTTAAGATCGCTATTTGTTTGCGTTGTATCCTTTGCAGAAATCATGACTGCATCGCATTTTTTTGTTTTAAAGCATTAACACATTGATTTATTTGGTTTTCACCTCCTTTAAAATACTTATATTGATAAACTCACTCTTTTTTAAAGACAAAAAGATCTAGCAGCGGTGATATAAACCACTGTTAATTAACCATTTGGTAAAAAATAAGTTTAAATGAATCCTTTAATATTTATTCCGTCATAGATTCAAGTCCGTGTTTAGGATGCTTGTGCAGAAAACGTTTGACGCCTCTTTTTCTGCGCGATCAATCCTTGATACATTAAAATTTGGCTATAGGAATGCACATCCATAAAACCTGTACTGTGAAGCAGTTGCTGATAGTCAGCGAAGGAAAGCGTAAAAAATTCCTGTGCCATTCGTTCTAACATTTTCTGACATTGCACTTCCGTCAAGCCTTGTGCCAAGCATACATAACGTAATGCTTGAAGCTGCTGAGGGTCTGTACAAGTCATTAAATCGTAGGTCAGCAAGATCCCATCCTCTTTTAAGTGATCATAGATTTCGCTAAAAAAAGTGGGCTTATTTTCATCAGCAATAAAATGAGCAACCAAAATAGAAAGTGCGGCATCAAAATAGGCGTGATCAGGTAAAATAGAGGTTTCACCATGTACAAATCTTACTTGAGCGGATCGACCTAAATCAGCGACCAATTTCTGGGCTTTTTCAAGCATGGTGAATGAGGGATCGACTGCTGTAAACTCCCAACTCGGATGCCTTTTGAGTAGATATTCCAGTTCATAGCCTGTGCCACAGCCAACGATTAAGATGTGCGCGTGTGGCGGTAATGCTGATTGTAAAATGGCATCCACCTGTTGATGGATGATTTCATAACCCGGAATTAATTTACGGATATGTTGATCATATTCTTCAACGACTTTCGGACTACTGAAATCTTTTGCCATTTTGTTTTATCCTTTACTTTTACGGCTTTTAAAATGGTGTTTTTTCTAGCGAATGTAAAACATCATTTAGTCGAATACCGTTCCTGTTAAATTAAGCTCAGCACGCATAATTTCCTGTAACTTGAACTTTTGTGCTTTACCTGACGCTGTCATTGGAAATTCATTAAAGAATTTGACATAACGTGGCACTTTATTATGAGAAATATGTGCTTTACAGAAGCTACGGATACCATCTTCATCGCTCTGATGATGCTCATGTAGAATGATACAGGCACACAGCTCCTCACCATAGCGAGTATCTGGTAAACCAATGACTTGAACATCGCTGATATCTGGATGGGTATACAAAAAGTCTTCTATTTCTTTTGGAAATAGATTTTCACCGCCTCGTATCACCACATCTTTTATACGTCCTTTGATTTTGACAAAGCCATCAGCATCCATTTCCGCGATATCACCCGTATGCATCCAGCCAGCAGCATCGATTACTTCACGGGTTTTTTCTTCTTCGCCCCAATAACCTGCCATCACTGAATAACCACGGACACATAATTCGCCTAAAGTACCCTGTGGAACGATTTGTCCTTCTGGATCAACGATTTTGATTTCAACATGTGGGTGGACATGACCAACAGTGCTAACGCGTTTATCAATGCTGTCACTGACCGAGCTTTGTACACTGACGGGGGAAGTTTCTGTCATGCCATAGCAAATGGTGATTTCTGACATATGCATTCGATCAATCACACGTTGCATGATTTCACGTGGGCATGGACTGCCAGCCATAATGCCAGTACGCAGACTAGATAGATCAAATTCATCAAACTGTTCATGTTCCAAAGTGGCAATGAACATGGTCGGCACGCCGTAGGCTGCTGTGCAACGTTCCTTGTGAATGGTTTTGAGTGTTTCTAATGGATTAAATACCGCAGACGGATACACCATCGTTGAACCATGTGTGATACAGGCTAAATTTCCCATCACCATGCCAAAACAATGAAACAATGGCACAGAAATACAGACTTTATCCTGTGGGGTTAAACCAATACCCTCACCGACAAAATAACCATTATTTAAAATGTTATGGTGAGTGAGCATCGTGCCTTTCGGATTGCCTGTCGTGCCTGATGTAAACTGGATATTAATGGTTTCATCAAATTGCAGTTGTTGCGCGACTAACTGTAATTGTTCGAGCTGTTCTTGTGTCGGTGCGACGATAAGATCACTAAAACGATGAATTCCTATGTGTTGCTGCTCATCAATTTTGATCACAAATTTTAAGAATGGTAGTCGTTCGGAATGAATCACTTTATCTGTACAGAAGCTGATCTCAGGCGCGATTCTGGTGAGCAGTTCTTGGTAATCTGTGGTTTTGAACTGTGACGCGATGATCAGTCCTTTGCATGAGACTTTATTTAACACATATTCGAGTTCATGGCTTTTATAGGCTGGATTTAGATTGACTAAAATAATCCCTGCTTTAAAAGCAGCAAACTGAGTGACTGTCCATTCCACACAGTTTGGAGACCAAATCGCTAATCGATCACCTTTTTTCAAACCAAGCTGAAGCAAACGGCATGCAAATGCATTTACTTCATCGTGCAGCTCTTTATAGGTTAACCGTCTGTTCTGATGCGAACTCACAATTGCCTCTTGCTCGGCATATTGCTGACAAGCTTGGTCAAATTTCTCTCCGATCGTCATCCCCAACAGGGGTTGCGAACTTGGCCCAGAGGCATAGCTTAATTGTACGTGTTGCATTGAATCATTCTCCTTGATTCTTTGTAATTCTCTTCGCTCTAATTGTTGTTACTGCAACTACTCTTCAATCTGCCTATTTTGTAATTTTACGGGTTGTGCATGCTCTACTTTTTCCGTACGGCATCCACACAAAAGTCAGCAATCTGTTTTGAAAAATAGTCCTTGTGTTGCTGATCAAACTTTGTATGTTGAGCTGGGTCTAAAGGCTCGACCACCACAAAAGTCATGGCACCAACCACACACAGTGCCGTGGTATTTAGGTCTTCTAACACAAACTCACCACTTGCATTTCCATCCGCAAGGATTTTAATCACACTCTGTTTAATCAACTGCTTCACCCGAAAACGCTCATGCTCAACCGAAGAGTCAACGGGTTCAAACATAAGTGAATACGCAAGCTGCGGACTGTTCAATGCTCGTTTGACGAAAGTCGCAACGGCCTTGTGCAATTTATGTTCTGCAGTCAGATCACTTTCTGTGATTGCATCAATCACCAAAAGTTCGGTATTGATGGCTTCTGACAAAACTTCAATCAGCACCTGACTTTTATTGTCAAAGTAGCGATAAACCAGACCACTTGAAACGCCTGCTTGCTCAGCAATTGTTTGTATCTGCGCGTCTTTAAAGCCTCCTTCTGAAATTAATTTTCTCGCCGAACTCAAAATCGCCTTACGATTTTGCTCCATTCGCTCTTGCATTAAAGATGATCGTTTATAGCTCATAAATTTTATTCTCTAACAAATAAAGTGAATTGTAAATCATTTTATGAATCTCTATTCACTTTTTTAAAAAATCATTGTATGGTACTTCCTAAGCACCTACAAGAATGCTTATGGAACAACAAATATAACCAATGGGATGAACACAATGAACCTACGTAGCTTGAATTTTGGTCTCGATGAAACAATCATTGCACTACAAGATTCAGTTGCCGCATTTTGTGCAAAAGAAATCGCACCAATTGCTCAACAAGTTGATCAAGACAATATATTCCCCGCTCACCTTTGGAAAAAGTTTGGCGATATGGGTTTATTCGGCTTAACGGTTTCCGAAGAATATGGTGGCACCAATCTTGGCTATCTTGCTCACATCATTGTCATGCAAGAAATTTCTCGCGCTTCAGCAGCCATCGGGCTTTCTTACGGTGCTCATTCTAACTTATGTATCAATCAAATTAACCGTAACGGAAGCGAACAACAAAAACAGAAGTATTTACCTAAGCTAATTTCTGGTGATTTCGTCGGTGCTTTAGCGATGTCTGAGCCAAATGCGGGTTCGGATGTGGTCAGCATGAAATTACGCGCTGAGCAAAAAGGTGATCATTTTGTTTTAAATGGTTCAAAAATGTGGATCACCAATGGTGGTGATGCAGATGTACTCGTGGTCTATGCGAAAACAGATCCTCATGCGGGTGCGAAAGGTATGACAGCCTTTTTAATTGAAAAAGATATGAAAGGTTTTAGTCATGGTCATCATTTAGACAAACTCGGAATGCGTGGCTCTAACACTTATCCACTGTTTTTTGACAATGTTGAAGTGCCCGTTGAAAACGTACTCGGTGGTGTTGGCAATGGAACAAAAGTCCTCATGAGCGGTTTGGATTATGAGCGTGCAGTATTAAGTGCGGGTCCACTCGGGATTATGGATGCGTGTATGGACGTGGTGATTCCATATTTGCATCAACGTGAACAATTTGGACAAGCATTAGGTGAGTTCCAATTAATGCAAGGCAAACTTGCTGATATGTATTCAACTTGGCTGGCTTGTAAAGCGCTTGTATATGCCGTTGGTACAGCGTGTGACAAAGCCGATCATGACCGTAGCTTACGCAAAGATGCCGCAAGTGCCATTCTCTATGCAGCCGAAAAAGCCACATGGATGGCGGGTGAAACGATTCAAAGCTTAGGTGGAAATGGTTATATCAATGAGTTCCCTGCAGGTCGTCTATGGCGTGATGCGAAACTTTATGAAATTGGTGCGGGCACATCTGAAATTCGTCGTATGTTGATCGGCCGTGAATTGTTTAATGAGACCAAATAATAACGATAAATTAGGATGCATCGTATGAATCAATTACAAAGCAAAATTAATGTCAGAAGTGAAGACTTCAAAACCAATCAGCAGGCTATGCAAAGCTTGGTCAATGATTTGACTCAAGTTGCCCAGTCTATCGCTTTAGGTGGTGGAGAAAATGCCCGTCAAAAGCATTTGGCGCGTGGAAAATTACTTCCTCGTGAACGGATTGATCAACTGATCGATGTGGGTACTGCCTTTTTAGAAATCGGACAACTTGCTGCGTACAAGGTTTATGAGGATGACATCCCTGCTGCTGGAGTCATTGCTGGTATTGGACAGGTCAATGGTGTGACGTGCATGATCGTTGCCAATGATGCCACAGTCAAAGGTGGGACTTATTATCCCCTCACTGTCAAAAAGCATTTACGCGCCCAAGAAATTGCTGAGCAGAACCATTTACCTTGTATTTATCTGGTCGATTCTGGTGGTGCATATTTACCTATGCAAGATCAGGTGTTCCCTGATCGTGATCACTTCGGGCGTATCTTCTATAATCAAGCACGTATGTCGAGCCAAGGTATTGCCCAAATTGCGGTCGTGATGGGGAGTTGTACCGCAGGTGGTGCTTATGTTCCTGCAATGTCAGATGAAACCATCATCGTGCGTAATCAAGGCACGATTTTCTTGGGTGGTCCACCACTTGTAAAAGCTGCTACTGGTGAAGTTGTGAGTAGTGAAGATTTGGGTGGTGGTGATGTGCATACCCGTCTTTCAGGTGTTGCGGATCATTTGGCAGAAAACGATGAACATGCAATTGCGATTGCACGGAATATCGTTGCAAATCTCAATAAAAAGCCAAATGACTTAAACAAGCAGATTGATGAGCCACTGTTTGATGCTAAAGAACTTTATGGGGTTGTGCCAAGTGATGCACGTAAACCATTTGATGTACGTGAAGTGATTGCTCGTATCGTCGACGGTTCCCGTTTTGATGAATTTAAAGCACGTTTTGGTTCAACCCTGATCACAGGTTTTGCATCGCTATACGGCATGCCAGTCGGGATTATTGCCAATAATGGGATCTTATTTTCTGAGTCTGCACAAAAAGGCGCGCACTTTATTGAGTTATGTACCCAACGCAATATTCCGTTGTTATTTATTCAAAATATCACAGGCTTTATGGTCGGTCGTCAATACGAAAATGAAGGCATTGCCAAACATGGTGCCAAACTGGTGATGGCGGTTGCAACTGCGAATGTCCCTAAACTGACTTTAATCATTGGTGGTTCTTTTGGTGCAGGTAACTATGGCATGTGTGGCCGGGCTTATTCTCCACGTTTCTTATGGACTTGGCCAAACTCCCGTATTTCTGTGATGGGCGGTGAGCAAGCAGCCAGTGTACTTTCGACTTTGAAGCGTGATCAGATTGAGCAAAAAGGCGCAGAATGGTCTGCGCAAGAAGAAGATGAATTTAAACAACCGATTCGTGATCAGTATGAGCGCCAAGGTCATCCTTACTATGCCTCTGCTCGCCTATGGGATGACGGTGTGATTGATCCTGCTCAAACACGTCAAGTGCTTGGATTGAGCCTTGCAGCAGCCATGAATGCACCGATTCAACCAACCAAATTCGGCGTGTTCCGCATGTAAGAGGTGTTTTATGAGCTATCAATTTTTACAATTGGAACAGCATGATCAGGTGGCATTTGTGTGGCTGAATCGACCAGAACTACACAATGCTTTTAATACAACCGTGATTGAAGAGTTACATGCTTGTTTTAAGACCTTAAATAGTCGTGATGATATTCGAGTGGTGGTTTTGGCTGGTCGTGGTAAAAGCTTTTCAGCAGGTGCAGATCTCAATTGGATGAAACAAGCTGGTCAAGCCTCTTCAGCAGAAAATGAAGCTGATGCGATGAAACTCGCGCAGATGCTTGATGCGCTTGCAACGCTAAAACAGCCAACGATCGCTCGGGTTCATGGCATCGCTTTTGGCGGTGGTATGGGGCTTGCCTCGGCTTGTGATATTTGTATTGCCAGTACCGATGCGAAGTTTGCAACTTCTGAAGTCCGTTTGGGACTTGCACCTTCTACGATTAGCCCTTATGTCATCCGTGCGATTGGAGCAAGACAAGCTTCACGCTATTTCTTAACCGCTGAACGTATCTCAGCACGTGAAGCCAAACAAATTGGCTTGGCACATGAAATTGCGGATGCGGAAGATTTAGATAAAAAGGTTCAAGAGATTATTGATGCATTATTACTTGGTGGTCCACACGCTCAGGCCGCATCGAAACAATTGATTCAAATGGTCAGCAATCAAAGTATGAATGATCACTTGCTTCAGCAGACTGCACAGCATATTGCACAAGTCCGTCAAGGCAGTGAGGCAAAAGAAGGTTTAAATGCCTTTCTAAATAAACAATCTCCTGCATGGATTTCAAATTCCAATAACAACAATTAAGGACGACCAAAATGTTTGAAAAGATTTTAATTGCGAACCGTGGTGAGATTGCTTGTCGCGTGATTCGTACAGCGAAAAAATTGGGTATTGCAACGGTTGCGGTGTATTCAGATGCTGATGCGAATGCACAGCATGTCAAACTTGCCGATGAGGCGATTTATATTGGTCAATCTCCTGCAACGCAGAGTTATTTACAAGCTGACCGTATTATTCAAGCGGCAATTGATACCGGCAGCCAAGCTATTCACCCTGGCTATGGATTTCTTTCGGAAAATGACCAGTTTGCCCTTGCCTGCCAACAACACAATATTTGCTTTATCGGTCCACCCGTCGATGCCATCTTAGCCATGGGTTTAAAAGCAACCTCTAAAGCTTTGATGGAAAAAGCAGGTGTACCTTTAACACCGGGTTATCACGGTACCAATCAAGATGCTGAGTTTTTAAAACAGCAAGCTGATGAGATTGGCTATCCAGTGTTGATCAAAGCCAGTGCTGGTGGTGGTGGTAAAGGGATGAGTTTAGTGGAACGTAGCGAAGATTTCCTACATGCCCTTGCCTCGTGCAAACGAGAAGCGAAGTCAAGCTTTGGCAATGATGATGTATTGATTGAACGTTATGTGATTCAACCACGGCATATTGAAGTGCAAGTATTTGGTGACATGCACGGCAACTATGTACATTTGTTTGAACGTGATTGTTCGGTACAACGTCGTCATCAAAAAGTGCTAGAGGAAGCACCTGCTCCACAAATGCCAAGCGATAAACTGGATGCGATGCGTCAAGCTGCAATTGATGCTGCACGTGCGGTAGATTATGTCGGTGCAGGTACGGTGGAGTTTATCGTAGAGCAAGACGGTACTGCCTATTTCATGGAAATGAATACACGTCTCCAAGTCGAACACCCTGTCACTGAAATGATTACAGGTGAAGATTTAGTGGAATGGCAACTTCGTGTTGCTGATGGTGAACCCTTGCCAAAACTACAGCATGAATTACAAATTCATGGACATGCTTTGGAAGCACGTATCTACGCTGAAGAACCTGAAAAGGGATTTTTACCTGCAATCGGTAAAATCGACTATCTTCGTTACCCAACTCAAAATCAATACGTGCGCGTAGACAGTGGGATTGTTGAAGGTGATGAAATTACCACCTTCTACGATCCAATGATTGCCAAATTGATCGTATGGGGCAAAAACCGTGAAGCGGCCTTGATTCAAATGCAACATGCACTCAGTCAATTTCATGTTGATGGCTTAGGCAATAACATAGCCTTTCTAGAAAAGATTGTACGCTGTGATTCATTTAAACAGGCCAAGTTGGACACCAACCTGATTCAACGAGAAGAACAGTTTTTGTTTAGCCCAGCCAACATAAAATCTGAGTTTGTTGTTGCAACTGCATTTATTGAATTTTTAAGCCAAATGCAAAACAACCACTCAGGTCAAAAACAACTTTGGCAGGCACAACCGTTATGGCGTTTAAATGTTGCTTATCAACACAGTATTAAACTGAATTATTTAAATCAAAATATTCAGATAAAGTTCGCTGCGGCTGAACACGGTTTTAATGCAGAATTTAATGATCAAACTTTCCATATTTTTGGCGAACTCATTGATCCACATAGCGCTTCAATCCAAATCAATGCAACTCAGCAAAGACTCGCATTTAACCGAAGTTCACAAGGCATTACTTTGTTCCATACAGGGCAAAGCTATAAGTTTGACTATATTCGTCAAGACTTTAATCAGGCGGACAGCCAAGCTGAACAAGGACACTTGAAAGCGCCTATGCCGGGTGTAGTGACCCAGTTACTTGTGGGTGCGAATCATACGGTGAAAAAAGACGATATTCTCATGACACTCGAAGCGATGAAAATGGAATACACCATTCGTGCACCGAAAGATGGTGTGATTGTGGATGCTTATTTCCAAGTGGGCGATCAAGTTAAAGTCGGTGATGAACTGGTGGAGTTTCAAGCTGCTGAGGAGGAAGTTGCATGAGTGAGTTTGTCAAAATCGTGGAAGTTGGACCGCGTGATGGACTACAAAACGAAAAGCAGCCATTGACCATAGAACAACGCTTCAATTTCATTAGCGACCTGATTGATGCAGGCTTGAAATCAATTGAAGTGGGTTCTTGCGTTTCGGCTAAATGGGTTCCGCAGATGGCGCAAAGCGATGAGTTATATAAACTGCTGCCACAAGGTACTGACTTAAACTTGAGTTTGCTGACGCCCAATCTCAAAGGCTTTGAAGCAGCGCTCGCAGTTGGCTGTACAGAAGTTGCGGTATTTACCGCGGCTTCTGATCGTTTTACCCAAAAAAATATTAACTGTTCGATTGATGAAAGTTTAGAACGGTTTTCTGAAATTTTCCAAGCTGCCAAGATACATAATGTTCGTGTCCGTGGTTATGTCTCTTGTATGGTAGATTGCCCTTATGAAGGTGCAATAGATCCCAAACAAGTGCTTAGCGTGGTTAAACGGCTCTATGACATGGGCTGTTATGAGATTTCATTGGGTGAAACCATTGGTACAGCGACGCCAGATCGTGTTCAAAAAGTTTGGCAAGCCTGCTTGGCTGAACTGGATAGCAATGTCTTGGCTGGGCATTTTCATAATACCTATGGCATGGCAATCGCCAATATCTATCAGTCTTTGCAACAAGGCATCCGTATTTTTGATTCGTCTCTTGCTGGGCTTGGTGGTTGTCCCTATGCCAAAGGTGCATCAGGCAATGTCGCCACCGAAGATCTATATTATTTGTTATCTCATATTGGATATGAAACAGGAATTAATTTAGAGAAATTGATGAGAGCTAGCCAAAATATCAATAAAGCCCTGAATCGAAAAAATTTATCAAGCTATGCCAATACCTATTTGCAGCAACATTGCGCATAAATAAATTCATCGAATTTTCAAGCAATGCTCCACAAATTTGATTTGAAGGAGCATTTAAAAATTATTTTTTTTTATGATTGATTTCAGTTATTTTATGTTCCGAATGTCCTATTCAGTATGGGTTAATTGATAAAAATAAGAGGTATCCGCCTCTATTTTTGGGGCAATATGCTGTTCTACCCAGTCTAACCATGCTCGTGTTTTGGCATCGATAAAGTGCCGTGAAGGCAATAAGGTATAAACGCCAATATCTGGAGAACGCCAATCTGGCAAAATGTGACAAAGTCGCCCCGCACGAACAGCCTCGATTACCGTAAACATGGGTAAAAGCGCGATCCCCATATCTTGTTGAACCATATCTAACAATAACTCTGGCGTATCTGCAATTAATTGTCCCGTAATATCTATCTGATAAGAGCAGCTTTTTTTGCTGACAAGATGCCATTGTGCTGTGATGGATGGATTGACTAAACGCAAACAGGCATGCTCCTGCAAATCATCTGGTGACTGCGGAATGCCATGTTTTTTCAAATACGTCGGTGATGCACAGAGCACTGAAAATATAGTACCAATACGTCGTGAAACAAATCTAGAATCCGTCAAAGATTCAGTGAGATAAAGACTGACATCAATCCCTTTGGCTAAAAGATCAGGGGCATTTTGAGACGTACGATATTCAACAGTCAGTTCAGGGTAAGTTCTACAAAACTCAGCCATGACAGGTGCGACGTAGTAATGACCAAAACTGGCCATACTCAAGATACGTAATCGACCTTTTGGCTTTGTGGCTGTTCCTGTCGCCTCCGCCTCTGCCTCATCAATCATTGCAATCACTTGCCGACAACGTTCCGCATAAGTTGCACCAATATCGGTCAACGCATGCTGTCGAGTAGAGCGTTGTAATAGTTTTATTCCTAAACGTGTTTCCAACTCACTGATCAGACGTGAGACCTGCGCTGTGGTCAGATCCATCTGCTCAGCCGCTGCGGTAAAACTTCCACTGTCGATCACTTTCAGGAAAGCATGCATAGCATGCAACAGTCCACCCTCGTGATTTTTGCGCATAACGTAAATATCTTTTCCTAAATTACGCATTGTTGCACCAGTTTAGATCATCCACAATGGTAAATATGTACATACATTGAGCCAGCCCTTTCTCAAGGATGCTCAGCCCATTTTAATTTTTCGTATGTCAATTGCTCCAAACTTCAACTCGGATGTTGAGAAAAGAAAGTCGCACGAACGACCACAATACTAAGGAGACATAAATGAATATAGCGACAAAATTTACACCAAGAATGATTACAACAAAGGATGTTTCACTTGAAGATAAATATATAAGCGATGACGGTACTGCTTATATGACAGGTATTCAGGCATTGGTTCGTTTACCACTTGCCCAGACACGTCGAGATACTTTAAACGGTTATCAAACCGCAGGTTTTATATCTGGTTATCGCGGCTCCCCTGTTGGTAATTATGACAGTTTCCTTTGGCAAATAGGCGGTTTACTCAAAGATCATCATGTGGTCTTTCAACCGGGTGTAAATGAAGACTTAGCTGCAACCGCAATTTGGGGCACGCAACAAGCCAACCTTGCTGGACAAGGCAAATATGATGGTGTCACTTCATGGTGGTATGGCAAAGGTCCTGGTGTTGATCGATCTGGTGATGTACTGCGCCATGCTAACCTTGCAGGTACGTCTGAACATGGAGGTGTTGTTGCCCTATTTGGTGATGACCATTCCTGTAAGTCTTCTACTGTTCCGCATCAATCCGAACATGTCATGATTGGCTGTGGTATACCTATTTTCTATCCAACATCCGTACAACATATTCTTGATCTAGGTGTGCATGCTGTTGCGATGTCTCGTTTTTCAGGCGTTTGGACATCGATGAAACTGGTCAGTGAAATTGTAGAAACCTCTGCTTCAGTCAAGGTCGGTCTAGACCGCGTAACACCAATTATTCCAGAAGATGTCGAATTTCCTGAGGGTGGTGTCAATATCCGTTGGCCAGATCATGGCATACAACAAGAAGAACGACTGTATAAATATCGCCTACCTGCGGTATTGGCTTATGCACGTGCCAATAAACTGAACCGTGTGACTTTGCCTTGCAAAAATGCGCGTATCGGAATTGCTGCCAGTGGCAAAGCCTATTTAGATACGATTGAGGCATTGCGTATATTAGGGATTGAAGGTGAAGCGGCTGAACAACTCGGATTACGTGTTTATCAGGTTGAATTGATTTGGCCTTTAGAGCCTCAAGGTATTCGCGAGTTTGCTGAAGGTTTACAAGAGCTGATCGTGGTTGAAGAAAAACGCCCAATTCTAGAATCCCAAATCAAAGATGAGCTCTATTCTCTGCCAGATAACAAACGCCCTCGTGTGATTGGTAAAGCCTGTGATGGCAAAGGTGAATGGAGTACATCGATCGAAGAAGCACCATTAATTGGTCATTATGAATTCCAGCCTGAACCAATTGCTAAAATGTTAGCTGCTCGATTCTTAGGTCTCGATTTACCAGAAGCGTTGAGAACGCAAATTCAGAATAAAGCGGACTTATTACATAAAGCAGAACAAGAATCTCGCCGTGTAATCGATCTTGCTGAGCGCAAACCTTATTTCTGTAGTGGCTGTCCGCATAACACCTCAACCACACTGCCTGAAGGTAGTCGTGCGCTAGGTGGTATTGGTTGCCACTATATTGCGGTCTCACTTGATCGTGGTACAGAAACATATTCTCAAATGGGTGGCGAAGGTGTGAGTTGGGCGGGTGCATCGCATTTCACCAATGAAAAACATATTTTTGCAAATCTCGGTGATGGTACCTATTTCCATTCAGGCTATCTGGCGATTCGCCAAGCAATTGCCGCAAAAATTAATATTACCTATAAAATTCTCTACAACGATGCGGTTGCTATGACTGGCGGGCAACATGTCGATGGACATTTGAGTGTTGCGCAACTGACCAGACAGTTAGCAGCAGAAGGCATAAAAAAACAAGTGATTGTCACTGATGAACCTGAATTGATTCATGCAGAAGAAGGAATTGCGCCAAATGTGGAAATCTACCATCGTAATGAACTAGATGCGGTTCAACGTCAATTACGTGATATTTCAGGTGTTACTGCGCTAATTTATGTACAAACCTGTGCAAGTGAAAAACGCCGTCGTCGTAAACGTGATGCCTATCCTGATCCAGCCGAACGTATCTATATCAATACTGATATATGTGAAAGCTGTGGTGATTGTTCTAAAAAATCGAACTGTTTATCCATTGAAACTGTGGAAACAGCTTTAGGAACAAAACGCCAGATCAATCAAAGCACTTGTAATAAAGACTTTTCTTGTGTCGAAGGATTCTGCCCAAGCTTTGTCACGGTACACACCCGTGATATGAAACGTCCTGAGAAATTTGAAGGCATCGCTGCAGGCTGGCCAGAAACACCAGTGATTCCCGTGCTTGATGATATTCCAAGTCGCATTATGGTAGGTGGTGTTGGCGGTACAGGTGTGGTGACGATAGGTGCTTTGCTCGGTATGGCAGCGCATCTTGAAGGAAAAGCAACACGCGTGATGGATATGGCTGGATTGGCTCAAAAAGGGGGTACGGTTTACTCTTATATCCAAGTCGCAAATTCTGATGATCAAATTTCTTCGACCAAAATCCCTGCGGGTCAATGTGATCTCTTAATTGGCGCAGATGCGGTTGTCGCAGGTAGTGGCGCAGCACTTTCACGTTTAAAAGATGATGCTGTGGTGATCGTCAATGAAGACTCCTCCCCAACCTCTGATTTTATCGAGTCGCGTGACTGGTACGCACCCATTAAGGATTTAATCCATCGCGTTCGTGGTCGTACTCGTCAAGGTTCGCTGGTTTCTCTATCTGCAACACGCATTGCAACTTTAGTACTCGGTGATGCCATCTTTACCAATCAATTATTACTGGGTATGGCATGGCAATCAGGTCGCATACCGTTATTACGTCAGAGCATAGAAAAAGCAATTCAACTCAATGGTACGGCTGTAGAAAAGAATCTAGAGGCTTTCCGTATTGGATGTCATCTTGCCAGTGATCCAAGTTTAGCAGCCCGTCTAATCGCAGCAATACCAAAAACCAAAACGCCAGAAACATTGGCTGAATTAATCGAAGATCGCTCATCACGTCTGGTTGATTATTGGAATGATGCGTACGCGATGAAATATCGTAGCTTGGTCGAACAAGCATCGAAAACATTACCAGAGGAGTTGACCGCAACTATTGCCACACAACTGTATCGCGTCATGGCCTATAAAGATGAATATGAAGTCGCTCGTCTTTTAACAGGTAAAAAATTCAAAGAGTCGATTGAAACCCATTTTGGTAAAGGCTTACGCTTAACTTACCATCTTGCTCCACCGACTTTAGGTGCTGATCAAAATATTCGTAAGCGTGCTTTCGGATACTGGATTCGTTTCCCAATGATGTTGCTGGCTCGTTTGCAGTTGCTTCGGGAAACCTTCCTCGATCCATTTGCACGTCACGAAGAACGCAGATGTGAACAGGCTTGGCGTGATCGTTATATTGCATTTGTTGAAGCACTGATTGCTTCACCTGAAAAGTATGACTTAACTGTTGCTGAGGAAATTGCTCAGTTACCTGTAGAAGTACGTGGCTTTGGTCATATTAAAACCCAAGCAATGCAGACAGCGATGCAACGTTGGGATGAGTTGTCATTAGCACTCAAAAAATAAGGAAATAGAAATAAAGTTGATATTATGACTTTATAAAAGAAAATTCAAAGCGTTAAAAGCTAAGCTCTTAACGCTTTGTTTATGACATACATATATCAATGCTATAGCAAGTGTATAACCAATAAGATCAGAAACAGCACTGCGACCATAGCATTCGCTTTCAAGATCTTTTTAGGCGAATAGGTCAATAACAATCCAACCGCCAAAGCTGCAAAACTAATGTACCCTAACCATTCTGACAAACCAATTGAAATGCCTTTAAAATATGCGGCGAGTCCCGTAGATATAATGAGCAAGCCCCAACCTACAGTTTGAAATAAACGACAATTTCGTCGACTGACTGGACTTGAAAAAATATCACGTTGATGCTTCGCCATCGAACAGGCCAGACTCGACAATCCAACCACACAAACACACCATAATAGCAAAGCAGTCATTCTATAGACTCCTGTGCATTCTTATTTTTAGGTTGTGCTTTTTTCTTAATCGGTAAGCCTTGATAACGTTTTAGCTTGTAATAAGCGTAAATAAAGATCAGCCCTAAAGTGATGGAAACCAAATCAAAACTTGCAATCATCCACTGACCAAGATAGATACTTTTCCAGAGTGGCAAACCTCCAGTAAAGACATTGAGTATTGGAATCAATAAAAACATGACCGCAGCCAAAGCGAGTTGCTCCAACCATGCAGGACGATGCTGACGAATCGCAGCATGGACTAAACACAATAACCATGCGATAAAAAATACCTTAATTTCAATTGGTGAACGTTCAACAATTTGAGCTGGAATCAAACGATTGGCGAAGAAATATGCTGCACAGGCTATCGGTAAACCTGTAATCGCTGCAATATTTAAAACTTCAACCACACGATGCCCGACAGGTTTGTAGCCCAACTTTTGGACATCTGGTGCGCGTTTAACCACCCATAGAATAAGTCCAGAAGCGATCATCATCGTACCTAACACGCCTGATAAAAATAACAACCAACGCAAAACTGAATCTACCCCATGTGCCATATGAAGCCATGTCACTAAGGTATAAATCGCTTTTGGAGTTGAATTGACAGGTTTCGCCTCGTCTATTTCTCGACCGGTCACTGCATTGAATTTTAATGACGGGATACTTTCACGATCCATTAACGTTGTGGTGCGTGTCGCGTTATATTGTATTTCGGCTTCTACAGTATTGGGTTTATTGACCCTGATCGAAGAGATGGGATTGTTTAACCAACCGTGTTGAACAGTTTTTGTCAATGCAGTTAAATTAACCATTTCCGCAGCCTCAACAGGCTTATTTTCTTGTCCTGATTCAACACGACTACCACCACGACTTCCTCGTCCTGTCAGCAACCCTTTTTGTTTTTGTTCTTCCAGTAAACGGGCTTGTTCAGGTGTTTGAGCAACAGGTTGATTGAGAATCTGATAGAAACTGCGCACATCGCCATAATGTGTATTCATCGCCCAAGGCATAAACAAACTCATCAGCAGCAATAAACCACTAAAGGTAATCATGATGTGAAAAGGCAAAGCAAAAACCGCCGTCGCATTATGTCCATCCAGCCACGAACGCTGACCTTTGGCAGGTCGGAAAGTAAAGAAATCTTTGAAAATCTTTTTATGCGTGATAATGCCGCTAATGATGGCAACAAACATAAATAATGTTGCTACTCCTACAATCCAGCGTCCCCAAATACGCGGCATACCATATAGCTCAAAATGGAAACGATAGAGAAAAGCTCCACCTCTTGTTTCTCTCGCCTTAATCTCTTGACCTGTTTGAGTATCTAAGTAAATCTCGCCACCACGTCGTCGCTCCTCACCTGCTTGGCGAATATTCAACATAATGGCGGGTTGTCTTTCATTGGCAAAACGAATATTCCAACTCTCAGCATTTTGCCCCTTTTGATTCAAATATGTTAAGGCATGGCTGAGCTGTTGTTGCTGTGAAGTGGTATTCACTGATTGATGTAGTTCTGGCTTCATCCAAACGGTAATTTCATTTTGGAAGAAGCTCAACGTTCCCGTTAAAAATACGGCATATAACAACCAACCTAATAGCAGACTCGTCCAAGTATGCAACCATGACATCGACTGGCGTGGCCCTTCATTTTTAGCATCAACACGCATGATGTTACCCTTGTAAGAATAAATAAATGAGTGTCATCAATACACTCGGCAATACCACTGAGAGCCATACTTTAAGGGTTGAATTGACCATGAAGACCCAAATGAACAAAGCACAATGAATGATAAAAGCCAGCATAGTGACGCTTAAAACTGCATTTGCTTTTAAAGGTTCAGTTGGAAATAAAAATACCAACAGCATCGTTGCGATGGCTGCAAAGTAATAACCACCAAAAATTGCCAGCACAAAACGTGAGAAAACCATCAAGCGGTATTTAAGCAATGATGATTGTTGAATTCGATGTTTGGAGACACTTTTAGTGGCAACGAAGGGAACTGATGCTTCAATAGTCATAACAATACCAACAGTGGTGACGACTACTCAAAATCACCCCCACCTTAATCTATTATTAAAAATTGCCTGAAGCATACACAAAACCTAAAAAAATAACAATAATGACAACCATTATCATTTGCATCTGGTTTATTTTTCCTCAAAATAAACACGATTGTATCTATTTGAATGAATAAAATAGCTATTTTCTCCACATCCAGATCAATACCACCAACATGCATCCTATTGCAGGATAGACAAACCAAGGGTGTGGAATCGTCCAGATCATCACTCCTGCTGCTATGCTCATACTGATGGTTGACATATATTTTGCTTTTTTAGGTATGCGACGATTTTCCCTCCATTCTTTTATGATCGGACCGATAAAGCGATGATTTAATAGCCATTGATGAAGCTTTTCTGATCCCCTCGCCGCAAAGAAGACCGCCAATAAAATAAAATCGACAGTTGGTAAACCGGGAATAAAAATCCCGAGCACTCCCAAAGCAATGCATAACCAAGCGAGACATATAAATAACATGCGCCACCAAATCGAACGTGCAACTTTACTTTCTGATAATGGTGCGGAAGTCAGTTCCATATTTAACTTATTGTCTGTGTGATCCATATGCTTCCTACTCAGTTAGGCATAGTTTGATGAGTTAAGTGCTTTGAGAATTTTCTAATCTTTGCTGTGTATTTCCCCAATCTGGAAAAATAAAAATAGCTTCTCAAAGATTTAGTGCAATTCATCCAATCGATTGAGTGCGTTACCAAAATAACCAAAAGCATCTAAAGCACCTTGGATCACACGGTCTTGCTGAGATTGATCAAAGCCTGTCTCATCCAAAGCTTGTACAAAACGTTTCCACACCTTGGCACGTCCTTCAGGATAGGCAGCAAGATTTCGAGCAGCAAAAGTTTCAGAAAAACCTAAATGCTTTTGTGCTTCTTTAAATAAAAAGGCTGCGCCTAAAGTTGAACCCTCCGAAACGTAGATCCAGCCTAATGCTTCAGGCATTTCGACATTTTTACTCTGTAATGGTTCACCTTTGGGTTGTAGTCCCAAGTCTTGCAAATCCGCAAGTGCTTGTTGAGAGCGTCCACGAATCCCTAAATCTGGGATGAGTTCCGCAACACCTTGTTTTTCGAAAAGATGTTCAATCTCTTTCTGAAAGTAGTACTGTGACAAGGTGAATTGTGTATATCGCTCTTTACTCGAAAATACCGCTGCATCAGCCATCAGTTTGTGCATACGCTCATGTTCAGTTGCGGTTTCATGTTTTAAACGTTGGGACAATTGATTAGCAATCATCTGTTCTGTTGCTGCATTCATTTTCTTTCTCCTAAAATAGATATCACGGATGGTTCAACGATTCCGACTGAGTTTAAGTTGGACTGGGAAGTCCACGACCACGGCCACTGCTCGACCGTTCACTTGATAAGGTTTAAATTTTGATTTAAGTGCAGCTTGTATGACACGTTGATCCAAGCTGCTGATGCCTGAGCTTTGTTGTAATTGAATATCTGTCGCCTGACCGTTTTCATTAATACGAATACGAAGTTCAACCGTGCGATCTTGTTGTTTTAGTTCACGATCCTCATAGCTTAGTTTTGCAAAACTCAATACATCTACACGACTCACTTGTAATGGTTCATTTGGGGCGACTTGGCTATCTGGAGCACGTGCAAGTTCCTGTTCTATCGCGGGTGTCGTCACTCCACCAGCGTTGGAATGGCTCTCTCCTTGTTGTTGAGATGTACTTGGACTTTGCTTCGTTGTGAGCTGTTGTTCGATATCTTTTGTTTTTAACGTTAGATCTTTATTCAGGGATGGCTCTGAATCTACAGATACTTGAGTTGGGGTAGCTTGCTCATTTTTATGATTATGTTTTGGCTGGCTATCTGATATCACACGATCAGCATGTGTACTGCTGAGTGTGCGAGTATTTGCGGCGGTTATAGACGATACAGTTGCATTTGAACTCTCTGATACGCTTCGTTTTTGCTTCTCTGACTTGATTGCAACAGCACTTTGTCCAGACGATCGTGGTGATGATTGTTCGGCACTGGACAATGAAACGAAATGCACTTTTAATGCATTCACTTTAGGTGCGCTATCCAATGTATACGGTTCTATCAGATGGCTGAGCAACCACAATGCCGCGATATGCAAAAGTATGACCGTACCTACAACGCCCCATTTCCCGAAATGATGATGTGTTAATTCAGCAGAGCGAGATAATTGTTGTTTGTAACTTGGAGATAAATTTTTTAATTTCATCAGCCTCTCCTAGAAACGGTGTTCGAGTTTCAGGCTGACATTGTGCTTGTCATAGGTGTACAACCAATCCACATTGCTATCATTGTGGTTATAACGATAAGTTAAATTCGGTGTTACGCCATAAAATTTGAAGCGTGGCATTTGCACAACAAAAGTATAATTTTGTTCAAAATCATGTCGTCTTGCTTCATAAACCTTTGCGTATTGATCAAATTGTCGCCAACGATAAGAACTTAATAATGTTGTATTAATTCCAATATTCCAAGGTTTACTTATACCTAGACGAATTCCTTGTTGCTGGTAAGCCGCGATATATTGTTCTTGTGTCGAACGATCAAGGAGGTCGAGTCCACCAAACAATGTCCATTGTTCTGGTAAAATTTTCCAAAAAGTCGCCAGTACCGAACGCTCTTGCCCATTGAGTGTTTTATAGGTGTGGTAATCAAAATCTTTAATTTCTGCTTCAAGTTTGAGTGCTTTATCGCCTGAAATAAACCGCATCCATTCAATCCGCCCGCCCCAAGCGTCGTACAAACTCTCGTTGCCATAACGTCTGTGTTCAAATAGTGGACTGAAATTAATTTGGTTTTTTAAATCGTAATAGCTATAACCTGCATTTACGTTGAGGGTGGATTCATTATAATTGCTTTGATTATCGTAAGACTGTCCATAAGCTAGAGCACGTAGTGCAACGCCATGATTTTCTTTGATGGAAAAACGTTTCATCAAACTTGCATCATAATCCAAGCCTTGAGCTGAAACTGCTTTTGGACTTTCTCTAGTAATTTGAGCTGGGATAATGTTGCCCTCTTTATCCATACCATACAGCGTCCAAGTTTTACTTTGTTCTGATGAACTGTTTAGATTGCTCGCATAAGTAGGACCTACAGCAATAGAACCATGCCATGAATCTCGTTGAGCAAGCGCTTTGACGAAAAGCTGAACCGTTTTTTGTACTTCCGGTGGGATGACACTGTGATCACTTTGTTCTAATTTATTTTGAATCGTTATAAAAAGGTGTGCTGCCTCTTTGTTCTTCTGTTGTTCAAACAGCACACGCGCTAACTCGAGTTCACAAATTAGATTGTTAGGTTGTTTATTTAAACTGCTTTGGAATTTTCGTTCAGCCAGTTTTTGTTGTCCCTGAGCACGTGCCAATGCTCCTTCTGCAAAATCAGTTAAAGCCTGATCATGCTCAGGATAGTTTTGATAATGCACTAAATAGATTTGAACATTTACCCATTGTTTTTGCATAACAGCGAGATATAGCGCTTTGGCTAGATCATCTTGATTTTTCTCTACGACATAGACTTTTCCATTGATTTGGAGTTCAGGTAACTTTTCAGTGCTCCGAATCGTACCTTGTGCTTGAAGTGAACGCTGTTGTTGGAATAGCTGCTGATCGAGGCTTTGATTTAGGCGAAGTTGAGTCTCATCATCCGCATAGAGTGATGTATTTCCCCATAAAGCCAAGCAACACAGCAATGTTCGTTTCATATCAACCGCAAACCAAAAAAGTAAAATCATCAACGCATAAAAAACAAAAGGAACCTACAAATGTAGATTCCTTTTGCCACGATTAGTTTTTCGCACCGCCAAATGCAGTGTTATAAGATGCGTTATTAAACTCGGCGATACCTGCCAAAGCCGCAGCATTTGCACCAAAGAAATGTCCTTGGACAATACCTGAATTATTTAGCCCAGCTGTACCATTGGCGCTTGCTGCACCAGCAAACTCAGCAGTACCCGGATTAAATGTCACACCATTCAATGTTAAGTTTGAAACCGCTGTACCTGTTCCATTTAAAGAACCTTCAAGCGTTCCCGTACCAAAATTTGCAGTGAAATTACCAGTTAACAGATTTGTCGCTGATCCATTAATCCCTGCAACGGTATAAGTTGCAGTACCTGCTGTTGGTACGGTGGTATTACTATTGTCACCCGCATAATAAACTGTATGGCTCGCACTCGCTGCTGTATCGCCAGCCTTCCACCACTCACCAAAATATACTTCCTGCGTACCCACCTGACCAAAATTAAAGTTACCCAAAGCACTATGTGAAGGTGGCATAGCCGATACAGGAATGTGAGAAATATTAAAGCTCTTGCTACCCACTGTGACATTGGTATTACTGGTACCTTGTGCTGCAAATGCTTGTGCCAAGCCTTTTAATGAACTAAAACCTGTAAATGCATTGTATGGTGCGCCTGCCGCTTC
Organism: Acinetobacter sp. 3657; assembly: GCF_031456775.1. Classification (NCBI taxonomy): domain Bacteria; kingdom Pseudomonadati; phylum Pseudomonadota; class Gammaproteobacteria; order Moraxellales; family Moraxellaceae; genus Acinetobacter; species Acinetobacter sp. 3657. The sequence continues at coordinate 567,842 of NZ_JAVDVH010000001.1, read as the reverse complement.
TATAGATATTGCTGCTGCACCGCCTGGATGGCTTGCATTTGCAGCGGCGCCGATTCTGATGTTTGCTTCATTGCTAGAAGCACCATCAATAGCTGCATGAGAAAATACAGCAGAACATGCAACCAGACCGATGAACAGTTGAGAGATTTTCATTTATTGTTACTCCATTTATTTAAAGATAAGTTATTGTTTCAATGAGGATAACGCTATCGCTATCATGTTGTTGTATGAGCAGTTGAATCTATAAAACTGCTTTTTAGTTATGTAAATAATAATCATTCAAATATATTATTTACGCCTATCTAATTCCAATTCACTTAAAGCTGGAATTAAATTCTGTGCTAAAACTTAGTTGTCCAACTGATTTTAAGGGTACGACCGGGTGCAGCCATCGCACTCCTAGTGAGTGGGTCAATGTAGAATTGGTTTGAAAGATTATTTCCTACAAACTCAACGGTGTTGTAGGTATCGACTTGATAACGTGCATAAGCATCAAAAATCCATGTATCGTCCCACGCCAAAGGAACATTGAGGTAATAGCCTTTATTGACGCCATCATCATTGTTTTTACGCAGTGGGCTTTCATAAGCTTTATAGAAAGTTGCACGTGCCCCAAGTTCAAGTGCTTCATCAAAGAAACGTGCGCCGAATAATGCATGTGCACTGAGCTCTGGTGTAGACATAGTCACCAGATATCCATTGGGAAAGCCGTCATCGACGCAGCGTTGGTAAGCATCTCGGAATTGAATGCCATGATCTGTTTGTACAGTGCCACTATTGATCATCCTGTCAATCGCACTATTGCTATCACAGACTTCATTTTTGAGGTTATAAGCCAAACTTAAATCTGTGAAGAAAGCACCATTGTCAAAACGGCTTTGCAGTTCTAAACCTGAAAGTTTTTGCTCATCCATGTTGGTAAAAATCAGATTTTGATTTCGTTCAATCACGTTCTTGGTCTTGTTGTAGTAATACGCCAGTTTAAAGTCAGCATTGCGTGCTGAACTGAACCAGTCACGCATATCATAGACATAACCCACTTCATAGTTAAAAGCATGTTCAGGTTTAACAGCTTGATAAGGCATCATTGCTGAAAAACCGACAGTGCTTTCAAATAAACTCGGCAAACGATATTCTTCAGCATATCGTGCATAGAGTCGGTTATTTTCGGTCAGTTGAATCGCTGCACTTAACTGAGGCGCCCAACCGCTATCTTTAACTTTGTTTACAGATTCAATTGGAACTTGTTCAATTACAGCGGGCTTAAAGCCATTTCCGATCACTACATATTTCTGATCTAAAGCGTTCAGTTGATCCAAAATGTTGTCAGCCAAAGCCAAATGACCATTTAGATCTGCTTTCCATGTCAACGTATTGATTTGTGACCAAATTCGGCTATATAAATTTGTCTCGGATGTAGGTACTGTCTCTAAGCGACCATCCCAATCAGGATTGCTCGTTGCATAGCGTTGTGATAGTAGGTTGAGCATGCGCTGCTGCTGAGCATTATAGCTTTCAGGCATGGTTCGATATTCAAAACTATATTCTTTGAGTCTATTTTTCTTGGTAAATAATGGATTTAGCGTAGGATCAACCCCATCGCGGATCGATTTATTTAAGAAGTCATCAAAAGCCCAATAAGAACGGTAACGCATACCCGCATCGAAGCTTAACCAAGACAAGGGACGATAATTAAAATTAAAATCAAACGTTTTCTCTTCACGTCGTCCAGCACGCGGTAAGGCCTGAAATATGCTATACATTGGGCCATATTCACCATAGACATCATCAGAAGTCAGCTTTTCTTTTAAGAAGCTCCCAGCTAAAGTCAAATCAAGCTGATCATTCAATCTTGCTTTATTACTGATGCTAATACCCTGTCGTTGATTGTCAGAGTGACTGATCGCAGTATTGATAAGGCGATTGTCTCGAAAATCAATATCAATTGGCCAGCCACCACGAGTATAAGTCTGACTTTCAGTATCGGTTTGCCAAACATTGGCATAAAAATCGACCCACTGATTGCTATCAGGTTTAAATTTGTATTCCAAACTGTATGCTTTTGAACGGATGTCACTGAGCGGCCATTGAGGTACACCCAAATCAGGCGTTATTCCCCATTGAATGCGAGATGGCATGATTTCGCCAAATTTATTTTTAGTATCTCGATAAGTGAGTTTTAAGGTTTGGAAATCTGTAGGTCGATAGGTTCCTTTGAAAAGCCAAGATTCCATCTGGCTAGATGTATTTGGAACTTCATCACCCGGTTTGTAAGCATGTGCAAAGTATGGAATAAAATCGAAATTGTCATTATTGGGTTCAGCACGTTTGTAATAACCAGCACCGTGTGTGCCTGAAAAATAGTTGCCACGTTCACGAACAGCATAAACAGCCAATAAATCGAATTGATCTTGTTTCATTGCCAGTGCAAGTCGACCGGCTAAATCATCGCCAGAGAAATTAGAGTTATCTTTTCGGGTTCTATTTTTCTTGTAAATATCAGGATCATATCGGGCGCGATCTATTTCAATCCATGGTGTTGTCTCACTATAATCACGACCGACTTTACTCATGTTGGGTAGCGATGGATCTATTGAATTGGTTGAGCCTTCTACTTTTAATTCAGCACCAAAGGTTTTTCCTGCGCGGATAATATCATCAGCTTCAAGTGTTTTAACTAACACCCCACCACCCACAGATGTTGTGGCATTACGTTCTAGTGAAGGTCCTTTGATGACCTCGATCCCAGCGATCAAGTTCGGATCAATATAGTTCCTATTGTTAACCCCATTATACCCTCGCCAAACAGCGACCGACTGCTCTGTTCCATCGATCGTTAATGGTACTCTACCAACACCTTGCACACCTCGAACACTTGGATCAAGTGCGCCGCTATTCCGAGCATCACCACTATAAACCCCGACCATACCTTGTAATACATCAGCAGGATTTGTACCTTTAAAACGCTCTACATATTCTTTACCTGCATACACTGAAGAATGATTTGCGTCATAAACCTTGTTATAGCCTTGAGTATCACGATCTTCTTGACCGTAGACAACGATGGGAGCTAAACGCGCTGAGGCTTCGTTCATTGAATCGCGCTGATCACTCATAGGAGAAACTAAAGCAACTTGATTGGCCGTTAATGGTGGTGCTTTTTTTGTGAGTGTATAGCCTTGCCCAACTTTCACAGCATAAAATTCTGTGTTCATGAGAATATGTTGAAAGCCTTGCTCTATGGAGTAACTTCCTTTTAAGCCAGTACTATTTTTGCCTTTTAACTGTTGTGCATCGATTGCAATCGAAGTGCCCGATTGCTCTGCAAATTGATTTAACACATTTGCCAATGTTCCTGCTGAAATATTATAAGATTTGGTATTTATCGTTGCTGCATATGCAGAATGTAACGGTAGGGCTATACTCCCGATTCCCACGGTATAGATTGCAAGCGCAAGCTTTGATAGTTGAAACAGACTGTTTCTCTGTTGCTGGCCATTTCCCAAGTTTTCCATTACACACCCCAGTAAATAGAAATAAGAATCATTCAATATAAATAATTAAAATGATCCAAATTTATTGCTTCTATTTACTATGACGAACAAGTAAGAAAAAAGTGGAACCAAATAATTAAAAAATTTTGCTAAGTCGTCACAAAAATCACATAAGGCGTAATTTGATATATTTTTAATTGAGGAAAAACTGCGCCGAGTAGCTTAAGTGCGTCTTGTGTTTGATCAAGTGGTAATACGGCATTGACGTGTATATTACTCATTGCTGAATCATTAAAAATAATTTTTCCTTTGTAGTTCTGATCCAAGGCTTTTAGCACCTGATTAAGTGGTAGATCTTCAACCATCAGTTGATGTTTGTTCCACTTTTGCTGCTCATTATAGCGATTTAGTACTGAAATTGGTGTTAAACCATTTTGATCTATTCCAATCGCTTGCCCTGCTTTAACTATTGCTTGATTGACAGTATTTGTAGATGTTGTCTTGGATGGTTTGGCTCGCACTTGTACTTTTGAATGCAGCATTTTTAATGCTGTTATCTCAGGTCTATAAGCAACACTAAAAGCTGTTCCGAGTGCCTGTATTTGTCCATGAGAGGTTTGGACAATAAAAGGTCGCTGCTGGTCTTTGGCGACATCAACAAATATTTCGCCTTGCACCAGCTCAACCACTCTTTGGTCAGACTTAAAATCAATATTGACGGCACTTTTACCGCGAAGAATGATTTGTGAGCCATCTTGTAATGTTTGAGTGGTCCACTGGCTAGAATTACTGCGAATATCCGCAGCAATATAACCTAGCGATGTATCTGATAAATATAATGTACCAATACCCAAAGTGCATAGGGCGATCGCAAATGCTGTACCAGTTCGGATGTTTTTATAAACCTTTCCAGATCCCAAGCCAGCTTTGAGTGCCGATTTGGTAATTTTTTTATGATGATGATGTGATAACTTTTGAATCGAACCGAGACAGTGTTCAATATTGTTGGCAATTTTTTGATGTTGCTGACTATTTTTTTTCCATTGTTTGAATTGTACTTCTGCATTACGACGAGTCACCTCATCATCCGCGCTTAATTTAACAATCCATTGCGCTGCTTCTTCAACCAGTTGTTGATTATGCTTTTTTGTCATTTAAACCAACACATCCATATCCATTCGGGTTCGATAGCACTGTACCAAACAACTGGCCAAATACTTTTGGATCATCTTGGTCGAAACACCGAGTTGTTCAGCCGTTTCTTTATGCGTATAACCCTCTAAATAGTGCAAGATAAAAGCCTGTTGGGCTTTTTCAGAGACCGCTTCTAATGCTTTGCATAACTGATGAATTGCTTGAATGATTTGCACCTGCTCTTCGGGAGAAACAACCGCTTCAAGCATGTATTCCATTTCACTCAAACCATCAAGATACGCTTGCTCAATTCTTTTCCGTCTTACTTGATCGATCAATAAATTTTTCGCAATTGAAGTCAAATAAGCTTTTGGTTCTTTGACGCCCAACAACTCATCGCGTGTCTGAAGGATTTTAATAAATGTATCTTGGACTAAGTCAGCAGCTTGTTCAGAACTTCCGATTTTCTTTCGCAGCCAATGGTGAAGCCACCCGCTATGGTTCCTGTATAATTCATCAACGAGTATCGGGGTTTTGTTCACAATCATTGACTCAAAACAAAGTATTTATAAATGATAATAATTATCATTTATAAAATCAAGAAAGAATAAAAATAAAGTTTCTCTGCTTATCCATTTTCGCCGCAAATTAGTTTTAATCTGATTGGCACTTATTTTGCTTAATCAGTATTACGTTTTATAAAAAATGTAATATTAAGAGGCAAAAAATATGAGTTACGTTGCGCGCGAACTCAGCCAAACCAACAAATTGTTATTTGGTCTAGGGTCATTTTTAATACCAATTTTGTTGTGGTGTGCTGTAAGTTATTTGCCATTTGTATGGCACCCACAAGTCAAAATTACGGATACAGGCAGCGTGGCATATCTACAGGTCGATAGTCGTATTGCCAAAGAGGTTTTTTATTCTGAAGCACAAAGTGCTGTAGATCATGGTTTAAAACCACCCCAAGGAATCTTAGTCAACCCCATTTATTTGCCTGCCCCTCACGAAGTTGCCAAAGCGCTTGTCACTGCATTTACGACGCCACCCGTTCAAGCCAATGCGCCGTGGTTTCATGAAAGTCTTTGGCACAGTATTAAACTGGTGTTCACTGCATTTTTTATCTCATCGCTCATCGGTATACCTTTGGGGATTTTATGCGGTTTTTCTAAGACAATTTCACAACTCACAGAGCCGTTTGTTGAATTTTTCCGTTATTTGCCTGCCCCTGCCTTTGGTGCTTTAGCTGTTGCTATATTAGGTATCAATGATGCACCAAAAATAGCCATCATTATCATCGGTACGCTATTTCAACAGATACTTATTATTGCCAATACCACTCGATTGGTCGATCGTAGTTTGATTGAAGCAGGTTTTACACTTGGAACGAACAAAACCAAAAGCTTAATTCATGTGGTGATTCCTGCTGCCTTGCCTGAGATTTATCGAGATTTGAGAGTTTTGTTGGGTTGGGCGTGGACTTACTTGATCGTTGCTGAATTGATTGGGAGCACATCAGGTATTACATGGTTTATTACCCAACAAGCACGTTATCAAAATTTTGACAATGTTTATGCAGCCATTCTCATCATTGGTGTGATTGGTCTGATCTGTGATGTCATTTTAATGAAACTTGGGCAGCAGCTTTTTAAATGGAAATCAGGAGCACACTAATGACAAATACCCATTTCAATGCTCGTGAATATTTTGATCATATTTATGAACGTGCTGTCATCTTAGAAGCGAAACAACTGACGCAAAGCTTCAAACATGGCAAAACTGAACGAACGGTTTTAAACCAAATTGATTTAAAGATTCATAAACGTGAATTTATTTGTGTGATCGGTCCTTCTGGCTGTGGTAAGTCAACATTTAGCCGTATCGTTGCTGGACTTGATTCTTATTCAGGAGGAGAGATTCTGATTGATGGTCAACCGATCGTGGGGCCGAGTCCTGAGCGTGGTATGGTGTTTCAAGGATATACACTGTTTCCGTGGAAAACCGTCAAAGAAAACGTGATGTTTGGTCCAAAAATGAAGGGACAAAGTGATAGTACGGCCGAGGCTCAAGCACGAGAATGGATTAATATTATCGGCTTAGAAAAATATGAAAATCAGTATCCTCATCAACTCTCTGGTGGAATGAAACAGCGTGTTGCGATTGCTAGAGCATTGGTGAATGAACCCAAAATTCTATTGATGGATGAACCATTTGGCGCACTTGATCCTCATACCCGTCAGAAGATGCAACGACACTTGATGGATTTATGGCAAAATATTGATATTACGATTATTTTTGTCACCCACGATATGGATGAAGCAATATTACTCGCTGACCGTATCGTCGCACTCAAAGCCAATCCTGGTGAAATTAAAGAAATTATCGAAGTAGATTTACCCCGCCCACGTCATCCAGATCAAATGCTTTGCCCTGAATTTAAAGCATTGCGTAAACGTGTAGATCAACTGGTTCATGCTGATGAAGATCAACTCGATCCAGCACTCGAGGATTTGCCTTTAATTCCTCGTATGACCAAAGTAAGCGATGATTAATGCCTGCCTACTTAAATAAAGCAAAACGTTGCAAAGCCCACGTTTAAAAGTGGGCTTTTTTATATCGAAGTATTATTTTTCACATGTATGAATGTATAAAAATCTCCCTATTTTCCGGGAGACTTTTTAAGGGTTAATGATTGATCAAATGTACAAAGGATTGCCGTGATCAATTTAGAAGTTAATTGATTTCTTCAACGAGCGTTGGAAAGATCACGCCATCAACATCCACTTTAGTGGTGTAGACACCATTTTTAAAATTAAATTCATTGACGTGATAACTTGATCCATAAATAGAATCAAAACCATCGGCTTTGGTAAATACCTTCTTATTTGCTTGCAGATCAAGTAAATGGGTTCCGTCAATAAATTGAGCATATTGAGCGGCATCTAAACCAACTCGTTTTGCCATGATTGCCACAGCATCGTCTCGTGTTGCTGGATCATTGATATATTTAACAGTTTTATCCCATACCTGAATGATTTTTTTCCAATCTTCCTTATTTGCAGCAAGATGCGTCATATTGACGGTCAAAGTATCATAAATCAGTCCGGGCTTATCTTTGGATGAATAGATGATTTTAGAACCTGCAACCGCTTTCAAAGCTTGATTGGCTACAGGTTGCCAAACTGCAATTGCCGACACATCAGGACTTGCAAACACTTGAGGTAATTCATTGGTTACTGCATTCACTAATGTCACTTCAGAGTTTGCTACTTTGGCATCATCTAAAGCTGTATTAAGTAAGTGATGATCAACTAATCCTTTCTCAACTGCTATTTTTTTACCTTTCAAATCAGCAATACTGTTAATTCCATTTTTGGCAATAATGACATCATTTCCTGCGGAATAATCGGTTGCCAAAATCATGATGCCTTTTGTGCCTCCTGACGCGATCACCAAGTTATCACCATTGGACACGGAAACTGCATCGAGTTGATTGGCAGAAAATGCATTGATTGATGCGGAATAATCGAACCATTTGAATTCGACATTTAACCCCGCTTCTTTAAACCATCCCTTTTCAATAGCAACTTGCCACGCGACCCAACCTGGCCAATCACTATATCCAATCGTGATTGGTTTAGTGTTGGTGCTACCTTCAGTTTTTGCTTTAGACTCTGGAATTTTTGCTGTGTTGTCACAGCCCCCTAAAAAAATCGCTGTCAGCACAGATGCTGAAATCAGTGTTTTTTTGATCATCTTATGCTTGCTCCTATTGTGCTCTGATATTGAGAACTTTTCGTTTTTACGAATGTTTATGTGCCTAAGTGTTTTGTGCGATTGGTGGCATGACGGCATCCATCAATTCCAAATGCCCTTTAATCACCCCTTTTAATGCAATGAACTGTTGACTGATGGCTTTCAAATCACTACTCACACCTTGCATCAACATGACTTGTAGAACTTTGTCATCATCCAATTGAATATGTAATGAACTGATCACCTGAGCTAAGTATTGTTGCTGCAAATCAACAAGTTGCGTTCGCAGTGGTTTTAAGCTCACGTCATATAACAATGTTAATGTGCCAACCATCACTTCATCGCGTTTAGCTAGGTCATCGATTAAGTGCCGATTGATCATGTCCAAAATCGCTTGTGAACGACTTTCGTAGTGTTGATCTACGATTTTTTGATCCAGCGCATTCAATGTAGTTTCAGGTACGGTAATACTGATTCGAGCTAACTTTTGCTTGGCCACAGTCTTATCCCTTTACTTTGCTTATTTGGTGATTTTGTTTGAAATACAGACCTGCTCTTGCACTGAATAAATCGACTAAGAATTTCTTAATAGGGTGTTTTTCTACAGTGTTGGTTTTGGCTTCACTCATATTGCAGCTCCTATAGGGGTATTACTAAAATTAGTTTTTGTATTACTTATTTAGAATGCAGAATATGTGCCAATTTATAGTGATTGAGATTAGTTGAATAAACTTAAATTAAATAATAAAAAAGCCCCACTACGTTGAGATGGGGCTTGCTTGAAAGCAGAGTATTTCATCAGTTTATTCCATTGTTACTGCTCATGTACTGGTTATTCTTTTTATACATGTTGGAATGAACCGATGTGTGTGATTTAGTGATCAAGTTTATTGTTCTCCTCTATTTATGTTGTATATAAATAAAAGCACAAAGCATGCCAAAATATCAAATAGTGTGGATTTGGTCAGAATAACAAGATAAATAAGCTACATAGGTGTAGGCAGCAAGAATTGAGGCTAATTTCCTCATTTTAAAAATGCCTAAAAAATGTACCAATTCGCACCATTTAGGTACGCTAAATGCATCAATGTGTGGCTGAGCATATCAGACCTTTCAAGAGACCTATTAATAGGTCCCTTGAAATCACTACTTTCATCAAGCCACTGGCGCTAAAGTAAATAATACCTGTCCTGTTTTTACTGTTTGTCCTTTTTCAATAGTAATGCTTTCAACTTTCATACGTTCGGGTGCAAGAATTGGAATTTCGATTTTCATAGCCTCGATGACCGCAAGTGTTGCTCCTTCCTCAACAATATCCCCAGATTGACATTCAATTTTCCAAATCGAACCCGGCATATGTGATTCAACAGCACAACCACCATCAGGAATGATGACGGTTTCACCACCATCGACTGCATCCAAACTTTCAGAGACATATTCTGCTAGCCCTGCCTCATGCCAACGACGACGTTCAGCATCAAAGTTAGCTTGTTGAGTTGCTTTAAAACTTGAAATGGTTTCAGCATTGTCTGATAAAAATTGATTATATTCTTTGAGATTTAAAACACCGTCCTCAATTCTGAGTTTGAGTCGTCCTGCCTTAAAATCCTCACGCATTTGCATGAGTTCCGTTTCAGAAACTTCATAGAATTTAATCTGATCAAAGAAGCGTAATAACCACGGTTTACCTTGCTCAAAATCTGCATTTCTACGATAGCGAGACCACATTTGCGTTGTTCTACCCACAAACTGATAGCCACCCGGTCCTTCCATCCCATAGACACACATATACGCACCGCCGATCCCGACTGCATTTTCAGGTGTCCAAGTTCGAGCAGGATTATATTTGGTCGTTACGAGTCGTTGACGTGGATCAAGCGGTGTCGCAACTGGAGCACCGAGATATACATCACCTAAGCCCATCACCAAATAATTTGCGTTATACACCACGTCTTTTACAGCTTGTTTATCTTTTAGACCATTAATGCGACGGATAAATTCGATATTGTCTGGACACCACGGTGCATCAGGACGCACTGTTTGCATATAACGTTCAGTTGCCAACTGCGTTTGAGAATCTTCCCAAGCCAAAGGTAAATATACGGTACGTGAAGGAACTTGCATTTCAGTCACATCAGGTAATTCTGTTTCGGCTTGTTTGAGTAGATTCAATAAATTCTGTTGATCAAGTTTGAGTGAATCAAAATGAATTTGAAGTGAACGTATTCCCGGTGTTAAATCAATGATACCTATGATGTTTTGATCTTTAACCCACTGCATTAATGCATGTATGCGGAATCGCAAATTCAGGTCTAAAACCAATTCGCCATACTCAACCAACATGTAGTTATTACCAGCGGGGCGATACACTACATTTGGCGTATGATCTTGACCATCTAAACGATCCAATACAGCATCATTTAAACTATCAAATTCAGCATAAAAGCTTTGACCAAATTGCGCATCATTTAGATGCTCCGTACTGAGCATATGATGATATGTTTGATTTAATTGAGTTGCTTGTTCATATCGAATAGGAACAAATTTGACTTTGTCTCCTGCTTTTAGTTGACCTAATTTCCAAAGTTCAGAATGAACAACGACCGCTGGGCAAACAAACCCCCCAAGGCTCGGACCATCAGGCCCTAAAATGATCGGCATGTCTCCAGTAAAGTCGATTGCTCCAATAGCATAGGCATTGTCATGAATATTGGAAGGATGTAAACCTGCTTCGCCTCCATCTTCACGCGCCCATTCAGGCTTTGGTCCGATCAATCGAATCCCTGTACGGCTTGAGTTGAAATGAACCTCAAAGGAATGCTCAAAGAATGTATCAATATCTGGTTTGGTGAAAAAATCAGGCGCACCATGCGGACCATACATTACCGCAATTTCCCAACTGTTTGAAAATGTCGGGACTTGTTCTGCATTCAAACTTGTTTGTTGATCTGAACTAAAAGCAGTGATGGGCAACATATCACCAATTAACAAATTACGCCCTGCGTGACCACCAAATTGACCTAAAGTAAATGTCGCTTGTGAACCCAAGTATTTGGGAACATTCAAACCACCTTTGATGCCAATATAAGTTCTACATCCTGTAATGATTTTACCGCATTTAAGAATTTGCCCTTTCTTGACATTCACCGTTTGCCACATTGGAAGGTGTTCACCGTCTAAGGTTGATGGCATGTCACCACCAGTAAGAACGATTTGGCTATCACAGTGAAACTTTAGTGTAGGTCCATGCAAGGTACATTCTAGACCTGCACTATTAGATGCATTACCAAGTAGTTGGTTTGCCACATTTAAAGATAAAGGGTCAATTGCTCCAGACGGTGGTACACCCACATCCCAGTAACCTAAACGCCCAGTGACATCTTGTATGGAAGTTTGAATACCTGCTTGCAATACCTCGATTTTTTGAGTTTTCCATTCAAAAGTATTGAGGAAACGTGTGGTCTGAGTACCTACTTTAAACACTTCACAATCAATAATATTCTGTAAATATTCAAGATTGGTTTCGATACCTGCCACCTGAGTTTTGGCTAAGGTATGATTCATTGCTTGAATAGCCGCATCTCGATCATTTGCCATGACGATAATTTTGGCAATCATAGGATCGTAAAATGAGGAAACAGTTGAGCCAGTTTCTACCCATGTTTCATTACGTGCTTGATCATCAAATTCGACAAAGGTCAGCAAACCTGCGCTCGGTTGGAAGTTTTTGATCGGGTCTTCAGCATACAAACGAACTTGTATCGAATGTCCTTCTGATTTCAAAGGTTGCGTTGGTGCTGTCCAGTCGCCACTTGCAAGTGTGATCATCCATTCAACCAAATCCACGCCGTATACTTGCTCTGTGACACCATGTTCAACTTGTAGACGGGTATTTACTTCCAAAAAATAAAAGTCTTGTGTGTCCGTATCCATCACAAATTCAACAGTACCCGCTGAACGATAATTCACGGATTGCATGAGTTGAATCGCAACAGTCTGAATATATGAACGTTGTTGATCATTTAAATGTGGTGCTGGCGTTTCCTCAATGACTTTTTGATTGCGACGTTGAACAGAACAATCCCGCTCACCTAGCGCTAAAACTTGTCCTTGACCATCACCAAATATTTGCACCTCGATGTGGCGAGCATTCTGTACGAATTTCTCTAAATACAGTCCTGCATCTTTAAAGTTTGCCTGCGCAAGATAAGAAACTGTTGCGAAAGCATCTTTAAGTTCTTCAGCATTCCATACCAAGCGCATGCCGATACCACCACCACCTGCGGTACTTTTTAGCATCACAGGATAACCAATGCGCTCGGCTTCAACCAATGCTTCTGCTTCATCAGCCAAAAGTTGGCTACCTGGCAATAGTGGCACATTTGCTTCGATTGCAAGTTCTCGTGCGGTATGTTTCAAGCCAAATGCACGCATTTGAGCTGAGTTTGGGCCGATAAATGCAATTCCTTGTGATTCACACAAATCACAAAATTCAGCATTTTCAGATAGAAAACCATAACCCGGATGAATGGCATTTGCACCTGTTTGTTTGGCGACTTCTAAAATTTTGTCAACGTTGAGGTAACTCTGACTCGCAGGTGCATCACCGATATAAATCGCTTCATCTGCTAAGGTCACATGCAATGAATCTCGGTCGGCCTCAGAGTAGACAGTAACCGATTGAATACCTAATTTTTTTAGTGTTCGAATAACACGACATGCTATCGCACCACGATTGGCGATTAAAACTTTATTAAACATAGACTAAGACTCCTCACCATCACGAATCACTAATTGGATCGGTGTTGGGTTATAGGCATTACATGGATTATTCAGTTGCGGGCAATTAGAGATCAGCACGATTAAATCCATTTCTGCTTTGATCTCGACAAATTTACCCGGTGCAGAAATACCATCATCAAATTTCAAATGTCCATCAGATGTAACTGGAACATTCATAAAGAAATTGATATTTGGACCAATGTGGCGCACATTCAAATTGTGCTTTTTCGCGATGGGATGTTTAGCTAAGGCATACATGAAATTGTTACGGCAACTATGCATAGGATAAGTTTCATGTGCATAGCGCACAGTATTACTTTCGCAAGAACATGCGCCACCCAACGTATCGTGACGACCGCAGTTATCATCATGAATGACTGCAATTAGCCGTCCAAAGTTACTGTATAAAGATGTACCTTTTTCTAAATAGATATATTGATTCATGGCAAGCGTATCTGTAGCGCTATAACGCTCTTCAGGATTTTCTGCTGAGATAAATAATGTATCAACAGCTTGATTGCCCTCTAAATCGATAATCCGAAAGTATTGCCCTTTTTTGACTTCGCACATCCATGCTTCACCCGCAGGACACACTTCATTTAATGTAGCTTTTTCAAAAGTATGTAAGACCGTCATGATGCTTCTCCTATAGCTTAATATGCTGAACTTAATGCGTAGTAACGTGCGTTGTTTTGAAAAGCACGCTGATTTTGTGCACAGGCATCACGACAAATATCGTGGTTAGCTAAAGGATTGGCTTTATATAAAGACAATTGAATATCGCTTGGTTGGTAGAGCAAACTGTTATCTAAACCATGGGGAGCAGCAGAAAGGAAAACCAAACAATCCATTTCAAAACGTAATTCAATGATTTGGCTGGTATTGTCTGATTGGGTATAGCTTAGAGCACCTTGATCATTGGGGCTCACTTTTGAGAAAAGGTTTACGGTTGCACTTAAATCAGTTTGTGACAGTGAAAATTTCGCCATCTCTACCAATAAGCCATCTACACCGTTTTGGTACATTTCATTTCGTGCATCTTGAAAACGACGTTGACCAAACTGTTTGCTGATTTGCTCAGGACGACTCGCCCCACAGAACGTATCATTCCAACCATGGTCATCTTTAACGATCGATGCCATGACACGCCCTAAATCTGAATACAAAACATTGCCCGTCGTTAAAAATGCAGTGTGTTGCCCTTTTAAGGTGTCTGGCATGTTGTAACGTTCGAGTTTATCTTCAGCATTCACACAAAACAGTGAAACATTGGCGTTTGAAGCCAGAGCTTTAAACTGAAGAACGGTCCCTTTCTGAACTCGTCCAGACCAATGATGACCACCCGGTAGTTTTTCAGTCCAAAGGATCTGGTTGTTATGATATTCGCTCATTCGCATGACCTCTTTTAAGGTTTAAGTCCAACCTCCCGGGCTTTTATCCCTCCGTGTAGTTCTTGCGAACCGTGAACTCTCGGTCTCAGTCATAGCCAACTTTGAGCAGTCGTCTATCGGAACCCTAGATCACTTTATGATGGAATTAATGAAGCAAATGGCGTGCCAGTTTAGTAATACGATTTTTCTATTTCGTCATACTTTTTTGGCATTAAAACAATGCATTTTTATTTTCTATGCACTGTGATCAGTCAAAATCAGTGCACTAGTGTTTATTTCTGAGGCTTTACTGGAAAACATAAAAAGGGCTTTATTTCTTTCAGGACAAACATACTTTGCATTTCTTTGATTCCGGGCAATCTTCGAATGGTGGTCATTGAAAACTCAGCATAGGTATCGAGATCTGGTGATACGACTTGCAACAAAAAGTCAGCATCGCCGCCAATGCTATAACATGCAACGACATAATCTAAAGCAGTGACTTCTTCTTCAAATTTTTTTGCCTCTCTTTCACTATGGCTATCTATCGATACACGTACAAACACCATCACGCCTAGGCCAAGTTTTTTGCGATCAAGTAAAACGCCGTATCCTTTGATGACGTTGGTGTCTTCTAAATGTTTGACTCTTCGCCAGCATGGCGAGGTTGAAAGACCTAACTGTTCAGATAAGTCAGCATTTGTGGTTCTTGAGTCTTTTTGCAACAACTCTAAAATTCTTGCATCAGTTTTATCAATTTTTAAATTAGGCATAATATTTTCATAAAAGTTAAATATAGGGTTATTTATACCCTATTTTTGATATTTACTAGAATATATAGATCAAATTTACCTGTGTATTTATTAAAAAATAGAGATCCGATTTCATTTGGTTTTAATTGGCATGGAACATCTCACACAAACAATGACCTATGTTTTAACTTTGGCCTTAGCAGCGATACTCCCCGGACCGGGCATGACCGGTCTTATGTTTAAAACCTTAGTGCAGGGATATAAAAATGGATTGATGATGCTGTTTGGCCTCATCACGGGAGATATCACTTTTTTATTGGTTTCAATTTTTCTTTTTTCTTCTCTTCATCATTTCAGTCCACATTTGGCTTTTTATTTGATACTACTATCAAGTTCGTACCTGCTTTACTTAGCTTATAAATTTTGGTTTTTTAAAGGTAATTTATTAGAAAGCGAAGCGCCTGCAAATCTCAAAGACACGCTTTTTTCCTATAAAGATGGGCTGCTAATTACCTTGAGTAATCCTAAAACTATTTCATTTTATCTTGCGATTGTACCTGCTATCTTCGGCGCGCAGTCATTGCAAAAGCAAAGCTGGTTTTTAGTGTCTATTACCATCTTCACGCTTGCCATCATTGGCGGACTTTATGTCTTTTTTTCGTGGAATCTAAAGAAAGTACTCAGTGATATAAAAGTACAAACCATTTTATTAAGAACACTGTCTGTCATGATGGCTATGTTGGCTTTGGGAATGTTTTATAGAGAATTTAACATTCAATATTTAACATAAACCATTGATTCACAAAGCCCTATATTACATTTCACTTTAGAGCTTTGTGAATCAAATAAAAGATGAACTCAAATCTTACTTCTTCTTTTTGGTGAACAAATTCAATGCTTGCGCATAATGTGATGGTGCTACACGCTGAATTAGATCTAAAATTTTGGCATCATTGCCTATTAAAACTCGGCGCTGATCTTTTTTAACCGCATTTAAAATTACTTTTGCTGCTTCTTCAGGTGGCGTTTTGAGCACCTTATTAAAAGCTTTACTGGCTTTTGCAGGATTTAGTCCTAAGGCCCGAATACTATCACTCATGCGTGCGCTATTCGCAATATTAGTGCGTATTCCTCCTGGATGGACACAAGTTGCACTTACGCCGTTGGCTTGTAAGTCAAGCTCTTGACGAAGTGATTCGGTAAAACCACGCACTGCAAATTTAGTCGCATTGTATGCACTTTGCGTTGGTTGTGCTGTTAAACCAAATAGACTGGAAATGTTGATAATATGCCCTTCACCACTTTGCTTTAAATAGGGTAAAAATGCTTTGGTACCATGTACTACACCCCAAAAATTAATATCAAATACCCACTCCATTTCCTCATAACTCATTCCTTCAACCGTGCTTGCCAATGCCACGCCTGCATTATTAAAAATGAGGTTAATTTTTCCATGTTCTTGAGCGGTATTCGCAGCCCATTCCTCTACAGCAGCGCGATCAACAACATTCAAAGTCGTGAGTGTCACTTTGATCGGATAAGATTTAACGAGCTCTAATGTTTCAGCTAGGCCTTGCTCGTTGACATCACTCAGGGCTAAATGTGTACCCTGCTGTGCCAATAAGATAGCGAGTTGTTGACCGATTCCAGAACCCGCACCTGTAATCGCGGCAACTTTTTGATTAAAATTTTTCATAGCATGGCTCGTTGTTTAGTTGATGTCTAATTGATAAAAATGGATTGCGTTTTGTCTAAAAATCGCTTGCAAAGCTTCAGCACCATAAGGCTCAATCATTTTGATATAAGCCTCTATCAGATCATTTAAACGTGCGTTAGGTTTATCCATTGGATAATTCGAAGCGAACATAATTCGATCTACCCCAAAGACATGGATCGCATGCTGTATCAATGGGGTTAATAATTGAACCATTTCAGCAACAGTTGCCGTCCGATTTTCTTTATAAAATCTATGTCCCAATACAGGCATCATGAGACCTGATATTTTCGCACTTACATTCGGCTGTTCTGCCAAAGTGCTCAGATCATTTTGCCATTGCTGAAATATTGCATCACGTTGAGCTGCTGTTTTTCCAGTCTTCTTACCCACTGCACCAAACAAACCAACAGGTGTTGCAAGATGATCCACCACAATGCGTGTTTCTGGAAATTGCTTGGCCAAGGCAGTGATCTCATTTAATTGAGTTGAATAGCCCCAAGCATCAAAAGATAGATTCATTTTGGCGAGTTGTTCAAATCCCTTTAAGAATTTTTTAGACTGATATAAATGAGGTGTTTTAGACCAGCGATAGATGCCGTCATCTTCATGCCAAGAAGACATCTTTCGAATTCCTCTAAACAAAGGACTTGCATCTCGATGAGCTTTTAAAATATCGACGAATTTGCGGTGACTTGGGTCTGCCGTGGCAACAATTGCAGCAAGTTTTAAATCATATTTTGAAAAATCTAAATGGCTTAACCAGCTCGTTTCTTCAACAACGTCAAACCCTTTATGATGATGCCAATTGGCTTCAACATGCACCACACTCTCTACATTCAAACCGCCTAAGTCTTGATGGTAATGCATCGGTAAATAAGGATTTAAGATGTGTTCGGTCTTTCCGAGCGTATCTAATAATGGCTTGGGCTTTACTAGACGAATCACCTTATCCATGAGCGCTGGATATTTCCCCAATGTTTTGACCAATAGAGCTGCTGAATGTGGTGTGTGATAAGGGTCCCATTGGTGTATATGTGGATCGATAATTGCGAAATCTAAGGGATTCATTTTTCTACTCTATTGATTATATATAAACGCATCTTTGTATTTATTCATACATAAATAGCTTCGGTTATTAGATGATGACCATCTCTAACTTATTTTCCGAGCTTACAAACAATTTGGATATGCATGAAATGATTTTTTCTAATGTAAAAATATGAATTATATTCATAATCTAAAGCAACACACTTCTTATATAAATTCCTTTTGTTTATCTCAATAAGGGTAATACCAGCAAGTGTAAATAATGATCAAAGGGGTTTAGCTAATAGCGTAATGCATAGTTGAAATACCGACAGAAGCTAAATATTTATGTCATTCTTATTTCTTTAATTTTTTTGTTCAAATGTGCTAGATATTTAAAAAATACTGGACTGCTCAATGAATATCATCTTGCAGTCCAGTGTCGTGTATTCTCGTTCCTAGCTTACTATCACTGATTTCGCACGAGCAGCATGCAATTTCTTATAGCTTTCAATCAAACGTAAATGACGATCTAAGCCTTCAAGTTTCATGCTGGTCGGCGTTAAACCATAGAAACGAACAGTGCCTTCGACCGAACCGATTACCGCATCCATACGTTCATCACCAAACATACGACGGAAGTTTTTGTCGTAATCTTCCAATTCCATCTCATCATCGAGAATGACTTCTAGCACGACATTCATGCATTGATAGAACAAGCCGCGCTCAACTGTGTTGGTATTGTATTGCAAGAACGTTTCGACCAGTTCTTTGGCTTCTTCAAATTGCTGCAATGCAAGATTGATTAATAATTTTAATTCGAGCAGTGTGAGCTGTCCCCACACGGTATTGTCATCGAATTCAACCCCAATCAGCGTAGTGATCTCAGTATAATCATCTAATTCACATTCTTCTAAACGTTCAAGCAATGCTTCAAGTTGCTCATCGTCTAAGCGATGCAAGTTCAAAATATCTTCACGGAACAATAAAGCTTTGTTGGTATTATCCCAAACCAAATCTTCAACCAAATAAATTTCTGAATAATCAGGTACTAAAATACGACAAGCTGTTGCACCGAGATGCTCATAGACAGCCATGTAGACTTCTTTGCCCATTTCTTCAAGAATACCAAACAGTTCTGCGGCTTCGTCAGCATTTGAGTTTTCACCATCATTGGTAAAATCCCACTCGACGAAATCATAGTCTGATTTGGCACTAAAGAAACGCCAAGAGACTAAACCACTTGAATCAATAAAGTGTTCCACAAAATTATTTGGTTCGGTCACTGCTTCACTTTGGAAGGTTGGTTGTGGCAAGTCATTCAAGCCTTCAAAACTACGACCTTGTAATAACTCAGTCAGACTACGTTCCAAAGCGACTTCAAAGCTTGGATGCGCACCAAATGAAGCAAACACACCGCCTGTGCGTGGGTTCATCAAAGTGACACACATCACTGGAAATTGACCACCCAAAGAAGCGTCTTTAACCAATACTGGAAAACCTTGCTCTTCAAGCCCTTGAATGCCTGCCACGATACTTGGATATTTCGCTAAAACCTCTTCAGGTACATCTGGTAATGTGATTTCACCTTCTAAGATTTCACGCTTTACAGCACGTTCAAAAATCTCAGATAAACATTGTACTTGCGCTTCTTCTAAAGTATTCCCCGCGCTCATACCGTTACTTAGATATAGGTTTTCAATTAGATTTGATGGAAAATAGACTGTTTCACCATCAGATTGACGCACAAATGGCAGTGAACAGATACCACGTTCCATGTTACCTGAGTTGGTATCGTACAAATGTGTACCCAGTAACTCATCGTCAGGGTTATAAACTTCTAGGCAGTATTCATCTAAAATTTCTTTTGGTAATTCGCCATTTGGACCTGGTTTAAACCATTTCTCATCTGGGTAATGTACAAACTCAGCGTTTGCAATCTCTTCACCCCAAAATTGATCGTTGTAGAAGAAGTTACAGTTTAAACGTTCAATGAACTCACCGAGTGCTGAAGCCAAAGCACTTTCTTTGGTTGAGCCCTTACCATTGGTAAAACACATTGGAGATTGGGCATCACGGATATGCAGTGACCAAACATTCGGCACGATATTGCGCCATGATGCAATTTCAATCTTCATGCCTAAACCAGCCAAGATCGCTGACATATTGGCAATGGTTTCTTCTAATGGCAGATCCTTACCTGCAATATAGGTCGTATTTTCCGATGCTAAGCTTGGCATCAACAATGCCTGTGCATCGGCATCAATACTTTCGACTTCTTCAATAATAAATTCTGGGCCAGTTTGTATGACCTTCTTCACTGTACAACGGTCGATTGAACGCAAGATACCTTGACGGTCTTTTTCTGAAATATCAGCAGGTAATTCAACCTGAATTTTAAAAATTTGTTTGTAGCGGTTTTCTGGATCTACAATGTTGTTTTGCGATAAACGAATATTATCAGTCGGGATATCACGCGCGGCACAATACACTTTTACAAAATAAGCAGCACACAATGCTGATGATGCCAAGAAATAATCAAATGGACCCGGTGCTGAACCATCTCCTTTGTAGCGAATCGGTTGGTCGGCGATTACGGTAAAGTCATCGAATTTGGCTTCTTGTCGAAGGTTGTCGAGGTAATTAACCTTGATTTCCATGCTAGCACCTAAACTGATCTGATGTGTTTTAACACAAGAGATTGAAAATATTGATAAATAAGCCGAATTATAGCGTTAAAATTGACTTAATAATGCGTAGTTGCAATTGATCGTAGTCGTCATACGACTCACTGCAACTCGTAATGATGGGCATTATTATAGAAGTATTTTATGAAATTGATAACTTTTGTCTGTTTTTCTAATGGATTTAAAAGGAATGGCTTAAAAATACGCCATATTGAAGCATGTTAAATAGAAAATGACTGCTCAATAAAACATTTCACAGCCATTTTGATTGAGCGTCAAATCCGCCCCACTTCAAGATATGGAATGAGTGTTTGATCAAAGCTAGGACGCGGATCTGCCTCAAAGCTAATAAAACCATGCATACCAGTCAACCGTTCTCCTTTATAGAATTGATTCAGTTGAAAGCGAGGATCTTTATGCGATAGCGTAAAACTAACAGCACCAATACCCAGTTGCTTAGAACGATGATAGGCGTCTTTTAACATCTGATGATGCAAAGACAAAGCGGTTGGATGACACAATAAAGTATGCAGTACATGATATTTCACCGCATCACCTCGCTTGGGCAAAGGCATGCTTTTACTGAACTTGGTGTAAAAGTTATATATCGGTCTGAGTACACCGATCATTGGACTGTAATGTAATATTTTGGTTTGTTTGAGGCCGTGCTGATCCCATAACCCAAACATGCCAACAATTTTGTCATTCTGAAAATAAAGAAGAAAGTCTGATAGTTTTATGCCAGAAAAATAACAATTCCCCTCAGCCAATTCTTCGAAATTATAAGCAGGGATAAAGTTATAGTAATCTGACATCTCGGTAATAAACTGATTCATCGCCTGTATATGTTCTGGTTTGGCTATGCAAGATTGAATCTGCGCTATGTCCGTATGATGTGGGTTTGAAGCATTCAGGAAAGTCGTAATTTTTCTTCGTGGGCCTAAATCTGTCAGCGTTAAAGTCTCAATGAGTCCTTCATCATAATAATCAGGCATACCTGTTTTAGGCGCTTGTATCGCAGCACGGGCTGCATGATTATCATCAAAAATAATCATCTGACTAAAATTAGGCGCATGCATATTTTCTTTTACATGTGCACCGAGCACCTTAACTAATGATTTTCCTCGATAGCGATGATCAACGCGCAGGTCACTGGCATATCGAAAATTCTGTATGCTGCGATTGACATAACACGGACGATAGCCATTGCTATAACAAGCCACTTTTTTCTGGCTCGCAGTGTCTTCAATCACCACATGTAATTTATGCTTATACAAAATATCGGATGCTTTAAAATAACTCGGCTCACGTTGAAAACTGATTTGAACCCCTTTCGTTGTCATTGGAACAGCGATCAATGCTCGCAAGGCTTGGTCATCTTCTAATGTTGCTTCCCTTGTAATGAGATGACTTTTTTCAGGCGGTTGTAATGCAGGATTTATATTCATTGTAGATTCACCTGTTCAGGATATTGATTAGACACCAGATGATTTAGCTCGCCCATTTGATCCAATAACTGATAGACAAATACGATTTCATCTTGTTCATTGACGATTTTCTGAGTTTGAACATCCAACAATTTTTGCTCTGTATTGAGTAAGTCAAAGGTTGTCTTGGTGCCTATTTCAAATTCTTTACGTGTGTATAGCAGCGCGATTTCTGCTGCATCTATTGCATTTTTTAGTGCATTTTTATTTTGACGGATACTTAAAAGTTGTGCATAGGTCGTTTGCGCACGTTGATTCAGATCCAATTCTAGGCTTCTAATTTTCTGATTGGCGAGATCCACATCCGTTTGTGCTTTTCGCACATTGGCGCGATTTAAACCATCATCAAACAAAGGCATATTTAACTGTACGCCCACCATATAATTATTACTTTCAGAACCAATGTAACTCGCTTCTTCTTGTTTCCCAGCGCGACTGGTCAACATCACAGTTGGCCAAAGCTCACGTTTTGTTAAGGCGAATTGTTGCTCTGCCGCTTGCTTTTGATATTTGGCTTGGATCAATGCTGGATGATTTTTGGTTTTTGATAGGATGTCTTCTAAATCATTTGATAGATTTGGGATTTGAGTGATGGCAACCAATTGATCAGCTCGAACACCTGTCACTTGATAAAATTGCGCTTCGCTAATGCTGAGGCTCGATTGTGCATGAGTCACATCTGCTTGCCCTTGCGCGACCTGCGCCAAGACTTGAGCCAAATCAGCACGGGTAATCATGCCAACATCAAAGCGCCGTTGTGATTCAAAAAGCGAGCGTTGTAGATTCGCTAGTGTTTTTTTTCTAAGTGCTAAAATCGACTGCTTTTTGAGTACATCGGTATAGACCATCACTGTATTTAGAATCGTTTCAGATCGTCGATCGGAAAATGCATGGGTCTGTGCAGAAAGCTGACTTTGAGCGGCATCTACACCCAAACGATGACGACCTGATGTGTAAATCGGATAGTCCATCTGTAGTTGTAAGCTGCGACCACGCCTATTTCCCTCTGTCGGAAATAAAACTGTTGCCGGTGTCTCTATTTTTTCATAGTCCAACTGCCCCACCAAATTTACTTTTAAACCATCACGTTGTCTTGCTTGTTCAAGCATGGCAGTGGACTGATTGACACTTAAACGGCTCAGTTCTAGTTGGCTTTCATGTTTTAAACTCGCACTCAAGGCTTGCTCTAAAGTCATTCCATTGACTGCCCCCGACATGAGTAAAACACTGACAAACATTAAAGAATGAAGTTTTAACACTCGCTTTTTGAATCGCTGCACCTTGCATCCTCCTTGTTTCATAGCTGAGCCAAACTATTCAAGCTCACTTTTTTCAGAGGTTCTGGCTTAATATTGCCTTCAATGATGCCATCGAACATCACCAACTTTTTATAGGCATTCCAACCATTTTTTGCCTGTCGAATCTGAGGTTGATCCAACTGCCCTAAATTCCGTGCCAATTCATAATGAAAATTTTGACGTAAAATATTGTCGATATAGTCATGATCAACGGTGTGATGAATATCGCCTTCAAACAATACGCAATAAAACGGTTTAACGTGCTGCTGCGTATCAATCGCGAGTAAAGAAATCGCTTTAGAATTCGTTTGATTTAAATGAGATAAAAGCTGTTGTGCTGTTTCAGGTGCTAGCTTTTCTCCCACAAGATCGACACCAAACCGCCGCCCTTGAAACTCAAAACACGGAATTTGATCCAAGAAACCAGTCACAATTAAGCAGTCATCCAAACAATATCTGAGTAAACCATTACCTGAGCTAATGATTGGACTCACAACATCACCAAGTTTCAATGCCCAAGATGGGATAATCTGCCCTTGTTTTTCGCCTTCTAAATATTCAAATTCATAAAAATGACTTTGATACGCCAGTGGATATTGATCTGCATAAGGGATCGTAACCACTCCTTCAGTCGCCCACAAACCTTTGCCTTCAAACTGTACCGCAGGCAGCCTCTGTCGTAATTGATCCGCCCAAGCTTTTGAACCAGCGGTATCCCAACTTGAGACTAAACTGAGTTTCGGCCATAAGGCTTTAAAATCAATTTGCTCACCATCCGAGCAATCAATTAAACGTTCAGCGCTTTCTGGACTATGCGGAGCATCAACTTGTTGCAAAGAAAGCTGACGCGCACCCCATGAACCACTGCATAGAACTTCTGCAACGTCTTGTTGCATCGCTTCCAAGCGATCTAACAATTGCAAAGCAAAAGTCGGACTCCACACTGAGATCATGGCTAAATTACGGTTTGCAACCAAATAACAGATTGTGGCAAACAAGGCATCATCAGCGTTTGCTGCAAAGGCGATATTGCTCGGAACTGCTTGAGTAAACTTGGATAAGATGCGCTTACCTATACCGAGTAATGCACTGTCATCATTTAAGTTTTTATCTTTTAAAACCTCACGCTGGCTTTCAGGCAACCATGAAACTGACCAATAATGAGTGCCTGATTGTAATTGCGGACATTTACGATACATACTCGCTAACCAAGGTGCGATGGCATGGTCAAGTTCATGCAAAAATGCTTGGGTATAAGGGATAAATTTGATCTGTTCACTTGAGCCACTGGTTGGCTGAAAACGGATCAATTTACTACTGGAAAGTGAGGATTTCTGTTCCCGATAAAGTTGAATATCCTCTCGCCATGCGCTATAACGCGTTGCAGGAAAAGACACGACGAATTGTTCATAATCTTTGACATCGTTCTGTTGTGCCAAAGTAGATGATTGTAAAATAACACTTAAAATTTGACGTTGCGCTGCTTCGAGATCATTAAAACCCTTCTTAAACTTTTGATCTGCGATATCACACCAGTGTTTTAAAATAAAATGCGATCCAGAGGTCAGCCAGTCTTGATATCTCATTTGCTGGCTCCTCGTTGACGTGTGTGCTTGGTCACAATTGCATCGCATCGACCTTTGCTGATCGGCTTCGAGATTAGTTTTGCTGGGAAACGGGCAATATCTTTCCAAGCCAAACGTCCAATACACGGTAACTCCGTTCCGACTGTCCAAGTTGGATTGAGTTGCTCAAAAAACTCAATTTTTGGATTTTTTATTCTCATCTCATCCGTAATTGGTGCGACTTCCCCTTTTAATGGTTGATAGTCATTACCAAAGTTTAATAAGCCGACTTCTTTGTCATAATATTCACCAAAGAAGTTCTCACAGTAATGTTCTACCACCGCTGACAAGTGTTGGTTTTCATCCATTATGTTTGGATAGTATGCATAATAATTATTTGCCAATAACAAGTATGTTTTATAACCTTTAGATATCAATAACCAATAAAGTTCATTAAATGGATATTTAACTCTTAACTTCATAATCAGTTTGAACATGGTACTTTGCAGGGTGCGAGTCCCCCAATACGCTCTTAAAATAACCGTATCACCACTAAATATAACGGTGTAATCTTTACCTTCAAAATAGAAATGTTGTACAGCGACCGTTGAAAAACCGACAATTTCATTACTTTCTTTGTTGAAAATTAATATAGCGCCACTTTTCTTTTGGAAATCTTCAACAAAGACTGAAAACTTGGTGTTTTCATAATATTGCTCATAAATTGAATACATCGTTTTCAATTTATCAATATCAATCTTCTCTTTTTCTATATATTGGCCATAAGTGCTTTCTTTATTGTTTAATTTAGAAATCAGCTTATATGTTGTCTTAATCATAGTTTTAACCTTTAAATTTATACATAAGTATTCTTGTCCCCAAGACATCTCGATACTTATATAACTATTATTTTTATTTAAAGGGCATATACAGAGATACACCTTTCCAGTTTTTTAATTAAAAAAACTCACCCTCTAATATGTTTTTTACATATTCATTTTCTTCCCCCTATCCATAAAAAATGTAAGGAAAGCAGCAATGAACATAATGATAGACAGCATACGCAGTAAATCATTAAAACTTGATGTCAGTGCTTGATAATGAATATCTCGATAAATAATACTCAGCGCGATTTGCTGCGCATTTGAACCCACTTCTTGATATTGCGCGGTGAGTTGTTCAAGTCGTTCTACAAAAATCCAATTCTGAGGCGTCATATATTGATTTAGCTCAGTGACATGGATCGCCGTAAGCCAATCTAGGGAAGAGTTGATCAAAGCAAGTCCCACTGCACCGCCAATATTGCGCATTAGATTATAAATACCGCTGGCATCAGCAACTTTACTCATCGGCAAGGTACTCATGGCTAAATGCGAAACTACAATCAAACAAATCATTAAGCCAATACCACGATAGATTTGCGGCCAAAACATAAAGTCATAATCGCTATGGATACTTAAATGCGAATTTAACCAAACACCAAATCCAGCCAAGATCATGCCCACAAAGACCGTTTTTCTAGTGTCAAAATTTGGAATCAACCATGCAAGGAATGGTGCAAAACAGAACATGACTACGCCTGTTACCATCATAATATGGCCGATTTGACTGCTGTTCATTTCCCGAACTTGCCCAAGAAAAACAGGAATCATATAACCCAAGCCGTACAGTGCCATGCCAATAACAAAGGTGATGATTGCACTCAAGGTAAAATTTTTATTCTTAAAAACACTCAAATCCAATAAGGGTTTTTCTTGGGTAAGACTCCGATAAAAGAACGTAATACCGCCGAGAATGCAGATAATAAATGCCATGCGCACTCCACTATCCACCAACCAATCATGTCGAGCGCCTTCATCTAAAAAGTATTCCAATCCACCCAAGAACATTGCCATCGCGATAAGACCGATCCAGTCCATTGTTTTCAGCAAAGAATGATCAGCACGATCAATATCAGGCCCAGAGAAAATAATGGTTGCGATAATGATGCCTGGAATAATATTGATCAGGAACATCCAGTGCCATGAGAAACTATTGGTGAGCCACCCACCCACAGTCGGCCCAATAGCTGGTCCTAAAGTACTGATCATGCCAAAGAGTACCAGTGGCAAAGTACGTTTCGCTTCAGGGAATAGTAGAAATAAAGCGGTCATGGAAGTCGGAATCATGCCGCCTCCCATAAAGCCTTGAATTGCACGAAATACCAATAAACTTTCTAGATTCCAAGCCATCGCGCACAGTAAAGAACTAATCGTAAATCCAACCGCACAAATGGTGTAATAAATTCGTGTCGATAACACTCGCGCAATAATACTGGACATCGGAATAGCGATGATTTCAGCAATCAAGTACACAGTTTGAACCCATGTCACCTCATAGCGACTGGCACTCATACCTGCTTGAACTTCATTCAGAGAACTTGCGACGATTTGAATATCCAAAATCGCCATAAAATTGCCAAAAATCATGGCAATAAAAATCACCCACGCGACTTTGGTCGGGAACTTCCAGTCCTCATCTAAACGCTTATCCATGTTTAGCACCTAAAATCGCGATGATTAAGTTCTTAAATTCACGGTAGCTTTGACCGACATACCGGGTTTGATCAGATCGATATGAGCGTTGCTGTCTATCGCAATACGCACAGGTATCCGCTGAACGACCTTATTAAAATTGCCTGTTGCATTATCTGGTGGCATCAGTGAGAACGTTGCACCTGATGCAGGTGAAAAACTTTCGATTTTTCCGGTATAGGTTAAACTTGGATACGCATCTATTTTTAATTTAACTTCTTGACCAATATGCATTTTTTCTATTTGTGTTTCTTTGAAGTTGGCTTGAACATATAAACTAT
Source organism: Acinetobacter sp. 3657 (assembly GCF_031456775.1). Classification (NCBI taxonomy): domain Bacteria; kingdom Pseudomonadati; phylum Pseudomonadota; class Gammaproteobacteria; order Moraxellales; family Moraxellaceae; genus Acinetobacter; species Acinetobacter sp. 3657. The sequence goes on along the minus strand of NZ_JAVDVH010000001.1, from coordinate 539,920 downwards.
TTTCTGGAATAATCGCCATTAATCGTGTTTGCGGGCCAACACGAGAACCTTTTTGTATCGCTAAACTCCCTACCTTACCTGAGACAGGGCTAGTCACATTTGCAGATGCTAAATCAATTTGAAAAAGATCCAAGCTTGCTTTTGCATTTTGAATATCTGCCAAAAGTTGTGCTCGACCTGCTTGTAGGCTTCCGAGCTGCGCTTCTGCTGAATTGACGGTTGCTAATGCTTTGTTTAATTGCGCTTGAGCAGAAAGATATTGGGATTGAATACTGTCAAAGTTTTGACGCGTAATCACGCCGTCTTTTAATAAGTCTTGGTAACGGGCGTAATCCTTTTTCAAACGAGATAAATCTGCTTGTACAGCAAGCACCCCGCTATTCGCTTCATTAATGGTTGATTTTGCCGACCTTTCATTTTGTTGCTGAACAATAAGCGCAGCTTCTTTTAATGTCACCAAAGATTGGGCTTGATCATAACGTGCCTGATAATCACGCTGGTCTAATATGGCTAGGGTCTCACCTTGTTTTACAAACTGATTGTCATTTATGACTAATTCAACAACTTCACCCGAAATTTTCGGCATGACCCATGTCACATCGGCTTGGATATAAGCATTATCGGTAGATTGATAAAATCGAAAAACAAAGAAGTAGTACATTACCCCAATCAATAAAAATAGCGAAAGTAGTGAAAAAACGATCCAAGTAACTTTTTGCTTTTTTTGGACCTTCGTATCCGTTCCCACCTCTACACGAGCTATGGTATCCATATTTTATTCCACATGTTGTAATATAAATTCTTCTATTTCGATTTATAGATTTCTATAACTTTCACTTATTCAGGCCAAATAAATAGTTACAAATATCAAATTGGCGCAAATTATCATGCTCGATGTAATTTAGTGTCATTGACCACAATTAAGATACAGTTGTGCACTTATGCCAATTACTTTTCAAAAAAAATCAGTGAAACAATAATCATTACTATTTGTGCTTTGATCGTAATCCGCCTAACCGAATAGAAATATGTAATTGTTTATATTGAACTTTTACTAGATAAGTGAACACTACAAACCTGTCTAAAATCAGTCTAGATTGAACATTTTGCTTCAAGATCAAGACAGAACGGTCATCACCCTCAATCGTCGTAAATATGTAACCAAACATAGAAAATGAATGCTCAGTCTAAAAGTGACATATTAAAATTTTATGAAATTGTCGTAGAGTAGACACATTCCAATGGAGAAATGCACATATTAATAAGTGAAATTATTTAGTAAAAATAACTAAATTCATGGTGCATAAAGTATTGGTTTTTTAAATTTGTTGCTTGTGTCGTACCAGCTTTCCCAAGAGCGATACAAATCGAAGGATTCGATTTCGTACTGGGTACGACCAAACAACATCTTTTCATATAAATAATATCTATTAAAAGGAAAAAATGATTATGGATTCAGGATTGATCACACTTTTTTTACCTATCGCCCTTGCAATCGTCATGGCAGGTTTGGGTTTAGAGTTAACGGTCAAAGATTTCGCCAGAGTAAGTAAACATCCCAAAGTTGTCCTGATTGCACTGTTCTGTCAATTGGTCTTATTGGTCGGCATAGCCTTTTTAATCTGTAAAATCTTAGCTTTACCACCATTATTGGCTGTTGGCTTGATGCTCCTTGCGGCCTCACCCGGTGGAACGACCGCAAATTTATTTAGTTATTTATATAAAGGTGATATTGCGTTAAATATTAGCCTAACTGCGATCAATGCTGTACTCGCCGCTGTTTTTTTACCTTTTATCGTCAATTTCTCCATCCTACATTTTATGAATGAGGGTCAACAAGTTGGACTACAGTTTTCTAAAATAATGCAGGTATTTTTAATTATTCTAGTGCCTGTTGGTATTGGGATGCTTGTTCGTCACTATGCGCCGCATTTTGCTGAAAAATTGAATCGTCCTGTACGTATTTTTGCCGTCATTTTCCTCGTGATTATTATTTTAGGTGCAATCATCACAGAACGTGCAAATTTAGTAGAGTACATTGGCCAAATTGGTTTAGCCACTGCTCTATTCTGTGCGATTAGTTTATGCGTTGGTTATTTTGTTCCTCGTCTGCTCGGCATTAGCTCATTTCAAGCGCGTGCTTGTGCTTTTGAGATTGGGATCCATAACAGTACGCTAGCGATGACGATTGCGCTTACCGTGATGGCGAGCACTACCATTGCAATGCCTGCTGCGGTCTATTCTATTTTTATGTATATCTTTGCGACTATTTTTGGGATCTGGGTCATTCGTTTTGGTCCTAAGGACGCGGTCACAACACCCTAATAGATTTATTCTTCAATAAAAAACAGCGTATCAAGTGATACGCTGTTTTTTATTGTCACCTTGAAGTTTGACAAATCACCAACTTGAAGGCGGTTTTATTCGTTTGGGGATGTATTCCTTTAAACAATATTTGTATCTGCTAATAAAGCATTCGCTGCATGCTTACCTAAATTGTTTGAAGCCAAAGGACTATCACCTGTTAATAATTTTCTGTCTTGATGAACTTGACCTGTGATTCCTTTATTTAGGATTTCCACACCGAGTTTCTCTAAACTTTCACCAACCAGCCACGGTAGTTGACCCGGCATATAGCCAATATCTATATTTGCACCTGTATCTAAAGCATCTGGAAACACACAGGCTTGATAGCCTTTAAAGAGATAATCGTTTGGATGTTCATCGACTGCCGCTGCAAGTAATGATGCTGGGCCATGACAAAGTGTGATCACATATTTATCGTTTTCAACAGCCCACTTCAACACGGATTTAACGTCTTTACTATGCGGTATTTTTACCATTGCGCCATGCCCACCAGGAATGAAGACACCAACATAAGGAGAGTCTTTACTAAGTGCTTTATCCAAAATATCGGCTAATTTCAGGGGTGCTTTAAGTTGTTTCTCATACTTCTTATAGGTATCCAAAACAACTTGCTCTTCTTTGGGCATCGCCCACATTTCAAGTTTGACTGGATTGCCTGACAGCGTTGCAACATCAAATGCAAAACCTGCACTGTCTAAATGAAACATCGGTAATAACATTTCAACAGGGTGATTACCTGTAGAAAAGAATTTCTCATTTTGCATCAAGATATAACGTTCATCCGTTGCGATCATAAGAATTTTTTTATCGCCTTGATACGGATTTGGATAGGTTGTTCCATCATAATCCGTTTTAGGTGCTGTGTACTGACTCAATGAATATGGCGATGGGAAAAAAGCATTATCTTCAGCAACATCAGGCGTTGGGTTACGATCATCAGTATTAGTTGTCATTTTGAGTGTCCTCATAGGATTGTTTTATTTATACATACTGCTCAAGATTTGGGTCATGCTCAACTGATCTGCATAAACAGGCATGTAATGAATATAATTAGGCAAATTCAGCTTTAACTTCGAGTACAACTTTGCCAATATGTTGACTGCTCTCCAAACATTGATGAGCTTGCGCGACATCTTCAAAAGCAAAAGTTTTATAAATAATCGGTTTACATTGATCTGCTTCAATCAATGGCCATACGTATTGCTCAAGGTCTTCGGTAATTTCTGCTTTTTCTGCGTTGGTTCTCGCTCGCATGGTTGAACCTGTAACAGTCGCACGTTTTAACATCAATTCTTGTATATCAAAGCCATCGACTTTTCTGCCACCCATAAAGCCAATGATGACCAGTCGACCATCTCGTTTTAGCAAGCGTAAATTTTTATTAAAGTAAGATGCGCCAATAATATCCAAGATCACATCGACACCTTGACCATCGGTGCGTTCTAAAATTTCTTTTTCGAAATCCTGAGTCTTATAGTTGATAACTTGAGACATCGAAGCTAGTTTTTCAACCTTATCGTCACTGCCAACTGTTGAAAAATTTTGAATTCCCATCGCATGACATAGACTGATTGCGGTTGAACCAATACCACTCGCACCACCATGAATTAAGACCGTTTCATGATTCTTTAACATCCCGATCTGAAATAAATTTGCCCATACCGTAAAGTAAGTTTCAGGAATAGCAGCCGCTTCTATCAAACTGAGATTCTTGGGAATAGCTAAAGTTTGATTCTCTGGCACAGCACAGTATTCAGCATAACCACCACCATTGGTAAGTGCGCAAACTTTATCGCCGATTTTAAATTTTTGTACCTTATTTCCTACTTGTGCAATAACGCCAGCAACTTCCAGCCCCGGAATTTGTGTTACGCCTTTCGGCATTGGATAAAGTCCTTGACGTTGCAAAATATCAGGCCTATTGATACCTGTTGCGTAGACTTCAATGAGCACTTCATCTTCTTTAATCTCTGGACGATCGCCTTGCACAACTTTTAAAACTTCAGGACCGCCAGCTTGAGTAATTTCGATATATTTCATTTGATCTACACGACTATGATTCATGATTTGTTTATTCCTTATTTAACTCAGCCTGATTAGGAGAAAAACCAAACTGTTTTTTAAATTCTCGACTAAATTGTGATGAGCTTTGATAACCAACAGCATAAGCGGCTTGAGCAACGCTTTGGTTTTCGTTTTGCAACAATTGTTTGGCCTTATGCAATCGAACTATTTTTAAATATTGCAAAGGTGGATGTTGGGTGACTTGTTTGAAGGCTTTATGGAAAGCGGAAGTACTCATATTGGCTTGCTCAGCAAGCATTTCAACGGTTAGCTTGTCAGTAAAATGATGTTGAATATATTCACAAATTTTATAAATTGGTCTTAAATTTCCTTGAGCCACTAGCCCTTTTAAAGCATCTGCACCTGAGTGTTGAATCACTCTATATAAGAGTTCTCGTTTTATTTGATCACCTAAAATCAAAATATCTTGCTCAGATGTAAGCGTATTGAGTAGCCTAAATAATACACTTGAGATGTTCTGATCATACTGAATGACGCTCATTCCCGTCGTTAACGGCTTAAACTGATAATTCTCAAAATAGGTCTTTGCCAATAATTCATTGACAGTATCAACCTCTAATTTCATACCAATCGCAATCATGGGGAATTCAGGACTTGCAATTGTGTCGCAATCAAATGGCATCAATACCGAAACAATCAGGCATTCTCCTTGTTGAAATGTATAGGTTTCTGTTCCTATATAGCCACGTTTTTGACCTTGTAAAACAAAAACTAAAGTCGGTTCTTGCAATACAGCAATCGGCGGTGTGTCATGATCGACTCGCATCAGGGTAATGCCATCTATTGCCGTAGTAAAAAAGCCTTCTTTATGAACGATTTTTAGAAATAGTGCCGTGAGTGTTTGATCATTCATCATGTTTCATCTGATGATTGGAAGTTTGATCTTTATTATTAAATAGAAAAGTAATGAAAGATGTTAGTTTTATGCAGGATTAGGCATGAAAATTAGAGTGTTTTAATAGAATATTAATTTTTTATTCTAATCGTGATAAATAAAACCTAATTATCTATTACAAAATTTTCAATATTTTCTTTAGCTCATAAGCAACTTGGTCTTCGTCGTACATATACGTTCCACCATTAGGTAGATAAGAAGCCAACATTAAAATAGTATTTTCAACTAACTCCTGCTCTGAATTTAAACTTTCAAGCAAAAATTCAATTTTATTAGCATTCTTTACAGATATATCCTTCTTATCTATAAATTTTTGAATACTATAAGTTAACTCATTTTTAAGCATTCGTAATCCATAACTCATAAATCAATAAAACTGACTCGAATCTAACATTTGCAAAGTAATTTTTTTCACTTCATCACGACTTTGCATAATATGCGCTTCAATCGCGTGGATTGCTTCATCCACTTTGCGATCGAAGATAAAACCTAATATTTTTTGATGTTCTTGATAAGTTGCTTCTACACGGTAATCTTTGGAAAAATCCAAACGACGAATAATACGGATGCGTTCACTCAAATCACGATGAATCCTTGCCATTTCATTATTACCTGAGGCACGAACCAATGCGCAATGAAAATCTTCATCTTGTTGTGAGAGTTGTTTGATGTCTTTTAAATATTGATGCGATTCGATCATCCATAAATCTTTTAAAACGGATAACTCAACCGAGTTTTGATGATCCATCTGACAAAGTTTACGAATCGAATCTTTTTCTAACACGATCCGCACATCATAAAGTTCTTCATAATAACGAAAATTGAGCGGTCGGATTTGCCAACCGCTACGAAAACTCACATCGACATAACCCTCTTGTTGCAAACGATATAAGGCTTGTCGGATTGGGGTACGACTCACATCATAAGCTTTTGCAACTTCGGATTCAGTGAAGCGTTCACCCGGCATCAATTTGAAATCAAAGATATCATTCTTGATGCGTTGGTAAACTAGCTCAGACAAGTTGTCTGAGCTCTTTGTTGTTTTTATTTTGGTTTCTTTCATGCAGCCTTGCCTTATTCCATATAGACCAGTGGCTCGCCACTATGTACCGTTTGCCCTGCTCTGCAAATAATGGCTTTCACGATGCCATCTTCTTCTGCATAAACAGGAAGTTCCATCTTCATTGCTTCAATAATAGCAATAGTCTCACCTTTTTTAACCTCCTGACCGCTTTCAACAAAGATTTTCCAGATATTGCCAGTCATCGATGCGTTGAGGGATGAAAGATGGCTATAGTCCGCATTGTTACAAAGTTCAATCTGTTCTTCTGGCTGTGCAGCAAACTCTTCTTTCCAACGGCTCACTTCGGTGGTAAATGCTTGTTGCTGCTTGGCTTTAAACTCAGCAATACTTTCGGCTTCATTCTCTAAGAATTTTACATAGTCCGCATAATCAAATTCAGTTTCTTCAATCTGAATTTCCGCACGACCATTTTCAAAATCTGCACGCCATAAATTCAGTTCATCTTCAGACACTTCAAAATATTTAATTTGATCAAAGAACTGTAAGAACCATTGCTTATTACCAAATTGTTTATTTTTCTTAAACTTGTTCCAAATCGGTAAAGTACGACCAATTAGCTGATAGCCTCCCGGTGAATCCATACCATAGATACACATGTACATACCGCCAATCCCCACTGTTCCCTCTGCGGTAAAGGTACGTGCAGGATTGTATTTAGAACTGAGTAAGCGATGACGTGGATCGATTGGAACGGCACATGGTGCAGTCAGATAAACATCACCCAAACCAAGAATTAAGTAATTCGCATCGAAAATAATATTTTTGACTTCATTACGATGAGCTAAACCATTAATTCGTTGAATAAAATCAACATTGCTTGGTAGCCAAGGCGCTTTGGCACAAACACTTTCTTGATAACGCTCAACAGCCCCTAAAGTTGCACTGTCTTCAAATGCCATTGGCAAATGCACGATACGTGATGGAATCTTTAACTGACTCAAATCTCCCATTTCTTCTTCAAGTTTAAGTAATTGAGTAATCAGTTCTGATTGTGGAATTACTAAGCCGTCATATTTAATTTGCAGTGAACGTACACCCGGCGAGAGTTCTAATACGCCATCGATATTTGCTGCACGAATCATTTGAATCAATTGATGCACACGTAAACGTAAAGCCAAATCCAAAACGTTTTCGCCGTATTCTAAGAGAATATAGCTATCACCTGCTTGGCGATAAACTGTTTTTGGGGATAAATCAGTTGGTTCTCGTTGTGCCAAAATTGTTGTTAACACATCTTGAGTTGGCTCAATCGTCTCCACGACTTTGGTCGCATCAGCAAAGTTTTGGATATTTTCAATTTGCTTGCGTTCTAATTCATTGGCTTGTTCTACCGTGATTGGGTAGAAACGAATTTTATCATCCGCTTTTAACTGTCCAACTTTCCAAAGTTCTGCTTTGGCAATGGTCACAGGACATACAAAGCCACCTAGACTCGGACCATCTTTTGCTAAAATAACAGGGAAATCACCAGTAAAGTTGATTGCGCCAATGGCATATTCACAGTCATGAACATTGGATGGATGTAAGCCTGCCTCACCACCATTTTCTCGCGCCCAGCTTGGTGTCGGACCTGATAAACGTACACCTAAACGGTTAGAGTTGAAGTGTACTGTCCATTCAGATGCAAAAAACTCCTCCACATATTCAGGCCTGAAGAAGTCAGGTGCGCCATGTGGACCATATAAAACTGCGATTTCCCACTCATTGCCATATTCAGGAATCAGATCAGCCGATAATGCTTGAGGCACGTCAGTTGCAATTGGAAGTTCTATACTGGCAAATGTTGGATCAACCATTTTAATCATGTCACCGACACGTAAGGTACGACCTGCATGCCCCCCAAAATTACCAAGTGCAAAAGTAGAGCGACTGCCAAGATAAACAGGCACATCTAAGCCATTTCTCACAGCTAAATAAGTACGACAGCCTGTTTCAACTTGACCGATTTTAAGAGTTTGCCCTGCTTTGACTTCAACAGGTTGCCAAAAATCAATTTTTTCATTATCCAAGAATGCTTTACAACTCGCTCCTGCTAAAGCAATGGTTGTATCCGCATGGAATTTTAATGTTGGCCCAACTAAGGTAAATTCAAACCCTGCCGCTTTAGTATCATTTCCCACAATACGATTGGCAAGCTGAAATGCATAATCATCCATTGGACCTGATGGTGGCACACCAATATCCCAATAGCCTGTACGACCCGGATAATCTTGAATTGAACTCAAAGTTCCTGCTTGAACCACTTCAATCACGTTTGGCGTATAGTTGAAGTCATCCAACATACGTGTCCAAATCTGCATGGATTCAAAACGTTCATCAGAAATAATGGCACGCGCATAATCTAAATTGGTGCTGATCCCATTTAAACGAGTTTCAGCTAAGACAGTTTGTAGTTTCTCAATCGCAGCAGCACGATCTTCAGCATGAACGATGATCTTGGCAATCATTGGATCAAAATATTGCGAAATTTCTGTACCTGTTTTGACCCAAGTATCAACACGAATTCCTTCTGGAAAACTCACTTCTGTCAAAACACCCGGACTTGGCTGGAAATTTTTAACAGGATCTTCGGCATAAACTCGTACTTCAATCGCTGCACCTTTAGGCTGAATATTGCTAAGGTATGCCCAATCAAGTTCATCACCAGCAGCCACTTTGAGCATGCATTCAATGAGGTCTAAACCAGTCACCATTTCAGTGACTGGATGTTCAACCTGTAAACGCGTATTTACTTCAAGAAAATAAAACTCATCGCGATTGGCATCATAGATAAATTCTACTGTACCAGCACTGCGATAATTAACAGATTTGCCTAACTCCACCGCAGCCTGATGCAATTTTTTGCGTGTTGCTTCTGGTAGGTTTGCCGCAGGCGTTTCCTCAACCACTTTTTGGTTTCGACGTTGCAAAGAACAATCGCGCTCACCAAAAGCAACCACTTGCCCTTTGCCATCACCAAAGATTTGCACTTCGACATGACGCGCTTTATCGATAAAACACTCAATAAATACGCCGGCATCTTTAAAGAACTGTTCGCCTAAACGTTTGACACTTTCATAGGCATCGGTCAATGCTTGCGGGGTGTCGCAACGGGTCAAGCCAATACCACCACCGCCAGCGGTACTTTTCAGCATAATTGGATAGCCAATACGATCAGCAGCAGTCAATGCTTCTTCTAAACTATCCAGTAATCCTGTCCCTGGTGTCATTGGCACATTCGCCTCTGCGGCCAATTCACGGGCACGATGTTTTAAACCAAACTCTAAAATTTGTTCGGCAGTTGGTCCCATAAAGGCAATATTATTTTCTTCACATGCACGTGAAAAATCAGCACTTTCTGAGAGGAAACCATAACCCGGAAAAATCGCCTCAGCACCCGTTTGTTTAGCAGCTTGAATTAATTTCTCAATACTTAAATAAGTATCGGCTGGTTTTAAGCCATCCAATGCAATTGCAATATCAGCATCTTCAACATGTTGTGCATAACAATCGCTATCTGAATAAACAGCAACACTAGTCACGCCTAATTTTTTCAGTGTGCGAATCGCTCGAACAGCAATTTCACCACGGTTTGCAATAAGTACAGTTTTAAACATGATGACTCCCCCAATTAATTCGCTGTGTTTGTTGTTTGATGATTCGCTTGACTGTTACGATGCTGGATATAGGCTCTCCATCCACCAAAATGACTAATATTCTCTGCATCATTTATGCCATAAGGCTCACAAATAAAGCCTTTAACCCAACGACCATCTTCTAACTCGACATTGCCCATGCCCAAAGGTGTTGGGATCTCTGCTACAAACTCGCCAAATCGAGCGGTTGGAACATCCCAAAGTTCAACAATGATGCTTTGTCCGTCTTGTTGACGAGCTAAGCCTGGTTTTGGCGGAACTGTGCCGTTTAAAGCATAGAGCGCATAATTTTTAGAGGTTTTTGTGGTTTCGATATGCACTGCATCACGTGTGGTCAATTGAAAATTTAATGGCATCCCAGTGAGATGCGCACCGACCACAGCAACACGGATATGATGAGGAGAAACTGGAGTTACAGAACCTAGAGGCTGAGTCTTATCTAAAGCACCTAACTTAAGTGACAAGTAGTTTTGCCATGCCTTACCGAAATGAACCAATGCCGCATCGTGCCAAGCAGGTGCGATTAGCGTGATGCCAAACGGTAAGTGATCCGCTCTAAAGCCTGCTGGTAATGCCAGTGCGCTGAGATCAGCTAAATTGGTAAAGTTGGTATATGTGCCAAAGTGAGCGTTATATTCAATTGGATGCTGCTGTACTTGCTCAATGGTATAAATGGTTGGTGCTGTTGGTACGATTAAGGCATCAAATTCAGCCAATCGTTGTTGGATTTTTCGAGCAAGATCCTGTTTTAAATATTCTGCATTGTAGGCATCAACCGCTGAATAATTTTCTCCATTTTTAATAATTTCCAATACGGTTGGATCAAAAGCTTCAGGATTAGATTTGAGTAATTCTTCAACAGCAGCAGTACGCTCTGCGACCCACGAACCTTGATAGAGTTGCGCTGCTAATTTCTCAAAATCTGAAAAATCAATTTTGGTGATTTCAGCGTTTAAACTTTCCAGCAATTGCACAGTTTGTTGAAATGCTTTTTCGGCTTGCTGATCACCAAAGAAATTCAGTTGGTTTGGAATTGCAAATTTTAATTTGCTAGAGAAACGTGCAGGCACATTTTTAGGGTGCTTACGTGAATAGCTATCCAGAGCATCGTAGGCTTCGATTTGATGAGCGACTAGATCCGCATCGGCAACCGTTAAAGCAAATATCGAAATACAATCGAGACTTTTACACGCAGGTATTAAGCCACGATTTGAAAAACGCCCTTTGGTCGGCTTTAAACCGACAATATTATTAAATGCCGCAGGTACACGACCTGAACCCGCAGTATCTGTACCCAATGCAAATGGCACGAATCCACGAGCTACAGCACTTGCTGAACCTGAGCTTGAACCACCACTGACATATTCAGCTTTAAATGTATTTGGCACTGCACCAAATGGTGAACGTGTCCCCACTAAACCTGTAGCAAACTGATCAAGATTGGTTTTTCCAATCACAATCGCACCCGCTTGTTTTAACAAACGTACTGTTTCTGCATCTTGTTCTGCTATCTCGGTTAGTGCTTTACATGCGGCTGTCGTTGCAAATCCAGCAACATCAATATTGTCTTTAACTGCAAATGGCACGCCGTAAAGTGGAAATTGTTTATGCAGATTCTCAGCATCTTGAGTCGAGTGATTCAATGCTTGGATTTGTTGTTCAATTTGATCTACCGTCGCAATTGAAATCCATGCATTGTCTTGAGAGTCAATTGCTGCAACTAAATCTTTTAAAGTATCGAGCTGAATCTCTTTTTTTAAGTAAGCCGTTTGCCATTCAAAAATTGTCCAGCCTAAAGTTTTAATTTCGTGCACTTTATGAATCCTATCTTGTATACAAGTTTGAATTAATAAAAGCAGAAACCATGCCACAATTATTTTTTAATATAAATCATGTATTTATGGTTGTGTTATTTTTAGGTCTGATAAATATGCTTATTATTGGTGCTGAAATCACTGTTGTTGCACAATTCTAGAGATAATGCTGAGAATGAAATTTTTATCTAGTATGTCCAAATTACTTTCTAGTATTGCCTTAACTGCACTTTGTCGAAGGTGGTTCTTTTATGATGGGAAACCCCATTACGCACCCAAGGATAAATTACTGATCACGGGACTCTATGCAGCCCATGCTAGTACACAAAGTCACGCTCGATAGTTTTAGCCTAAATGCCTATAAAACTACTTTCAACGACTTTAATATCTATACAAAAGCAACTGGATAGCACAAAGTTGGGATGCAAGAAATCTCTAAAATTAACCATGTTCCTAATGCACCTGCTGGGATCAAGTTGGCAACAAGCCAATGATTACTGTCAGTGGATAGGTGAACAAGTGGGGATACCGATGAATCTCCCAAATGAGGCGCATTGGGAATATGCACAAGTAATCGCGGTGAATACGTTATTTACCCAACCGATAAGGGCGAGTATGAACGATTCCAATTACTATAAAAACCTCCAGAAAAGAATCCTTAAGGACCTGCAATTTAATCTACGTCTAGTTATCTTCATAAAAGTAGATTGTCACAATGCTATCTAGCACAGGCCCAAAAAATTTAATCTCTTAAAAGCTCTTACTGAACTGTAAGCGTATATGTTTTATTGATTTCAGCGCCGCCACCACCAAAAAAGTCCGCTTTTATCGTTATAGTATATTCTCCACTATATTTTGGTGTACCTTTTATTTCTATAATGTTATATCCATCTAGTTCATTTACAGGTTGAATAATTATTCCTAATTCTTTTGGAATATTTGTTTCTAAACTAGCGTATTGATCAACAACCTTACCCCCAGATATTTTTATAGTTTGTTTGTATTCTTGATTAACACTAGCTACAGGCAAGCTATCGGGAGTAATGGTATATTTTTTACCACAGCCTACAAGTATCAACAAAATTGAAAAAATAACGATCAGCTTAATTTTCATCAAAATTTTTCCTTTTTAATAAGTAAGGCAAAAAATACTTTTTTTTCAAAATTATATAGAGATATTCCTGCACCGAGTCTCTGTGTGTTTTCCCCCCAAGTAAACATTTTTAGTCTAACTTCAGTTCTATAAGGATCTGAATAGCTTGTAATAGCTTGTCCCTTTGTATCTCTTAATTTATCTGTCCAGACAATCCAATGATCGGGAAAACTTTGAGTTCCAGAACTACTACCACTACTTAGAAGACTTGCTGATATTAATGTGACTACATAATATTCCTCACCAGCATATTGATTAATTTCACCAATTAAACTGGGATTGTATCCATTAAGATAAAAGGGATATGTTTTTAAACCCTTAAAGCCTGTTCTTTTAAACCAGCTACTTAATTCTGTCCAGAGCGTAATTCCTGCTACTTCTTGTTCAGGATCACTAAGCGTAAGAGCTAAGTTCTCAGATTCACGTAAACTCGCAAATGTAATCCAATCAATTGGCGGGATATTAGGCGCACCATTAGGACGATAGAAATTCTTTACTCGTCTACTTCCATTCAGTGATGGTTTGATATCAAGCTCTCCAATTTTGGTTTGACCTACTTCCCATAGCTGCTTTACTGCTAATTTATATCTGGAAGGACTTAAACTGATTAAACAAAAAAAGTATGCAGCAGGACCACATAGAGATGTCTGATCTTGATTTGGAAGAGGTTCATTTAATCTCGATTGTAGTCCAGCCTCAATTTGAGCCTTAGAAAAAGGATCTTTAGTTTCTCCTGGTCTACAGCCAGAATCAATACACTGAAAAATTCTATTTCGATTTAAAGCGAGTTCAAAATCATTTTTAGAGATGTCATCTTTGACAATTTTAGTTACAGCCGTTGACTCAACGTACGTTGTTACGGGAATATTTTTGTTCTTTGCATGATCTTGATAAGGGTAAGATTCAATTTTATCTGGAATAATGTAACGACTTATCACTAGGTTTTCTTTCCCTGATGAAGTTAGTCGATATAAATTAAGAATAATAACGCAGTCTCTAAGTCTTTCTAATCCTATTTTTGAACTATCGATTTCGACTGGCTTGGTTTGATAAAGCTGATCACCTATTTTTTTAAATGCACTATCTTTAAAAACAATAGCTGTCTCAGCCTTATTGAGCACTGTATTATATATGTAGATATTATATTTCAACAACTTAGTTGAAACATTGGTTTTTAAAATAATATATGGATAGAATTTTTTCATGGCTAATCTATATCAAGTTCTTCATTATTATACAAGTGGATAGATATATCTTCTGGGCGTACAGTATTAAATAATTGAGTATATCCATTTTCATCAGTCAGACCTTCTAGCTTTTCTCCATTTGGCATAAAAGCAATATATTTATGATGAGCAAATGGAATATCTTCTTTATCTTTCAAAAGATACCGTAAATTGTGGTGATTTTTTTCACCATAAACAGGTAACTGAGGAACACTCAGATTCACACTAGAACCTCCCATAAACAAATGCTGCCCAGCTTTACATTCAAACTTTCCACCTGTGGTTGGAAAAATACCACCACCACTAATTTCGAGTTGCGAACTATCGCCAACCATGACGATTTTCTTTTTCGCAATAAAATGTATTGAATCCTCAGTCGAGATGATTTGTATCCCCGCTTTAGCGAATATATCCAGACCATCACTTTGCGCCTGTATCTCAAACTTACCTTTTGCTGCAACCTGTTTAATCCCGCTTTGCGCTGAAAATAAACTGATCTTTTGACTGGCTTGGGCGATTAGGTTCTTTTGTGTGCTCAGGTTAATACTGTCCCCTGCAAATTGGTTCAGTTGTCCATCTGCTGAAAGGTGTATGTCTTCTGGAGTACTCAGTCCAATACCATTCGGTGAGCTAAGTAATAGGATTGCTTCATTGAATTTAGCAATCTTGTCTTGAATTGTCTCGGCGAACGCTTTGAGTTGTTCTAAAGCTTCGAGTTCATCCGTCTGTTGGTTCTTTGCCACTTCACTTAAGGCTTTGGCATTACTTTGATTGCCTTCTAGTTGTTGTTTGGCTGTTTGCGCTTCGAGATGATCGTCTTCAGCTTGGTCTTGTGCATGGGTGGTGATCAGTAAGCCTTCGCCTGCTCGGATCGCTCCCCATTGGTCAGTGCGGAGTTCAAAGCCTTCGCCTCGATCTTCGCTTTCTGCTTGGGCTTTAGGGTGGCTGAGTTTACCGAGATTGAGTTGACTTGCCGCATGGCTGCTTTGTAGTTGAGCGCTGATCTGTCCTGTGGTGTCGTCAAAGCGCAGTTGGTTGTAACCTGAGCCTTGGTATTCTTTGGACTTAATCCCTGCCAGTTTCTTAGTGTCGGGGAGTTGTCCTTGGTCGTCGAATTTAGTCGGGCTACGCTGTGCTTCGTGCAGTCGTCCTGTGACATAAGGTCGGTCGATGTTGCCATCAAAGAAGTCGATGACCACGATCTCACCAATGCGTGGCAGGAAGCGTGCCCCGTAGCCTTCGCCTGCCCATGGGGTTAGTACATCCACCCATGCTGAATCGGTATCGTTGTCGTTGCTGCCTGCACCACCATCATGACTGTGGTCGTCATTTCGAGTAAACAGGAAGCGAACTTTTATGCGTCCCCATTCATCGACATGGATTTCTTCACCTGATGGTCCAACCACTTTGGCTCGTTGCGGGTGAGCTGCTGGACGGTGTTGTAGGGGTTGGTATTCGGGTACAGTTTTGATATTACGACGTTGTAGGGTCAGTTGGTTGGCTTGGCGTTCTCCGCTATTGTTTGAATATTGCCATTGGCTTTGTTCAACTAATTGCCTGATTTGTTGATTTAAGTCTTTAGGTAAATTATTTTGATTAAACCAATCTTTTTTGATGATTAGAAACTCTTGGTCTGATCCACTGTGTTGATCGATTTCAGGGTGTTCGTTTAGTTTAAACCAGTAGCCCACTTGGGTATCGCGTACCGTGGTATTGGCGATAAACTGTTTGGCTTGAGCGTCATGGTAATGACCGAGGTTTTGATTAAGTTTTTCAATTTGGTTGTTGCCTGATGGTGTTGCGCCATCTTCACCATTGAGGTCTTGCATCCATGCAGGCGTGATGCACCATGCATCTTCAAGTCCAAGTGATGCGACATCATGTTGTTGGCTATGCCGATGTTTGCTTTGGACGCTGCCTGCACCGTCCTCTTGTTCTAGGGCATCGGCTTGCCAGCGTTGGATATGGACTGCGGTCGGTTGTAGACTACGTTCAGCAATGAGGCTGGTCATGCTGTCAAATTGTTCGGTAGCACTACTACGGTGGTAACGGATATTTCTTCGAGTAAGGGCTTGGTATTGGTTGTTATCATCGATCAAGCGCAGTTTTTGAGCTTGGATTGGACTGTTGCTGTTGGGAACCGTCAGTTGGGCTTCATCGATTAAAGTGCTAATTCCTTCAGAGGCTAGCAATCTTTGAATAAACGCAATATCAAGTTCATTGGACTGCATCACAAAGGGGCGGACATCGTAATCTTGAGTGAGTCCACTGAGGTCAAGTGTGAGACTAGATGCGAATAATGGACTTTTGGACTGCCATTCCTTGAACAGTATTTGTACGATATCCACAACAGTCTTATTCATAAACACGCGGGAGTTTCGGCGTTTATGCCACAGTGCGGTGGCGTCTTGTAGTTTGAGTTTATATAAAGTCAGTGAACCATCACTTTGCCCTTGGACGGCTTCAGTGATAATACCTGTGTTTCTAAATAAAGTACCTGTGTCCGTAACGGTATCGACAGCAACTTGGCAACCAATGAATTGTTTTAATGGAATGGTCGCGTTCGTTGAAAGGCAGATAAGCTGGGCATTTACACCTTCATTAATGGCATGTACACCTTCAATGCGCTGCAAAAACACCTGATTGGCTAAAGCAGGATTCGAAAATTGAATATGAATTGCACGTTTTTGTGCAGTTAAGCCAAGTTGTTCTAATGCAGAAAAAATAGTCTTGAACATTGCTTCTTATTGAGTTTTTTTAAACGTAAAGGCATTTTACAGGAAAAATGGATGATATGTTCAGACAGTTTCGTCTATTTGTGACGATTTGTGTCACCATTATAGAGTGGATGCCTTTTAAAAATTCACTGGACAATCTTCCTATTCTTCATTTCATTTTCATATAATTTGATAGCTCTTCAAATTCTGATTCGACTGCCTGAATCGCATGTTGCTCCATTATTCTAAATTTATTTAATACCAATTGTCCTAATTCCGTGACCACTGCACCACCACCATGTATTCCGCCAGTCTGAGTTTCAACAAGATTGGAACGAAAACATTGGTTCATTGTCTCTACCAACTGCCATGCACGCCGATAACTCATATTCATACATTTAGCGGCTTGAGATATTGAACCTGTACGTTGAATCGCTTCAAGTAACTCAGCTTTTCCAGGTCCAAAAGCAATTTCATTTTCAGACAATATACGAACATGAAGTTTTAAACGTGCTTTCGTCATGAATAGATGCTCATAGATGATTTGATGGCACTTTTTGCACCATCAAATCTAAACTTAAAAATTAGAAATGAATCACAGTACGGATAGATTTACCTTCATGCATCAAATCAAAGGCTTCATTAATATTCTCAAGTGGCATGGTATGCGTTACAAAAGGCTCCAGTTGGATTTCACCTTTCATTGCATCTTCTACCATTTTCGGGAGTTGCGAACGACCTTTCACCCCACCAAAGGCTGTACCCATCCACTTACGACCTGTGACTAGTTGGAAAGGACGTGTCGAAATTTCCTGACCTGCACCTGCCACGCCAATAATCACGGATTGCCCCCAACCACGATGTGCACATTCCAAAGCAGAACGCATCACATTGGTATTGCCAATACACTCAAAAGAATGATCAACGCCCCAACCTGTCATTTCGACAATCACTTGTTGGATGGGTTGATCATAATCTTTTGGATTTAAACAATCCGTTGCACCAAACTGTTTTGCAAGTTCAAATTTATCTGGATTAGTATCAACTACGATAATACGTCCAGCTTTGGCTTGGCGTGCACCTTGCACAACGGCTAAACCAATTCCACCTAAACCGAACACAGCAACGCTATCGCCTTCCTGTACTTTCGCTGTATTGTGAACTGCGCCAATACCAGTGGTCACCCCACAACCTAACAAACAGACTTGTTCATGATTGGCTTCAGGATTGATCTTTGCCAAAGAAACTTCCGCCACAACCGTATATTCACTAAAGGTTGAGCAACCCATATAGTGATAAATTGGCTGACCATTATAAGAAAAACGGGTTGTGCCATCAGGCATAACACCCTTACCTTGAGTTGCACGAACCGCTACACATAGATTGGTTTTGCCCGATTTACAGAATAAACATTCCTTACATTCTGCCGTATAAAGCGGAATCACATGATCGCCAACCGCAACACTGGTTACACCTTCACCGATTTGAACCACAACCCCTGCGCCTTCATGACCCAAAACGGCAGGAAAAACACCTTCGGGATCATCACCTGATAAAGTAAAGGCATCTGTATGGCATACACCTGTATGCGTAATTTTAATGAGGACTTCGCCTGCTTTCGGTGGCTCAACATCAAGTTCTACGATTTGTAATGGTTCACCAGCGGCAAAAGCAACGGCTGCACGAGATTTAATCACAATGACACTCCTGAATTTTACTTTAAATAAGATTTAAGAATTTTACTGACTTGGATGAGCTCTTGACTGCGTTGCAACTCAGAAGAGTCACCGACAACCAAAGTATCTTTTAAATGAATTTCGAGAAGTTCATTCATCAAACCATTTATAGCACCACGAACTGCACAGATTTGCTGCAAAATATCTGCACATTCTGCGTCATTTTCCAAAGCACGCTCAACACTCTGGACTTGACCTTGGATGCGTCTTACACGAGTGAGGATCTTTTTTTTGTCCTCTAATTGCTTAGGCATAATGTCGATCACATTAAATCTAAAAATATACTATACACCAGTATAGTACTATGGCTCAATATTTATTGATTTATACACTTTACATCTGTATTGATTCAGAGTATTTACATAGGGAAAGTATATAAATTAAAATATAAGCTGTTGATTATATTTATAATTACATTTAAACCTTGGAAAGAAAACGTATTTAGATATATAAGAAAATTAATAATCTACAAATTATTGTTGGACTCATACGCTTGATAAATAAAATGAAAAATAATTCATACCCTTTCAAGATAATGACACTTGTTATTATGTTAGCAATAAGTGGCTGTTCATTGCCGCCTAATCAAAACCATGATCGGAGTAATCCCTTGCAAACAAAAACAAAATGGATAAATGATCCTCAAACCGATCTTAATATTGAAAATGGTTTAACTGCATTTTTAGCTTTGGATGATGCATTTTTAAGTATCGCATCTCGTATTCACTTAATCAGGAATGCTAAACATCGTTTAGATTTGCAATATTACATTTGGAATGATGATCCAATTGGCAACTTGATGCTTTATGAATTACTCAATGCTGCTGACCGAGGGGTAAAAATCCGATTACTCATTGATGACCAAAATGGAGTCAAACTCGATAAAACCCTTAAAGCACTGTCGCAACATCCAAATCTAGACATTCGTATTTTCAATCCGTATAAGTTTAGACATCTGCGATTTATTGACTATATTTTCAGGTTAAATCAAATTAACCATCGCATGCACAATAAACTCACCATCGCTGACTCATCAATCGCAGTTACTGGTGGTCGAAATATTAGTAGTGAATACTTTGACGCCAGTGATCAATTCCAATTTAGTGACATGGACATTTTATTTTATGGCGCGTCTGTTGATCACGCTGCTGAGGTCTTCGACGAGTTTTGGCAAAGTCCTTTAAGTTATTCTACTGAACAGTTACTTGGCCAAGGCACACCGCAGCAATTTGAAAGTATTAGGCAAAGTTATCAGGCTTTTGATGAAGAAAATACGCTTACTGAAAAGAAGCTTGAAGCTGCGCAGGATTATTTAAAAATCCGTCTTCAAAACTACCCTGTTCAATGGGCAAAAGCACACTTTGTTGCGGATCGACCGAATAAAGCATCGGGACAAGCAAAAGAGCAAGAACTGCTTTATGCACAAGTCTTAAAGATTATGGGGAAACCCGAGCAGCACATGGAGTTGGTTTCGGCCTATTTTGTGCCAACGCAACGCGGAACAGAATACTTAAGCCAATTATCGAATAACGGTATCAAAGTTAGGGTGCTCACCAATAGTTTGGTCGCAAATGATGTCGCTGTGGTACATTCATTTTATAGTCAATACCGTAAACCGCTTCTACAAAATGGCGTACAACTTTACGAGTTCAAACCCAACATCGAAAGAAAAAAACGGACTTGGTATGAAATCGCAACGGGTAGCGTGATTCCTGTAAAAGGTAAAAATCGCTCAAGCCTACATGCAAAATTCTTTGATGTAGATGGTAAAGTTTTTATTGGTTCTTTTAATTTTGATCCTCGTTCTGCGCATTTAAATACCGAGGTCGGTTTGGTGGTTGAATCAGATCAATTACAGAATCAAGTTACCGCACTTCTGGATGAACACATGCTACAAGTCGCCTATCAACTTAAACTTGATGCAGATGGCAATATTGTCTGGTATGAACATAAGGAAAATGGTCAAGTCATTGAACATCATCACGACCCTGAGAGCACTAGATTCCAAAGGTTTAGCATGCATTTCGTGTCTTATTTTCCAGTGGAATGGATGATGTAAACCTTATTCCATTATCATCTCAAATAAGCATAATCCCTCGATTTCCAAAGGCATCTTAATATTTTCAAAAGATGCCTGTTTTAAGGCATCTAAATGTTCTTGTTTATTCATATAAAGTTGATCATTTTTCATGGCATCGGGTGCACATAAATGATCACAAACTAAATAATGTCCTTTAGGATTCAATAAAGTTTTGACGGCTTTATGAAAATCGGTAGCATATTTCTTATGTCTAAGTTCATGCAACGCTTGATGAATAATAATGTAATCATATTTCTGAGCTAAAGCATTTTTCCAATTAGCTTCTTTAAAATTTCCAATTAAATAGCGAGCTCTTGATCGCTCAGCAGAATTTAATTTTTGTTGAGCAAGCCTATGCATTGCGTCAGAAAAATCAAAAGCTGTATATTCGACATGGAATAATTGCGACAATATATGTTGCGCTAAAAATCCAGGTCCAGACCCTAGCTCCAATACTTGGCATTTATCCACGGTTTGGGTTCTAATTAATTTTGTATAATAGCCAAAGAAATCTTGTCTCCACGGGCGTTTCACATTCGCGGTTATTTGCCATTCTAAAGCATCATCATAATTTCTTAAGTCGATTGGACTTGGTACATCATTCATCAAATTCCCCTATTTTGTTATAATTAAACCAAACCAATTGTTTCAAAGAATTGTCGATAAGCATCCGCTTTTTTTTCTAAGGCTAAAGGATATGCCCGAGACGATGATGGTAAACGGTATAAATTAAGCTTACGATTAGCATAATTTACTTGTACAGATTGACCAATCATTGGCTTATTTGCTTGCTCTGGAAAATGCTGCATCAAAGTATCTGTGGCCTTGTCCCCTGTGGTCATAATGGTATGGCACATTGGGATTTGCTCTAGCAATTCTGATAAATCAGTTGGTGTGACAATTTCCAAAAACTTGTCCGAAGCATTGCCTTGCAGCCGTTTAACTTGATAGGCCGTATCAAATATTCCAACACCAATTTGTGTTAAGAAATCACGTATAAGCTGTTCTTTAAAGTTTTTATTCGGCAAGTCTAAAAAATAGTCTTTGTCTTTAAAGAAAATCAAACCAAAGATACGCCACATATCGTTTTGATAGTTCGGATAATAGAAATCCATTTTCCATCTACTTTGAGGCGGTGGAAAACTTCCTAACATGAGTAATTTTGCATGAGCAGGTAGAAAAGGAGTTAGCGGATGTGTTTCTATTTCTATATCAGTCATTTATATAAAAAACCAAGTTTAAAATTGAGTGAATAATTTTGATCATTTTATAGATATTTCTAGCTTTTTGCTTGTACCTTTTCGTATAGCAACATTTCAACGTGTTTAATCGTTTATTGAAATTCGAAAAGTGTGTGAAAATTACCGTAAAACTCTTTAGCAGGAATTATCATGATTACATTACACCATTTAGATCAATCACGTTCTTTTCGAATTTTGTGGCTACTTGAAGAAATCAAACAGCCTTATCAACTGCAACGCTATTATCGTGATTTAACTACCCATTTAGCGCCTGAGTCTTTAAAAAATATTCATCCTTTAGGTAAGTCTCCTGTGATTGAGTGGCAAGGTAAAATCATTGCGGAATCAGGTGCCATAGTAGAGTTATTAATTCAGAAATTTGCACCTCACTTAGCACCAGACATCAATGATGCTACTTATGTAGACTATCTACAATGGATTCATTTCTCTGAAAGCTCTGCCATGTTGCCATTTTTATTAAAAGTTTTTAATGAGATAGAGACCAAGCAAGGTACGCAGTTAATATTTCTAGAAAACTATACTCAAGTTGAATTTGATAAGGTTTTTGGTTATCTAAATGAGTATTTAGAAAATAAATCATACTTGGTGGAGGATCGTTTAACTGGTGCAGACTTTATGATGGGATTTGGACTTCATGCCTTAATTCATCAAATGGCACAAGGTGAGAAATACCCAAATATTCAAAAATATGTCGAGGGATTAAGTTTATTACCTAGCTGGAAAGCAGCAATAAAAATTGAACAAGACGGAATGAAAAGCTAAAACGGAAAATATTATTAAATCACTGAATAGGAAAAGATAATTGTTGAACTGAATGCTGAATTACAGATTTATACTGTTTTTATCGTTCTTCTTTTCCTTCTAAGTTACTAAAACAAGAATTTTTATACAATACAGAAATGGAAAGCCCAGCTAAGGGCTTTCCGATCTAGTTATTTTAAGCGCGAAATTCCTTCGTGGTCATCTCACCTAAATAACAAATAGATAACGTAAACAAGTTCTCAGGATCTGCTGATGGATCATTCTTTCTGATCCACTCCAATCCAATTACACCAAGCTCATTTAATTTTGATTGGGAAACGGGTGGTAAAAAGGTTTCCAATGGCAGTTGAATACTAAAGTTTCGAGTATTACCACTATCATTCTTATCATTAAAAGTATAACCAATTAAATACCAATGATATTTTTGTTCAGACATTTCTTATTCTCAAGTTGGATTGTTGAGATATTTTTATACCATAGAAACTTAAAAAACCCACTCAAAACACGTGCGCCTGCCTATTTTTTGTCACATCTCCATAGGCTCACAAGAATTGAAGTCTGAGTAAGCGAACATCACTTTTCAGATGATTTAATAGACGAGTTCTCCCAGTTACAACCAAGTTAGCAAATCTGGATTTTTAGATTTAATAAATTGATGCTCGTTCACACTCAATAGCTGTGGCTCACCATTGACTAACTTCAAGGTGGTAACACTTGTGTTTGCAATCGACCAGCTGAGCGCGAAAGTACGTTGCACACTTAACTCAAGTAATTTACCGACCACAACGGAGATCACGCCACCAGAAGTAAAAACAACAGCTTCTTGGGGTTGTTTATGTGCTAACTCTGCACATAAATTCTCTAATGCACTTTCTACACGCATTTTAAAGGTGATCCAAGATTCATCATACTCATGATGAAATTCTTCATTTGTCCAACGAGCAATCGCTTGATCGAAAATCTGAAATAAATAAGCTCTCGGGTCTACTTCTTGAAAAACGTCTTGTTGCAATACTTCTGGTTGAGCAAACCTCGGCTCATATAAAGAAAATACTTGCTGATGATTAAACTCATTCCATAACCCATCAGTTTTATAATCCGCTTGAGGAAAACACTCATTCAATGAAATTTGAGTGGTTTGTTGATGTCGCTTCATGCTACCTGAAACGATATAAGGCGGTTCAGTAAAAAGATGCTTAAAATATTGCCCTAAGAGCTTTGCTTGTGCTTCACCATTTTCAGATAGCTCATCGTAATTACTTTTACCAAATGAAGCCTGACCATGTCTGACTAAATAAATGGTGGTCATTTAAACACCTTAATTTCAGCAAGTTTTAAAATGAATTGTATTTTTATCATAGCGTTGACTGAATGTACAAAAATTTATGTTTGGATATTGCATGTGACTAAGTTAATAAAATAGATGTTCAATATTACTTAGGCTATTTTGAGCACATGCGATAACATCGATATTTACTAATCTCAGCCCAGCTGATTCACTGCTTAAAATAGTTTAAAGGCAGCTTTAAATAACGTATGCCATTGGACTCAGGTTCAGGAAAACGCCCAGCATCCATGTTGATTTGAATAGATGGCAGAATCAGTTTCGGCATAGCCAAAGTTGCATCTCGTGCTTGTCGCATATTCACAAAATCTTGTTTGTGGGTTTTAGCATCTATATGAATATTGGTTTGCTTTTGTGCATTGATAGTTGTTTCATAAAGGTATTCATTTCTTCCTTCAGGCTTATAATCATGGCAGAGAAAAACTCGTGTTTGATCAGGAAGTTGATATAGTTTTTGTACCGAATCAAATAAAGTATCTGCACTACCTTTAGGAAAGTCACAACGTGCCGTGCCATAGTCTGGCATAAATAGTGTATCCCCTACGAACACAGCATCACCGATCACATAACTTAAGCATGCAGGTGTATGTCCTGGCGTTGGGAGGTTGAATGCGTCCAATTCACCGATACTAAAATGCTCGTTATCTTTGAATAAATAATCAAAGCTTTGATGGGTGTTAAAATACCTTATATCAATGCCATATATTGCACTGAAAGTTTGTTGAACAATACTGATCTTCTGACTCATGGCAACTTTGCCACCCAGTTTTGATTTTAAGTATTGAGAAGCCGTTAGATGATCTGCATGTACATGTGTTTCCAATATCCATTCAACTTTTAATTGATGATCTTCAACATATTGAATGATTTGATCCGCACTTTCAGTCGAAGTTGAAGCCGATGCAGAGTCATAGTTCAATACGCTATCAATTACAGCACAACAGTTCGTCTGTGGATCGCTCACTACATAACTAAATGTATTGGTATCTTGATCAAAAAAAGCTTTAACTTGAGGATATTGCATGGTATTTCTCCTAGCGCTTAGCCCATAAATGATGAATAAACATTCCAAACAGCATGGCCGTAATAAAATACCAAATTTGAGAATAACCCAAGCCAATCAATGTAATCGCAGGTGCAGGACAAACACCCGCAATACCCCAACCAACACCGAATAATATTGCTCCGATCACCAGTTTTTTATCAATCTGAGTATTCGTTGGTAAAGTAATTTTTTCTCCAAATAAAGTTTTTGGGTGACGAATTGCTTTTTGGAAAGGAATAATTGCAACGGCAATTGCACCAATCATCACAAACATTAAGCTAATATCCCATTGGCCAAAGATATCTAAGAAACCTAAAACTTTTGCTGGATTTGACATCCCTGAAAGCATTAAACCTAAAGCAAATAAGCTACCAAATAAAAAAGCGAAAATATTTTTCATAACAACGCCCCTAACAGATGACGTGCAATATATACCGTCACGATCCCAGCAGACATGAATATCATCGTTGCAACTATTGAACGCATAGACAAACGACTTATTCCACAAATACCATGTCCACTGGTACATCCCGAACCTAAGCGCGTACCAAAGCCAACCAATACCCCCGCCGCAATCAAGGCGATCGGAGATGACTCTAAGATGATCTCAGGCTTAACAAATAATTGATAAATAAATGGTGTGATAAGTAGGCCCAACAAAAACCAAAAAGCTGGGCTTTTAAATAATGATTTTGGTTGGAGTAGCTGGGCGATCAGACCACTAATACCTGCGATACGACCATTCACATATAAGTAACCAATAACTGCTAACCCAATAAGCACACCGCCCATCAGTGCCAACAAAATGCTATGCATATTCCGCTCCAAACATTATGTGTTTTTATAATATATTATTTTAAATAATAATATAAGCTATTTTTCTACATTTGATTTAATGCGTTATTTTATCTACCTTTATTCAACTATATCTATTTTCGCCAATCAGATTCTACTTATATCATACGCATACAAAATCATTACTCCAACACAAAGTTGTGCATATTGCACAATTAACATATAATAAGTGCATATACAACATGAGGGTTTCATCATGAGTGCATTACTAAAACAACCCGCAGACAAAAAAGTAGTTCTCGCTAAAGCGGTACTCAATGCAGCAGAACAACTTGACCTAAAACAAGTACAATTAGCCGCCATTTTAGGTGTACACCGTACAGCGATCAGCCGATTGAAAAACAATCCTGAGTTAGATCCTGCGTCTAAACAAGGTGAATTGGCGCTATTGCTTATTCGTCTATCACGGGCATTATATGCTTTGACTGGTGGAGACACCGACTGGATGCGTCACTTTATGAATACACCAAATCGTGTGACTGGTGGTGTTCCTGTTGAACAAATCGAGAGTGTGAGTGGACTGGTGTCTGTTCTGCAATTTGTTGATGCAATTCGAGGTAAAGTATGACCGCCATTGAAAAAAATCTATGGCTACAATGTGAAGGAAACCAACAAATAACGCCTCTATCTGGTACTTTATATCGTTTAGTTGAGAGCCAAGAACAAATTGCGACACGACAATTAGTTGACACCTTAGAAGAACAAGCTTTACTGGAGGATATGCTGGAATTGGTTAAACCACCATATCCTCCAAACTCAGATCATTTACATTATCTACTTAAAACACCTTTTCGCTACCCCCCACTAAAATGGGGTTCTCGTTTTGGTCGCACCTTTGAACCAAGTATTTTTTATGGCGGATGTAGCATCGCTGTTACGCTAGCAGAATCAGCTTATTATCGCTTTATATTCTGGCATTCAATGAATGGCCAACCAAAGAAAAATACGATACGCACCGAGCACACCTTATTCTCGGTCGGCTATCATTGTGATAAAGGAATTCGTTTACAATCTCCGCCATTTGAACAGTATCTTGATCTTATCGCTCACCCGACAAACTACAATTATGCTCAACAGTTGGGTACATCCATGAGAAATGCAGGCATAGAAATATTTGAATATCCATCCGCTCGTGAAAAAGATCATGCGGCTTGTGTTGGACTATTTACAGCAGATCACTTTAGCCAAAATAGCCCGATAGATCGAGCGCAATGGTTTTGCGATATTGGTGCTGATGAAGTTATATTTAAAGCAGTCGAAGATTCAAGCATTGTTCGTTTTGAATTATCACAGTTTTTACAACAAGGTGAATTTCCAATGCCAGCATAAGATGGCAATCTTCATATAAAAATGCCCCGATATATCGGGGCAAATAAATAATATTCTATTTAACTCACTAAACCATCAACCCCAATCATTTTTGGCAACTTTTCAATCAGTTTATTGAGCTCAGCATTTGCTGGCGAAATACAGCCCATGTAGTGACTTAGTTTAGTTACCGTACCATCTGGACGTGACCAAGAAAAATAGGCATTCTGCTGGTCAGTTGCGGTCTCTTCACAAGCTGTAGTTTTTACACTCATACCTGTTTCTGGGCGATACGTTTTCAGCTCTTGTTGAAGTTTGCTATAAACAGAAGGATCAACGGTAAGATCTTGCGTCCCAACAACTTTGGTATATTGCTTCCCATCAAAATGAACCTTCCCTGAAGGAGAAATTTCAACAGAATAAATCGGGCATGCACCAAAACAAGGGCTGGTCGAGTAGCGAATTGTTTCCTGTACGGTATCTTGAGGCTGTTGAGTTGTTGTTGCACAACCCACTAAAGAAAAACTAAAAAGACCTGCAAGTAATAATTTTTTCATTTATTGATCCATTATCAAGAATGTTGTTTAAATTTAACAAATTGTGAAATACTTGTCATTTATGTTAACAGGAAAATTATAAATTTCATCTAATTTACTTAGGCTATTTTATATTAAGAAAAATATATCTAAATCTAGTTTGTTTGAGACAGAAGAACTAAGCGTGCAAGTTCTAAATCATCGGTATAAGTAATTTTAATATTATCTGAACGCCCTTGTACGACTTGCACAGCTTCACCGATATATTCCAAGGCGCTTGCTTCATCGGTGATATTGATTTGGGCAGCTAATGCAGCCTCAATCGCATGTTTTAGCGTTTTTAATTTTGCCATTTGTGGTGTTTGCGCTTGCCATAAATGCTCACGACTTACTGTTCTTTCAATCTGATCATTAGCTTGTACGTGTTTTAAAGTATCGCGCACTGGTATCGCTAGAATCGAACTTTGATTCGATTGAACTGACGATAGCACTAATTTCTCTAAACAGTTCGCTGTTACACATGGGCGTGCAGCATCATGTACCAAAACCCAATCATTTTCATCTGCAATATCGGATAAATAAATTAAAGCATTAAGAACAGAATGAACACGCTCGACACCACCTATACAGTAGTGCAATTTATCTAGATGTTGAAAAGAGAGTGTTTTGGCAAAGTTATCTTGCTCACCGATCGCTAGCACACACCCCGCCAAATCCAATGTATTTAAACGGTTGACAGTATGTTCAAGTACAGTTTGACTTTGAATGTATTGATATTGTTTTAATTCGGTTTTGGAAAAACGACTGCCCGAACCTGCTGCGGGTACAATCGCCCAAAGCTTAGTTTTCATTGGTGGCAGTATCTACTTTTGCATTTGGATCAATATAAATTGGTTTGTAATGGGTACTAATAGTACTCATTTGCACAAAAGTTTCGTTAGGTTTAACTAAACCTAAATCTAAGCGTGCATGTTCCTCAATTGCTTCACTTCCGTTTTTTAAATCAAAAACTTCAGCGGCCAAAATACGGTTACGCTCTTTTAACTCAGTATTGATTTCAGCTTGTTGTTGAATTTGATGGGTTAAAGCCTGATGAGGAACATATCCGCCCTCACCTAGCCAAAACCGATACTGTAAACTTGCAATCAAAACGATTGCAAGCAACAGAATCAACTTACTTGAAGTAGATCGAAAAATCTCTAACATGAATAACTCCCTATATCCCTCTTTAAAGGAAGATCAGTCACGAATTCTATAGGATTCTGAATTCGTGAAGTTTCTCTCTTTTGTAAAGAAAGAGGGTCAGGAGGATTCAACATAGCTGAGATTGACCTTAATTTAGACCTTTAAACTCAGCTTTACCGCGGTAAGCTGCTTGAGTTAACTCTTCAATACGAAGCAATTGGTTATATTTTGCAACACGGTCAGAACGACACAATGAACCAGTCTTGATTTGACCTGCTGCTGTACCAACTGCTAAATCAGCAATAGTTGAATCTTCTGTTTCACCTGAACGGTGTGAAATAACAGTGCTATAACCATTTGCTTTAGCTAGGTAAATTGCATCTAAAGTTTCAGTCAAAGTACCGATTTGGTTATATTTGATCAGAATAGAGTTACCTACTTTTTCATCAATACCACGTTGTAAAATCTTAGGATTGGTTACAAATAAATCATCACCAACCAATTGGATTTTATCGCCAAGGATTGAAGTGAGGTAGCTCCAACCTTCCCAGTCAGACTCATCCAAACCATCTTCAATTGAGATAATTGGATACTGGTTCACAAGGCCCGCTAAGTAGTCAGCAAATTGATTGCTAGTAAATGCTTTGTTGCCTTCACCTGCAAGAATGTATTGACCATTTTTGTAGAATTCTGATGATGCACAATCAAGCGCAAGCATAATATCAGAACCTGCTTTATAGCCAGTTTTTTCAATTGACTCAAGAATAACGGTGATTGCTTCTTCATTAGAACGAAGGTTCGGTGCAAAACCACCTTCATCACCAACTGCTGTATTTAGACCTTGTTTCTTTAAAACTGATTTTAAAGAATGGAAAATTTCAGCACCTGCACGTAATGCTTCAGAGAATGAAGTGAAACCGACTGGTTCAATCATGAACTCTTGAATATCTACATTATTATCCGCATGTGAACCACCATTGATGATGTTCATCATTGGAACAGGCATAGTCAAAATCGTTTGACCACGAAGATCTGCGATGTATTGGAAAAGCGGGGTTTTCTTTTCATCAGCAGCAGCACGTGCAACAGCTAAAGATACTGCTAGTGTTGCGTTTGCACCTAATTTTTCTTTGTTTTCAGTACCGTCAAGCGCGATCATTGTATTATCAATGTCTTTTTGCTCAAAAACTGATTTACCCAACAAAGCATCGCGAATCAGTGTGTTAACGTTATTAACTGCTGTACGAACACCTTTACCTAAGTAACGTGCTTTATCACCGTCACGAAGTTCTAAAGCTTCACGAGAACCAGTTGAAGCACCAGATGGTGCACATGCACGACCAACAATCCCAGATTCTAAAATTACGTCTGCTTCGATGGTTGGGTTACCACGAGAGTCCAAAATTTCGCGCGCACGAATATCAACGATTTGGCTCATGAACAATTCCTCTGTTGAATGAATAATAAATTAAACCCATATTTCCTTAGCGTTCCCCTTTTATAGAGGAACTCAAAGGGGAAAGATTGGTTTAATGTGTATCTAACTTTTTGAATCCTTTGATCAAAGTATCCAATTCTTTTAATTGTGCCAAGAATGGCTCAAGCTGAGACAAACGCAATGCACAAGGTCCATCACATTTTGCATTTTCAGGGTCTGGATGTGCTTCTAAGAACAAACCAGCTAAACCAGTTGCCATACCAGCACGTGCTAATGTGGTTATTTGCGCACGGCGACCACCAGCAGAATCTGAACGACCGCCCGGTGTTTGCAATGCATGGGTCACATCAAAGAAAACCGGAACATTCATTTCTTTCATCGTGTCAAAACCCAGCATATCAACAACCAAGTTGTTGTAACCAAATGCTGAACCACGTTCACAAAGAATAAGTTTGTCGTTCCCAGCTTCCAAACATTTATGCAAGATATGACGCATTTCATGTGGCGCTAGAAATTGTGCTTTCTTGATATTGATAATCGCCTGAGTCTTTGCCATTGCTTCAACAAGATCAGTCTGACGACTCAAAAAAGCTGGAAGTTGGATAATATCTGCAACTTCTGCAACTTCCGCTGCCTGATACGGTTCATGCACATCGGTAATAATTGGAACATTGAACTGTTTTTTAATGTCTGCAAGCCATTCAATTCCTTTTTCCAAACCTGGACCACGGAATGAATTTAAGCTAGAGCGATTCGCTTTATCAAAGCTTGCTTTGAAAACGTAAGGAATATCTAAGCGCTTGCAAATATCAACGTAAGTTTCAGCGATTTCAAAGGCTAAATCTTTTGATTCGAGTACGTTCATTCCGCCAAATAATACAAATGGCAAATGATTTGCCATTTGTATATCGCCTAAACGTACAACTTCTTGTGCTTTTAATTGTGACATCTAAACTTTCCCAGTTTATTTAAAGCCTACATTATTTACTTCTGATGCTGTTTTTTTGCAGCCTCAATAAAACTAGCAAATAATGGATGTCCATCACGTGGTGAACTTGTAAATTCCGGATGGAATTGTACAGCAATAAACCAAGGATGTTCAGGAATTTCTACAGTTTCAACTAAGTGTTGTACTGATGAATAACCAGAAACCTTCATTCCAGCTTGTTCAAGTGTTGGAATAAAACGGTCATTCATTTCATAACGATGGCGATGGCGCTCAACAATTTCAGCTTGACCATAGATGCTACGAATTTTTGCACCCTCAACCAATTCTGATTTTTGTGCACCTAAACGCATCGTACCGCCTAAGTCTGACTCAAGACTACGATGTTGTAATTCGCCACGTTCATCCAGCCATTCTGTAATTAAGCCAATAAGTGGATACTTGGTTGAACGATTAAATTCAGTTGAGGTCGCTTCAGGCAGTCCTGCTACATTACGCGCGTACTCAATCACAGCCAACTGCATACCCAAACAGATACCTAAAAATGGAACACCATTTTCACGCGCATATTGAATTGCACGCATTTTACCTTCAGTACCACGCTCACCAAAGCCACCAGGTACTAAGATCGCATCCGCAGTTTCAAGTACAGAAATGTCCTGACCTTCCAAAGATTCAGCATCAACATAATCGATTTGTACTTTAACGCGGTTTTGGATACCTGCATGTAAAAGTGCTTCATTTACAGATTTATAAGCATCTGGTAATTCGACATATTTACCCACCATCGCAACACGTACGATATATTCTGGGTTTAATAGTGCATCAACCACATTATCCCAATCTTCAAGATTTGCTTCTGGAAGATCGTTATAGCCAAAACGTTCACAGATTAAATCATCTACGTTTTGCTCAGAGAAATTACGTGGAATTTGATAAATTGTTTTTGCATCTTTACATACAACAACTGCACGTGCTTCCACATTGGTAAACAATGCAATTTTACGTTTAGTATCTGCATCAACATCATATTCAGTACGGCAAATAAGAATATCGGGTTGAATACCAATTGAAAGCAACTCTTTCACAGAGTGCTGAGTTGGTTTGGTTTTAAGTTCAGCAGCCGACTTGATGTATGGCAATAAAGTTAAATGCATCAACATGGTCCGTTTATGACCCAGTTCAACCATAAGCTGACGCACTGACTCCATAAATGGAAGTGATTCGATATCACCTACTGTACCGCCGATCTCGACGATCGCGACATCGTAACCTTCACCGGCACGTAATACACGTTCTTTAATATTATCTGTAATATGCGGAATAACTTGGACTGTACCACCGAGGTAATCACCACGGCGTTCTTTGTTTAAAACGTCTTGGTAGACACGTCCACTGGTGAAGTTATTCAACTTCGTCATTTTTGCACGACGTAGGAAACGTTCGTAATATCCCAAATCTAAGTCAGTTTCAGCACCATCCTCTGTGACAAAAACTTCACCGTGCTGAAATGGGCTCATGGTACCTGGATCGACATTGATATATGGATCCATTTTTACCATCGTGACATTTAAGCCACGAGCTTCCAAAAGTGCGGCAACAGAAGCAGCAGAAATACCTTTACCTAGTGATGAAACCACACCACCAGTGACAAAAATAAAATGGGTCATTAAGTTTCTCGTACAATCAAGCCGAAATCGGCCTACAATGTTGGGCAATTTTACTGTACTCTGCCCCTATAAAGCAAAGTCAAACCGCTTCAATTCAAAGAACTATAAACAACTGGTTATTCTATCAGCATTTTCAATAAAATTTTATGGGATTTATGGAGATTTCATATAAAAATTGCTTTTAACAAATCAAAAACACAGCTCCGATGAGAAAAATTCCCTTAGAACCCCAACATCGATCCACTTCATAACACATGCATCCATGCAAACATTTATAAATTATCAACAAACTCGATAAATCCGAGTGCTTTTTTCAGTTAATTTTGCTGTTATAATCCTCGTCGTCCTTATTTGATATGTTGTTTTAGCGATGGCGAATAATAAACTTTTAATTTGTGCAGCACTTGCGACTGGTCTTTTACTTACAGCTTGTGTGAAAAAAGAAGAACCTAAAAACGAAGAGCAGCCTGAACAGGCTACTGAAACACAAATGACAGAGCAACAGCCTGAAGCTGCGAAAACTGAAGTGTTTGAGTCTTTAGAAAGTATCAATACAGAAGAAGCTCCCGCGCCTGTAGTTGAAACGACTCTTGAAGAAACTGAGAATACGACAACCGAAATTCGTCGTGAAACTCGACCTGCTCAAACCCAAAATACCACTGCTCAATCTGAAGCTCCTCGTACAGAGCAACCTAGAGCAACTCAAACTCAACCTAGCGCGCCAAGAGTTGAACAGCCAAAACCATCTAAATCGAATACTTCTGGTCAAAGTGAAGAAGATGCTGTCGCTGCTGCGATCGCTGCTGCAACACCTGCATTAAGCAACTAATCTGCTTAAAAAAGTATTTAAAAAGCCAGTTCCTTTGCGCCGCTTTCATCACGGTTTAAGGGAGCTGGCTTTTTTATAGCTGGAATATTAACAAACCCTAATAACTCTTAAAAAAATCTGCCATCAATCGTGATGCCCAAGATTTCACCGCTAGGCTTTCATAGAAGCCACAATGACTCCCTTTTTTCGTAGTAATCACGACCATATTATCCATCTGTTGTATCTTGTCCTTATAAGGCTCGAAATTCTTGATTGAACAAACGGGATCATCTTCAGCATTTAAAATCATCAGTGGGATTTTGATATTTTCAAACACGTAAATTGGGTTTATCGCTTTGCAATAAGATTGATAATCCTCATAACCTGCCATTTCAAAATATGCTTTTTCAAACTCCTCTAAGCTTGTTGTCGCCAATACCTTTTCAATAGAAGCAACCCGACTCCAGATAGTTTGATAAGGGTAAATAAAATGTTTGAATAATTTTTTGGTCATCAATTTACTATAAAAAGGATGAACATTTTTAAAGCCTATTTCTGTGTCATAACCCGGACACATCGCGAAAGCTGCCTTAAATGGCGTATCTTCACCTTGCTCCCCCAAATAACGTACCAATAGTCCTGTACCCGCAGAAGATCCCACTGCATATAAATCAGAACTTGGGAATAATTGTTGAATATGATCGAGCTGTTCTTTTAAATCGCGAGTAGAACCAAATAAAGAAATTTGTGGCACTGGCATAGGTAAACCAGCATGACCACGGCGTAAACAAAGTGCGATTCGCCAACCCGTATATTGATGTAAATCTTTGACCAACTCTCGCATGCTTTCAAGTGTACCTGTGATGGTATGCATGATCACAACAGTGGGTGTAGTGACAGGAAGATCATATCCATACCAAGCAATTGCGGTCACACCACCATCTTGCATAGTAAGTTGATCTATACGATCATATTCCAGCTTGATTGTTTTCTTTCTAATGATATCAAAATATAAGAGATGGACATGTGTATTACTCAACCAAGGTGTTGGGCGATACTTTTGCTTTAATTGGGGTAACTTCTCCAGAACATCTTTGATTTTGCCTTTTGGGTGATAATACATTTTTGGTGGTTCGGCACCGAGTGCCAAATCAAATAGATTTAAACCTAAAACTTTCAGTTTATTTAGAGTGAATATACCCATACTTCATTCCTCCCTCTACTTAGGGTCTAAACGACTGTCGCACTAAATCTGCGACTTGTTTCCCCCAAATTGCATAAACTTCTTTACTAGGATGAAAGCCATCCCTTGCCATCGGCAGATTTAGCGCCTGCAAAGCTTCGATATCGTATGCAATAAATCTAAATTGATCTTGTGAAGTGAGCCATTGTTGTAATGTTTTATTCATTTGCTCTGCATATTTTCCGAACAACCAAGCTAGTGGCTGAGGCAGTGCTGGAAAATGCTGCATCGGTGGTACTCCTGATACAATAACCAATTTTGGTTGAAAGTGCTGCTGTATTTGGGTAAATAATTGTTTTTGTTGTTTTATCCAAGACTTTGCTGAAATAAGTTTAGTCACATCATTGACACCAATAGACGTCACCACAACATCATATTGTTGTTGATCTAAACCCAGTATCGCCTGGAAAACTTGTTTGGTTGTATCACCCGTTTTCGCGTGAAGCTTCCATTGCAAGGCATACTCTGTTTTTAATTCAGAGATAATCACTCCAGATAAGGCATCTTGTTGTGTTTCAACACCTACACCTGCCGCAGCGGAGTCGCCTAAAATTAAGATCGAAAGGGGTTGACCTTGACCAACGCACCCCTCACGCTCACCACTCGGCTCAGATAAACGTGGCGTATTCTTACGAACGCGTGTTCCTTGTACAAGCAGCACAGGTAACAAAGCAATTGTTGAAAGTTTTAGCCACATTTTAATAGTCTCGATATACTTAGGCTATTTATGATTGAGCAGTCTGGTACTGTGCCAATCGAGCGCCCATTTGTTCTGCCAACGCTGCTAAACCACTCATTGGGCGAATCATCACCTCGAAATCAGTAATTTTACCTTGTTCATCGAAACGGATCATATCAATACCTTTTAATGATTTACCGCTTACATTGGCGCTAAATTCGAGTACGACACTTTCACCATCGTCGGTATAAAACTCACGATGATAGGTAAAATCTTGAAAAACCTGAATGACATTACTCAAAATAAAGAAAACAACTTGTTTCCCGCCATAAGGCTTATGAGCAACTGGCGAGCGGAAAACCACATCATCAGAGAGCAAGTCATTTAAAATGGACAAATCGCCTGTTTTAATCATTTGATGCCAAAGTTGTACCGCTTGTTTTGTTATTTCAATCGTCATTGTTATATTTCCTTTGGATTTTAATCTTCAACGGAATGGACATTTCCTCCTAAGAGAAAATGTCCATAAAATTTATTTACAGCACCGCAGCCAATTCAGCACCTTGACGAATCGCACGTTTCGCATCTAATTCACCTGCTTCTTTCGCTCCGCCAATCAGATGGACATTCTTACCATCTGCTTTAAGCTGATCAAACATTGCTGTATAAGACTCTTGACCCGCACAGATCACAACATTGTCGACTTCAAGAACAGTGCTGTGACCATTCAAAGTAATATGTAGACCCTGATCATCAACTTTATCGTAGCTTGCACCTGCAATCATTTTGACATCACGATGTTTTAAGCCTGTACGGTGAATCCATCCCGTGGTTTTACCTAAACTAGAACCAACAGCAGCACTCTTACGTTGTAATAAGTAAATTTCGCGCTCAGATTTTTCAAGTTCAGGTTGTTTTAAACCGCCAACATGCTCATACGTGGTATCAATGCCCCATTCTGCATAGAATTTTTCAGGATTTAAGCTACCACTTTCACCTTCATGAGTTAAATACTCTGCGGTATCAAAGCCAATACCACCCGCACCAATGATCGCGACACGTTTACCAACAGGCATACGCTCTCTTAAAACTTGGAGGTAGCTTAATACTTTTGGATGATCAATCCCTTCGATCTGTAATTGACGTGGCGTAACCCCTGTTGCAATCACGATATCATCGTAATCCGCTTGGCTCAGCTCGTCATAGGTCACGGTATGATTCAGGACTAATTCAATATTGGGTTGTAATTCAATTTGGCGTTTGAAGTAACGCAAGGTTTCATAGAATTCTTCTTTACCCGGAATGGTTTTGGCAATATTGAACTGACCACCAATTTGATTACTTGCATCAAACACTTTTACCTTATGACCACGACTTGCAGCATATACCGCAAAACTTAAACCTGCTGGCCCTGCCCCAATGACTGCAATTTTTTTGGTCGCATTGGTTTCTTTGAAAATTAACTCAGTTTCATAACATGCACGTGGGTTAACTAAGCATGTTGCAATACTCATTGAGAAAATATGATCTAAACACGCTTGGTTACAACCAATACAGGTATTAATTTCATCACTACGACCTTCACTCGCCTTCAATACAAATTCAGCATCTGCAAGCATCGGACGCGCCATGGACACCATATCTGCATGACCAGAAGCTAACACGTACTCCGCCATTTCTGGTGTATTGATACGGTTAGAGGTAATCAATGGAATCGATACTGTACCTTTTAGCTTTTCAGTCACCCATGTAAACGCAGCGCGAGGTACTTTGGTTGCAATCGTTGGAATACGTGCTTCATGCCAGCCAATACCCGTATTAATAATCGTTGCACCTGCTTTTTCAATTTCTTTGGCGAGTTGTACCACTTCTTCTAACGTTGAACCACCTTCAACCAAATCAAGCATGGATAAACGATAGATAATAATGAAATTCTCACCAACAGAAGCTCGAGTACGTTTTACGATTTCGATTGGAAAACGAATACGATTTTCATAACTTCCGCCCCACTCATCATCACGATGATTGGTACGAGCTGCAATAAACTCATTAATGAGGTAACCCTCAGACCCCATGATCTCAACACCATCATAACCCGCATATTGGGCTAGCTTGGCGCAGTTGGCAAAGTCATCAATGGTTTGCTGCACTTCAGCAGAAGACAATGCTTTCGGTTTAATTGGATTGATCGGTGCTTGAATGGCAGACGGTGCAACGTTATCGGCTTGATACGAATAACGCCCTGTATGCAAAATTTGCATCGCAATTTTACCACCAGCATCATGCACAGCTTGGGTAATGACTTTATGCTTTTCAGCTTCTTCACGTGTATCTAATTTAGTTCCATGCGCAAATACCACGCCATCATCGTTTGGAGAAACACCACCAGTAACAATTAATCCAACATCACCCTTCGCACGTTCAGCATAAAACGCTGCCATACGTTCATAACCTTGCGGTGCTTCTTCTAGACCAATATGCATAGAGCCCATCAGTACACGGTTTTTCAATGTAGTGAAGCCTAAATCAAGTGGTGCTAATAAATTTGGATAAGCTGACATGTGTTCTCCTTTGGCTAGCAATCTGCTTGCTAATGCAACTTGTTGCACAAACTTATAAACAAGATTTGATTTTTATGCAACATTTTGCATAATCTAAAGAGTCACTTTTTATTTCTTGGATGGTTATGTCACTCGCCCATGTTTTATTGACCAGCTTATTGGAAAAACCAAGCACAGGTTTTGAATTAGCTCGTCGTTTTGATCGCTCCATGGGCTTTTTTTGGAATGCCACTCATCAGCAAATTTATCGTGAACTCAATGGTATGCTGAAAAAAGAATGGATCTCTACCATAGAAGAGCAAACAGCCAATAGTCGAAAAAAAACCTATCAAATCGAACAGCTCGGAAGAATACAACTGGCTGCATGGATTGAGCAGCAAAGTGAACCAGCTCAACTACGTGATGACCTCATGGTTAGATTAAGAGCTGAAGCACAGCTAGGCGGCAATAAAATTTTGCCCGAATTAGAACGGCATTTAATATTACATAGGGAGAAATTAAGCCTTTATCAAGCTATTCATGATAAAGATTTTAAAAATACCGAACCGACCAATCGCGTTTTGTTTATCCATAAAATGATTCTTGAACTTGGTATCATTAAAGAAAACGAATGGATAAAATGGTTAGAACAGATGATTCCTCAACTTAAGAAGTTTGATGAACTAAACAAAGGAGAAAAATAATGCCGTTTTATACCATGCCCGATCAACAAAAATTATTTGTACGACGTGTGGGTGAAGGTGAACCTGTACTTGTTTTATCCGGGCTGGGTATGCAAAGCTGGCAATGGCTTCCTTTTTTATTTGCAAATCGTAAGCAATATGAATTTATTATTCCGGATTGGCGTGGCTTTGGCGGTTCAAAACACTGCGCAATTCCTGAGACTGATGCAATTTCTAGTCATTGGAATGACATTGATCATCTGATTAAACAATTAAAATTAGATCAGTTTATCTTGATGAGCTACTCCATGGGCGCAACTACAGCGATGCACGGCATGAAACATGGTGGTTTGGCAGAAAAACTCAAAGCCTATCTTCATATTGACCAAACCCCTAAGATTTCGGTAGACGACTCTTGGCATTATGGCTTGTTTGGACAAAAGCATGCTCAATTCAAAAATCTGCTTCTCGATATTCAAACACTTTTATTAGATTATAAGCATGCACAAAAGCTTGAAGACCTACCAAATGATATCCGTTATAAGCTAGTAAGTTTATGGGCCGCTTTTATTGAACTACAAAGTAGCAATACCTATAGCCCTAAAATCGTTAAACTCGCACTAAATCGCCCCTTCCTACAAAAATATTTACTGCCGATTCAACGTTTAGATTATTTGCTTTGGTATGTTGAAAATTATTTAAATCACAATGAAGACTATAGAGAAGCGATTCGCCAAGTGAACTGCCCAACCACGTTCTTTATCGGTCGTGAATCTAGCCTTTACCCTGAAACTGGTCAGACACTGATTGCAAAGAGTCTAACAAATGCTAAAACTGTTTATTTTGAACGCTCTGGACATACACCATTGATTACAGAACCCAGAAAGTTTAGCCAAGAGATTGGTCGTTTTCTTAGCGCACAGTCCATATAAGCGGTTTTACGGAATTGAATAAAAAAGCCAATCTGATCTAGATTGGCTTTTTTAAGGAAGATTATTTCTTATGTCTCATTTGTTCAGCAATATCTAACAAAACTTGTTCCGTTTTATCCCAACCTAAACAACCATCTGTTACTGATTGACCATAAGTCATATCACAAGAAATCTTCTGACTCCCATCAACTAAATGGCTTTCAAGCATAACACCACGTACGTTTGATTCAGCTCGCTCAACAATAATTTGCTGCAAAACCTGTGGTTGTAACAAAGGATCTTTACCACTATTGCCATGACTGCAATCAATCACCAATGCTGGTAAATGCTTATGTTTAAAATGCATCGCCTGAATCGCTGCCAAATCATAGTTTGTCCCTTGATTTGAACCACGTAAAATCAAATGTGGCAATGGATTACCTTCACTATGCAAAATTGCAGGTAAACCTTGTTGTGTCATGCCTAAAAATTGATGACCATGCAGCGCAGATTGGATTGCATCTAACGCAATTTGAATCGAACCATCGGTACCATTCTTGAAGCCAATACTGTAGGGCATATGGCTAGCAATCTCACGGTGAATTTGAGATTCGCTGGTACGCGCACCAATTGCCCCCCAAGCGAGTAAATCATCAAAATAACCTGTTGCCATTGGGCTTAGAATTTCACTTGCAATTGGCAAACCCTTTTCAACAAGTTGTAAGTAAAGCGCGCGCGATTTTTCTAAACCCAACTGTAAATCTGATGATCCATCTAAATTTGGATCATACAAAAAACCTTTCCAACCCACTGTTGTCCGTGGTTTTTCAATATATGCGCGCATAACAAGAAATATCTGATCTTTTACTTGTTCTTGTAGTTGCTGTAGACGATCAGCATATTCTAGAACGGCGATAGGATCATGAATCGAACAAGGCCCTGTAATCACCATTAAACGGTGATCTTGCCCTGATAAAATATTCTGAATCGTTTGACGATGTTTTGAGATTTGCTGCGCTAAAGTAGCAGACAAGGGATACTGCGCTTTAAGTTGCGAAGGTAAGCTGAGCATTGTTTCTTTTGTATGACTTTTTGATTGTGTTAAAGCAGTATTTAAAGCGTTCATTAGCAATTCCTTTGGACTGTCGCACAGTCCGAATATTTATTTGAGCAAGTGTGATCTAAGCGATGTTGATTTCTTCGCAAAGTAAAACCAAGAAGTCTTGCTAAAATATGAAACGTTAAATATGTACATACTATTTCTCCTAAAGTGATGAATATTAAAGCATAAAAAAACCTGATCGGGGTTGCCGATCAGGTATTAACTGGTTGGGCAACCTTTTGTCGCCCGAAACGCTTCAGGCAACTAAATATATTGCCAAAAATAAAAGTAAGCGTTTGTGTTTACAGTATGCTTTAACATCATTATTTCAAATATCTAAAAAACTGTTCTTCCTTACTAAACTACGCACTATTAGGGCATTTGACAAGTTTTTTTTCTCTTTTTTAACTGCGACTGTAAAAAGGTGAAATTTGACCTTTGACTTTTTCACCAATAGAATGATGCAAAAATAAACCCATTTGAGATCACGCCGATGAAGTAAGTTCTATTTTTTATCATCAAAGTTCACTTCCCTTTTTGATGTGCAAAATAGACTTATCTATCATTTAGCGATTCGTATTCTAAAACCCCTCTCAATCTATTTTGCACATCCTGTTTATGAGGTTCTTATGACTCAACAGGCATGTATCGTTACAAAGCTAACACTTGAATTCTCTCAGCTTAAGCTTTTTGAGAGCCTATCTTTCCAACTCCCTTTAAAACAGTTTTCTGGATTGATTGGTCGTAACGGCCAAGGTAAATCAGTATTGATGTCGATTCTGCATGGGCAAGCAGCCAGTAACCTATCTTATTCAGGTCAAATTTCATGGCAATGCCCACATCAATATTTGGCGCAACTTCAGCGTGTGCAAGCACAGACCATTGCACAAGCCTTAGAGATTGAAAATTTATATTTAAGTTTTCAACATATTCAACAAGGTTGCGCTTCATTTACAGACTATGAACAGGTGGAAAATCTTTGGCATTTGCCTAGGCAATGGCAGCAGCTCTTAGAAAGCGCTGGCTTACCTACAGAGCTCAGCACACCCATTCAACATTTAAGTGAAGGTCAAAAAACCAAACTTGCACTTTGTCGTTTATTTCTACTTAAAGATCATTATCTGCTACTAGATGAACCCAGTAATCATTTGGATACTCAGGGTCGTCAATGGCTAATCAATCAAATGGCTCAACATACTACAGGTGGACTCATCATTAGTCATGATCGACAGCTATTAGCGCATGTAGAAAGTATTTTTGCATTAAATCAATTTGGTTTAAATTATTATGGTGGGAACTATGCACTGTATCAGCAACAGCATCACTCCCAAGTAGAAGCCTTATCGCAAGCTGTTCAGCAAGAAAAAAGAGAGTTGAAGCATCTTAAGGAACAGCAACATCTCAGTCAAATGAAAGCTCAAAAGCGTAAAAAAATAGGTGAGAAGTTAAGGACAT
Organism: Acinetobacter sp. 3657; assembly: GCF_031456775.1. NCBI lineage: Bacteria > Pseudomonadati > Pseudomonadota > Gammaproteobacteria > Moraxellales > Moraxellaceae > Acinetobacter > Acinetobacter sp. 3657. Next base: position 497,355 of record NZ_JAVDVH010000001.1, on the reverse strand, counting down.
CTAGTTCGCAAGCTTCAATCATCTTGGATGCAAAAAAAGAGCAAGCCGAGAAATCGCTTTCTTACTTATGTAAACAACAGACCAAACAATTAGCGGATGCAAAAGACGAGTTACTGCATAAGCAAACTCAACTGGAACATTTGAAACCACAATCTTTTGAATTTACCCAAATCTCAGGAAAGTTATCAGAAGAAATCTTACGCTGCCATCAGGTTAAATTGGCTTTTGCGAATACCGCTCCCATTAATCTTGCAGTCTCTGCTGGAGAAAAATTGCATTTAAGCGGTGCAAATGGCATTGGTAAATCAACTTTACTAAAAACCATCCACGGTCAAATTCCTCCAGCTTCAGGAGAAATTTATTGCAAAGTAGATTCTATTTATCTGGATCAGAATCTTTCATTGCTTGATGAAAATATTTCTGCCGTTGATTATTTATGTAGTTTTGATTCAAATCTGACCGAGCAACAAGCGCGAACTTTGCTTGGAAATTTACAAATCCGTAGAGATAAAGCACTTACTCCTTTAGCAACTTTGAGTGGTGGCGAACGCTTAAAAGTGTCATTGCTTGCGTTGAAACAACAAACTGTAGAGCTATTACTTTTGGATGAACCAGAAAATCATCTCGACATCGAATCACGCGAATTACTCGCTCAGGCAATTCGCTCTTTTAATGGTGCGGTGATATTAGTATCACATGATGAATCTTTCGTAGAAGAATGCGGAATTTCAGAAGATTATGTATTGATGTAGTATTTTTTCTCATATTTCTAAATAAGCGTGACAACATGATTATTGTTATGCTTAAGCGCTTAACGCACCAACCCTTGCGGTTGTAAGATAATCAAGCTTGCACCACAAAGCACAATGATCCCACCCAAGACATCCCAGCGCGTCAACATTACTTGATCAACGTAACGTAGCCACATCAACGCAGTGAAAATATAAACACCACCATAAGCCGCATAAATACGACCTGATGCAGCTGGATGTAATGTGAGTAACCACACAAATACAGCTAGACTCAATGCTGTCGGTATCCACAACCAATGAGACTTGCCATGATTCAAAATCAAATAAGGAAAATAGCAACCTAAGATTTCAGCAATTGCAGTTAATAAAAATAACCCGAATACACTTAGTATTCGGGTTATAGAAAAAGAGAATTCAAACATTAAGCGGGTTCAGCACTCGGATTGATATGGTCTTCAAATACTTCCAATTTCAAACCGACGTCTTTGCCATCTTCATGTTTGACAGAAACAGCAACATTACCACCATGTTCAGCTAACTCACCAAATAAAATCATCTCAGCAAGTGGTTTTTTCAAATGCTCTTGAATCAAACGTTGCATTGGACGAGCCCCCATGAGGCGATCATAGCCATTGGTAGATAACCAGTCACGTGCACTTTGATCAACTTCAAGTACCACTTGTTTCTCATCTAGCTGTGCTTGAAGCTCTGTTAAGAACTTATCAACCACAGATTCAATGACTGTTGTTGGTAATGATTTAAATTGAATCACACCATCCAAACGGTTACGGAATTCAGGTGAGAATGCACGTTTCATCGCATCTTGGTTATCAGCACTGTGATCTTGTTCTGTAAAACCAATACTTGCACGAGAAATACTTTCCGCACCGACATTGGTTGTTAATACAATAATCACATTTCTAAAATCAGACTTACGACCATTATTATCGGTTAAAGCCCCATGATCCATGACTTGTAATAATAAATTGAATACATCTGGATGTGCTTTTTCAATTTCATCAAGTAACAAGACACAATGTGGGTTTTTGTGAATCGCATCGGTCAACAAACCGCCTTGATCATAACCAACATAACCTGGAGGTGCACCAATCAAGCGTGAAACTGCATGACGCTCCATATATTCAGACATATCGAAGCGGACAAACTCAACACCTAACAATTTTGCCAATTGCTTAGTGACTTCAGTTTTACCAACCCCTGTAGGCCCAGCAAATACAAAACTTCCAACAGGTTTGTCTGGTGCTTTTAAACCTGCACGAGAAAGCTTAATTGCTGACGATAAAGCTGTAATTGCTTCATCTTGACCAAAGACCACACGTTTTAAATCGCGCTCAAGATTTTCCAATACAGTCTTGTCATCTTTCGAGACTGTTTTAGGTGGAATACGCGCAATCTTAGACACGATATCCTCAATATTTTCGACAGAAATCAGTGAACCATCAACTTCCGCTTTTAGGCGACGTCCCGCACCTGCTTCATCGATAACATCAATCGCCTTATCTGGTAAAAAACGGTCATTGATGAATTTTGCAGAGAGCTCTACAGCAGCCACAAGTGCTTTGTCGTCGTATTCAACATGATGGAAATCTTCAAATTTGCTTTTCAGACCACGTAAGATCTCGATCGTTTCCCCAATACTAGGCTCACTAACGTCAACCTTTTGGAAACGGCGTGATAATGCATGATCCTTTTCAAATACTTGACGATATTCTTGGAAAGTTGTTGAACCAATACAACGTAAACTTCCGTTTGCCAAAGCAGGTTTAATAAGATTTGATGCATCCATTGTGCTGCCCATACTTGAGCCAGCACCAATAATCATGTGTATTTCATCAATAAATAGGATTGCATTCGGATTCTTTTTTAACGCATTTAGCAATTGTTTCAAACGTTTTTCAAAGTCACCGCGATATTTAGTCCCTGCAACCAACGCACCAATGTCTAAGCTATAAACTTCAGCATTTGCTAAAGGTTTCGGTGCTTTACCATTGACAATCAACCATGCCAAACCTTCAGCAATCGAAGTTTTTCCGACACCTGGATCTCCGACTAAGAGTGGGTTATTTTTACGACGGCGACATAAAATTTGTGCCGCACGCTCAATTTCTTTCTCACGACCAATTAAAGGGTCAGTTTTACCCTTTTGCGCTTCAGTATTTAGATTTAACGTGTATTGCTCTAAAGGCCCTGCATTTGCAGATGCTGCGCTTTCACCATCAATATCTTCAACTTCTTCTTCAACTTGAATCTCTTCTTTACGTGTTCCATGAGATAAGTACTGAGTCAAAGTTAAACGATTAATTTGATGGCGTTTCAATAAATAAACAGCGAAAGAATCTCTTTCAGAATACATGGCAACTAAAACATCTGCCCCTTCAACGGTACGATCTCCACCGCTTGATTGAACATGAAAAATTGCTCGTTGCAAAATTCGGTCAAAACTTTCCGTTGGGTGTGGTGCTTGTTCGCTATTATCACCAAGCTTTGGGGTGTGTTGCTCTACATATTCCTCTAACTCTTTACGTAAAGTAACGATATCAGCACCACATGCTTTTAGTGCGTTCACAGCTGAATCATTATCAAGTAAAGCGAGCAATAGATGTTCAACTGTCAGAAACTCATGCCTCTTTTGACGAGCCATGCTTACAGCCAAACGTAACGATACTTCTAATTGACGACTGAGCATGTAACCCCCTTATATTTTGGGCTAGATCAAAAAAAGACGCATCTTTAACTGAAAAAGCCAATTATGGACTAATCCGCTTGAGTATCTGCAATCGTTATCTAACATACGCTTACAAGTCTCTTTGCTTCATAGTCTACTGTTAGCATTAGTTGAGTGTATTGGTCAAGATTCAAAACAAAGTATTGTTGTAAAAATTTAATTACAAAGAGAATATGAACCATTCAATTGTTTAAAAAACAAACATACTTGTTGTTTAACCGTTACTTTCCTTCATCATCCATTCAAATTTTACTTGAACGTTTGTGTATCTTTTTACTCGAGGTTAAAACTTTGCTACACCTGCCACTCGAGCATACGAGACACATGTATGGCTATGGCGTAAGGTCTTCTTACGAAGCTTTAAAGGCTTCTCAAGACAAAGCCTTAAGCGATGCTTTAAGTTTGTTTTTCCGCCACTCGGGCATATGAGCCATATATGGCGCAAGGTCTTGCGCCCAAAACAATACTTTAAGTTTGTTTTATCCGCCACTCGAGCTTAGCTCTCGTCTTGCACTCGGACAAAGCGTTGCTTTGTTTTATCCTCGCTCAGGTTCGATCTGACAAAGCAACGGGTGTCCTTGTGCACGCGCATAATTATTAACTTGATTTGCTTTAGTTTCAGCAATATCTCGAGGATAAATACCCGCAGTGCCTTTGCCTTCATAATGGACTGTTAGCATTACTTGACTTGCTTGATCCAAGTCCATAGAGAAATAGCTTTGCAATACATCAATCACAAAATCCATTGGCGTGTAATCATCGTTTAATAAAACAACTGCATACAATGGTGGTCGCTGCACTGCTGGTGGAGCTGTTTGCACAACCAGCTCACCATCATGATCCTCTTGCGAATCACTTAAACGAGGATTTAAGTGCCAGTCAACATAACCCGATTGATGAAAAGAGTTTTTCACTTCACTTAAATTCATTTGACGTCGATATCTTCGCATATTCGGTTCTTAATCTATAAATTTACTGAGCATTTGCTTCAGCTTGAGGAATTTCTGATACAAAAGCAGAATTTAAATCAACGGGTTGACCACGTTGCCAGCTAAAACGCTTAATCACAGGTGTACCTGCGCCAGATAAACGCACTTCGATAAATTGTGGCGTAAATCCTTTTGGCATGGTCCAACGTCCAGTTAAACGCTCAAAATCATCAAAATTAAAGCTTTTATCTTCTAGTGGTACATCTAAAATTTCAGTATTTCGAATCAAACGCAACTCAACAGACCCTGCTGCACGGCGTTTATTCGGGCTCACTTGAACAAGATCAATTTGATACTCAAACGCATTTTCAGGTAAAGACTTGATCGCCAAATTCTGAATCGTCAAACTGACACCACCGCGCTGTCTCAAAATATCTCGATAAATGGCATTCATGCCCTCAAACTGAATCTTATCAGCATTGGCTTGATTGACCGCTTTGAATAGATCATCAGCATTACCCACAGCCATATCCCGCTCTTGAACAGCAGCATTCAAACTTTTGTTAATAGAGTCTAATGCTGTCTTCTGTTTTTGAACAACATCTACTAGCTGCTCAGCATCGGCATCATAACCAACAACCGTTAATCCTTGACGGTGTCCAACTGTATAACCAATCATAAAACTACTACCAATAAGAATGGTTGCAGCAATAAGTAAAGGTAAATTCGTTTTTAAGAATTTGTTTTTCTCAACCGAACTTTCTGGTGAAGTCGTTGGTTCAACGTTATCCATCATTATCTCTATCGTTACGATCTACATCAAAGCACACATTTAAATCCAATTTTAAATGTGTGTGAAGTAAAAAAGCGTTTTTTATGGTAATAAACCAATACCTTCCAAACCTGCAGCCTCATCAAAATCGAACATTAAGTTCATATTTTGAACTGCTTGACCTGCCGCGCCTTTCACCAAGTTATCCTGTGCAACAAGCACAATTAACTTATTCGGTTGAGGCTGATGTATCGCGATACGTAATTCATTTGCACCACGAACACTACGTGTTTCAGGGGAACTGTTGGCAGGCATCACATCTACAAAACGTTCATTTTGATAGAAGCTTTCATACAATGTTTGTATATCTGTTTGTTGACCCTGTTCAGTTAAATCAACATAAATCGTGCTTAACATACCACGAATCATTGGAACCAAATGCGGTACAAAAATCAGTTGATCAAACTGACCTTTTTGTCCTGAAATATTCTCAAGGGCTTCAACAATCTCTGGATGATGACGATGTCCTGCCACGCCATAAGCTTTGAAGTTATCCGCATTTTCACTGTAAATCATACCAAGACTGGCTTTACGTCCTGCACCCGACACACCTGATTTTGCATCAACAATGATACTCTGAGTATTGATCAAACGATTCTTTAATAATGGTGCTAAACCAAGCTGAACCGTGGTCGGATAGCAGCCTGGGTTACCAATTACATTCGCTTGTTTGATTTTTTCACGATTCAATTCAGTTAAACCGTAAACTGAATCTTTGAGTACAGTTGGGCAATGATGTTGCATACCATACCATTTCTCAAACTGGGCTAAATTCTGTAGACGAAAATCTGCCGCCAGATCAATTACTTTCGTACCAGCAGCAACCAATGCCTCAGCATGTTGCATCGCAACACCATGCGGCGTTGCAAAAAAAACAACATCACACTGTTTAAGCTGATCCAAATCAAGATCAGAAAACTTGAGCTCAGTATGTCCTCGTAGGCTTGGGAACATATCTGCAACACGCTTTCCAGCTTCAGTACGCGAAGTGAGAATACTGACCTGAACTTGTGAATGTCTTAACAATAGACGTAGTAGTTCAACCCCTGTGTATCCAGTTCCACCAACAATACCAACAGAAATCACGTGTCGCACCTCTAGCGTTCATTTAGACAAATAGTATGGCAGTTTGGCTTGTTTTACACAATCTTCAAGTCTCTAACTTATAAGAAAATAAAATGAGTAGTCATCATCAAATTAACATGAATAAATTGGCTTATATTTCAAAAATCAGATATATAGAAAGGGAAAAGGTATTCTTTTATTTTGAGCTGATTTTACCATTGGTCAAGAAAGACTATTGAATCAGTATAAGATTCGCATAGAATAAAACGATGCGGTAATAAAAATTTCATGGATGCAAAATTTTTTGGAGAGCTGGAATGCCTTCTTTGATGTCAGAACAAAGATTACATCATCATATTTGCTTAGCGTTGAGTACACTTTTACTTAGTTCAGCTTTGATTGGTTGTGGTAGTGGTGAGAGTGAAGTACGTAAGGATACTCCACCTGATGAGGTTGTTACCCAAAAACCGAAAAATCTCAGCATTAAAGTACCCTTAGAAATGCGCGATATTGTTATCAAAGTTATTGACAATACTGACGATAGAGTGGTTTTAGAACGAGACTATAGCACAACAACGGATTTAACTATCATCTTGCCAGAGGTTCTGAATAAAAACCGTTTATATCGAGTTGAATTAACCACTACTCCCAACTCCTTAATATATGACTTCATTAATGGCCAATATAAAAAAGTCGATCTTACATTACGAACTTTGGTAAAAGTAGATGTCAGTGATTTAACACAAATTATATTTATTAACCCAAGAACTGAGGCAATTTATCAACGTGCTTTAGTTCGTTCAGGACAGTTACCAAGTGACGATAGCAATTATGCAATCAAGATCACAGTTGACCAGCTTCAACTCGCCACAACAGATGTTGAAGCGGCATTACTGAGTGCCTTTAAATATCTAAATATTGCCAACTTACATCCATTGAATACACTCACCATATTCTCACCGCAAAATCCCAATCTAAATTCTAGTTTATATTTAGATACCTATTTGAGTTTTGGGCATTTAAAACAATGGATAAATGCTAATCCAGATACATCGTTTGCTAAGTTCTCTGAAAATTTGGCAATTGATTTAAGAGATGGTTATTTGGATGCAAAAAAACTTCGTGGTGATCAGGAAGAATTAACATCTCTTGTAGCAATAACTCCCGATAATATTGATCCAGCTAAAAATAATATTATCTCTATTGCAACTAATCAACAAAATACAAGAGAGCATTTTGCAACGACTTTAAAAAAAGCAGTATTGCAACTCGCAGACGAATATCAACAGAAAATCTCCAACCCGACTCATTATGCGCAATTGGAACAAAAAAGCTACGCGGGTATTATACCAAGAGTCAATCCATCTGCACCGCACAATGTTCGTATCACTGGTGCGGGGGATTACCGTCGAGCGGTCGGTTTTTCAGATACAATCGCAACTTGTAATGGTTCAATTTATCCCTGTAAACAAGGCATTACAGGTATAAATATCATTAATCATAGCTCACCTTCTATTGAATATTTGATTGGCCACTATCAAGAGAATAGTCAAGGCTGCCAACTTAATATTCGTGCCGATGGCTGGCTGGAACTAACCAAAAACAATCAGACATTTCGATCAAAATTGGATGGTGACAGTACAGATAACCTATTACAAGTTGATAAAGAAAATCATGAATATCTATTAAATAGTGGTTCACCAGAGCCAACTAATAGCAATTCACAATATCAATTTGTGCAAGTTAATATCAAAGCCAATCAAGTACTGAGCGCCAGCGCTGGTTTTGATGCTCGTAAAGCACCCGATCAATTGCAAAGCACGCAGCTGCAATGTAATTTTAATTAGCAAAAACCCTCATCCAGCAGGCAACAGAATAAATATTCAATTGCCTGCGGGATGATCTTAATTATTTAAGTAGTAACGATGTGCCAAATTTAAAACAATCTTGGTGTTTTCATATGGATTAATCTTCAATCAGTAACTTAAATTTTTTTATAATACCAATACGGTAGCTGTATCTGCTTTAACTGCCTGCGATGCTCTAGATAGTTGTGATCGTGTTTAGCCACCTCACTCCAAAATGCAGCACTATGATCGAAATGTTTAGTATGCGCTAATTCGTGTACACATACTGCTCGCACGTTAGATTTAGGCATCAATACCAACGCTGCATTTAACATGATGTCATGTTTTGAACTGCAACTTCCCCAGCGTGTTTTTGGTTTTCGGACTGCACATGCGTGGTAAGGCAAGCCAATTTCTCGGCTGACTTGATTTAAATATTCAGGTAAGAATTGTTTTGCGTAAGCCAATACAGCCGCTTGTAAAGCAGCTTCAGGTTGTTGGTTCCGTATAAATAATTGGTGTTGCTCCCAATTGAACTTAAAAATATAGCGCTGCTGTTGCTGAATAATATGAAAGGGTTGTGAATGGAAAAACAAACATAACGCTTCGGGAAAATCACGCCCTTGATTTAATTGTTGCTGCTGTTTTGACCAAGTGTCGATTAGCCATTGTTCTGACTGTTTCAAAAATTGTTGAATTTGAATTTTAGTACAAAACGGAGGAACAGTGAGACGTATACCCGTTGGCTCAACACGCAAGCGCAAATTTCTCGCCCTTGCATGTCGAACAACTTTAACTTCAGGTAATAACGCTTGCAATGAAACTGATGGCATTATTGTGCGGTACGTTCTTCAATACCATTGTCTGTTGCAACGATTGCGATACTCGCTGCATTTAAGGCAAAAATACCATTTGTTACGACACCTGGAATGTTATTAATGGTTTTTTCTAAATCAATGGCATTTAAGATATTGAGATTAAATACATCCAAAATCACGTTTCCATTGTCCGTCACAACACCTTCACGATAAGCAGGATCACCGCCTAAAGCGACGATTTTACGAGCGACCGCCGAACGTGCCATTGGAATAACTTCGATCGGCAATGGGAAATCACGTCCCAATTGATCCACCCATTTAGAGTCATCGACAATACACACAAATTTCTTTGCAATTGAGGCAACAATCTTTTCACGCGTCAATGCAGCACCACCACCTTTGATCATATGCATGTGACGGTCGATTTCATCTGCACCATCGACATAAGCATCTAAACCACCCACTGAGTTCATATCAACAACTTCGATACCGAGTTTTTTTAATCGCTCCGCTGTTGCATTGGAACTTGCAACCGCCGCTTCAAGTTGCAGCTCAGGCAGCAAATCGATAAGGAAATTAACCGTACTTCCCGTTCCTACGCCTAAAATGCCGCCTTTAGGTAAATGTTTTAAAGCGGCTTTTGCTGCTGCTTGTTTTTTTTCATCTTGGGTTGCATATAGACTCATGACTTCACTCAACTATTTTGACATTTGCTTCAAGAAAACAGCGCAAATGTACAGGGGTTTGCTACAATGACTCCCTATTTTAAACTGTTATAGGGAAGATGAACATGCTGTCTCGTGTGGTACGACAAATTTTACAAGCAACGGTTTACGATGTTGCGATTGAAACACCGCTTGAAGCAGCTCCCCGAATTAGTCAAAAAATCAATAATAACATTCGCTTTAAACGCGAAGACTTACAACCTGTTTTCTCGTTTAAACTCCGCGGTGCGTATAACCGCATTAGCCAACTCCCAAAAGATCAATTAGATCGAGGTGTAATCTGCGCTTCTGCTGGTAACCATGCCCAAGGCGTTGCTTTGTCGGGTAAAAAACTCGGCATTCCAGCGATTATTGTGATGCCAATTACCACACCAGATATTAAAGTCCAAGCCGTTAGAAACTTAGGTGGTCAAGTTGTTCTGCATGGCGATAGCTTTGATGTTGCCAATAAATACGCAAAACAACGTGCTGAAACTGAAGGTCTAGTTTTTATTCCACCCTATGATGATGAACTCGTTATTGCGGGACAAGGCACCATTGCAAATGAATTACTTCGTCAATGGCGTGATGTTGAATATGTGTTTGTTGCTGTTGGTGGTGGTGGTTTAATTGCGGGCGTTGCTGCTTACCTCGGTGAAGTCGCACCACACGTCAAAGTGATTGGAGTCGAATACGAAGAATCGGCTTGTTTGAAAGCTGCACTTGAATCAAATGAACGTGTGATTTTACCGCATGTCGGTTTATTTGCAGATGGCACTGCCGTTGCACAGATTGGTGAGTTGCCTTTTGAAATGGTTAAACTACGTAAATCTGACAACTCAGGACCGATTGTTGAACCCGATGTAGTGACTGTCGATACAGATGAAATCTGTGCCGCTATTAAAGATACCTATGATGAAAACCGTAGTATCGTTGAACCCTCTGGTGCTATGGCATTGGCAGGCATTAAGAAATACGTGGCTCAACATCAATTGACCGATAAAAATATGGTATCGATTGTATGCGGTGCCAACATGAATTTTGACCGTCTACGTTATATTGCTGAGCGCACCGAATTAGGTGAGCGTAAAGAAGCTATTTATGCAGTGACGATTCCTGAACAAAAAGGCGCATTTTTACAATTCTGCCGTGCCTTACAAGGCCGTAATATTACTGAATTTAACTATCGTGCCAGCAATAGCGGCCTAGCTCAGGTATTTGTTGGGATTAGCTTAAAAGGCGGTGAAATCGAACGCCATGAGATTCATGAATTGCTCAAACAACAATATGAAGTCGATGATTTGTCTGATGATGAAGTCGCGAAACTACATATTCGTTATCTGATCGGTGGACATGCAAATCTTGAAAATGAACGTTTATTCCGTGTCGAATTTCCCGAACGTCCAGGTGCTCTACTCACCTTCTTAGAACGTTTGGGCCCAACACACAATATTACCCTGTTCCACTATCGTAATCACGGCGCTGCCGAAGGACGAGTACTGGTTGGTTTACAAGCCACTGATGCGAAGCAAAATCCGGATGGGCTGATTGAAACATTGGAGCAGATCACCTATCCATATGCAGAGATCAGCGACAACATTGGATATAAACGTTTCTTAAAATAAAGTGAACATAACGAGGAGGATTGAGTTCTAATGACAGAACTCAATCCTTTTTTTATTGTTTTCTGCATCTCGAAGACTGTTTTTCCTAAAAAAAGTTACACACGATCTCGTCAATTCTCAATAAAATGAATAAAAATATTTTTTGATCTTTGGTTCAGGGGTACACATGGCACAGTTTGCAATCATTGGCTTAGGTAGTTTTGGTGCAACAGTTGCGCTAGAGCTTACAAAACTAAATCATGATGTTATTGGTATCGATACCCAAAAGCGTAATGTCGAGAATCTAGCCAACCAAATTACGCATGCCGTTATCGCAGATGCAACTGACGAGCACGTCCTTGATGAACTAAACGTACAAAATTGTGATGCTGTCGTGGTGGCAATCGGTGAAGATATTGAAGCCAGTATACTTTGTGTGTTGAGTCTAAAAAATTTAGGTATTGATAAAATTTGGGTAAAAGCAAAAACCAAAGCGCATCATACAATTCTATCCCATCTCAACATCAACAAAATCATCCACCCTGAAGAAGATATGGGGGTACGTGTCGCACAAGCACTTAATTACCCAATGGTGAGCCGCTATATGGCATTGGATGATGATCACTTTATTATTAAAGTTCCAATAATAGATAAATTGCATGGCATTAACTTATCAGGACTGATGCAGCTCGCGCCCCATGTCAAACTCTTATTGGTCAAACGTGATCAGCAAATTTTTTACGAGACAGATTGTAATTTTACCTTACATAGAGGCGATGTACTTATCCTTGAGGGGTTATTGCCAAACCTGAAAAAACTGTCTGAGTGCTTCCAATAATATGACAACGAACACTAAGGCACAAAAGATTTTTAATCTGAGTCCTCCCTCCTTACTCGCGATTGGTTTCTTAAGCTTTATTGTGATTGGGACGATTCTACTCAAACTTCCTTTCGCGCATACAGGACAAGTTTCTTGGATGGATGCGTTTTTTACAGCAACTTCCGCTGTGACCATTACAGGGTTATCTGTTGTCAATATTGGCGAGTCCTATACTCATTTTGGGCAAATGATTATTCTACTCATGATCCAGTCTGGTGGGCTTGGGTTTATGACTTTTGCGATATTGGCTGCACTTAGTTTATCTCCCAAAGTCGGATTGCGACAACAAATGATGGCCCAAGAAAGTCTGGGACAAACTAGCTTATCTAAAGTGACGTTTATTGCGAAAGGCGTTGTTGCGTATACGCTTTTCTTTGAATTGATTGGCGCGATATTATTGGCCACGACATTTATTCCACTTTATGGTATTCCCAAAGGTATTTATTACTCTATTTTTTATAGTATATCGGCCTTTAACAATGCTGGTTTTTCTTTATTCGATAACGGTCTTACTAACTTTTACGGCAACTATTTCATTTGTATCACCATTAGTATTCTCTATATCTTAGGCGGGATTGGCTTTTTGGTATTGATGGATATTAAACAGAATAAAAAATGGCGCAAACTCAGTCCAAACAGTAAATTGGTAATCAGTACAATCGTCATTATTAATATTATTGCTTTTATCGCCATTTGGTTACTTGAAGCACGTAACCCTATGACTTTGGGCCATATGAGCTTGGGAGAGCAAGCCGTCAACTCTTGGTTTCAAGCCACTGTCCCACGTTCTTCAGGCTTCAATACACTTGATACAGGCTCGATGAATAACAGCACAACACTATTGACCATGTTACTTATGTTCATTGGTGGCGGTTCACTCAGTACCGCAGGCGGTATCAAAGTTGGAACGTTTGTCATCTTGGTGTTATGTGTTGTCGCTTTCCTGAGGCGGAATGACGAAATCCGCATCTTTAATCACGCAATTTCACATGAAAGTACTTATAAAGCACTTGCTGTGGCATCGATTACAGGCATGTTAATTTTTATAGGTGGCTTTACTATACTCATCTTAGAACCTGAGTTAGATGTTCTAGATCTAATGTTTGAGGTATTATCTGCCGCGTGTACTGTAGGACTTTCCAGAGGCGTGACGGGCGAACTACATGACGGTAGCCTTTTAATGCTGTGCTTACTCATGTTTACAGGGCGGCTTGGGCCACTGACTTTGGCCTATTTAATTGCAACACCGAAGAAGAGCCGTTTAAAACATCCTCCAGCCAACATTCAAATTGGATAATAAAAAAAGCAGATGATTTCATCTGCTTTTTTATGGACTTAAATTAACTTAATACAAGTTCATCAAAGACACACCCAATCCGACATAAGTTGCACGATGATTATAATCAATCAAGCTCTCACCATAACCATCAAAAATCTGAAAATGTCCACGCAGTTTATCTTTGATCGGAAAAGCCCAGTCAAACTGCACAGCTCCATTTGAACGATCTCCACCCTTGAGTGAATGGCGTAACATCAAAGAAAAATCATTTTGCTTATGTCGATAAAAAGCAGTTAAATCACCACGACCAATATAATCCTTAATATCTGGATTATTATCGTCTTTCGCATCTTCTTCGACGCGGTACCAAGGACGTAGCATCAATGCAAAGTTATCTTTTTCAAATCCGAAGTTAAAAATCACGCGATTCCAACTACGAGATAATGGATCAGAACGACCATTTGATTGATGATTTAAAGTCACACCAAGTAAGCGTGCGTTTAAACCCAACACATTGTAATTGGTTCTAAACATGAGGCTTGCTTCAGGTTCATAATTGGTCTCCCGAAATGGTCTAGACTCTTCCGAGTTATAAACCTGCCAACGTGAAGATTGGGTATAACCGACCCAAAGATCACCATTGTTGCCGAAAATATTTTCCCAAGCTTTGGTCTTTAATGAGATCTGGAACTTCGCCTCTGCCGACGTTAAGTCCTGTTTATCTTCCACCGTGTTTTGTGGATTTGGGCTATTCGGAAACTCGTTTTTATTACTGGTCCAAAACACGGGCAGCAAATAAACAGGTTGATAAGCACGAATATTCCAAACGCCTAATTTACTTTCTTCAGAAAGCTCCCAACGACGATCCAATAAAGAAACAGTCGGGTCAAACTTTGGCGCAGCACCTAAGATATGCAAGTCACTGACTTTTTGAACCACTTTATCTTTTAATGATTCAAGCTGAGTCTGTTCATTTTCACGCTCAACCATCACTGGACTTGCCGCAAGAACAGGCTCAACGACTGGTGTTTGTGGCTGAATAATCGTTGGCGCTTTGAACAGACGATCATAACAAGCGAGTCGATCCGCATTTGAAGCCAACGCCACACACGCTTCTGCTGACGCAGGGCTTGTTGGTGCTGTCGCCTCAGCATTTGCCAACGATGTCGTTAAAGAGCCAAGTATCGTAAGGACACCTAGCTCCAAATAACGACGCTCAAAAGATTTGAACGCCATACATATCTCCAGTTTTTATTTTTTAATTGACCTGTTGAATCTCAAAACCAAGTTTCTGCAATTCTTCGCGTTTAGAGAATGGCGCCACCACCGCTTTCACTGGGGTTTGCTCTAGCAAATATTGTTTCGCTACACGTTGTAAATCATCGAAAGTTACATTGAGTAGACGTTCACGTAACAATTTACGGAATGTAGGTGTCCGAGCATGCAACCATGAATAACAAGCGGTAATCGCTTCACCAGCAGGTGAACCTGGTTTATCCATACTCGAAACCAATCCTAAAATCGCTTCTTCGAGTTGGTATGATTGCTGTTCCGTATTGAATAACCATTGTACGCTTGCTTCAAAATCATTAAAAGTTTCAACTAAACGTGGATCCCGATAGCTGTAGAAACGGAATGAACAAGCATTGCCATCGTAACTCGCTCCACCACCGTATGCCCCACCTTTTTCACGGATTGCGCTGTGCAGGAATCCATTACGTAGGTACGCTGCCAAGACCATTAAGGGTGCAGCATCAGGGTGTGCCACATCTACAGCTTGATAAGCTGATGCACAGAACTGAACATTGGTTTGAATCAACCATGCTTCGTCCGTATTGGTATTCACCTGTTCAACTTGGGTTAAAGTTACAGGGGTCTGATCAACTTCTAATTTATCCCAAACATTTTGGATTTCTTCAACCAAACGATCAGACTGATGTTCCTCACATACCAATAAGAACTGCTTAGGCGCTTGTAAAAGTTGGCGATGAATGGCTTTTAATTCTTCAATCAACGCTTGATAAGCTGTGTCATCTTGATCAATTTTCACCACTAAATCACTGAGCCAATTTAACGCACCTAATCCTGTATTATGATAATCACGGCGTGCCAAAGCACTCATTTGACGTGAAGCAGCTTGCATTGCATAACTGTGACCAGAACCAGACAAGCGTGATTGCCAACGTGTTTTGCGTTGCTGCAATAACTCAATTATACGATCTTTCTCATCGAAACGTAGTTTTTCAAAAGCTAACTTTAATAGCTGGATCGTATCTAATTTTTGCGTGAGTGATTTGGTGGTTAAAGTCAACCAAGCGCTGATACGATCTTTATCATCGACTTTACTGCGCAAAGATGCACCCATGCCTAAGCCGCCACTCACCGCGGTTTGGATTTGTTGGAACTCGAGATAATCGTATTCGCCAGCACCAACTTCACCCATCAAAATAGAGAGCAAGTTGAAATAAGGTGACTGTACGATTTCATCAGGCACTTGAATGAGTACCTGTTGATAATAAATCCCGTTCGTTCCAGCATGATATAGATTCAATGGTACATCTGAACGATTAATGATAATTTCACGCAATTGGCCCTGCACGATCTGCAAATCTGCTGGTACATCTTCCAGACCAACTTTTGGCAGCAATTCTAAGTTATCAGGCGTATCTTGGCGTTTTTTCAGCGCTTCAGTTTTCTCTTGAATTTCAATTTTCTGAGCATCAGTAAGATTTGCAGTGATTTCAGCTAAACGTGCTTGTTCAGCCTCTTGCTCTTTTACAGATTTAGTTGCATCAGGCACTAGTGTCATTTGGACACGATGAGGATTATCTAACAAATGCGTTTGAATCAAGTTGGATAACCACATTGGGTCTTTCAACTCTTCTTTCACTTGTTCAATCGCTGCATCTACATCCCAAACATGAATTGGATCCGTGTGATGAATCGCACAACCCAAACCATTCAAGATCAAACTTAAGCCATAAGGTGTACCATCACCATTGATTTCACGTTGATGCAATTCAATTTGATGAAGAATAGCATCAACCAAATCTGTATCTATCGGTTTAGATGCAACATCTTTTAGAATATCTAATACGCCATTTTTAAAGGTATCAGCATGTTCAGCATTTGAACCTTGAATGCCGCAATAAAAGGTCATTTCAAAATTACTATCATCTACACCCATGATTGGGCCAGTTGATTGAGCATAACCACAGGTTTCTAAGTAATGACGTAATGGAGAAGCTGAGTTTTCTAATAAAATCCCTTCAACCAAACGCATCCCTAAACGGAGTTTGATATCACTGGTTTCAGGCAACAACCATGACATAACATGATAGGTTTTATCTTTTAAATCTTCACTATCGACCGCATAGCTTTCAGTCACTTCAACTGGCGCTGCTAAACGTTGCTCAGGTGTTGAATATAGGGTCGTACCATGAGAAAACTTATGCAGTGCTAATTTTTCAAACTGCTCTTGTAGGTCATAAGCACTTTGATTGCCAAAAGTCATAAATACGGCATTGCTCGGATGATAATGCGTTTTATAAAAATCAACGAGCTGCTCGTAACTTAAATCTGGAATATCTTTTGGATCACCACCAGAGTTGTAGTGATAAGTGGTCTTTGGAAATAAATGATGTGCAAGTTGATGATAAAGCTGATCTGTAGGAGAACTCATTGCCCCTTTCATTTCATTGAAGACCACGCCTTTATAAACAGCTTGATCATTTTCAAGCTCTATACGAATACCTTCTTGAGCAAAGTCTAAAGGATTCAAATTCGCGGCAAATGCAGCATCCAAATACACTGACAATAAGTTTTGAAAGTCTTTTTTATTCTGAGTCGCAAATGGATATGCAGTCCAATCCGCGGCAGTAAACGCATTCATAAAGGTATTGAGTGAACGGCGAATCATTAAAAAGAATGGGTCACGTACAGGAAACTTTTCAGAGCCACACAAAGCAGTATGCTCTAGGATATGTGCCGCACCTTTTGAATCCATTGGTTGTGTTCTAAAAGCAACCAAAAATACATTTTCATCATGATCCGTTGCCAAATGGTAATGAACCGCACCTGTCACTTTATGTTTGTATTCTGAAACGTGAATATCGAGTGCTTCTACATGGTGTTGACGTAATAGCTGAAACGCAGGGTGAATAGTTTGAGTAATGCTTTCAGAAACATCTACAGTCATGTGATCTCCAATTTATCTATTTAAATAACGACGATTGATAGTACAGAGTCTACCGAAGAATACCTATGGATATCCATGTAAATTACTCTATATTTGTAGAAAAATTCAGCGAGCAATCTAAACATCGTCACATAAAAATCTTTCTAAAACTCGTATGAGGCAAAGCAACCTTCTCATACCCCATCATTTGATAAAAATTAGCTGCATTTTCAGTATCAGTAAACAATTGCAGCTCATTAAAATAAGCCCGTGCATATCGCTCGATATACGATAACAAATGATGCCCTACACCTTTTCGACGATAAAGTGGATGGATATAAAAACGACGTATGCGCCCCACTTTATTTACATCATAGTCATCATATGGATTCTGATTAAGCCCACAAATGGCAATCAAACGATTCTGTTCATATACAGTGAATAAAGCTTCACCCAACTGATTAAAACAATTTTCACCATTTTGAAAATCATACTTTAGCCTTTCTAAAAACCTAAAACCTTCAATTTTAGAAGACTCAATGAGGGCATCTAGCTGTACTGGTAAATCTAAAACCTTTTCAATCCTTAACTTATCCAATCTAACCATTTATTCCTCTCTTTCATCCTAATTCATTCAACACCTGAATTTTTTTCAACAAACTACAGTAATCCTGAGCATTGGTGTAAACTTTAGTTTTTGATTTTTACTGTGATGACAAACATGGCAACTGTTGATCTTTTTGCAATTGGAAATGCACTCATTGACCAAGAATTTAAGATTTCAAATGAGTTTTTAACACAACAAGCATTGCAAAAAGGTACGATGCAGTTGGCTGATGGTGATGCGCAAGCGGCGTTATACCAACAATTACAAGACACACAGACTTATAAAGGTCAAGCCAGTGGTGGTTCAGCAGCCAATACAACAGTTGCATTTAGTGCATTAGGTGGTACAGCTTTTTATGGATGTCGTGTTGGGAATGATGAATTAGGCTCAATTTACCTAAAAGGTTTAAATGACGCTGGCATCAAAACAGCCATACAATCCATCAGTGAAGGCGTAACAGGTACTTGTATGGTACTGATTAGCCCTGATTCTGAGCGCACCATGCACACCTATCTCGGCATTACCGCTGAATTAACGGCTAAACAAATCGACTTTGAACCATTAAAAACGGCGAAATGGCTATATATCGAAGGCTATTTATCGACCAGTGATACTGCACGCAAGGCAGTAAAACAAGCGCGAGAAATAGCAAAAGCACATGGCGTTAAAATCGCACTATCGCTTTCCGATCCTGCAATGGTGCAATACGCACGTCAAGGCTTAGAAGAACTATTGGATGATGGTGTTGACTTATTGTTCTGTAACGAACAAGAAGCATTGATGTTTACCAATACAGAAAATCTTAATGATGCAATTGACGTATTAAAATCAAATAATCAACATATCGTTATTACCCAAGGTGCAAACGGCGCAATGATTATCGATCCTGAACAGCAGTTCCATGTCGCTGGTCGTCATGTTGATGCCGTAGATGCGAATGGTGCTGGTGATGCATTTGCAGGTGCATTTTTATATGCAATCAATGCAGGTTTAAGCTTAGAAGCCGCAGCTCAACTCGCGATCTTAATTTCAAGTGAAGTTGTTGCCCAATTTGGACCTCGTTTAGCTGTCGATAACTACGCTAAACTATTTGAGCAATTTAAAACATCGCAACAGGAATGTGCTTAACATGGAAAAGATTTGCATGACTGAGGAAGTCCCTGAACGTGAGTCTCGTGCATACGATACTTTAAAAGGAACAACCATTTTCGTTACTCAAAAAGATGGCAACTTTTATGCCTATCAAAATGTTTGTCCGCATTTGCAAACAGAGCTTGAGTATTTAGAAAATCAGTTTTTAGATCAAGATCGTGAATATATTCAATGCTCTACCCATGGTGCATTGTTTTCTGTAGAAACGGGCGAATGCATTTCTGGACCATGTCTGGGTGACTTCCTTGAAAAAGTAAACTTGGAAGTCCACTCCGATGGTGGTATTTATATCATTGATTGATACCTAAGCTAGAATTCTGCGATGACTGAGTTTTTTTTTAATTACTACCTGATGCCATTTCACATGAGCGTGGTTGCTTTAATTTTGCTCAGCATTGCAGAAACGATTGGGATTCTGATTGGTTTACGACCAAGTTCTTTAGTAAAAAAATTTACACCTGAATGGATTTTAAACTCACCGTTATTAGACGTTAAATTTTCTAAATATCTAATCGTTGTTTTTTTACTGATTAATTTTAGTTTTGCGGGTTATTTTCTCGAACTTTCTTTCTTTGCTATTCAGCATTATTTCATTTCGCCTTACTATCTCTTTATACCTGCATTAATCATCGACATTTTTTTTACGGTATTTATGATCCATTGCTTAGATCAAGTGATCAAGCCAAAAGTCAATCAGACCCACGCCAACCTTGTTGGCCGTTTAGCTACAATTTCCACAGGGAATGCACGTCCCGGGTTTTCTGCACAAGCACGTGTGCGTGATGAATTCGGACAACTTTATTATGTTCAAGTTGAGCCAGAATATGGTGAATTAGAACTTCAATCCCAAGTGCTCCTCATCAGCCAAAAATCCAATGCATATTATCTCGCAAAAAAAATATCGATTTCAAATAAACTGTTCACCCCAGATTAAGTTCGAGTTTAGACCGTATTTTTACAAAAAATTACAATAAAGTCACTTAAAAATAATGCTCTCGCCTACTCGCTTAAAATTCAAGTTTGAGCAAAAAACAAAAAACGAAATGAATTGCATTTACATTAACAAATCCAGACTAAAATACTTGGTTCTAATGACTATTTAATCTAAATCTTCTTTATTTTAAGCTATAGATTCGCAACTGCATGTAAATATTATATATATTTAATTCATACCATTTCAATCAACTTTAAAATAGATTAAATCAAATTAAAACCAACCATTTTAATTTGATTTATATTTTTTAATTATAAGTAATTTAGTCGGATTTAAAATACAGAAAACAAAGTATTTTAGTTGGTTAATAAAATTAATTATAAAAATAAATATAAATTATTGATTTAAAACATAATTAATGAAAACAAACCCATCAAAACCTCATAAATTTTATTTTCAATGCATTTTAATTAATAATAAAAGAATCTCCCGTTTAATATGAAATGCAGTTCTATGAACATAATTTCAAATGATCAAAATCGGCGATTAATTCGAGAAATCACGATCATTCTTATTATTAAAGTAATCCTTCTCTTGGTCATTAAACACATTTGGTTTGATGCACCAACGATTCCAAAAGATTTTAACAATCAAGTTGCCGAGCGTATTACAGGCAATCCATCTAACACTCAGGAGACACGTTGATGATTTCTGAAAGCGTGGTCGATCTTTCGCGGTTCCAGTTTGCAATGACTGCGATGTATCACTTTCTTTTCGTTCCGCTGACTTTAGGTCTCGCATTTATTCTGGCCATCATGGAAACCACCTATGTGATTTCAGGCAAAGAAATTTATAAAGACATGACCAAGTTTTGGGGAAAACTCTTTGGGATTAACTTCGCTTTGGGTGTCACCACTGGTTTAACCATGGAGTTTCAGTTTGGTACCAACTGGGCTTATTACTCGCACTATGTTGGCGATATCTTCGGTGCACCCCTCGCAATTGAAGGCTTAATGGCATTCTTCCTTGAATCAACCTTTATTGGTTTGTTCTTTTTTGGTTGGGATCGACTCTCTAAATTTCAGCATTTAGGCGTGACT
Source organism: Acinetobacter sp. 3657 (assembly GCF_031456775.1). Lineage (NCBI taxonomy): Bacteria > Pseudomonadati > Pseudomonadota > Gammaproteobacteria > Moraxellales > Moraxellaceae > Acinetobacter > Acinetobacter sp. 3657. Next base: position 475,929 of record NZ_JAVDVH010000001.1, on the reverse strand, counting down.
TGGCTGGTTGCAATTGGTTCAAACATGTCAGCTCTGTGGATTCTAATTGCCAATGCTTGGATGCAAAACCCAGTCGGTGCAGCATTTAACTATGAAACCATGCGAATGGAATTGGTGGATTTCGGAGCATTGATATTCAACCCAGTTGCGCAAGTCAAATTTGTGCATACCGTTTCAGCTGGCTATGTTACTGGCGCGATCTTTGTTCTCGCAATCTCAAGCTATTACTTGTTAAAAAAACGTGACTTGCCCTTTGCACGTCGTTCTTTTGCGATTGCAGCAATCTTCGGTTTAGCATCAACATTGTCTGTCATTTTACTAGGTGATGAATCAGGTTATGAGTTGGGTGATGTGCAAAAAACCAAACTCGCTGCAATTGAAGCAGAATGGCACACTGAACCTGCACCTGCTGCATTTACCTTATTTGGTATTCCTAACCAAAAAGAAATGCGTACCGATTATGCGATTAAGATTCCTTATGCAATGGGGCTGATCGCAACTCGATCAACAGATAAACAAGTCACTGGCTTACATGACTTGATGAAAGAACATGAAGTCCGTATTCGCAATGGTATGGTGGCATACAGTGAGTTAGAAAAACTTCGTGCGGGTGATCGCTCTCCGGAGTTACTCGCATCATTTGAGAAAAATCAAAAAGACTTAGGCTATGGTCTTTTATTGAAGAAATATTCTCCAAACGTAGTGGATGCGACTGAAGCACACATTCAAGCTGCAACCAAAGATACCATTCCGAACGTAGCCGCACTTTTCTTCTCTTTCCGTGCCATGGTCGCCTCTGGCTTCCTGATGCTCGTACTCTTCCTTTTAGCAACTTGGGCGGTTGTTAAACGCAATGCCGAAGACAAACCTTGGTTGCTCAAATTTGCGTTATTCTCGCTCCCACTCCCATGGATCGCAGCGCAAACAGGTTGGTATGTGGCTGAAGGTGGTCGTCAACCATGGTCTATTGGTGAGATTTTACCAACCCATTTATCTGCTTCAAGTGTCAGTGCTGGCGATGTGTGGGGATCAATTATTGCGCTTGCGGCGTTCTATACCGTACTGCTTATTATTGAAATGTACCTAATGATCAAGTTTGCGCGTCTAGGCCCAAGCTCTTTGCACACTGGTAAATATCACTATGAAAGACTAGAAGCAGAAACAGTGGAGGCTCAACCATGATCGAATATGAATTACTAAAAATTATTTGGTGGGTATTGGTTGGTGTCTTATTGATCGGCTTTGCCCTCACCGATGGTTTTGACATGGGTTCAATGGCACTCATGCCATTTGTAGGTAAAACTGATTCTGAACGTCGCGCCGCAATTAACACAATCGCACCGCACTGGGATGGTAACCAAGTTTGGTTTATTACAGCTGGTGGTGCACTGTTTGCGGCATGGCCAATGGTCTATGCCGTTGCCTTCTCTGGTATGTATTGGGCACTACTACTGGTCCTCTTTGCGCTTTTTTTACGACCTGTCGGATTTGACTATCGCTCCAAATTAGAAAATACCCAGTGGCGTAACGCTTGGGATTGGGGTCTTTGTATCGGTGGTGCTGTTCCTGCACTTGTGTTTGGTGTTGCATTTGGAAATTTATTTCTGGGCTTACCTTTCGGTTTGGATGACACGTTACGCTCGCAATACACGGGAAGCTTCTTTGCACTGCTCAACCCATTTGCGCTCATTTGTGGTGTTGTAAGCCTAACAATGCTCTGTGCTCATGGCGGTGCATGGTTAATGTTGCGAACAGATGAAGCGCTCTATCAACGCTCTGCTAAAGCGACACAGATCATGGCTACTATCTTCCTTATTTGCTTCTTAGCGGCTGGTGCTTGGTTATGGTTTGGAAATATTGAAGGTTTTAGCTACGCTACTGCAGTTGATACCAACGTTGCGTTAAACCCACTTGCAAAAGAAGTTGTGACCAATGCCAATCACGGTTGGCTAAATAACTATACGACTTTTCCAATGACGATCGCCGCGCCTATTGCTGCAATTCTAGGTGCAATATTGGTGATCATCAGTGCAACCAAACATAAAGCTGCTGTGAGTTTCACTGGCACGAGCTTAATGATTGTCGGTGCAATCTTAACTGCGGGCTTTGCATTATTTCCATTCTTATTGCCATCAAACATAGATCCTGTTTCAAGCTTGACCATGTGGGATGCAGTATCTAGTCATAAAACACTCGGTGTGATGACTGTTGCTGCATGTATTTTTGTTCCTCTCATTTTGATTTATACCTCTTGGTCTTATTACAAAATGTGGGGTGTCATCACCAACAAACACATTGAAGAAAACTCACATAGTTTGTATTAAATCAAGGAGATGTGAAATGTGGTATTTTGCGTGGATTCTAGGCATTTTGATGGCATGTTTCGCAGGTGTGCTCAGCGCACTGTATATCGAACATCATCAAAATTTAGATGAGGAATAATAAAATGGCGAAAGCAATGGCAACACCGAAGAATAGTAAAGCTCAAGTGCTTGCAATGACCGTTTCGTTTTTGTTGGCATTGCCACTTGCTGCTATTTTATTGGTACATCCATCACTGATGCTTGATGCGAACGGACACTATAATCATAGCTTACTCATGTTGGTAATGATTGGTATCTCAGGTGGATTCATTCATGGCGTTGGGTTTATACCAAGATTCTGGTTGTGGAAATGGTTATTCAGTCCTTATATCGCATGGCCATTAATGATTTTGGGTTACTTTATCTGGATCGGTAATTGACGCCCAACAGATCAAATGAAAAGAGGAAGTGGATTCACTTCCTTTTTTTTCGATATGAATTCCCATTGAGGTTTTATTAACATCTCACCCACATCGCAATATCAACACTTTGTCATTACAACGAAATTACAAACACGGCGCTTTTAATCAAACTGCTCAATTCATTAAGATTTTACCGATATATTTCTGCTTATTAATTTTCTCATTTCAATCAATTGCGTTGGTACAAGGGGTTGCCCGACACCTGCCTCTAGCGGATAAGACTCCTTTCGCCCAGTCATTTGATATCCACGTCGCTGGTAATAAGCAATAAGTTCAGAGCGCACATCCAATACATACATCATCAAACTCGCAACCGCATGATAATACTCCTCCACGTATTCCTCTACGAAATGAAGCATCTCACGCCCATATCCTAAGTTTTGCACCGTAGGATCTATCGCAAAGGTGCCAATTTCAACTCTCGTTTTATCAAAGGTTAACCCTATACAGGCAATAATATGCCCAAGCTCATTTTCAGCGACGAACAATTCAAATCGAGATTGTTCCAATGCCTGACTTAATTGCTGTTGGGTAATGCGTTGCCCACAAATAAAATCTTTTTCAGTTGTCCAACTTCGACTTGATTGGGTTCGGTAAGCGATATTAATTAATACAACAAGCTGTTCTAAGTCATCATTTTTTACTTTTCTAATATTTAAAGACATTTCTATTTCTGGCACTCAATAAAAAACCGATGATAACATCGGTTTTATAAAACAATGGATAAGTTAGTTGCTTTGACCAGCTAACCAAGCCATAAACTTTTGACGTTCCGCTTTAGATGCTTGCTGCCATAGCTCAACCAATTGTTGATCTGTCGTTTTCACTGCGCCAACTGTAGCAGCAGTAGTTACAGCGACTGGTGCGCTAGCAACGGCTGCTTGTGTTTTACCCGTAACTGGTGCTGGTTGATTTACCGTATTATTCTTATTTTTTTGGGTCAAATCCAAAGTACGACTTAATAAATTATTACCCGAGAACCAGGGTTTCGCTTCATTATTTGCACCCGTTTGCTGTACGACGAGTTGTTTATTTTGGTCATAGAGTGCAACGGTCGGCTGTTCAGCATATTTTTTTGCAGCTTCAAAATCTTTTGGTGCATTGACCAGAGCTAAACGATAGCTTTGATTATCCTTTAAGTTTTGAGCTTGGATCGTAACCACACCAGATTTGACAATGTCATGCTCGCCAGTTAAATGCTCAAAATACTCACGGTAACGAACATTAACCGTTAAATCACCTGCATCAACTTGATAGTTATTTTTACTTGAAGGAAGTAATCCTGAATTCACTTCTTGACCATTTACAGCCAGAATCACAATTTCTTCAGGTGCAGTGATCGTAACCGCTGAAAAGACTGAACCACTGAATAATAACCCGAAAGCAGCAATACCAACTCTTAAAGACATTAGACTCTTCTCGATATAAACTATTTATGAAATCGTATGCACTATGCTACGAGATTGTGACTATTTTATGACAAAAATATTTTTATAACAAAATCAATAAATTAAAATAAGTCAGTGTAGGGCGAATGATCAGCTTTTTCTATGCATCACACATTAACTATAACTATGTTATTAATAGATTCGTCGCCAATTTTTTAATCTACTACGAAAATCTCACATCGACAACAAAATCACTTTACAAATAAAGTATATAAAACAAAACCATTAATTTGAAATAAGCATCCGCTTAAAATCTTTGATCTGCTGATATTGCTGTAATTCATCTAGAGAATTTATGCTATGACAAAATAAACTTTGCTTCTGAAATGAGACATTTTGTGCATGTAAAAGTTTAAAACATGCACGCAAACTTAATTTATTTGCTGTTATTTGTTTTTCTAAAATCTGCAAACTTTGTCTTTTTAATAAGCAAAATGGATATAAAGCATCGCCATTAATCATGACATAAGCCACTTGAGCGAGCGTACTTTTCTGCAAAGCACGATGAAGTTTTGCCAAAACCTGATTTGGGATATAAGTCACATCACAAGGAATGAATAGAACATAGTCCGATTGTACCTGTGACCAAGCGCTTTTCATTCCCATCAAAGGTCCAAGGAAACCACTTTGATCATCTGCATAGCACTGAATATCAGGTTCAATATGTTTATAAATCGAACTATCACGGTGACTATTGACCCAGATATTTTGCACTTCAGCTTTAAAATTTTGACAGATTTTTGAGAGTTGAACTTGGTCATCAAATTGTTGTAAAAGTTTGTTCATACCGTTCATACGGCGTGCTTGCCCTCCCGCCAAGATCACCAGATCTGTAGCGGGAAATTCTGTATTCATACTTCTGCCTCCAACTGACAGGTTTTGATCAGGCCACGAATCTCGGGTAAACATGAACCACAATTTCCGCCTGCTTTTAAACATGCAGTCACTTGTTTTTCATGCGTGATATTTTGGGTTTTAATGGCTTCGATGATTTTATTTTTACCTACTTTAAAGCAACTACACACCAATGGTCCATCGTTATTCGCAGCCGACATCGGCATACCAGCCAACAAAGCTTTACGATGTAATGCACTCAATCGCTCACGTTTAAATAGCCTAGCAACCCAGTCTCGATCAGGCAACAACTCTGCTGGTGCTATATATAAACTAGCAATAAGAATGCCATCCTTCAAAATCACACTATGACTCAATTGTGCTGAAACATCATCCAGACTTAACCATTCATAGGTTTCATCGACAAAAGGTAAGAAGTTTTTAAGATTTCGTTGCGTTTGATCAAAATTATGGCGGTCTGCAATCTCATAACGCATTGCTTTAGCCGTCTTAATCTTGGTCCACCAAGCACAGGTTTGTAGTGAGTTTTTGATGTGAGATTCAAACCCCTCTCGAACATACAACACACCTTGCCAAGTGGTATGGAAAGGCTGAATCACGACAGGAGTATGCTTGAATTCAGGTTCTCCTGAAATAGCATCTACCACGGGGTTGACCACCTTACCAATTCGAGCATCGGAGGCCACTTGTTCAGTCCAATGAATCGGTGCAAAGATTTGTCCACGGCGTACACCATGCGCCAGCGTCACACGTAATACACAACTGCCCCATGCTGAACGCACTTCGACTAAACCTTTATCACGGATACCAAATTTCAAGGCATCATTGGGATGAATTTCACAAAAAGGTTCAGCTCGGTGTGTAGTCAAATTCTCTGATAAACCTGTCCGTGTCATGGTATGCCATTGGTCACGGATACGACCTGTATTCAATATCAATGGATAATCTTCAGAAGTCGCATAGACAGGATCGATCGCAACCGTAGGAATCAATTTAGCCTTGCTATTTTTATGGCTAAAGCGCCCTTGATCAAAAAGTTGCTCAACCGCAATACTTTGGCCTTTTTCCCAAACGGGCCATTGAATAGGTTGTAAGTGATTATATTCATCTACGCTTAAATCCATTAAGCCTTTCAAGTTGAAATAACGAAAATTTTCGACCTGATCACGCTGATCTAAGCTAGCATTTTCATAGGCGGACAGCGCTGCATGTTCATTAAAAATATCGCAGGCATTATTAAAATCAAAGCCACTAAAACCAAGCTTCTTCGCCACCTCACACACGGCCCACCAATCTGCTTTGGTTTGTTTTGGTGCGGGTAGGAAAGCACGTTGACGAGAAATGCGGCGTTCAGAGTTGGTCACTGTGCCATCTTTCTCACCCCAACCTAAAGCCGGTAACAGTACATCGGCATAAGCAGTGGTATCTGTATCTGCACATATATCAGAAACAACCACAAACTCACATTTTTCCAAAGCACGTTTGACTTGATCAGCATCAGGTAAGCTCACCACTGGATTGGTCGCCATAATCCAAATCGCTTTGATCTTGCCACTTTCGACTGCTTGGAATAAATCAACTGCTTTCAAGCCTGCTTGATTGGCAATCACAGGGCTGTTCCAAAAATTTTGTACAAGTGTTTGATGCGATGGATTATCAATATCCATATGCGCTGCCAGCATATTCGCCAAACCTCCAACTTCACGCCCACCCATTGCATTGGGTTGACCTGTCATCGAAAAAGGCGCAGCACCTAATTTACCAATTTTTCCCGTCAATAAATGGCAATTGATAATGCTATTGGCTTTATTTACCCCTTGAGAGGATTGATTTACGCCCATAGAGAATAAAGTGACGACTTTTTCAGTATTGGCAAACTTATCAAAAAAAAGTTGTAATTTTTCCGCAGAAATACCCGTACGCTTCACCAAGGCATTAAAATCTTGTTCGCTATGACTCGCCTCTAAAAGTGCTTGCAAACCTTCTGTATAAGATTCAACAAAATGATGATCTACAAAATCATTGTGATATAAATGCTGCAATAAACCATTAAATAAAGCGACATCCTGCCCCGGTAAAATTGGCAAATGTAAATCAGCTTGTTCACAGGTACTAGTAAACCGTGGGTCAACCACCACCACAAATAAATCTGGATTTTTAGTTTTTGCCTGCATGATGCGTTGATATAAAACGGGATGGCACCAAGCCGTATTTGAACCGACCAATACCACCATATCGGCATGTTCAAAGTCTTCATAACTTGCAGGGACGATATCCTCGCCAAAGGCACGTTTATGTGCAGCTACAGCAGAGGACATACATAGACGCGAGTTGGTATCGATATTCGCCGTGCCAAGATAACCTTTCACGAATTTATTGACCACATAATAATCTTCAGTCAATAACTGACCCGACACGTAAAATGCAACGCTGTCACGACCATATTGATCGATACAGGCTTGGAATTGGTCTGCAATTTTCTCAATGGCAGCATCCCAAGTGGTAGCTGTCCGATGATTTTTACGCCCAAACATTGGGTTCAAGACACGTGTTTCTAAACCTAAAGTATCTGCTAAATTACTGCCTTTGATACAAAGTCGACCAAAGTTAGCTGGGTGTGTTGTATCTCCAGCTACCTGTACAGTTGTGGATTGTGCTTTATGCTGGACGGCAACATCCACACCACAACCAACACCACAATAGGGACAAGTTGTTTTTGTAATGATTTTTTCTACATGATCGGAGCGAATGTGTTCTAAATTTTGAATACTGTTCATGACTGCCCCTTACCTAATTCATTTCTGCCTACATTTCACATTCTATTTTTGGCTTAGGAGGTGATCCCCCTAAGCCAAAGAGGATTACCCAGCTTTTTTCATTGCAAAATCTTTACCAAATAACAGTTTATTTCTAAATGTCGACACTGGCGTTTGATCCGCAATCAGTTCGGCATACCACATGCCATCTTCGGTATCACCAAATAGAACTGCACCAATCACTCGATCCTTTTGGATAATAATACGTTTGTAAATTTGGCGTTTCTCGTCGTTAAGAATGATGTCTTCATAGTCGTCTTTCGGTTCAAAGTTACCCGCTGAGAACACATCCACACCACTGACTTTAAGCTGCGTTGGAACCGTTGGTGATTTGAAAGTCAAACTACCATGCTCTGCCAAATGAGTTGCACAGATAAATGCTTGTCCCCATAGCGGTTCAACCAGACCAAAGGTTTGATTACGGTGTTCGATACACTCACCCACCGCATAGATACTTGGATCAAAGGTTTGCATGGTGTCATTGACCAAGATACCACGATTACAACGTAAGCCTGCGCTTTGTGCCAATGCGATATTTGGACGGATACCGACGGCAAAGATCACAAGATCAGCGTCTAAAACAGTCCCATCTTTTAAACGAACTTGTTTAACATGATCATGTTCATCCGCAATCAAGGCTTCTGTATTTGCCTCAGTAATAATATTGATGCCTTTCTGCTCGATACTATGGCGTAACATCGCACTTGCTCGACTATCAAGCTGACGCTCCATGATACGATCCATCAAATGCAATACCGTGACATTCATGCCACGCTGTACCAGACCATAAGCAGCTTCTAAACCAAGTAAGCCTCCACCAATCACCACTGCATTCTTCTTGCTTTCAGCATATTTGATCATGGTATTTACATCGTAAATATCACGGAAGCTGATCACACCTTTGAGATCAACACCTTGAACTGGCGGAATGAATGGCGACGATCCTGTCGCAATAATCAGACGATCATAATCAACACTTTCACCTTTTTGGGTATGTACGGTTTTGCGTGTACGATCGATCTTTACCGCAGGATCATCAGCGATGAACTTGATGCCTTTATCGCTATACCATGCATGTGGATGCAGCATAATGTCATCAATAGTTTTTTCACCTGAAAGAACTGGCGACAACATAATACGGTTGTAATTCCCCCAAGGCTCTTCACCAATTACGGTCACTTCATAACGATCTGGCGCCATATCGAGTAAGTCTTCCAGACAGCGCATGCCCGCTAAGCCATTGCCGATAAGCACTAGTTTTAATTTTTCTTGAGAAGCACCGTTATTTGTGATGTAAGTCTTTTGTGGGACTGGACTCACCCATACCCGACCTTCTTCAATTTTAGTTGGAAATACCAAAAGCTTTTGATCTTTATCTTCTAAACATCGCCCTGTCGCTAAACTGAAATGCTGCTTATAGATCGGCGATGCAATCACACGCTCGCCTTGCAAATCACCAATAATGCCACGACACATCACATTCGCTTGGCTAAACGGATCTTTATTACTCAATGCATAAATACGTTTTTCATGACCGACTCGGAACAAGGCCACTGTTTGCTCACCCACCAATGCTCCTACACCAGTATTGGGTGTAATGTCATTTAAAGCACACACATCGATCCATTGATCTTCAGGAAGAATATTTAAATCTTTTAAGTTCGTCATTTTAATTCTCCTTATGCTTCAACCATTGGAATACGATCAACTGAACGCTCAGCATCATTCAACGGGCGGATTTGATCACGTACTTGGGTAAACTGAATGTGTGGATCAGCTTGTTCATCTGCACTTGCATTAATATAAGTTTGGAAGCGTTTGCGGATTTCAGGATTTTCCACCGCAGTACGCCATTCATCTTGATAAGTACCAATCACATGACTCATACGATTTTCAAGTTCTTCTGCTAGACCCAATGAATCATCGACAATCACGGCTTTCAAGTAATCTAAACCACCTTCCATATTGTCACGCCATACGCTAGTACGTTGTAAACGGTCAGCCGTTTGGATATAGAACATAAAGAAGCGGTCAATATAACGGATCAACGTTTGGGTATCTAAATCTGATGCCAGCAACTCAGCATGACGAGGCTTCATACCGCCGTTACCACAGACGTATAAGTTCCAGCCTTTCTCAGTTGCAATGACACCCACATCTTTACCTTGCGCTTCGGCACACTCACGCGTACAACCCGAAACCGCCATTTTCAATTTATGTGGTGAACGTAAACCTTTGTAACGATTCTCAAGTTCAATCGCTAAGCCTACAGAGTCATCAACGCCATAACGACACCATGTGCTACCCACACAAGACTTCACAGTACGTAATGATTTACCGTAAGCGTGACCTGATTCAAAGCCAGCAGCGTTGAGTTCTTCCCAAATGAATGGAAGCTCATGGATTTGCGCGCCGAATAAGTCGACACGTTGACCGCCAGTGATTTTGGTATACAAATTATATTTCTTGGCAATTTGACCGACCGCAATCAATCCATCTGGTGTAACTTCACCGCCTGCCATACGTGGCACAACTGAATAAGAACCATCTTTTTGGATATTACCCAAGTAGTAATCATTACTGTCTTGTAAGCCTGCATGACTTGGTTCAAGCACAAAATCATTCCAGCAAGAAGCTAAAATATTGGCAGCCGTTGGCTTGCAAATATCACAACCTAAACCATGACCATGTTGATGAATCAAATCATCAAAGGTTTTGATTTCATTGACCCGGACCAAGTGATACAACTCTTGGCGTGAGTACGGGAAGTGTTCGCAAATATGGTTATTGACCGTAACACCTTGGCGTTGTAACTCTGATTTCAATACTTGAGTAACGAGTGGCGCACAACCACCACAGGCGGTTGCAGCTTTAGTGCATTTTTTCAAAGCACCGAGTGAGGTTGAACCATCACAAATTGCTTGGCAAATATCTGCCTTAGACACGTTATTACATGAACAGATGGTGGCACTATCAGGTAGTAAGTCAACACCACTTCCACCAGCTTTCGCGCCTGTGTCAGAGAAACCTGGCATAATTAAACTTTCAGGCGTTTCAGGCAATGCCAAGCCATTCAGCATCATTTGCAATAGATCGTTATATTCGGCTGCATCACCCACCAAAACCGCGCCAAGCAGTTTGGTTTTATCGGCATCGACCACGATCTTTTTATAAACCAAGGCATCTTCATCAGCATAGAAATAGCTGAGAGAGTTTGGAGTCATACCATGTGCATCACCCACTGATGCAACATCGACACCCATCAATTTCAGCTTGGTGCTCATATCGGCACCTGCGAAACTGTGCGTTTCCTCAACCAAAATATGTTTTGCTGCAATACGTGCCATGTCATAGCCCGGTGCAACTAAACCATAAATTTTGTTATCCCACAGCGCACATTCACCAATCGCATAAATATTTTCGTTTGAGGTTTGGCAGTAATCGTTAATTTTAATACCACCGCGCTCACCGAGAACTAAACCACTTGAACGTGCAAGTTCATCGCGCGGACGAATACCTGCTGAAAATAAAATGATATCGGTTTCAAGCTCGCTGCCATCAGCAAACTTCATCACATGCGTTGCTTCTGCACCTGCTTCAATAGAAGATGTTGCTTTTTGGGTGTGAACTTTCACCCCAAGATTTTCAATTTTACGACGTAATACTTTCCCACCCAAATCATCAATTTGCACTGCCATCAAACGTGGTGCAAATTCAACTACATGTGTTTCTAAGTTTAGATCACGTAATGCTTTCGCTGCTTCCAAGCCAAGTAAGCCACCACCAATCACCACACCAGTTTTGGCATTTAAACTCGCTGCTCGAATCGCATCCAAATCTTCAAGCGTACGGTAGACAAAGCAATTTTCACGATCATTACCTGATATTGGCGGAACAAAAGCATAAGAACCTGTTGCCAACACCAATTTGTCATAGTGAATCACATCCCCATGATTCGTGGTAACAGTCTGTTCAATCGTATCAATCGCAGTTGCTTTGGTGTTTAAGCGTAAATCGATTCCGTGCGCATCGGCAAAATCAAAACGTGCAAGTGACAAGTCTTTTGCCGATTTACCAGAGAAGTACTCAGTCAAATGTACACGGTCATAAGCAATACGTGGTTCTTCTGCAAGAATGGTGATTTCCAACTCATCATCAGCTTTCTCTAAAATGGCTTCGATGAATTTATGACCTACCATGCCGTGACCAATCATCACTAATTTCATTGTGTTTCTCCTAAAATCTGATTTCGATTAAGCTGCGCTGTTTTGTTCTGCGTGGCGTTCTACAAGAGCTTGTTCAAATAAGCGTTGTTCTTTTTCTTTATGCTCTACCGAGAATCGAATGAACATCACAGAACCCGCAGTGATCACAACTAAACCACCTAAAACCATTAAACATGTTTGAATATCCAACATGCCTTTTAATAAAAATCCTGCTGCAACAGCACCGACGTTACCACCTGCGCCAATAATGCCTGCCACACCACCTAGAGCTTCACGATCAATAAATGGAACCAGTGCGTAGGTTGCTCCACATGCCATATGAGTGAACAATGCGAAGATGGTCATGCTGAGAATAGCTAACGTAACGCTGTTCATTTGAGAGAAAAGGATCAAGAACAACCCCTCACCCAAAATCAGTAAAAATAGAATCTTAGTACGTCCGTCCAAACCTCGCTTCAATGCGACTTTGTCTGAAACCATGCCACCTAATGCACGGGCAAATAGTGCCAACAAACCAAAGATACCTGCCGCTAAACCCGCTTCTTTTAAACCAAAATCAAAATGTGTGACGTAATACATTGCGATGATGTTATGGATGAAGATCTCAATACCAAAACACGCTGCATAAGAGACAAATAATATCCACACACGATAGTTGCGCGCCGCATGCATCAGAATCGCCATCCCGCCTTTTTTATCGCTACCAACCGAGATACCCTGTGCACGAAGCTCTTTAAAGTTTCCTTGTGGGCAATCTTGCGTATATTTCCAGTAAAATCCCCCGACAATGACCATCAACAGGCCAGGAACAAGTAGTGCGATTCTCCACCCCATTGCCTGCTCGACACCGAACATCACCAACGCTGCAAGCATCAATGGCATTAAGACTTGAGTCGCACCGCCACCAGCATTACCCCAACCAGCAGAAGCAGCATTTGCAGTCCCCACCACATTCGGTGCAAACATAATGCTGGTGTGATATTGCGTAATCACAAAACTGGCACCGATCGCACCAATCAATAAACGGAAAAATAAGAAAGATTCATAGCTATTTGCAGAAGCAACACCAAATACAGGAATACTCCCGATCAGCAATAATGCGGTATAGGTTTTGCGTGGACCGTATTTGTCACACAGTGGTCCAACGATAAGACGAACGACAATCGTGATCGCGACAGCTGCAATATTGATATTGGCAATTTGATCTATGGTTAAATTGAACTCACCTGCAATCACAGGCATAAGAGGAGCACAAGCAAACCAAGCAAAGAAACAAACGAAGAATGCAAGCCAACTCATGTGGAATGCACGCATCGCTGGTGCGGAAAAGTTGAATAACTTAATTGATGTGGCTTTTTTGGCCGATAAATCTAAAGACATTGCCATCTCTCCTTTACTGAACGTGTACTGTGTTGTTGACACAAACATTGTGTAAACAAACCGATCAGATCGGACATCGTTGGCCGTCTTACAATTTTTTTTGAAAAGTCGTCTTTGACTCAGTATTTAACAAGCAAATGCTGTGCCAAACAAACCAATAAAAAAGTAAAAATAAGGTTAACCACTGTTTTATATGTATTTATTAGTAAATTACAGACATCATAGATATAAGTGAAACACATCTTTTACCCCTAAAAAGTGGGATGACCTGTTTTAAAGCACAATTCACCTTGCTTCATAACAACACTTTTTACGCACCAAAAAGTCTCATATTCAGTTTTTTAACAGTTCCAGCCAAGATTTCATTTTTTCAAATAAACGTGCGGCGATACAATAAAGCGCATAAACTATCTACTTCTGGGGCATTTGCACCGAATCGGAAGTTTTCTGATGGCACTAATATTGCTTAAAAAATAATACTCACAGCACTTTATTCAGAATGTGCATATACCGACAGTTTGACTCTTATACTTATGCCGAAACTCAAAATTGTTCTCATTGACGATGATCAGGCTCGGGCGGAATACATTAAAACCTGTTTAACAGAACATGACTTTGATGTAGTCGCTTGTTTTACCTTAGATCACCTTAATATTTTTAATCTAGAACACCTTCAAGCAGATGTCATTTTGCTTGATATGGATCACCCGCATCGCGATGTGATTGAGAACTGTGTCAGCAGTTTTGACTTACCTACTGTACTTTTTACCAAAAACACGGATAAAGACACTATAAAACAAGCGATTGATGCGGGGATTACAGCCTATATCGTCGATGGTATTGACCCTTCTCGCTTACACACCATTTTAGAGATATCCATTGAGCAATATAAAAAGCATAAAAAGCTAGAAGGTGATCTTAAAGATGCAAAAACCAAACTTGCAGACCGTAAAGATATAGATAAAGCCAAAGTATTATTGATGAAACTGCACGGTTTGAGTGAAGACACTGCCTTTCAATTACTTAGAAAAAATGCCATGAGTCATCGTATGACTATTGGTGAGATGGCTCGTCGCTTGCTCGATGCGCAACAACTATTAAACAACCAATTAAAGGATGAATAGATGAGCCATTTAGCAAAATTAGAAAAAACCCAATTACAGCTCGGCTACATCCCTTTACTTGACTGCGTTGCATTACTTTGGGCTAAACAACGTGGCTTCTTTGATGATGTGGGCTTAGATATTAGCTTAGTACAGGAAGCATCTTGGGCAAGCCTACGTGATCGACTTGCCTTTGGTTTACTTGACGCTGCTCATTGCTTATCGGCAATGTTACCTGCAGCAGCAGTGGCAGCCGATCAAATTGGCATCCCATTACAAACCCCTTTAGTTTTGAGCGAAAACCGTGCATTTATCAGTCTAAGTCAAAAGCTCTGTTATGAATTAAACATTCAAAAACAAGACTCGGCTGAAACTTCTGCACAGAAATTGGTGCAAAAAATAAAGACAAATCATCCTATTTCCTTAGCCCACGTATTTCAGCACTCTATTCATCACTATTGCCTAAGAGAATGGTTAGCGTTGGCCGATGCGGATTTAGCACACTCCATTCAGGTAAAAACGCTTCCACCGCCTTATATGGCTGAAGCGCTCAGCAATCATTTAATCGATGGTTTTTGTGTTGGAGAACCATGGAATACTCAACCTGAACTGCTTGGATTAAGCCATATCGTTTGTTCAAGCCAAGATATTATTCCCAACGTTGCAGATAAAGTATTGGCAGTTACCCAAGAATGGGCACAACAACATCCTAATACTTTGATCGCTTTAACCAGTGCCATTATTAGAGCACAACGTGAACTTAGAGAGCTCGAAGATTTTGCACCCGTCTGGCAGCTTCTGATTGAATTTGAGATTATTCAATTCAACTGCTCACCAGAGGTTCATGTTGAAAAGTATTTTAATATTCAAAATATCATACGAAACTTCATTCACGATGATGCTGAACCCAAGCAAAAAGACTTTGCATGGTTATTTGAACAAATGCAAAAATGGCACAGTCCTAATATCAAGGCATCTTCGTGTACTGATCCAGCACAAAACTGCTTGTTATTAGACACTTACTCTGCCGCAGAAAGTGAAGCGATAAAATCTTAGCGTAAAAAAAGCTGCCTTTAAATATAAAGACAGCGCTGAAAGACCCAAAAGAGACCACGCCAATCAAAGCAGTCTCTTAAGTAATAGTGATATTACTCAAATAAAGCTTATCTTTTTCGGACATTTTCATGTCATTAACTGCCATCCAAAATATAGAAATGCATCACTTTTGCCAATTCATAAACGCAAAGTGATGCCTAACAAACAATCAGCTTGGCAGATTTAGCTAAATCTAGCCGCTGATTCAGCGGTAACATGCAACAGGCCAAGCGCTGATATGCATAAACATCTAAATAATTAGGGTTAACCCATATGTAGAAAAAACAATAAAATCAAATAAAAACAATATATTAAATTATTATACTCAGGCTTATTTTTTAATTTGAATATGCTTAGGCTTTATAGATCTATGGATCATAAATGAGTTAAATATCATAATATTTGATGCATATTGACTGTCAAGTTACACAAATCCTCTGAACCAATTGGTGTAATTCAGTTTAGAATATTAAAAAATAAAATAAGGTGAATTTTGTCATTTTTTAACATTGCCAATTCCTTGCAAAGTTTTCATTATATGCACCATGCTTGGTATGCGAATTTCTTAATTGACGAAAAGAAATTATAAAAAAATTGTAGAATTTTGTGCCATAATAAGCAAACTTTGCAGACATCTTGCAAAACACATTTGCAGTTTTAGAATTGGAGCAGGCTGAATGAGCTCAACCATTTTGGTGATTCACGGACCGAATTTAAACTTGCTAGGAAAGCGTGAACCAGAAGTTTATGGCCATCTCACTTTAAGTGATATTGACCAACAACTCACCGCTCAAGCTAAAAATGCGTCACTTATACTAGATACATTCCAAAGTAACTGGGAAGGTGCGATTGTTGATCGTATCCATCAGGCACAAAATGAAGGGGTGAAATTGATCATTATCAACCCCGCTGCCCTCACCCATACTTCGGTTGCATTACGCGATGCACTGCTTGGTGTTGCGATCCCATTTATTGAAGTTCATTTGTCGAATGTTCATGCACGTGAAACATTCCGTCATCACTCATATCTATCAGATAAAGCCATTGGCGTGATTTGTGGCTTAGGTGCTAAGGGTTATTCCCTTGCACTCGATTACGCTATCGAAAAAATTCAATCTACTAATTAATTTAAACATTTCAGGAATGCTCACTCATGGATATCCGTAAAATCAAGAAACTCATCGACCTGATGATTGAATCTGACTTACAAGCGATTGAAGTTAAGGAAGGTGATCAATCCATCTCGTTGACTCGTCCAACACCTGTTTATGCATCTGTCGCGGCTGCACCAGCGGCTTCAACTCCAGCAGCAGCACCCGTTGTAAAAACGCCACGCGGTGCGGTTGAAACCTCGCCAATGGTCGGTGTGTTCTATGCAGCACCAAGTCCTGGTGAAGCACCTTTTGTCAAAATTGGTCAAACGGTATCTGCAGGTGAAACCCTAGGGATCATCGAAGCAATGAAGATCATGAACCCAATTGAAGCAACTCAAAGCGGTGTAATCGAAGAAATCTTAGTGAAAAACGGTGACGTCATTCAGTTTGGTCAACCACTTTTCCGCTACCGCGCCTAATACATCTGGGGATTTCTATGTTGCAAAAAGTATTAATTGCAAACCGTGGTGAAATCGCTTTACGAATTACTCGGGCTTGCAAAACACTTGGTATTAAAACCGTTGGTATTTATTCTGATGCTGACAAAGATTTGATGCATTTACGCTTTGTAGATGAAGCAGTATGTATCGGACCGGGTACCACAAGTGAAAGTTATTTAAATATTCCTGCAATTATTACTGCCGCAGAAATCACTGGTGCTGATGCAATCCATCCGGGTTATGGCTTTTTATCTGAAAATGCCGAGTTCGCTGAGATTATAGAAAGTTCAGGTTTCACTTTTATTGGTCCTCGTCCTGAGCATATTCGTCTCATGGGGAACAAAGTTTCAGCAATCATTGCAATGAAAAAAGCGGGTGTACCAACTGTACCGGGCTGTGACCACGCTGTTACGATTCATAATGCACTTGCTGAAGCCAAAGAAATCGGCTTCCCACTGATCGTAAAGGCCGCATCTGGTGGTGGTGGTCGTGGTATGCGTATTGTTGAACGTGTGGATACACTGCTTGAGTCTGTTCAAGCTGCACAACGTGATGCGGAAATGTGGTTCGGTGACGATACGGTTTATATGGAACGTTTCTTACAGAAACCTCGCCATGTCGAAGTACAAATCCTCGGGGATGGTAATGGCCATGCGATTCATTTATATGATCGTGATTGTTCATTACAACGTCGCCATCAAAAGGTTTTAGAAGAAGCACCTGCACCGAATCTACCAGAACAAGCCCGTGCTGATATTTTAGAGGCTTGTGTAAATGCCTGTAAGCTTATGCAGTATCGTGGTGCTGGTACATTCGAATTTTTATTTGAAGATGGTGAATTCTTCTTTATCGAAATGAATACACGTGTTCAAGTTGAACATCCAGTCACAGAAATGGTGACGGGTATTGATATTATTGAACAACAACTTCGTATTGCTGGTGGTTTAGGCTTAGACCTTCAACAAGACGAAATCGAAGTCAAAGGCCATGCGATCGAGTGTCGTATCAATGCCGAAGACCCAACTAACTTTATGCCTTCTCCTGGCAGAATTGACAACTTCTACGCACCGGGTGGCGCGGGTATTCGTTTAGATTCTCATATCTATCAAGGTTACAGCATCCCGCCCTACTATGACTCAATGATTGCAAAACTCATTGCACATGGTAAAGATCGTGAAACATCTTTAGCGCGTATGCGTCAGGCATTAGATGAAATGATTTTGACAGGGATTAAAACCAACATCCCTTTGCATAAAGATTTGATTTTGAAAGATAAGAATTTCTGCGAACAAGCAATGGATATTCATTATCTCGAAAAACATTTACTGAAACAGCTTGAACCAAAAGCTGAAAAAGTCTAAGTAAAAGCTGCAATAAAAAACACCGCTTATGAATCATAAGCGGTGTTTTTATTTATTGAATTAAATGGTCTAAGGTAAAACACGGCGTAAAGTTGCAAAGCATTTTTCGCCTTTCTCGTTCGCACAGAAATCAATGGTATGTGGGTTCGACCATTTTACAAAGTATTGAGAAACTTCCCCAGTTTGATCGACTTGCTGACCTGAACAGTCAATTTCATTATTATCATATTTGATTTGTAGGATCAGTGCTGGCAAACGCTCATTATGATCCTCTGACGGCTGATAGTCATACATGCCATACGACCACTCTTTGCCACTTTTCACCACAACTTCATTCATTCCACGAAAGTTATAGTATTCAACACATTTTTTATTATTGGGTATTTCCATTCCCCACAACCCCATAATTTCAGGGCGATTAGTGACACGTATATTATTCACCGAAGTCATAGCTTGAGCTGTTACTGCCTTCGCGTTTACTGCTGTTTCAGCGATTGCCCCTGTTGAGCAAGCCCACAATAATCCAATAATATAAATATTTTTCATAGATTTAATTAAGTTATCATCTAAACTTTCCATGGCTTTAACTTAGCATATTTTTGAGTAAAAACACTGAAACATAACCATATCAACACAATATTTTTGTGCTGATATTTATTTGATTGTTCAATCGGTTTTTTAAGGTATTCTTATTGAATACAAATATTTAATTTATAAAAGTTTAGCTTTAGGGATATAAAGCCATGAAATTTTCTGAATACATCCAATATGATGGTTTAGGTTTAGCTGAGTTGGTCAAAAATAAGCAAGTTCATCCATCAGAGTTACTTGAAATTGCATTGCAACGCACAGAACAAATCAACCCTAAACTAAATGCAATCATTATCCCAATGTACGAGCAAGCCAAACAACGCGCCCAGCAACAACGTACAGGTCAATTCGCTGGTGTTCCATTTTTAGTGAAAGATTTATTTCAAGAATATCAAGATATACCAACCTCTTTTGGTAGCCATGCACTTAAAAAAATGAATTACACACCAGACTTTAATGCAGAAATCGTCAATCGTTGGGAACAAGCTGGAATTGTCACATTTGGGCGAACCAATACCCCTGAATTTGGAATCAAAGGTATTACTGAACCTGATGCTTGGGGCGCTTGTCGCAATCCTTGGAATTTAAAACACAATAGCGGTGGCTCGTCAGGCGGTTCTGCCTCGGCTGTCGCTGCGGGTTTAGTCCCGATTGCAGGCGCTGGTGATGGCGGCGGATCAATTCGTATTCCTGCATCGTATTGCGGTTTGTTTGGACTAAAACCAAGTCGCGGACGCACGCCATGGGGACCTCAATCAGGTGAAGCCATGCATGGTGCAGCGATGCAGCATGTGTTATGTAAAACCGTGCGTGATAGTGCGGCTATGCTAGATGCGGTGCAAGGTCCTGAACAAAGCTCACTTTTTACGATTCAAGCACCTGATCAAAAATATTTAGATATTATCCAACAAGCACCGAAAAAACTGAGAATCGCTTTTAGCACGCATTCACCCATTGGAACAAAAGTTTCTAAAGACGCGATTCAGGCTGTTCAACAAACTGCCAATCTTTTAGAATCGTTAGGACATATCGTGGTCGAAGATCGTCCAAACATAGATGGCTTAGCGCTGGCGAAAGACTTCATCACAACGTGGTTTAGTCAGTTCACTTATATGCAAGCACAAATCAAACACATGTCTGGCTCAACAGATGCTGATTTCGAGCTTGATTCATTAGCCTTAGCTGCCTTTGGTGCAAAAACAACGGCAACCGAATATATTCACACACTCAACAATTGGGGACTGTATAGCACCCAAATGAATATTTTCTTTGGAAAATACGACCTATACCTAACCCCAACAACAGCATCGGTCGCGCCTAAAAATGGTGAGGTTGCCACACCTGCTTGGCAAAAACCAATTTTGAAAGCTTTATTAAAAGTTGGAAAAGCACATTATCTCGCGCAAGGCAAACTGGTCGAGAAAATGGTGCAAGATAATTTAAGTTGGGTTCCCTTTACTCAATTAGCCAATGTCACTGGTTTACCTGCCATGTCCGTACCGCTGTATTGGAATAAAAATGGTATGCCTTTGGGTAGCCAGTTTATTGCACCCTTTGGACGTGAAGACCGTTTGCTACAACTTGCGGCACAACTTGAGCAAGCGCAACCATGGATACCACAATATAAAAACATTCAGATTTAATTTGATTGCTGTGCTGTCGTTTCCACCTGATTCGGCAGCCAAACCACAAGCATTAAGCCAAACAAGACAACGACACTGGCACACAGAAAAATGGTCGGACCCGAAAGAATCTGCCAATAGTACCCTGCCAACAAACTTCCTGAAGCAACGCCCAGCCCCCACATGGTGCTGTACAACGCTTGACCTCGACCCTGTTGCTCTGCTGAAAAGTTTTGGAAAATCACTTTCATCGCAATCAAATGAAATAGCCCAAAACTAAAGGCATGCAAACATTGTGCTAAAAGTTGCCCGATGAAATTGGTGTCTAATATTCCCACGAGAAACCAGCGAAGACTGGTAAATAAAAGACAAATAACCACCAAGTTCCGCCATGAAAAACGGGTGAAAAACAGTCTTTGTGCCACCGCAAACATCACAATTTCAGCGATAACACCCATTGCCCAAAGGCTGCCTATCTGTGTTGTGCTAAACCCGATTTCTTTGAGAAAGTTGCTATAGAAACTATAAAATGGTGCAAGTGAAAATAATAGAATAAACTCGATCGTAAAGAATGCTGCAACCAGTGGTTTTTTTAGTACGGGCAATAACGGTTCTAATTTTTTCTGAGAACTTGGTGCGTGTTCAGGTTCTTTAATACTGAATGACCATAGAAAAGCCAAAAATGAAACCGCTAAAAGTAAGATAGGTAGCATTGAGATGGGGATGATTTCTAATAATGCTCCAATAGCGAACACCCCAACAATAAAACCGACCGAACCCCACTTTCGCACTTTTCCATACAGTTCAGCGCGTTTTTCACCTAACCAAAAGAGTGTCACACCTTCAAACTGCGCCAAGATCGCATTTTGAAAAAAACTAAAAATCAACATCAGCAATGCCACAGATTGAAAGCTATTTGGAATCACAAAAATAGCAAACCAAATACAGGCTTCCATCCATGTGGCAATACGCACCAATAGCATTCGTTTCCCTGATTTATCTGCTATCCAACCCCAAATCAGCGGCGCAAAAAAACGAGTAATGATTGCAATAGAAGATAGAATACCGATTTCTTGATAATTAAAACCCTGATCTTGCAGATACAGGTTCCAATAAGGCATGAATGTTCCAACGATTGCATAATAAAACAGGTAGAAACCACCCAATCGAGTTTGAATACTTAAAGAATGAAACAATTCAAAAGCCTTTTAATGAGCAACGAGATATCAAGCCAAAAATGCAAACTTATTTTAGATTGATGAACCAACAATTCTAGCTTAGATAAAACAATAATACTTCAACCAAAGCATGGACGATTTGTTGTTATGAACATTGGTAGCCATATTTCAGCCATTACAAAAAAATAGGGCTGAAAACGAATTCAACCCTATTGATATAAAAACTTAGCAATAACCTTTAAGCATCAGTTCCTAAAGCCATACTTGATTCTGCGTTTTTCAATTTTCTCAGCTTAAAGACATAGGTCAACATTAAGCAGAGGATCCACGCAGGAATCATCATCACCGCAATACGCATATCTGGTGAAAGTGACATCACCACAAGAATACCCAGCATAAATACGATACAAAGATAATTACTAAATGGATAAGCAATACTTGGAAACTTTGTGGTCTGCCCTTGTATTTGCATCGCTTTGCGGAACTTAAGATGTGTCCATGAGATCACGATCCAGTTAATCACAATCGCTGCAACCACCAACATCATCAACAAAGCAAAGGCTTTTTCTGGAAATAGATAGTTGATCAATACACATAATACCGTTACGAAAGCGGATACCAACACAGCATTGGTTGGGATACCACGTTTATTGATCTGTTTTAAAAACTTTGGTGCATTGCCCTGCTGCGCCAAACCAAGCAACATACGACTGCTGCAATAGCTTGTGCCGTTATAAACAGAAACTGCGGCTGTCAAAATGACAAAGTTCAACATTGTTGCCACACCGTGGCTGTCTAATGAAGCAAATACCATCACAAATGGACTGCCACCCTCGATCATTTGATTCCAAGGGAATAATGCAAACAAGATGAACAGCGTTGCGATATAGAAAATCAAAATACGGTAAATAATTTGATTTACAGCCTTAGGTAAGGTTTTATCTGGATCACGTGCTTCAGCCGCCGTGATACCAAACAATTCGATCCCACCAAATGCAAAGATAATCACAGCCATTGCCATGACTAAGCCTTCAATACCAAATGGAAAGAAACCACCCAATGCCCAAAGGTTGCTTATACCAGCCTGTGGACCTGCCGTACCCGTTGCAAGCAAATAAGAACCAAAGCCAATCATGGCTAAGATGGCTAAAATTTTGACGATAGAGAACCAAAATTCCATCTCTCCAAACAGCTTCACATGCAATAAGTTAATGCCGTTGATTAAGAGAAAAAAGGCCAATGCCGATGCCCAAGTTGGGATTTCAGGCCACCAATATTGAATATAGAGTCCAATTGCTGTTAGCTCAGCCATACAGACGAGAATATTGAGTACCCAATAATTCCAGCCAGACATGAAACCTGCAAACGAACCCCAGTATTTATTCGCAAAATGACTAAATGAGCCACTAACTGGCTCTTGAACCACCATTTCACCTAACTGTCGCATCATTAGAAATGCAATTAAGCCTGCGATTGCATAACCTAAAATCACTGACGGACCTGCCAGCTTAATAGATTGTGAAATACCAAGAAACAGTCCTGTACCAATCGCACCACCTAGCGCGATAAGCTGGATGTGCCGATTGCTCAAACCATGTTTCAGGTTTCCTTGCGATTGTTTTGACATATGATTATTCTCATCCTTGTCACGTAATTTTCTTGTATTAAATTACGTATATCATAAATTAATCCAAAATGCCTATAGTTGATCGAAAAATAATTAATTTACTTTTCTCGTAACCGCGCATATAAGCAGAAAATTCAACAAATAACAATAATTATGTTATGTGTAATTAAATTATGTATTGCGTAATTATTTATTTTCAGTATGATAGAAATCATAACGTTCACTCCTCTTGCGAGATCAAGCTGAAAGAAACTTATAATATTTTCAATATATCTATATATTTCAAACAATTGATCAATAACGTGAGAAGCTTAAAGGTAAATCCTGAAAAAATTAAGACAAGGAAAGCAAAATCATGACACAGCATTTAACTTCTTTTCTTGAGATTAACCCTCAATCAGATTTCACAATGCATAATTTGCCGTATGGCATCTTTAGTGAAATAGCTCAACCTAATAAACGCGTTGGTGTTGCCATTGGCGACTGGGTGATTGATCTTGCGGTATTAGAAACACACGGGTTATTACAACTTGATGGAAATAAAGACTATTTCAATCAACCGACATTGAATACATTTATTGAGTCAGGCAAACAAAACTGGCAAAAAGTGCGTCAAACCCTACAAAACTTATTGTCTATAGACAACCCAACACTACGTGATAATGCCGAACTACGTAAACTGGTATTATTGCAACAAAATACGGTAACTTTACACTTACCCATTCATGTACCTGGCTATACCGATTTCTATTCATCTAAAGAACATGCCACCAATGTCGGTACCATGTTTAGAGATCCTAAAAATGCCCTTCTGCCTAACTGGAGCGAACTTCCAGTTGGATACAATGGACGAGCGAGCTCAGTCATCGTCAGTGGTACAGATATTGTTCGCCCATCAGGACAAATCAAACTCCCAAATAGCGAACGTCCAATTTTCTCAGCAACACGAAAACTCGATTTTGAATTGGAAACTGCATTTATCGTGGGCAAAGCGACTAAGCTTGGTCAGCCTATCTCGATAGAAGATGCATCAGATCATATTTTTGGTATGGTTTTACTCAATGACTGGTCAGCACGTGATATCCAACAGTGGGAATACGTACCGTTAGGACCATTCAATGCCAAAACTTTTGCTAGTGCTATTTCTCCATGGGTGGTAACGATGGAAGCACTGGAACCTTTCAAAGTCAAAGGTCCTGTGCAGCAACCACAACCACTCGGTTACTTACAAGAAAATATCGCCAATAGCTATGACATTCATCTCAGTGTCGAAGTACAAACGCCACAATCGCCAAAATCAGATGTGATCTGTCAAACCAATTTTAAATATATGTATTGGTCGATGGCGCAACAACTGACACATCACACTATCGCAGGTTGTAATGTGCAAGTTGGCGATCTGATGGGCTCAGGTACCATTTCAGGGCCAACCGAAGACTCGTACGGCAGCTTACTTGAACTAACGTGGAATACCACCAAACCATTAACCCTTTCAAATGGTGAAACACGTGGTTTCTTAGAAGATGGCGATCGCGTCGTGATGAAAGGTTATTGTGAGAAAGATGGGATTCGGGTCGGTTTTGGTCAAGTCGAAAATACCATCCTTGCAGCACATAAGTTTGAATTTAATCAAACTGAGGAAGAGAGCTATGAAACTGTATAGCTATTTCCGTAGTTCCGCTGCATATCGCGTACGGATTGCATTGAATATAAAACAGCTTGCCTATGAAACTCAGCCGATTCATTTAGTGAAAAATGAACAACAGCAGGCAGATTATCAAGCACTGAATCCAAGCCGATTGGTACCGACACTAGTGGATGCCGATCAGACCTTGTTGCAGTCCATCAGCATTTTGGAATATTTGGAAGAAGCCTATCCTGAGGTCGCTTTATTGCCAAAGAATCTTGCGGAAAGAGCCAAAATTCGCGCCTTTGCACAAGCCATCGCCTGTGATATTCATCCGCTCAATAATTTAAGAGTGTTGAAGTATCTACAACAGGATCTTTCGCTAAGCGATCAGCAAAAAAGTAACTGGTATCAACATTGGATGTTGCTCGGCTTTCAGAGTTTAGAAGCACAGCTTCAGGATTCTAATGGGCAGTTTTGCTTTGGTACACAAGCCACATTTGCTGACTGTTGTTTGATTCCTCAAGTCTATAACGCAAAACGTTTCAAAATTGATTTAGCTGCGTTTCCAAAGATTGAATCCATTTATCAACACTGTTTAACGCTTCCTGCATTCCTGCACGCAGCCCCAGAACAACAACCAGATTGGGAATAAAGATAAAAGGAGTTTTATGATGAGCTTTGCAATTAAAAAAATTCACCACGTCGCCTACCGTTGTCGAGATGCGAAAGAAACCGTGGAATGGTATAAAACCATGCTGAATATGGACTTCATTTTAGCTTTTGCAGAAGATCACGTCCCTTCCACTAAAGCCTTTGATCCTTATATGCATTTATTCCTCGATGCAGGTCAAGGCAATGTCTTGGCATTTTTTGAACTGCCAACGCAGCCTGAAATGGGACGCGATGAAAACACGCCACAGTGGGTGCAACATATTGCTTTTGAGGTTGAAGATCACGCCAGCCTATTAGATGCAAAAGCACACCTTGAAGCACACGGTGTGAAAGTACTGGGTGTCACCAATCACGGTATTTTCCATTCGATTTATTTCTTTGATCCAAATGGTCATCGCCTAGAACTCACTTATAACGATATACATGCCGATGCCAAAATTGCACGTATTACCGAAGAAATGAAGTCAGAAATGCTCGACGAGTGGAGCCGTACTAAACGCGCTCCGCACCATACCCATTTCTTACATGAAGATGAGTTAGGTGCTTAGAGGTGCGCTATGCAAATGCAATGCTGAAAGATAATGCCAGTAAAAAGGCACTTTTTCAGCATAGACGCATCGCATAAACAATGTGGGGATCGGCATTGAAGATATATTGACTTCAATGCCGATTTTTTATTATCTAAATATAGGCAAATTGATAAATGAGAGGCATATTCTGCTGTGATACAAACGAAATGCAATTCCATGCGAAAACAAATGTATGCTTATACGATTCACCTATTTAAGTCATTTAAAAAGATGATTTCTATTTTGCGGGATGCTCAGGCATTATGTGCAGAACTCGTAAAATCGAATACCAAGATCAAACCGATACTGCTAGATGAAATGTAGATGAAGGGTTATTGAATGATTGAAGAAAAGTTATCTGGTGGGGTTCAATCACTTGAGGTGGGATTATCCGTTCTCAATGCCCTTTTGGAACATAATAAACCGATTATTTTAAAAGAGCTGTCCAGTCAACTTGATATGCATCCAGCCAAAGTACATCGTTATCTGGTCAGCTTGATCCGTATGAATTATGCAAAACAACTGGAAGGTGGTCAGTATGCATTAGGCGACCAAGCTTGGCGTTTAGGGCTTAGCTGTATTCAACATACTGATGTCTTACAACTGGTTCAGCATCTAATCTACGATCTACAAAGTAAAATTGGTTGTGGTATTCAAATCAGCAAATGGTCGCCTAAAGGTCCGTTAGTCGTACAATCGATTGAATCAAACCACCCGATTTCAATTGTAACCAAAGTCGGCTCAACCATGCCTTTGGTCAACTCCGCGGCAGGTCGTATTTTTGCATCGTATTTGCCTGAAGCTGTGATTCAACCGTTGATGTATGCCGAATGGGAAAAAGCGGCACAAAATCACTATCCAATCAAACCATCGAACTGGGATGAGTTCTTAGCACTCAAAGAAACCACGCTACAGCATGGTATGGCGATCGCGCAAGGTGATCTGCTGGTGGGCATTAATGCTGTTGGTTTACCAATATTTAATGCGCAACATGCCATGGAGTTTTGTATAGTTGCTTTGGACAGTGAAATGTTCCTACCTGTACATGCGGGCAGTGAAAAACTCGAATTATTCAAACGTGAAGTTGCAGCAATCAATCAGTACATTAAAACGCGTTAATTTTTAAATCATCTTTTCGTCCTAAAAAATCAAAAAAGCCAAGAATTGATTCTTGGCTTTTTAGTATGGATTTTTCGAGATATTTATTTGGCTTCTAATACACCACGACGAATCTGATCACGTTCAATCGATTCAAATAATGCTTTGAAGTTACCTTCACCAAAGCCATCATCATCTTTACGTTGAATGAACTCAAAGAAAACTGGTCCAAGCATATTTTCAGAGAAAATCTGCAACAACAGCTTCTTCTGACCATCCTTAGTATTGCCGTCTAATAAAATACCGCGCTTTTGTAATTCATCCGTCGGTTCACCATGTTCAGGCAAACGCTCTTTCAACATTTCATAATAGGTTTCTGGCGGTGGCGTCATGAACTTAAGCCCTAAGCCTTTCAACTTATCCCATGTCGAAATAAGATCATCGGTAATGAATGCAATATGTTGAATGCCTTCACCATTGAAGTCTGCTAAGAACTCAGCAATTTGACCATTGCCTTTGTCTGAGTCTTCATTTAATGGGATACGAATCAAACCATCAGGCGCAGTTAAGGCTTTAGAGGTCAAACCGGTATATTCACCTTTGATATCAAAATAGCGAATTTCTTGGAAATTAAAGATTTTTTCGTAGAAATTGGCCCAATAATCCATGCGTCCTTTATACACATTATGGGTTAAATGATCAATTTCATTTAAACCAGCACCGCGTGGATTACGCTCAACATCATCAAAGAAAACGAAATCATTTTCATAAATATCACGATCTACGAGGAAAATCGGCATACCACCGATGCCTTTAATCGCTGGGATATTCAGTTCCATTGGCCCTGATTGAGAATGCATCGGTTCTGCACCTAGCTCGACTGCATTCTTAAAGGCTTTTGCAGCATCACGAGTTCTAAAACCCATTGCACATGCTGAAGGACCATGCTCTTTAAAGAAAAATGAAGCATAAGATTCAGGTTGATAATTCAAAATGATATTGATATTACCTTGGCGCCATAAATAAACTTTTTTAGACTTGTGTTTTGCAACTTTTGAAAAACCAATTGTTTCAAAGATTTGATCTAATCCATTTTCCGTCGAAACAAACTCAATAAAAGCAAATCCACATAGTTCTAATGGGTTATCTAAAATGTCCATCTAGTTTCCCTTATCCTTTTTGAGATAAATTCATCCGTTTTTAATACTAAACAGCATGATATCGATTTCTAAATGATGATTTAAACAATGGCTCTCATCGTTAACATCATCCAAAAGATCACAACATGTGTAAGCGTTAACAGAAAAGGCATACGGTGTTTTTATATATTGGTCAAAAGCATCCGTGTTAAAGCCTTTTCTTTTCCTTAAGTAAGCCAAATACAACGCTAAAAAAGCATGTCTAAGCATTGGCTACCAACTTAAAATTAATGCTACAAGAAAGATTAAATTTATGCAATACATAATTTAATTATGTTATGTGTAATTATTTCGATTTACACGGACTCAACTCTGCTTAATCAAACACCCTATATTGCGGGATCAGCGTGATTTAACGATAAATAGATTTATATCTAAATCCTACCTTGGTCTCAATACAATAAAACATGAATATTCCACTAAATGAATAGCAAAATGTATAAATAACCTCGAAGTGCGTCAGCACGTTCAAAGTTCACTAAGCAATAAAAAGATGTGTAGTAATAACCATCTAAGAAGAATATAAAGTTTGATGTATGTGCATTGGAATTGATTTTAGCCGCTTTAAGAGAATCATTCTCAGACCTAACAATTCATTACTTGTAGTTATATCTGGTTCTTGGCATGGTTGCTTCATTGTTTAATGATAGGAATCTCTTGCCTATGGCTAGTCCAGCACAAGCGATAAGACATAAACTACTCAACACTTTCTTTTCAAGACATTCTGTTTGGTTTCTTTGTATTTTTATCGCTTTAAGTATTACTTGGTTCAAAGCAACGTACACTCCACATACCATTTACTATTTTATTTCTGACACGCTGCTAAATGGGCTTTGGCTAGTAACAACGATACTCAGTCTGGTTGGTTTATACGATTTACTGCAAAAGAAACATGCCATATTAAGAAACTATCCAATTTTAGGTCATTTCCGTTTTATTTTTGAAGATGTACGTCCTGAAATCCGCCAATATTTTATTGAGTCAGATCAAGATGCGTTACCTTTTTCGCGGATGCAACGTAGCCTAGTCTATCAACGCGCCAAAAATGAAAATGCAGATAAACCATTTGGTTCAATCATCGATGTGTATGAACCGAACTATCGCTTCATCGTCCACTCTATCGCGCCATGCCCGCCTGCTGATCCAGCCTCATTTCGTGTTCAGATCGGTAATGCCCAATGTCTTCAACCCTATAGTGCCTCGATTATGAATATATCAGCAATGAGCTTTGGGAGTCTAAGTGCCAATGCCATTCGAGCATTGAATCAGGGCGCAAAAATGGGGCATTTTTATCACGATACTGGTGAAGGTAGCTTGAGCCCTTACCATTTAGAAAATGGCGGAGATATTGTTTGGCAAATTGCCAGTGGCTATTTTGGCTGTCGCACGCCTGATGGACTTTTTGATCCTGAGAAGTTTGCTTTACAAGCTAAAAATCCACAAATTAAAATGATTGAGGTGAAACTATCACAAGGTGCTAAACCGGGTCATGGTGGAATTTTGCCAAAACATAAAATCACTGAAGAAATCGCACATATTCGTGGGATTTCCAGAGATCATGACTGTGTTTCACCCTCTAAACATCCGAGCTTTAGCACGCCAATTGAAATGATGCATTTCATTCAGCAACTAAGAGAGCTGTCTGGTGGTAAACCTGTTGGTTTCAAGCTGTGTATTGGGCAGCCTTGGCAGTTTATGAGTATCGTGAAGGCTATGCTCGAAACTAAGATTGTGCCTGACT
Organism: Acinetobacter sp. 3657; assembly: GCF_031456775.1. NCBI lineage: Bacteria > Pseudomonadati > Pseudomonadota > Gammaproteobacteria > Moraxellales > Moraxellaceae > Acinetobacter > Acinetobacter sp. 3657. The sequence continues at coordinate 445,339 of NZ_JAVDVH010000001.1, read as the reverse complement.
TTGTGGTGGTAGATGGTTCTGAAGGTGGTACAGGTGCTGCGCCAATTGAGTTTAGTGATTACATCGGCACTCCATTAAGAGAAGGTTTACGTTTCGTACACAACACCTTGACCGGTGCTGGTTTACGTAGCCAAGTGAAAATTGGCGCAAGTGGAAAGATCATCAGTGCATTTGATATCGCCAGCACTTTTGCTTTAGGTGCTGATTGGGTCAACTCCGCACGTGGGTTTATGTTTGCTGTTGGCTGTATTCAAGCGCAAAGCTGTCATACCAACCAATGCCCTGTTGGTGTCGCTACACAAGACCCAGATCGCCAAAAAGCGATTGATGTGCCAAGTAAGTCCGAACGCGTGTTTAGTTTTCACAAAAACACCTTACATGCATTATCTGAAATGATAGCCGCCGCAGGTTTAAGTCATCCATCCGAGATCAAAGCCCATCATTTAGCACAGCGTATGAATGATCGAGAAATCAAAAACTATGCGCAAATTCATTTCTTTCTCAAAGAAAAGGAATTGCTACAGAGCGATTTAGATGATGACGAGAATTTCTACTATCGAATGTGGAAAATGGCAGATGCCACTAAGTTTTAATAAAAACTAAGCTAAATAGCAATCACCACTAGTAATAGTGGTGATTTGGTTTGGCATGTAAGAATGCAGGAATGAGCCCTGTCAGTGCAGCACGAATATCGGCACGCTCATTAATCAATTGATGTGAGCCTTCTTCTAACATCAATAAAGTCTGCAATCTAAATTTACGCCGAATATATTCAATGTTATAACGCCAATCCACGGTTTGATCGAGCGCTCCTTGTGCTAACCAAACAGGGATACGACAAGCGGGTCGCTGTTCCATTTCCAACATCCATTTCGACATCGCGAGTATCCAATCCATTCCCATCATACGAGGCTGTAAAGGATCTTTAAGTCGAATAAAACGAAGGAACTCAGGGTTATGATTATTACGGCGGAAATGTCGTGGCACTTGGCTTTTGATCCTGCGAATAATGCCTAGGCCGACAGAATTATGCCACCACGCTGTTTTCGCAGGTCGAATCAATGGTGACAACAACAACACTCGATCAACGATCGGATCTTCCCGACGCTCAGCGTACGCCAGCAAATGATGCATCCAAATCGCACCACCGGTACTTTGCCCTATTCCTAACCATGGTTTTGGTAATTGTTTAGCGTCACGAACCGCATCATAAACGGCATGTAATACCTGTTGGTAATGGTCAAAGTTTTGAATACTTGCCGCTGAACCATCACTCAAACCATGTCCCGGTAAATCGTAAGTAACAACACTAAAGCCTTGATCCAATATCTCTTTAATGATCGGCTGATAAATCCCACTATGCTCTAAGTACCCATGCAACAAGCAAACAGTACCTTGTATCTTGGATTGTTTCGGTTGAAAGACTTGTACATGAACACGGAACAATGGCATTTCGACATAACCTTGCCACTGATCACACTCCAGCGAGTCCAATCCATACAACTTCTGGTAAGCAAGTAATGCTTTAGGTGCTTCAAAAGGTTGATTTAGATCTAAAGCTTCAAGGATTTGAGGCGTGGTTTCACGATTTGGAATAGGTAAATCAAGTTGTTTTAAAATTGTCGGATTTAAAAATGGAATATTGGACATTATGGTATCTCCCGACAATCACTTGAACCAAATAGCACATCACGAATCGTGGCAAGCATTTCATAATTTGCACGGCGACTATGATCATAGTTTTTTTCACTTGGGCGCCAGCGGGTTAAAGTTGTTGGCATCGGCGCAACGACAGGAACAGTCTCTATACCATTCAAAGCGAATAACCGTCGGGTACGAGGCATATGATACTCATCAGTAATCAAGATGACTTTGGGTGCGCCACCTTTCTTTTGCAGTAAAAGCGAACTGAAGCGAGAGTTTTCACAGGTATTCATACTTCTATTTTCAAGTAGTTTCGCTTCAAGACCTCGCTCTTCTAGCCAAGCTTGCATATATGGCGCTTCTACTCCACTAAGCACAATAGGCAAATCGTACTGCTTCTCAACTTGCAATGTTCGCTCTAAGCGCAAGCGTGTGTAATTATTTACCACAATGTCTTTGCCATTTGCACCAAGCGTCAACCCACCACCCAATACCACAATCGCATAAGGTTCAGTGCTGTTTTTAGCTTCAACAATGCCGTCTTTATTCTTTTCAAGTTCAAGTAAATCTTCTTTACTCGGCCCTTCTTGCTCCTCAACGATCGGCAACTCAATCGGATATGTTTCTAAAAAAACGACATACTTTTCCATTAACACCAAATTATCAGGTGTATTAAATTGTAAAAAATCAATAGGTGTACTCGCAGCAGCGACACGCTCTTGCGCTTGTTCTACTTGATCATTACTTAACGGAATAATTGGCTTTTTTTCCTGTTCGCTTTCTTTTTCTTGTTCATCAACAATAAGTTGTTGTAGCAATTTATACCGCGCCTGAATGAGCTTTAAGTCTTCAGAACTCTCTGGTTGAAAACGCTTTTCGATTAATTTGAGATATGCTTGTCGAGCGATCCATAAGTTGGAACCCGGTTCCAAGTTTTCATGTTCACTCAAAGCAGCGGATTTTTGGCTTTGAGCCGCAACCTCATTGACATCCACTGAAACAAAGTGATTTAACCCCTTCACCATCAGTTGAGAGTAAAATGGCGAATATAAAAAAAGTACAAAACAGCCCAATAGCACGAATAGTATTGTTATTACGCGTACTAAACTGACCATCCAATGTACTTTAGCCATAGATCTCCTCATGCATTATGGGCTTGGATTAAACCTTGTTCACTATATAACACAGGCTCAGGTTCCAATTGAATACTAAACTTTTGTTTTACATCACTTTGTACAGCATGGTAAGTATTTTTAACATCGGCTAAAGTCGCCTCAGCATAATTCACCAGCACCAATGCCTGCTTATGGAACATACCAACTGAACCCAATTGCTTGCCTTTCCAACCACTTTGATCAATCAACCAACCTGCTGCCACTTTAACATTGCTATTTGCTTGTGGATAATGAGGAATGTTTGGAAATTGTTGAGCAATTTTGTCAAATTCAGTTTGTGAAAGAATGGGATTTTTAAAAAAACTTCCCACATTTGGAAATGCTTTCGGATCGGGCAATTTACTTTGACGAATATGAATCACCTGATTTTGCAGATTTTCCGCCGTCAACTGATCTGCCACCGCTTGTTTGAGATCACCGTAATTTAGCTTTAAATCAGCATGCTTCAATAATTTAAAAGTAACACTGACAATAATGTAGCGATTCGGTTGATCTTTGAAAATACTATGCCGATAAGCAAAATGACAATCTTGGGCTAAAATTGAATCGAACTGCTTTAATTCACGATCATAGACTTGTACAGATTCAATAAATTCACCGACCTCAACACCATAAGCACCAATATTTTGTACAGGTGAAGCGCCCACTAAACCCGGAATTAAAGCCAAATTTTGTAAACCAAACCAGTTCTGCTGCGTGCTATATAAAACAAAATCATGCCACACTTGACCAGCGCCAACCGTCACAGTCACTGTATTTTCATCTTCAGCAAGCAGATCAATGCCTTGAATATTGAGGTGCACCACCAACGCTTGAAGTTGCTGTGGCAACAATAAATTACTGCCACCCGATAAAACCAAAACATTTAAACCTTGTTGTTCAGCGAACGCTAACGCCTCAATAACATCATGCGGCTGATGAATTTGAATATAGTGTGAAGCGATCGCATTCAGGTTTAAGGTATTTAAATGTTTAAGCTGAACTTGCTGTTGTACATTCATGTCGAATGAGATCCTATTACCCTGCTTTGATGTGCTGTTTAAAAATATTCACCCATGCTTGGCTACTCGACTCACATTGATCAAGCACTCGATCAAAGCCATCCGCCCCACCATAATACGGATCAGGAACGGCTTGTTGAGTAAATAACGGATCGTGCTCACTCATCAATGCTATTTTTGCACGGATTTGATCAGCCCCAAATTGTCGAACGGCTTTAGCCATGAGTGATTGAATATCTTCAAAATTTTCATGATCCATTGCTAAAATAAGATCAAATTCAATGAAGTCTTCTAATCGCAATTGTCTTGCTCTTTGCGTAGAGAGATCATAGCCGCGCAGCTTGGCGTGATGCTGGCTCCGTGTATCTGGTGCTTTGTTCGGATGGTAGTTACTTGTTCCAGCTGAATCGACCAATACGTCTAAAGCATGCACATCACAATAATGTCTGAGAATCGCTTCTGCTGTGGGTGAGCGACAAATATTTCCCAAACAGACACATAACACCCTATAGGGCATTTTCGATGGCATAATCACCTCAACGCTACACTTTTTGACAGCGTCTTATGTTAATTTATTTGAGCAATGAAACCTATAGTCACTTGATATAAAAATGTTGTATTTATTAGGGTTTATTAACATTTCATCTATGATTATGAGAGAGAATATTTTAGCTTAGCGCGTAATTGATTTATAAAATGCAAATAAAGTTCAAGTATAAGGATGTATCTATGAATCCATTTCAATTTCAAACCGTTCCGAACATTATTGCGGGACTAGGTTCGATACAAGAACTTAAACAGGTTTTAGCACAACACCATTATCACAAAGCGCTTTTAGTGACAGATGCGGGCATGATCCAACATCAACTGCATCAGCCGATTATACAAATATTCAATCAAATCTCCCTCGACCATATTATTTACTCCGATATTCAAGCTGATCCACCAGAACATATCGTATTAGAAGCAGTTGATTTTGCGAAAAAAGAAAAGATTGATGTGATTATCGGTTTTGGTGGCGGCAGTTCAATGGATGTCGCTAAAATCATTGCTTTACTCGCACATCCAGAGCAACAGCAGCACCTCAGTGAAATCTATGGTGTAAATCAAGCCAAAGCCCCTCGTTTGCCGCTTATTTTAGTTCCAACGACTGCTGGAACAGGCTCTGAAGTGACACCAATTTCAATCGTCACAACAGGTGCGACAACCAAAATGGGGGTTGTTTCTCCGATACTTTATGCTGATGTTGCTATTTTAGATGCAACGTTTACAGCAGGTCTGCCTGCACATATCACGGCTGCAACAGGTATCGATGCGATGGTACATGCCATTGAAGCCTATACCTCAAATATCAAAAAAAACTTTTATGCCGACATATTGGCGAAGAATGCACTTCAATTACTCAATCAAAATTTAGCCAAAGTGCTCAAAAATGGCGCTGATTTAGATGCTCGTCAAAATATGCTGATCGGCTCAATGTTGGCAGGTCAAGCTTTTGCGAACGCACCTGTCGGCGCTGTGCATGCTCTTGCTTATCCTCTGGGTGGACATTTCCATCTTTCACATGGACATACCAATGCTTTGGTGCTTATTGAAGTATTGAAGTTCAATGTGCCAAAAGCTAAACATTATTACGCCGAGCTCATGCAGCTGCTCGACCCACGAAGTACAGGCTGTACGGATGGATTATGTGATCTTTTCATTGATCACATGCAAAATCATTTAGATCAAAGTGGTCTAACGCTTAAATTAAAAGACTTGGATATTGCAGAAGCAAAATTGCCACAACTGGCGAAGGATGCCATGCTTCAAACGCGATTATTGCAAAATAATCCACGAGCTATGACCGAACAAGATGCTTTACAGATTTATCAGGCGATTTATGCATGAGTAAACCGATTTTAAAAAACCGTGACCAATTCAAATTCTTTTTGGATATACAAACCCGTTGGGCAGACAACGATATTTATGGCCATGTCAATAATGTGACCTACTATAGTTATTTTGATACCGCAGCCAATTCATTGTTGATTCAAAAAACAGGTTTTGATATTCATCACAGCGACGTGATTGGTCTGGTGGTTGATTCAGCCTGTAGTTTTTTACAAGAACTATCATTTCCAGAAATCATTGAAGTGGGTGTCGCAATTGGAAAAATTGGCAATTCATCGTTACGTTATGAATTGGCGATTTTTAAGCAAGGCCAACAGCAAGCCGCCGCACAGGGGCATTTTGTTCATGTCTTTGTAGATCGTGCGAATCGAAAGAGTACGGCAATTCCTGAAAATATGCGCGATGTGCTTATTGAATATTTACTAACAGACTAAGGTTTTTTGACATTTCACCTTACCAGCTATAGCTCTCATTGTAACATGGGACATTTCTGACAAATGTCCCTGTCCTATCCACAGTATAGAACCATATAACGCAAGGTCTTTACGAAGTTTCAAACGCTTCCAGAACAAAACCTTAAGTTTAATTCCGCCACTCGAGTCTTGCGCTCAGACAAAGCTGAGTTTAGTTCCGCCAGTCGAGCCTTGCTCTCGTCTTGCTCTCGGACAAAGCGTTGCTTTGTCCTCACTCAGGACTTCAATTGGATATTATGTAGTTCTGCGTCAAAAGTCTCAATCAAGCTTTTGATGGTTGGTTCATGCTGCAATAATTCCACTGCTCGATTAAAGGCTTTTTCTTTACGCTGATTTTGTATCGCCAATGGCGTATTGGAGTGAACCTCCCCATACTGCACATCGAACTGGGTATTTGGCCATTGCGAGTTGAGTGCATCCTCTAAACCATGTTGTAACTGCGATAGCATTCCCTCGTATTCTTGAGGAATATGAAAAATCGACACACCATTAATTTGCCCTTGCATGACTCCATGCTGGGCTAACTCCTGAACGGCTGGAGAAAGTTGACTGGTTCTAAACCAGTACTCCCATTTCTCTAGATTCCACTCACCTTCTAACACCTGTTCATGGAGCTTTAGAATGTCTTGTGGCATCAAATCCGTTGCTTCAACAGCAGCTTGTTGAATATCAGTCGCAACCTCGGCAGGTTGTGCTGTAACTTGCTCGACCGCAACAACTTCATCGAACAACTCAGACTCGACCTGTAAACAATTCTGTTCAATCTCTTGATGTACAATTTGATCTGTCTGCGCTTTTGGCTCTACAGGAAAAATAAGCACATCATCAAATGCTGCAATATCAGACTGGTGATTTTGTTGATCGGAGACACTGTCTATTCCGATAAGCTGTCCATCTGCTGCATCGAAAACCATGACCTCAAGATCTTCCTGCACGATTGATTCAGGTTCAGGTTCAGGTTCAGGTTCAGGTTCAGGTTGAACGCTAACGACTTCTTGCTGAACAACAAGTTGCTCTTCGACTACAGCTCCTTGTTGCAACTGCTGAGTATCTGATGAGATTTTTTCAGCCGAAACCACAGTTTTTGGGGATTGCTCAACATGATGTGGGTTTGTTTCAACAACAGTGATCTCACCCACAGATAAAGGTCTAAATGCGAGCAAGCGTAATACGCACATTTCAAAGCCTTGCTCTTGTGTTACTGCAAGTTGTAGATCAGCACGCCCCTTGCATGCAATTTGATAATAAAGTTGTAAATCTTGAGCTGAAAGCAATTTTGAGAGTTGCAGAATTTTCTGATTAATTTCTTCACTATATTTCAATGCAAGATCAGGTAAATACTGTAACAATGCCAATTCATGCAATGTTGAAACTAACTGATCTAGGACCAAAGATACGTCTAATGCTTGCTGTCTAAATTGCAAAAGCAACTGACTGACTCGGGCTTGTTGGTTTTGATGAATCGCCAAAATCAAATCATAAATAATCGTACGGTCAATCAAACCAAGCATGTCTTTAACATCTTGGTGGTGAACAGCACCCTGACCATAGGCAATCGCTTGATCCGTTAAGGAAAGCGCATCACGCACAGAACCTTGTGCCGATTCAGCAATTTGCCAAATAGCATCTTGATCAGCATCGATATGTTCTTTATTCAAAATCTCAGTGAGATGCGTAGTAATTTCATCGACAGCCAATGGGCGCAAGGTAAATTGCAAACAACGAGAAATTACGGTAATCGGTAATTTTTGCGGATCAGTGGTCGCAAATAAAAACTTCACATGTTCAGGTGGTTCTTCCAATGTCTTTAACAACGCATTAAATGAATGCGTTGAAAGCATATGAACCTCATCGATCAGATAAACCTTAAACCGTCCTTGAGTCGGAGCATAAGGAACATTATCAAGAAGTTCACGTGTGTCCTCAACCTTGGTGCGTGATGCAGCATCGATTTCGATTAAATCAATAAAACGACCTTCATTGACAGCTTTACACGTTGCACAAACTTCGCATGGCGTAGAGGTTACCCCAGTCTCACAATTTAAACACTTGGCTAAAATACGGGCAATCGTCGTCTTCCCGACCCCACGCGTCCCTGTAAACAAGTAAGCATGGTGCAAACGCCCACGTTCTAACGCGCTCGTTAAAGCACGAGAAACATGGTTTTGCCCCACTAACTCATTGAAATTACGTGGACGGTATTTTCTTGCCAGTACTTGATACATGTATGCTCCCTTTTTGCATCTTAAGCATACTGTTTTTTTGAAAGGACTGTAAACGAATCTGCTTCTAATTGATCAAGATTAAATACATTCCTGCATTATTTATTTCCATACCGATTACAACGCCGCAACACTTGCGCCAATATTCAACTCCATAGACAATACGCAACAAATTTATATATTTTGGCTTGCTCCCTATGTCTCAAGAATCTTTAACGGTTTTAGGCGGTATCACCGCAGAACAGTTTTTAACTGAATATTGGCAAAAAAAACCTTTGCTGGTGCGTAACGCAATGCCTGAAATTGTCGGTCTATTAGAACCAGACGATGTAAAAGAACTTGCTTTGGAAGAAGATGTCACTGCTCGCCTGATTCGTCAAAAGAATAAAAATCCAAATGAATGGCATGTAAAGTCTTCTCCGCTCACCAAAGGTGATTTTCAAAAATTACCGAATCTATGGACATTATTAGTTCAAGCGGTTGATCATTATTCATTTGATATCGCTGAACTCTGGAAAAAATTTCCTTTTATTCCCCAATGGCGCCGTGATGACATCATGGTGTCTTATGCACCACAAGGTGGTTCAGTCGGCAAGCATTTTGATTTTTATGATGTCTTTTTGGTGCAAGGTCATGGTCATCGCCGCTGGCAACTCGGTCAAATGTGTGATGAATCTACAGCATTTGTTCCAGATCAGCCTTTAAAACTATTAGCTGAAATGGATATTCATTTTGATGAAGTGCTTGCTCCAGGTGATTTACTTTATGTACCACCAGGTCTTTCACATTACGGTGTCGCAGAAGATGATTGTTTAACCTTCTCTTTCGGTTTCCGTATGCCAAACCTCTCAGAGATGATTGATCAAGTCAGCGATAAATTTGCAGAAAACGAGATACTCAAAAAACCATTGCTTGATATTAAACGCCAACAGGCTGCTCAAGTGGGTGAAATTAACGATACTGAATTTTCATACTTAAAAACTCAACTACTTGACTATCTCACTCAAGCACCAGAGTTCGACGCTGCGATCATGTCTTATATGAGTGAATCAAACTATCCAAACAATATTCCAGAACCAGAGGAAATTGAAGCCAATGATTTGACAGAAATCATTGGTACAGGATTCCAGTTGATCCTTGAACCCGCATCGAGACTACTTTATAGACAACAAGGTGACTCTCTAGACTTTTGGGCAAATGGCGAAAACGTCTGTGTTTCCAAGACCTTTGAAAATTACTTAAAGCAAGTCGCAGATGGTGAAAGCTTAATATTTGATGAACAGTTCAATCAAACTGAAATACTCGAAGATGTCGCTCAACTGCTAAATAATGCGATTGTGATGTTATTACCGCCAAACTAATCCTTTTATTGATACTTCCAAGATAATTAACTTCAATATGTGAAAATATATTAAATTAACCTTTTCACTACAGTCGGTTAATTATACTTGGAAATATCAAAGTGATTATTTTTATAACAATTACATTTTAATGATTGAATACCAATAAAAAATTTATAAACTACTTATTAATAATTTAAAAATATATCTTTCTTTTAAATAAATTTTTGACAAAAAACGGAGCCAAAACATGTTTAAAAAAACATTATTTTGTTCATTTATCGCTTCTTCATTATTTTTACAAACTGTTCAGGCCTGTACCAGAGCTGTGTATTTGGGCAATGACAATCATGTCATCACTGCTCGCTCTATGGACTGGAAAGTCGATGTCGGTAGCAATCTATGGATCATGCCCAGTGGTGTAAATCGAGATAGTAATGCAGGTCCAAAATCACTAAAATGGAAATCAAAATATGGCAGCGTAATCGCCTCTGGTTATGATGTTTCCACCACAGATGGAATGAATGAAGTTGGTCTTGTCGCGAATGTGCTCTGGTTAGTTGAGTCTCAATATCCAGACTCAAAAAAATCAAATAAACCGCACTTGAGTATTTCAGCATGGGCACAGTACGTACTCGATAATTATGCGACTGTTGCTGAAGCCGTTACAGCATTGGAAAAAGAACCTTTTATCATCATTACCGATAATGTACCCGGTGAACAACGCCTAACAACGCTCCACTTATCACTTTCTGATAAAACTGGTGATAGTGCAATCATTGAATACATCAATGGAAAACAGGTCATTCACCACAATAAAAAATATCAAGTGATGACGAATTCTCCAACCTTTGATCAGCAACTTGCTCTCAATACTTATTGGCAACAAATTGGTGGAACAGTGATGCTACCCGGCACCAATAGAGCCGCAGATCGCTTTGCGCGAGCCTCTTTTTACATCAATGCCATTCCTAAAAACAATAACCCGAAAGAAGCGATCGCCTCGGTATTTAGTGTTATTCGCAATGCATCCGTACCATTTGGTTTAAATACAGCCGAAGAACCGAATATCTCCTCAACCCGCTGGAGAACAGTTGCAGATCACAAGCAACAACTTTATTTCTTTGAATCAGCTGTTTCCCCGAATGTTTTTTGGATTGATTTAAAGAAAATCAATTTTAAAGATGGTGTTACACGTAAACTTGATCTTGGAAGTGATCAACAAAATACCTTTGCTGGTGACGCAACCAGTCAGTTCAAAATCTCAAAACCATTTGAATTTCTTGGTTCAGCATCACATTAATAACCGCCTAGACGTGGAATAAATAAGAGACCTTAAATATGAAAAAAGTACTGTGCTTACTTAGTATTGCTGTAATGACAAGTGGTTGTACAAGTTTGCAAAATTCGCAAACAACCACAACGGCTATTGATCATCTTGCTACTGCAGGTTCATTAAATTGTAAGAGCAATGAAATTTGCCCGAATGTGGTCGTTGAATGGGATAAACAACAAAAAGATCGACTAAAAGTTGATGTTGCGTTGACAAGTACTTATCAATATTACGATATAACAGCTATGACTTTCTTGGTGGATGGGAAGTCATTTAACTACCGTCCTACTGATAAAACTCAACAGAAATATATAAGTAAGCTTATTCCTAAGCACTCAGCCAATACCTTTGTTCTCCCAAGCTCGTTTCTTTATGAATTGAGAAGCGCGAAAAACGTTGAGCTATCCATTGAAACCGATAAAGGAATAATTCAACGCTCAGTATATACCCCGACGCAATCATCCACACTTTCCAAAAACTTCGCTCGACTCATTGCAACTCTGCCGAAACAGCAACCCCAATAAGCTCAGATAAAGATGATGGATCAGTTATTATCTATTGATAACTGACCATTTCAGCAATCAAGACCCAGTTGTTGAAATGATTATCATTTTTAATTAAATATTGTTTCTTCGCTATAATACCAAACAATAGAATCATTCGAAGCGTACTCATTTCAGCGCAATTTTCTATCTATTAATAACTACACTTTTTATAACCAAGTTTTATTCACATTATTAAATTCGTACTGCTCGTTTTAACTGATCACATGGGTGACTCATTTAAAAATCAATTAAATAAATAGTGTTATTTACCCCTATGATAATTTTTGAATAGCATGTAAAATATCCGCCAAAATTGCATAATGAAATGCAAAAAAATGCTCTTGATGGGGAGCGAACCCGAGGCGTTATATGTCAAAAAAAGAAGATATTATTAGCACAGCATTAAGACTATTTAACTCGCATAGCTACAACTCGGTTGGGGTCGATCGAATTATCAGCGAGTCAAACGTTGCAAAAATGACTTTCTATAAATATTTTCCATCTAAGGAAAAGCTGATTCAAGAATGTCTCATCCAGCGCAACCAAAATCTCCAAGCTTCGCTAAACATCGCCTTAAGCAAAGGCGATCCAACCGACCATATGGGGCAGCTCAAAACGATTTTTGAATGGTATGCCGCATGGTTCAATACCGAAGATTTTAATGGATGCATGTTTCAAAAAGCGCTTGAAGAAGTGATCAAAATCTACCCTTCAACCTTAGAACCTGCAACTCAATATAAAATTTGGTTAACTGCCTTAATTCAAGGTTTACTTGAAAATATAGGAATTCAAACACCAATCCACCTCGCAACGCTCATTGTCAGTATTTTAGACGGTATGACGATTCAAGCGCATGTGAATAAAAACTCTGTTGAAATGAACGAGTATTGGAAGCGTGTTGAACACTTGATTAACTTTGAACAAACACTTGCATAAATAATCTTATCCCTTTACCAGTAAAGGGATAACTATATAAAGTAATGAAATAATTGAATAAAAAAATAAAGCGTGATTTATAATTTTTTTTCTGGCTCACGCTTGCGTCTAAATTTAGTTAATAATAACTATTATTACCCTCTGGCGGTCGTGTTTTCACAGTTCCGATCCTTTTTATGCAGACAGATTCTTCTGTCCTAAGCCCAATTGTATACACTTTTATTTGAAGTACAATCAATTTTTAACTTTTTTTAATATTCATTAGTTATATTAATCACTTAATTTTATTGTGTAGTAAACTTTAAAAATCATACCTCATAGACATGATTTTTGATTCTATTTTGCCTCGCAACCATCAAATGTTAATTAGTCGACATTTATTAAAAAAAAAGCTAAATCATTAACATAATTGCTTATGCTTATAACTTTTGCTTATATACCTTGTCATTAAAAACCATTGTGATTATTCAGTTTTACAACAATTCTTTCTATTACCCATCTTATACTTGGGTCGGTTTTCTGGTGACGAGTGAAATATGCAAAAAAATCTTGAAATTGAAGCGATGAGAGCATCTGCGGGTAATGTTGTTAATGTACTCAAATCTCTAGCAAATACTGATCGGTTGATTATTTTGTGTCATTTAACTCAAAAAGAACTTAACGTCACACAAATTGCTGAACTCACAAACATTGTTCAACCCACCCTTTCACAACAATTGATGATGCTACGCAAAAGCAATGTTGTTTCTACACGTCGTGATGGCAAACAAATTTTTTATTCAATTCTTGATCCAAAGCTAAATATCATCTTGAATACCTTGTATGAGCATTATTGCCCAAAACCAGAACAATCATAGGGAAAACAAGCACTCGTTTCTTTAGCATTTTTTCTGCATAATATATACGAATTTATGCTTTAAAATGTTAGACATGAAAAAGTTAAATCAAGGCCTCTCTGTACTGTTTCCTGCAAGAAAATGGTTACGCAACTATCAGCTCCCCAGTTTTAGGTCTGATTTAACTGCCGCTTTAATTGTTTTGGCTATGCTTGTTCCTCAAGGTATGGCTTATGCCATGTTGGCGGGCTTGCCACCAGTCATGGGAATATACGCCAGTATATTGCCGATGATCATCTATGCATTTACGGGCAGTAGCTCCACACTGTCGATTGGTCCTGTTGCCATTATTTCCATGATGGTTTTCGCAGCATTAAACCCACTCTTTACAGTTGGTTCAGCAGCCTATATAGAAGCTGCTTGTCTTTTGGCGGTCTTAGTGGGTGTGATATCACTCATTTTAGGTCTATTTCGTTTTGGTTTTTTAATTCAATTGATTAGCCATCCCGTTATTCAAAGCTTCATCATTGCATCTGCATTATTGATCGCACTCGGGCAATTCAAGTTTTTACTCGATATCCCCTTGCAAGCAAATAATATCCCTGAGTTTTTTGTTAGTCTATCTCAACACTTCGATAAGATAAGTCTTACAAATCTCGGTTCTGGAATTACAGCGATTGGCATACTCATTTTATTGCCCAAGTTTATTCAATCTCATTTTATAAATAAAATTATTCCTCTACTGCTTCTACTCTTATCAATCGTGTTTATTTCTGCCTTAGGGGGAGATCACTATGGTATTCAAACTGTTGGAGCGATTCCCTCTGCTTTACCAAGTTTTCATTTTCCAACATGGAACTTGACTTTGGTTCAACAGCTACTCCCTAGTGCTTTTATGATTGCAATGATTAGTTTTATTGAGTCCTTGGCAATAGCCCAAGCAACTGCTTTGCAAAAGCGTGATGATTTAAACAGCAATCAAGAGTTGATCGCATTAGGTTTGGCAAATATTGCAGCAGGTATAAATTCAGGCTTTGCTGTTTCAGGCAGTTTATCTAGAACGGTGGTCAATGCTGATGCAGGTGCAAAAACGCCGATCTCTGGTGTGCTTTCTTCATTATTAATGATCCTCGTAAGCTTATATTTTACAGGTCTATTTGAAAATCTACCTTTAGCCGTTTTAGCTGCCACCATTTTTGTTTCAATATGGAAACTTGTCACACTGACACCTTTTATTGATACATGGCGATATTCAAAAGCGGATGGTCTTGCGATGTGGGCAACGTTCTTGGGTGTGACCTGCATTGATATTTCGACTGGGCTTATTATTGGTATTGTTTTAACTTTTATCTTATTACTCTGGCGAATTAGCCGTCCACATATTGCAGTGATTGGTTTAATCGAAGGCACTCAGCACTTTAGAAATGTGTCGCGATATGATGTCATAACAACACCAAACGTTGTGGCATTTCGTGTTGATGAAAATCTTAGTTTTTTAAATGCACATATTTTGAAAGGTCATGTGATTACTGAGCTTAGCCAAAACCCACAGATACAACATGTCGTCATCAATTGCTCAAGTATCAGTAATATTGACCTCAGTGCACTGGAAATGTTGAAAGATCTAAACCAAGAATTATCACAATTACAGATCCAGCTGCACCTCTCAGAAGTAAAAGGACCAGTAATCGATAAGCTGTCCAAATCCGAGCTGGTAAAGGAGTTGAATGGCCGAATATTTCTATCACACTACCAAGCAATACAAGCGCTTTCCCCTCAACCTCAAGCCGAAACAAAAACTTTATAGCTGTTTTTTCGCTCAAAAGGATATCGTATATTTATATAAAATACTTTTAAAAAACATTACGTTATTTTTTACAGTATTTTTAAAGTAATGCGGTAGTAAAAAAAATTTTAATATTCACAGCGCTTAGGTATAGAATACGGCGCTTGTTTAACCTTAAATCGTGCATAGGTTTATAAGGCCTTCATATGTTTAATGTATTGTCTCGCTTAAGTTTAGTTAGCAAAATTATTATCGCTATTTTTTTAGGGATTGGCGTGGCATTGCTATTCCCTACTTTCACACCTTATCTAAGTTTATTAGGTGAGTTATTTATTAAGGCCTTGAAATCTGTTGCACCAATTTTAGTTTTTGTACTCGTACTTTCTTCAATTGCAAACTTTCAAGTGGGTCAAAATTCTAATTTAAGACCTGTCATGACCTTGTATGTACTCGGCATGCTGTTCGCTGCATTTAGTGCTGTCATTGCAAGCATCATGTTCCCTAGTCAGCTTTTTTTGAACATCGCGGCCCAGTCTGAATTACAAGCACCTGGTAATCTTGCTGAGATCTTAAAGAACTTACTGCTTAGCTTTATTGCCAACCCTGTACAGGCAATCAGTGATGCTAATTTTATTGGTATCTTGGCTTGGGCAATTGGTTTAGGTTTAGCACTGCGCCACAGTTCTGAATCAACAAAACAAGTATTAACCGATGTTTCCAATGCTGTGAATAAAATCATTCATATCGTGATTAGTTTTGCGCCAGTCGGTATTTTTGGCTTAGTTGCAGTGACCTTTGCTGAAGCTGGTTTTGCAACGTTGACAAGCTATGCACATTTATTGATGGTATTGATCGGCACAATGATTTTTGTTGCGCTGGTGATCAATCCAATTCTTGTTGCGATTACAATGCGCGCCAATCCCTATCCGCTCGTGTTTATCTGTTTGAAAGAAAGTGGGATTACTGCCTTCTTTACGCGTAGTTCAGCTGCAAATATTCCTGTGAACTTAGACCTTGCACGACGTTTAGGTGTCAATGAAGCAACTGCAGGTGTTTCCATTCCACTTGGTGCTACAATTAACATGGCGGGTGCTGCCGTTACCGTGACGGTATTAACACTCGCTGCTGTAAATACGCTCGGTATTCAAGTCGATCTCAGCACAATGATTATTTTGTCTGTTGTTGCAGCAATATCTGCTTGTGGTGCATCTGGCGTAGCAGGTGGTTCATTATTGCTTATCCCCGTTGCTTGTAGCTTGTTTGGTATATCAACAGAAGTTGCTATGCAGGTTGTCGCAATTGGTATGATCATTAGTGTATTGCAAGATTCAACCGAGACAGCACTCAACTCATCAACAGATGTTTTATTCACTGCTGCTGTAGATTTCAGAGACCGTCTAGACTCATAGGTTTATATGCCACTTCAACGTTTACCAAATTGGATTCAACTGGGTGCTTTTTTATTGGCATTGAATGCAGGGATGGTGAACGTTTTGGGTTTATTCACTCTCCTGCACCAATCCGTTTCTCATATGACCGGTAATGTCAGCTTACTGGCGATGAATGTACTCGATTGGCAACCAGATCATCTGATTTACCTTGGCTTAGTGGTAATATGCTTTGTAGTTGGCTCATTTTATAGTGGTCTAATTCTTGGAAATGGCAATCTTGCGCTAGGGCGACATTATGGATTTCCACTGAGCTTAGTCGCCATTTTTCTGTTTTTAACGTGGTTGCTCATCCCCTATTTTCCTCGCTATGGCTTACTCTGGGCCTGCGTAGCGATGGGCGTACAAAATGCAATGGTCAGCCACTATAAAGGCGCGATTATTCGTACCACCCATTTATCTGGTGTATTAACCGATATTGGCTTAGCGCTCGGCTACAAAGCACGTGGGTTAACAGTCGAAAGACGGCGTATTTTGCTACACTTACTCATCTTTACTGGATTTTTAGCAGGCGGACTCATTGCGAGTGTGCTGTATCCATATTTAAACTTACAAACCTTTCTTATCCCAACGGCTTTAAGCTTAGCGATGAGTATGGCATATTGGATTTATTATTTTCGTTCTTCATCAAACTTAAATTTGGATTGAATCATGGTTAAAAATGCATTGCAGGCTCAGTTATTAAAAGCGGGTTTGGTCGACAATAAAAAAGCGAAAAAATTAACCAAACAAGTGCAACATGAACAACGTACTGGGCAGAATGATGATGCAACATTCAAAGCGGATATAGATCGCGCAAAGCAAGAAAAATTAGCCAAAGACCAAGCACTAAACTCAGAAAAGCAACGAATTTTGGAAGAAAAAGCCCTAAAAGCTTCAATTATCCAAATGATCAAACAGCACAAAGTACAGCAAACCGAAGGCGATATTGCTTATCAATTTATTGACGAAAATAAGATTAAGAAAATCTACCTTGCTCAACAAGTTTATAACGCACTGGTCTCTGGCTCTCTAGTCATTGCAAAAGATCAAGACAGTTATGCTTGTCTTCCTAAAGAATTAGCCGAGAAGATTGACCAGAAAATGCAAGGATTCATCTTAGTCAACAACAATACTGAAAATAACAATAGTCAGACTACAGATGAAGAAGATCCATACGCAGCCTATGTCATTCCTGATGATTTGATGTGGTAAATCATTTGACTCTGTAAAAACGCCTTACAGATCGTATATAAACTGTGATTAAAAATAACTAAAGCCCTATTACAGCTTACAATTCGCTATTAAAGAATTTTAAGGTGTTTGGGTTTTGGATTATTTAAATTTTATACGCGATATTAGAGCTGAATTAAGCCATTTTCCTTGGCTTGAAATGCTACTTGCTCTGATCGTTCTAATTTTATTCGCAGCACTGGCAAATTTCATTGCGAAAAGAATTATTGTTCGTGGTATACGCCATTTAATCACTAAGTTTAAATCTCCAAATCAAGCGATCTTCTCACAGCATAGTGTGACTCGTCGTTTTGCCAATATCGTGCCTGCAATTGTGATTATGAATGGGATCTCCTCAGTCCCACATCTCCCAGAGAAAGTAATCAGCCTTGTGCAAATGGGTGCTCAGGCCTTTATTTTCCTCACTATCGCACTCTCGATCAGTGAAGCGCTCAACATCTTCAACCTCGTCTATCAGCGTAACCCTAAATCAAGAAATAAACCCATCAAAGGTTATTTGCAACTGGTTAAGTTGGTCTTGTTTGTGGTTTGTGGGCTATTAATTTTAGGTACTTTCCTTAAAAGAGATGTCTTCACCTTACTTGCTGGTTTCGGGGCAATGGCAGCGGTATTAATGCTGGTGTTCCAAAACACGATTCTTTCTTTGGTCGCCAGTGTACAAATCACATCTTACGATATGGTTCGTATCGGCGACTGGATTGAAATGCCGTCTTTAAATGCTGATGGTGACGTCATTGATATGTCATTACATACCGTGACTGTTCAGAACTTTGATAAAACCTTCACCACCATTCCAACCAATAAGCTAGTAACGGATACCTTTCGGAATTGGCGCGGAATGAGCAACTCAGGTTGTCGTCGTATGAAGCGCTCACTTTTTCTTGATCAAAGTAGCGTACATTTTATGAGTGATGAAGAACAGCAAAAACTCAAAGACTTTTTACTGTTAGATCAATATCTTGATGCAAAGAAATCTGAAATTGAGGAGTTCAATAATCATTTAACCAATCATTCTCGATATAACCAGAGACGTTTAACCAACTTGGGAACGTTTCGGGCTTATGTTGAGTTCTACTTACGTCAGCACCACGGGATTGCCCAAAATCAAACAATTTTGGTTCGCCAGTTACAACCAACAAGTGAGGGCTTACCTTTAGAGATTTATGCATTTACCAACACGATTGCATGGGCATCTTATGAGGCAATTCAATCTGATATTTTCGATCATCTAATTGCTATTGTTCCTGAGTTTGGTTTAAGAATTTATCAAGCACCATCAGGACATGATTTACAAGCATTTAGACAACAAGCAAGCACTGAAAAGCTCACTTAAATCAATACGCATAAAAACTGCAATGGCTTGAAGTTCTCACCCGACCCAAATAAATGGACAGACACAGAACTCTCAAGCCATCGAGGTATAGATAAAAATTTTATAGCGACAACTAGGTATAGCTATACTTAAGCCTATTTTCTCTAGTTATCTATTTTAAAAATGTTCAAATTTTATAAAATCATTTGGTCCACTTAAGTAGATTCAAATTAAATTCCGACGCCAACAAATATGCTGCCATCATCAAGGCTAGTGAAATAGTAATTAAAACGATATCAATAGATGGAGCACCACGAATAAGAAAAAATATACTTGCGATGAACAACAAACAAACACTTAAATTGCCGACTTTTTTTAACATTTAACATCCATATAATCGTGAAGCACATCACAATTATTGCCGTTTTATAAGCATAGTTCTAGTATTATTATCGCTTTATTGTGACCGCTCATCATATCGCTGTACTAAAACTTTGCATCACCCCCTCCCATCATCTGGTTTTTCAAATAGATAGCCCTGTTCAAACTTAAAACAAGTAGCAAAGTGCACACTATTATTTTTTACTATGCGATCGGTAAATGATGATTAAAAAGCCTTTATATGAAGGCTTTTTAATTGACTCTCTTATAAATAAATTTCAGGAGGATACGGAGTATCATCAGCAATTGGGGAATAAAAGACTTCCCCTACAAAGAAGCCGTTTGGCGCTTGCCCGATATCAATGGTAATTGAATCCAACATCACTTGCGGATATGCCCAAATAAACTGCTTCATCAGTCCTAGTGGATCATTGTTCTGCATATCGCCAAAAATTCGCTGCCAGATGTGTACTTGATACGCTTTGCTAGCGTCAAATCCATAGAGATGTGCAATAGATGGATCAGGAACAAATCCCGATAAATAAGCAACTTTATCAATTGGATAATGAAGATCTTGAGTCGGTATCTCTGCCACAGCCTGATGTGCCAACTCTAATTTTGCCTCTAAAAGCCAATCATAGGCTTCAGTCATCATGTAATCAAAATGAGGATAAGCATAATGTTCGCGTGGATAGTTAATGTCCGTCGCAAGAGTTTCTATTGGTGTTCGAATCGTGGGAAAGAAAATTAATGGACAGACTAGAGCACTTGGATATTTTGCTTTGATCACAGCACGGATGTCCTGACATGTCTGACCCAACTTATTTCTTAACCACGTTTTGAACTCATCATACGGCGTACCTGTTTTATGCACAGCATCATAAATTGTTCCTAAGTCTGGTGCATATAATCCAGTATCAGCATTAAAGGCAAGTTTAGTCGGAAAATCATAAATACAAGGTAGATCTGTGCCTTGGTTATACCACCACCACGGCTCACCAATTTGCATATTTACCTCACACCCACCTATTGCCATCATATCTGCAAACTCGATAAATGCTTTATGTAGATAGGCTAGTGCATTTTGATCACATGGACTAAAAAAATAACTCGGGGGTTCATAACCCGTACGACCTAGATTGCTATTCCAATCTCGCTGCGCCCAAAACTCATTTGCACCCAATGAGTACATTTCAAAACTCACACCAAATACTGGCTGCATATCTGCATCATGTAGTGCTTGTGCAAAATGCTCATGCCATATCCGCGTACATGGATTCACCACATCTTCAAATGTCATAAGCGTATCTGGAATTTGCCACTTATTCAGATCATTTTTCCAAATTAACTCTGGATATTTGGACATACCACAATAATGATTCATAAAGCCGTGATAGCCCAAAGCTTTCATATTATCAACCAGCCGCTGAGGGTTTAAATCATAGTGGTCATCATAACTGGTACAGATACCATAATGATGCGGTGGCACAGATACTCGATTTAAAGTCAGCTTTGCATTTGGCCCTGTGGTGATAGAGTTGAATATGCGGATATAACCATCTTCAGCTTGAGCCAGTGGAAGTGTTGAATGTCCATTATATGTGGTTGTATAAGCAGAAAAGGAAATCCGCTGAATATTGGTGACCGGGAAATGGTCTGTGGCTGAGAAACCTGCTCTTACTGTGTCCCAATTGATCTGAATATGTGCTGATCGAGCCGTGGGTTGGTTGGCATAATTAAACAAAACAATATAAGCCACCTTATCTTCACCATGATCATGGTAATGGACCGTCAAAGTAGGTGTAAGTGTTTCATGATTAAGGGTTGGCATTGAAGCAGATAATTCAATATCAAAATCCCAAATCACCCCTGAGTAATCGTACTTAGTCTCGTATGCGAGAAATGTATGGTCTTTAGCATCATGAGAATCCCAGACAATACCTGCTAGATCAGTCGTGGTGCGAGATCGAAATAGTGCTTCAAAGCCATTCTGATAATTGGTGATCGCAAAAGACATGGTTTGTGGGCCATCAATCCGCCAGTATTTAGGGTGAAAACGATCAATCAATGAAGTTTCAATAATGAGATTAGAATCTTGTTGGTGTTCAAATTGTTTTTTCATGTCATATTTCTCAAGTGTTATATTTCATTAGTTTTTCATATTAGACAATAATAAATTTCAATCAACTTCAAGCTCGTTAGAATGCGTACAATTTCACTTTTCACATTTATTAC
The DNA here is from genome assembly GCF_031456775.1 of Acinetobacter sp. 3657. NCBI lineage: Bacteria > Pseudomonadati > Pseudomonadota > Gammaproteobacteria > Moraxellales > Moraxellaceae > Acinetobacter > Acinetobacter sp. 3657. Next base: position 423,546 of record NZ_JAVDVH010000001.1, on the reverse strand, counting down.
ATTAATTTTCTGCTATCCTATAATAACGATATGTTTATACTTTTTTAAACTTAGAGGAAGAAACAATGCTGCGATGGTTTGAGAAATTAGTCGACCCATATCCAAGCAAAGACTTAAACAAACCATTACCCACCACTTTCTTTGCATTTGTCTGGAAAGCGACGCAAGGCATTCGTCCCTATTTATTCTTACTGGTCGCCTGCACAGCCGCAGCAGCTTGTTTTGAAGCATTGTTCTTTTCTTATATCGGTAAATTGGTCGATTGGCTGAGCAACAGTCAACCCAATACATTTTTTGCGACCAATCAGCAAAATCTGACCATTCTAATCAGTATATTATTTGCCAATATTTTCTTTGTTAGCATTCAAGCTATTATTAAACATCAAGTTTTGTTTAGTAATTTTCCAATGCGTATGCGTTGGCGCTTTCATAATTTATTATTACAACAAAGCTTAGATTTTTTCCACACTGACTTTGCAGGACGTCTTTCAGCCAAAGTAATGCAAACAGCGTTAGCTGTACGCGAATTTTGGATGATTCTTGGCGATATGCTGGTTTATGTGGTTATTTATTTTATTACCATCAGTATTGTGCTTGGCTCTATATCGCCTATTTTGATCGTTCCCTTAATTATATGGTTAGTGTTGTTTATTGCGATTGCCAGTTATTTTATCCCACGTTTAGGCAAAGTATCTCAAGCGCAAGCAGATGCACGATCTATCATGACAGGCCGTATCACAGATGCCTACACCAATATTCAAACCGTAAAACTATTTGCACATGCAGGCCGTGAAAGCCAGTATGCCAAAGAATCCATGAAAGAATTTATGGAGACTGTTTATAAGCAAATGCGTTTAGGTGTGAAATACCAAATTAGTATTCGCCTGCTGAGTGCTTTTCTTTTTATTGGTGTTATTGGAACTTCTGTTTGGTTATGGACTCAAGGTCAAGCCGCGATCGGTGTAATAGCCGCAACAACTGCCATGGTATTGAAGCTTGATAGCCTAGCTGAATTTATCATGTGGCATATCACCATGCTCTTTGAAAATGTCGGTACCATTCAAGATGGTATGAAGACTTTAGGTAAACCAATTCAAATCCAAGACAAACAAGATGCCACTGAATTAAAAGTTCAACAGGGTGAAATTCGTTTTGAAAATGTGAGTTTTGCTTATAATCAGAAAAATGTGATTGATCACTTTAATTTAACCATCAAACCCGGCGAAAAAATCGGTATTGTGGGGCGTTCTGGCGCTGGTAAATCGACATTAATTCAACTACTACTGCATTTCTACCCGATTAATCAGGGCCGTATTTTGATTGATGGACAAGATATCCAAAACGTGACCCAAGATAGTTTACGTGCCAACATCGCATTAGTGACACAAGATACCTCTCTCTTGCATCGTACAGTGGCAGAGAATATTAAATATGGTCGTCCAAATGCGAGTGAGGCCGAAATTCAACAAGCGGTGAGAAAAGCTCGTGCTGAAGAGTTTATTCCTCAACTGAGTGACCAAAAAGGTCGTGTCGGATTTGATGCCTATGTCGGTGAGCGTGGTGTAAAACTTTCTGGTGGTCAACGTCAACGTATTGCCATTTCGCGTGTTTTTCTTAAAGATGCCCCTATTCTGGTTTTGGATGAAGCCACCAGTGCACTTGACTCTGAAGTTGAAGCCGCGATCCAATCTAGTTTAAATGACTTAATGGTTGGCAAAACGGTCATTGCAATTGCGCATCGTTTATCTACTATTGCACAAATGGACCGTCTCATCGTCCTTGATCAAGGCAGAATTGCTGAGCAAGGTACACATGAAGAACTGATAGCGAATGATGGTTTGTATGCCCAACTTTGGAAACGCCAAACAGGTGGCTTTTTAGTTGAACAAAGAGTGACTCAGGACACCGAATAATGTTGTATTTAGAAGATTTGAATATTGGTGATCGTTTCATCAGTCGTGAATATGAAATAACCCTTGAGGAAGTTAAACAATTTGCAGGTCAATTTGACCCTCAGCCTTTCCATTTAGATGCAGAGGCGGCAGCACAGCACCCTATCTTTCAAGGGTTAGCCGCTAGTGGATGGCATACTTCCGCTGTGGTGATGCGTTTATGGACTGAGTGTTTCCCAATCGCAGGCGGGTTATTGGGTACTGAATCTAGTCTACGCTGGCCCCGTCCCACCCGTGTTGGTGACAAAATCCATGTCGATGTTGAAATTACCGCCATTGTGCCCTCTAAAACTAAACTTGATCGTGGTATCGTTAGCTATGTCACACAAGCTTTGAACCAACACGGCGATGTGCTATTAATATCTACAACCAAAATTATGGTCTTTAGAAAACCAACTTGATTTTTGAGGATTAGGTGACTCTCTTGTCCAACAATTTTTATGATTCATTCTTTTATTTCATGCAAAGATGTTTGAAAAGTACTTGTAAAGATCGATGAGCCGCCACGGATAGCACATGAAAACGACCTCAACTCGACAAGATCAAGGAATACCAGGCGTCTATGGCTTATTGTTATTAGATGTTGTTTCACGCTGGGGCTATAGCGATGAAACTTTATTTGCTCCGTTTCACTTAACGAGCGAACAACTGGCTGATCCAAACTATCGAATTCCAACGCCGATTGCCAATGAATTGGTAAAGCATGCTTTACGCCTCACCGGTGAAAGTACACTTGGCTTTCATTTAGGTACGCAAATGCGTATCTCGATTCATGGCTTTATTGGTTATGCAATTATGACCGCCCATGACATCACTGATGCGATTGCACTTGCGAGCCGTTTTATTCAATTGCGTCTACCCTTTCTTCAACTTTATTTTTCTACTTTTGGCCCTAAAGCAACGTTACAACTACAATGTGACATTCAAGTTGAGCCTTTGCGAACTGAGATTATTCTAGGGCTAACCATCGGTATTATGACCATGGCTAAAGCTTTGACTGGAATCGAGGACTTAAGTGGTGAAGTTGATTTAGATTTCCCCGAACCAGATGGGTTTGATAAGTATCGTGACAAATTGACCAGTACGGTTCGCTTTAATCAGCCACATTTGATATCAAGTTTTGATAAAAAATATCTAGGCTTGAAAATGGTCAATGCAGATCCTATTGCCAGCCAAATTGCGATTAACCAGTGTGAAACTGAGTTATCTGCTTTGGGTGAACGTCGCCGTTTAGCGATGCGTGTCCGTGATATTCTGACCAACTCTGAACAGCACTATCTGAGTATCGAAAATGTGGCTGATCGTTTACATATGTCAGATCGCACATTGAAACGTCAGCTTGCAGCGGAAGGAACATCATTTTCAACCTTGGTGGATGAAGTGCGCTATCGTCATGCAACTTCCCTACTTTCACGAACAGACTATAGCCTAGAACAAATTGCTGATGAATTAGGTTATTCTGATGTTGCAAATTTTAGCCGTGCTTTTAAACGCTGGAGTGGTCGTAGTCCAAGTAACTGGCGTAAAGATCCGTATTTGTAATATCGGGCTTAATTGATAAAACTTTTGTTTTTAATCAAAACCCTGTATAAAACGAAATAAAAATGATGAGATGGATTATTAAGGAGTTGTCATGAATCATCCAGTAGATTTGAAGTATGCGCGTACACATGAGTGGGTAAGAATTGAAGGCGACTTAGTTGTGACAGGGATTACTGACCATGCACAAGATGAGTTGGGTGATTTAGTCTATGTGGAAACACCTGAACTTGATAGCCAAGTCACTGCAACAGAACAAGCGGGTATTGTTGAGTCTGTAAAAACCGCTTCAGATATTCACGCACCTGTTTCAGGCACAGTCGTTGAAGTAAATACTGATCTTGAAGATGATCCTGATTTTGTCAATGAAGATCCATACGGCAAAGGTTGGATCTATAAGATCAAACCAGACAATATGGCTGATGTTGAAAAACTTCTATCAAATGAAGAATACGAATCAGGTCTATAAGCCTTTATATAGACTGATCTATCAAAAAGCCTTGTTTAAATTAAACTAGGCTTTTTCATTAGAATTCAAAATCAATTGAAATTGCACCTACTTCTAAGCACAATTTTTTTAAGGCAAGATTTCTTCACTTTGCGACTGTAAATGGGTAGAAAATACCGTTTCATTGGCAAAACTGCTTAATATTCGCTGCTTTTTATAAGGGAATTTCTCTGAATCCCCACCTTTGTAACTTTATATTTCATATATTCCAGCTATATATCACTCCTTCAATACCATATTTTGATCATCTAAGCGTCTTTTTTGTAAATTTCCAAAATTATTTACTTATTTATTTATAGATAAAGCTAAATTTTTATCCAAAATCACTCGTTATTTTAAATTAAAAGCCTAATATTCAACCACCTATATTGATTTACACAAAGAATACAAATAACATACACGTCTATTACAGTGTTTCAAAAAACAATCGTGCTTGAATCTGTCACCTTATCAATCTTATTAGAATAGTAAATCATTTTTGGGCTATTCAGATGGGATTGTACCGTTATGGATATATAAGGATGAGCATCCATTATGAATTTCTCTAATCCCACTGTTGTTGTGTTCGTGGTATATATTATTGCCATGTTGGGTATAGGTTTATACGCCTATTTTTCTACCAAAAGTCTTGATGATTATATTCTTGGAGGACGAAGTTTAGGTAGTTTTGTCACCGCTTTATCGGCGGGTGCATCGGACATGAGTGGCTGGCTACTCATGGGTTTACCTGGCGCAATTTATCTGGCTGGACTATCTGAATCATGGATCGCGATCGGTTTGATTATTGGTGCGTGGCTCAACTGGTACCTCGTTGCAGGACGGTTACGTGTACATACCGAAGTGCAGAATAATGCCCTCACCCTACCTGATTATTTTACAGGTCGTTTTGATGATCAGAAAAAAATCTTACGCGTAACATCCGCATTGATTATTTTGGTCTTCTTCGCGATTTATTGTGCTTCTGGCATGGTCGCTGGTGCACGTTTGTTTGAAACATTGTTCGAATTACCGTATGGCACAGCCTTGATGTTAGGCGCATTTGCAACAATTGGTTATGTTTGTATTGGTGGGTTTTTGGCAATCAGTTGGACCGACACCTTCCAAGCAGGCTTGATGATTTTTGCATTACTACTACTCCCGATCATCACCTATCTCTCGTTGGATGCAGGCGCTGCTCAATTTACTGCTTTAGTTGAAACTGCACGTCCTCATGCTTATGACTTTGCTTCGAATTTAAGCTTAGTCGCGATACTTTCAGCAGCTGCTTGGGGCTTAGGCTATTTCGGGCAACCACATATCCTCGTTCGTTTTATGGCGGTCGACTCAGTTAAATCAATCCCTGCTGCTCGTCGTATCGGTATGACATGGATGATTTTATGTTTAGCGGGTGCAGTTGGTTCAGGTTTTGTTGGTATCGCATATTTCCAACAACATCCAGAACTTGCAGCAGCAGTAACTGCAAACCCTGAAACTGTGTTCATGGAACTGACCAAGATCTTATTCAATCCTTGGGTGGTTGGTATCGTCCTTGCCGCAATTTTATCTGCGGTAATGAGTACATTGAGTTGTCAATTATTGGTCTGCTCAAGTGCATTGACAGAGGATTTGTACAAAGGCTTGATCCGTAAAAATGCTTCGCAAAAAGAATTGATTTGGATTGGTCGTGCAATGGTATTTGCTGTCGCTATGCTTGCACTGCTCTTGGCACAAAACCCAGAAAGTAAAGTCCTCGGCTTAGTTGCTTATGCTTGGGCGGGCTTTGGTGCTGCATTTGGTCCACTGATTATTCTTTCATTGTTCTGGAAACGTATGACCTTGAACGGTGCGTTGACAGGTATGATCGTCGGCGCTGTGACGGTTATCGTTTGGAAAAACTTCTTTGGCGATACAGGCATCTATGAAATTATCCCTGGTTTCCTTTTCGCATTGATCAGTATCGTTGTGGTGAGCTTACTTGGTAAGGCACCAAACTCAAATGTAACAAGTCGCTTTGAACAAGCTGATGAGATTTACGCAAGAGAAATGAAATAATCATTTTAGATAAAATTTAAGGGGCTTAAGAGCCCCTTTTTTTGATTTAAAATTTACTTCTGGATTTGATTTTTATTTTAGAACTGTCCTTAATGACCTGCATCACAGGATAACTTCGCGTTTCTTTTACGCCCGGTAATTGCCATAAAATCTGACCCGCAATACGCCGAAATTCTTCCATTCCAGCACTACGCAACTTGATTAAAAAATCAAAGCCGCCACTGACCATATGACATTCGACGATTTCTTGATATTGCGTGACTGCGTCAATAAAATCCTCCAATACATTTGGCGTAGTTTTATCTAGCAGCACTTCAACAAAAACCAAAAAACTTGCATTGAGCTTATTGGGATTAAGCTTTGCCTCATAACCCAAGATAAATTCATCTTTCGTCAATTTCTGCACACGCGCCATCACGGCCGTTGGTGACAGATTCACTAACTCAGCTAATTTACTATTCGAAATCCTCCCATCTGTTTGAAGAATATCCAGAATTTTCAAATCAGTACGATCCAATGTATAAATAGGGCTATCCAACTGAGTTTTCCTCTAAAAAATGGGTCAATTATAGTGAGTTATTCGGGTTTTATTCTGTAATTATAAATTATCTAAACCTCTGTACTCAATAGAGTATTGTTATCGGAATTTAGCAATGAATAAATTGGATACCCACGCACAAATGGACACGGCTCACGACAACGGTGGTTATATCACCGAATTTAAAGAAAAAAGTGAGTTTGAGCAAAGTATTAATACTGCTTGGCGACGTGCAGAACCTGAATCAGTAGCAGAACTTGCTGAAGCGGCAAATATCTCTCCTGATCTCGATCAAAAAATTTATGAACTGGCTTTCAACCTTGCGCATAATTTACGTGAACGTAAAAGCTCGGCTGGTAAAGCAGGTATTGTTCAAGGTTTACTACAAGAATTTTCACTTTCTTCTCAAGAAGGTGTTGCGCTCATGTGTTTGGCAGAAGCATTGCTTCGTATTCCAGATACAGCAACCCGTGATTTGTTGATCCGCGACAAAATCAACCAAGGCAACTGGAAAGAGCATCTCGGTCAAAGTAACCTGATGTTTGTAAATGCTGCTGCTTGGGGTTTGATGTTAACGGGCAAGTTAATGGAAACGCCGAAACAAACCAGTTTATCTAGCGTGTTAACAGGACTTCTAGCCCGTAGTGGACGTGGCATCATCCGTAAAGCGGTTGACGTTGCCATGCGTATGATGGGCGAACAGTTTGTCACTGGTGAAACTATTGAAGAAGCGCTTGAACATGCTAAGCCACTAGAACACAAAGGTTTCCGCTACTCGTACGATATGCTTGGTGAAGCAGCACTGACTGATCATGATGCTGAACGCTATTATGATGATTACACTCAAGCAATTCATGCGATTGGTAAAGCATCTAATGGTCGTGGTGTTTATGAAGGTCCGGGTATCTCGATCAAGCTTTCTGCACTACACCCTCGTTACCAACGTGCGCAAATCGACCGTGTTCACCATGAACTTTACAACAAAGTATTTGAACTTGCTTGTCTAGCAAAACACTACGACATCGGTTTAAACATCGATGCCGAAGAATCTGAACGCTTGGAAATCTCACTCGAATTGCTTGAGCGTTTATGTTTTGAACCAAAACTTGCCGACTGGAAAGGTATTGGTTTCGTGATTCAGGCTTATCAAAAACGTTGTTTCTACGTGGTTGATTATATTGTTGATCTTGCAAAACGCAGTAACAAACGTTTAATGATTCGTTTGGTGAAAGGTGCATATTGGGATAGCGAAATCAAGAAAGCGCAAATTGATGGGATGACTGATTATCCAGTGTTTACCCGTAAAGTTCACACGGATTTGTCATACATCGCTTGTGCGAAAAAATTACTGGCTGCACCTGAGCAAGTGTATCCTCAGTTTGCAACACACAATGCACAGTCACTTGCAACGATCTACACGCTTGCAGACCCAAGCAAATATTATCCGGGTCAGTACGAGTTCCAATGCTTACACGGTATGGGTGAGCCATTGTACGAGCAAGTGGTTGGCTCAAAAGCAGACAATAAACTGGGTATTCCATGTCGTGTTTACGCGCCAGTGGGTAACCATGAAACATTATTGGCTTATTTAGTTCGTCGTTTATTGGAAAATGGTGCAAACACATCATTCGTAAACCGTATTGCAGACAAAACTTTAAAAGTTGAAGACCTCATTCAGTCTCCAATCAAAGATATCCAAACTGCGGCAAAAGAAGAAGGTCAGTTAGGTTTAAAACACCCTGCGATCCCACTTCCACACGATTTATATCCATTACGTCCAAACTCGAATGGTTTTGATTTAAACAACGATCAACCATTAGCAGATTTAGATGCAACGGCACAAAAACTACGTCATCACGTTTGGAAAAGTGCACCACTACTTGGCTTTGAATCGACTGTTCACGACATTGGTAATTCGATTGCAATTACAAACCCTGCACAAAACAGTGAAGTTGTGGGTCATGTTAATGAAGCGACTAGTGCTGACGTACAGCTTGCTTTAGAAGCTGCCATACAAGCACAAAAAAGTTGGTCTGTAACAGATAAAGTAGAACGTGCTGCATGCTTAAAACGTGCTGCTGATTTGATGGAAGCACGTATCCAAGAGCTTATGGTTCTACTTTGCCGTGAAAGTGGCAAGACCTATGCCAATGCGATTGCCGAAGTTCGTGAAGCTGTAGATTTCTTGCGTTACTATGCGACTCAAATTGAAAACTTACCTGTAAATGCGCAAGTAAAACCATTGGGTACGGTACTGTGTATCAGCCCTTGGAACTTCCCACTTGCGATTTTCTCTGGTCAAATTGCGGCAGCATTGGTCAGCGGTAACTGTGTGATTGCAAAACCTGCGGAACAAACTCCTCTCATCGCAGCTCAAGCCGTACAAATTTTATGGGAAGCTGGCGTACCATACGGTGTCGTTCAACTTCTTCCAGGCCGTGGTGAAACAGTTGGTGCACAACTCAGCCAAGATGATCGCATTCAAGGCATCATGTTCACTGGCTCGACTGAAGTTGCAAAAATCTTGCAAAAGACTGTCGCTAAACGTTTATCAGCAAATGGGCAACCAATTCCGTTAATCGCGGAAACGGGTGGTCAAAATGCGATGATCGTAGATTCTTCTGCACTTACTGAGCAAGTTGTTTTAGATGTTGTAAGCTCTGCATTTGACAGTGCGGGTCAACGCTGTTCTGCACTTCGTATCTTATGTGTACAAGAAGATAGTGCTGCGACCGTCATCCAAATGCTGAAAGGTGCAATGAAACAGTTGATCGTAGGTCATCCTGCTATCTTGAAAACTGACATTGGTCCTGTGATTGATCAAGAAGCAAAACAAACAATTGATACTCATATCCAAAAGATGAAATCTAAGGGCTACCCTGTTCATCAATTGATGTTTAATGATGCCGCTAGTCAACAAGCACTTGCGCAAGGTACGTTTGTTCCACCTACAGCGATTGAATTACCAAACCTTGATGACTTAGAGCGTGAAGTCTTTGGTCCTGTATTGCATATCATCACTTATAAATATGGTGAACTTGAGCAATTAATTGATCGTATTAATGCAAAAGGCTACGGCTTAACCATGGGTCTGCACACACGTATTGATGAAACAATTAATACCGTGATCCAACGTGCTGAAGTGGGTAACTTATACATCAACCGTAACATCGTTGGTGCTGTCGTAGGCGTGCAACCATTTGGTGGTGAAGGTCTATCAGGTACAGGTCCAAAAGCTGGTGGTCCCCTTTATATGTACCGCCTGATGGAACATTGTTCTGAGAAAGTTTTGGCAACGCCATTTGCAATGAAAGCTGAAATTTCAAATTTTGATGCCGTGTCGAATGTTGCTTACCAAAACTTGTTGTCTTGGGCGAATCAAAATATGCCTCAAGCCATAACAACCATTCCTGCATTTGGTGTGGGCAAGTTCTACGAGTTACAAGGCCCTACTGGTGAGAGTAATCAATACATCATCTTACCTCGTCATCGCGTGCTTTCTATCGCCGATGATGAACGTGGTCAGTTACAACAGCTTCTCGCAATTTTTGCGGTAGGTAGTTCAGCAGCAGTGTTGAAAGACAACGTATTCTTGGCTAAGCACCAAGCTTCTCTACCAAAAGAAGTGTTAGCCGCAATTAAAGTCATTGCGCGTGTTGAAACAGATCACTTTGATGCCGTATTGCATCAAGGTTCAGTTGATCAACTACAAACCTTACAACACAAAATTGCGAACCGTTCTGGAGCAATCGTGGGTATTACTCATCTCCAAGCAGATGAACAGATTCCTCTAGAACGCCTCGTCATCGAACGTGCCATTAGCGTAAATACTGCGGCAGCAGGCGGTAATGCAAGTTTGATGACTTTATCTGAAGACTAGTTTTAGTCCTCAATCTCCTAGCCCGAATCATGTTTACATGGTTCGGGTTTTTTATTACTTTGCTAGACTTAAATCCATTCATAAAAATGAGAAATTTTAGATGCAATTCTTTCCAGCAGATCAATATCAACAACGCTGCCAACAACTTTTTGAAAAATATAAAGTCCAAATATTGCAACTTACACCTTACGCAATCGTCGAGCATATTGGTTCATCTGCAATCCCTCATACAATTTCTAAAGGTGATTTAGACATTTATGTTGAAGTTCCAGCAAAATATTTCTTAGATACAATTAACCAGCTTCAGAGACTCAACTTTAGAGAAAAGCTTAATACGTTACGCACCGATGATCTTTGTATGTTGGAGTCATTAGATGATGATGTCGCGCTTCAGATTGTAACGAATGGATCGGAATTCCAAAATTTTCTAGTTTTCCGAGATAGATTAAGAGAATCATCTCATCTGGTTCAGGAATATAATCAACTAAAGCAGCAATGTATCGGTTTATCACAAGACCAATACCGCGATATAAAAACCAACTTCATCCAACAAGTACTTAATCAAAATAATTAAAAGTAAACCACTGATTGTTATAATTCCCCTGCACCTCGCACAGCTTTTTTGATACCATTCACAGCTAAATTTGTTTTGTATTTTTGCTAGTTATGACCGTATCTTATCAACAGCAGCTTCAAGAGAAAGTTGAACGAATCACCACACAATTTGCTTCGTTCAACCCACCTGCTTTAGAAGTGTTTCAATCACCTGCACAACATTTTCGTATGCGCGCCGAGTTTCGCCTTTGGCATACAGAAGACGATTTGTTCTATGCCATGTTTGAACGTGCTGAAGACGGTAAACAAAAAGACGTGATTCGTGTCGATGATTTTCCGATTGCGGATCGTAGTATTAATGAATTAATGCCACAATTACTACAAGAATTAAAAGCAACCCCAATTTTATCTCAACGTATTTTTGAAGCTGACTTTCTCTCAACATTGAGTGGAGAAATGTTGGTTACACTGATTTATCATCGTAAATTAGATGCAGATTGGGAAGTTGCTGCGAAAGTTTTAGCTGAAAAGCTCAATATTAAAATTATGGGTCGTAGTCGCGGTCAAAAAGTCATTATTGGTGATGACTATGTCGTTGAGCAACTCAAGGTACATGGACGACCGTTTAAATACAAACAAATTGAAAGTAGCTTTACTCAACCAAATGCTCAAGTTTGCCAGCATATGCTTGAGTGGGCATGTAACGCTGCGGAAGGCGCTCAAAAAGACCTTTTAGAACTGTACTGTGGCAACGGCAACTTCACCCTACCACTTTCTTTGAAGTTTAATCGTGTCCTAGCAACAGAACTTGCCAAGTCTTCTGTATATGCAGCGCAATGGAATATCGAACAAAACCAAATTGAAAATATTCAAGTCGCACGTTTATCTGCTGAAGAATTCACCCAAGCCTATCAAGGCGAACGTGAATTTAGACGCTTGCAAGAAGCAAATATTGATATTCAAGGCTATAATTTTGACACCGTTTTCGTAGATCCACCACGTGCAGGGATTGATGATGAAACCCTAAAATTACTACAAGGTTTTGAACGTATTATTTATATCTCTTGTAACCCCGATACCTTACATGACAATTTAAAAACTTTGGCTCAAACACATCGAATAACCAAGTTTGCAATGTTCGATCAATTCCCTTTCACTCACCATGTTGAATCAGGTGTTTTACTCGAAAAAATTTAAACAAATTATGTCTATGTAACACTACAAAATAAGGAGTCTAATAACTCCTTATTTTTTAATTGATTTTTAAAACAAAATATAGTTTTCTATAAAGATCAAGTCATTAAGCTGTCATAATTTCGTTGATCTCATCTATATCCATCGGAAAAATTTGAGTCTAACTGCTGCTTTTATCACTGCTTAAGGCTTGTATTTTATTTTAGATTGGTTATATTTCGAGCTATGTTAGTTTCGATAAGAAAGGCTCTATGAGTTTTTGGGAAAAACTGTTCTCTGCTGAACAACAGTATAATGAACACAAAAATCAAACCGCTTGCGTCGAGAATGATTGTTCACGTAAATCGGATGAACAACTACTCAATGCTTTGGTAAAAGCCACTGATGAAGATGTCGTTAAAGGCATCAAAAAAGTGCTCATTTCTCGAGGTTATACGCGTAAAGAACTTCTTGAAATGATCAATCCCCCAATTCAATAAAAGTCTCACCCTAGTCTCTTTACACAAAAGAGACTAGGGATTTATTTACACGTACTACGATCCACTTCCGCTACAATCGGTCCCAAATTAAACGCTTTATCATGCTGTTTGGTTGATACTGAATATAGACTGGAAATTGAACCATCCAAATACAAAGCATGATCTATTTTTAATTGTTGTTTAAAAAATTGCGCAAATTGATAAAAACTAACTCGCTGCCGAGAAATCACAAAATACAACTGATTATTTTTAATGCCGACACCATTTCTTATCTTTAAAGAATTAGAATCGACTAAAAACCTGCGATTGATTTCTCCATTATAAATCAACATTGGTCCTGACTGTGTTGCATACAAAGCTTTAAATCCTTGTTGTTTATAGTCTTGTGTGGTTTTGATTATGGCTTGCTGATGATTCCAAGCCAACACACCATTCGGTTGCATAAAGAAATTACCAACCCCATTCGCTTGATTGAGCTTAGAAAGCTGTTGCCCTTGTTCTACATAAAGCCCCACTGGCTGAAAATCAGCGTGGTACATCCCTGCATTCATTGCAAAGTTAAGTTGTGCGCATTTGGGCAACTCATGTTGAATATTTGAAAACTTCTGATAATAACGATTCGTTTGAGGATTTTTTAAATAAAGCTCAAGCTGACTGAGATCCTTTACCTTGATTACATCATAAGTCACATGATCCGTATCGATCGTTTGATGCTGCATTGCATGTGCCATGGGCACAACGAAAATGAGCAGTCCTATCAAAAGTCTTTTTCCCATCTAAATTCCGCGTATTATTATCAATCAAAGTTTATATTTATAGCACTGCTTATCGCGTTCAAAAAGTGAATACAGCCTCGACACATATTCTGCTACATCTGTGCATAAATATACTCGATTGCTCCACCTTTTTTGATTAGAATAGTTGCGTAAATGCAAAAGCCTCGTATCAGTATGCAGCAAAAACATCCACATTACCCACTCGGTGCGCATCTCATTGTTAAACACTTTGGGTACAGTCATCATGGGATTTATGCAGGTCGTGGGCGAGTCATTCATTATTCAGGTTTTGCCCATATTTTTAAAAAGCATCCAATCGAAATGACCTCATTACAACGTTTCGCACGGAATAAAGTCATTTATATACGAAACTATCCTGCCCCCCGCTATAAAGCCAAAGCTGTGGTACGTCGGATGCGCTCACGCATGCATGAAAATCATTATCACTTAATTATTAACAACTGTGAACATTTATGTACATGGGCTATCACAGGCATTGAATCAAGCACGCAAGTTGAACGAATGCAACGTCGTCTTGCGACTATTGGTTATGTCAGCTCGATGATGAGCTATATGAATAGCCTGATGCTCACGGTGGCAACAGCCTGTTTTGCAATCGTGCTCTACATCAAAATGATGCTGCGTCGACAAGCAAAGAAATCGACACCTGCTTATTTATTGTTAAAAGAAAAACAGTCAAAGAAATAATTAGACGTGCAAGCGGCATATCTACATAAAAAACTCACGATGGTTGCATCGTGAGTTTTTTAACATCTTGATAATTAGTAATATTACTTCGCAGCAGTCGCTTCAGTGGTAATATTTACAGTGATCTTATCACCAACATTCGGCACATAACTTCCGATACCAAAGGCAGAACGATCAAATGAAGTTGTTGCATTGAAACCAATCGCTGGAACTTTTGCCATTGGATGCTCACCTTGTTTATTCAACACTGCATCTAACACAACAGGTTTAGTTACACCTTTTACGGTCAAATCACCTGTGATTTTAAAGTGCTTTTTGTCTTTTGTTTCCACTTTGGTACTTTTGAAAGTAATGTTTGGATATTTTGCAGCATTGAACCAAGCTTCTTCTTGAAACTCTTTATCAAGCGCAACAACATTTGAATTTACGCTACTTACAGGAATAGTCACATTTACTGAAGAATTTGCTGGTTTTGCTTCATCTACTTTAATAACACCTTGAATGTCAGTAAAGTTAGCGCTTGGTGTAGAAAAACCAAAATGATTCCAACTAAATACTGTTGCGGTATGCGTAGGATCAATTTTATAGTCAATCACTTTTGCTTGAGCCAATGTTGAACCTAGCACCAAACATACACCGAATGATAAAGCCTTTAAGTTTTTCATGTATTCCTCAATTCATTTTTAAATTTAGTAAATTGTATTAGAAAACGACAACAATAGAGTGTGAGGATTTATGACACAGTGTTTTGTTTTTGCAACGAAGAGCCTTAATAAAATAACGTGATTACTTAGAACGCATCTTAATGACAACTAGATTAAATTTAGTCTGTACAAAACTTATCAATTTTTAACCTTAGTTTTTAAAAAACAATGTTATAAAAATTAATCAACTTTAAAAAAATTTATATTTTCATTTAGAGGAAGTGGCATGAATTTACAAAAAATATTTGATCAATTAAACATAGCGCAAGCCAATCCTGCTATCAGCATTTTTGTTCCAACCCACCGAACCTTTCCAGACAATCAACAAGACGCGATTGCTTTAAAGAATGCAATCAAAGAGTTGGAGACACGATTATCTGAAAATCATGACAAACGTGAAGCGCAAACACTGGTTCAACAAATCGAGCAAAAACTTGCCGATCACAATCATAACTACAACTTGGATACTTTGGCTATTTTCGCGACCGCTGAAGATACACAAATTCTAAATTTCCCTTTTAAAGTTAAGCCAAGAGTTATCATTGATCAGCATTTTTCAACACGAGATATTCTTCGTGAACTAAATAATGCTGTGCACTACTATTTAGTGGTTGTTTCAAGAAACCAAGGACGTTTATTGGAAGTCTTCAACGACCAATTAGTACGAGAGCTTAATCAAGAAGATGAATTACAAGGTTTAAATTTTCCAATTGAAAACACGCATCTTTATACAACCAACTCTGATGACCGCTCAAATGCGACAAAAGAGGAAAATTATATAAAAGAGTTTTTAAACCGTGTCGATAAAAGTGTCCAAGAAGTTTACAAGCAAAATCCTTTGCCTATTCTTGTCTTCGGTGACGAACGGATCGTCTCTTTCTATCAACAAGTTTGTGATAATCCAAGTGCCATCTTTGCAACTGTGACCAATAGCACCAATTTAGAATCCGAAGCTCGCCTATTGATTGATGACGCTCAGGATAAAGTTAATTTATATCGAACAAAGCTTCAGCAAGCATCACAAGCTGAAATCAGTCAGGCGAAAAGTCAAAATCTATTAATAGAAGATCTCTCCTCGATTTATCGTGCCGCCAAAGAAGGTCGTGTTGATCAGATCTTTATCCGTAAGGGTTACATTCAACCAGCAACAATTGATGAGGAAACCTCAAATGTTGAACTTAATTCTGATACCACCAATACTGATGATATTGTAGATGATGTTTTATCTATTGTGATTCAACATGGTGGTAAAGCTAACTTCCTAAGTGGCGAATTTTTAGATGATAATATCAATTTATTAGCCAAAGTCCGCTATTGATTTAATGAGCTAAAAATAAGAGCATTGTTGCTCTTATTTTTTTTCAAGCTAGAATTTTATTAACGCAGCTAAAAATCATCAAGTAGATAACAAGGTAAAGTATGACTCACTCCGTTCAAGCCCAAAGCACCGCAACGCCCTACCGTGTCACGCTCACAGATTCCTCTGGTCATCACTGGTATGCAGATGAACCAGCAGATCAAGGTGGTCAAGATTCTGCACCAAACCCAATTCAAATCTTACTTTCCGCTTTAGGCGCTTGTACAACCATTACCTTAGAGATGTATGCAAAACATAAAGGTATTGTGCTTACTCACGTTCAAGTCGACTTGGCTCTAAATCCAAATGGCAAACCTGAAGCAGGTCAAAATAATATTGAACGAAAAATCGTATTAACAGGTGAATTTACCGAAGACCAGCATAAACGTTTATTAAAAGTTGCAGAAAGCTGCCCTGTTCACAAGCTATTAACTTCTAATATTGCGATTCAGACAGAGTTGAATACTTAATACAAATTTTCAAAATTAAGTTAAATACGGTTTACGAATCAATTAAGTTGAAAGTAATCAACAATCTTGAACTTAAAGGCTGAAATAAAAAAACTTTTAAAGCTTAGTGTTATTTCAGTAAAACATAAAAAAAGCGTTCCAAATGGAACGCTTTTTAATACCACTTAAATTATTAAGCAGTCAGTTCTTTAACCGCAGCAATAACCGCTTCAGTGGTAATACCAAAGAATTGGAACAAGTCTTTTGCTGGAGCAGATTCACCATAAGTGGTCATACCGATCACTTTGCCATCTAAGCCAACAAATTTCCACCAGTAGTCGACATGAGTCGCTTCAACAGCAACACGAGCGCGGATATGCGCAGGTAGTACCGCTTCACGGTAAGCAGCATCTTGTTTCATAAACTCTTCAGCACACGGCATAGAAACGACACGTACGCCTTCAAGTTGTGCATAAGCTTCCATTGCCAATGAAACTTCTGAACCTGTTGCGATGATGATTGCTTTTAACTCACCTTTTTCTTCAGCAAGCACATAACCACCTTTAGCAGCGTTTTGAATTTGAGCTTCATTACGCACTTGGAATGGTAAGTTTTGACGAGAGAAAATTAACGCTGTCGGACCATCTTTACGCTCAAGCGCAGATTTCCAAGAAATCGCTGCTTCAACGGTGTCACATGGACGCCAAGTATTTAAGTTTGGTGTACCACGCAAAGATGCGATTTGCTCTACAGGTTGATGTGTAGGACCATCTTCACCTAAACCAATTGAGTCATGCGTATATACATGAATCACACGTTGTTTCATCAATGCAGACATACGTACTGCGTTACGTGCATATTCCATGAACATCAAGAATGTAGCAACGTAAGGAACAAAGCCACCGTGTAAAGCCACACCATTCGCGATGGCAGTCATACCAAACTCACGTACACCATAGTACACATAGTTACCCGCTGGGTTTTCTTGTACGCCTTGGCAACCTTTCCAAAGTGTTAAGTTTGAACCAGCTAAGTCAGCAGAACCACCTAATAATTCAGGAAGTAATGGGCCGAATGCTTGTAAAGTGTTTTGGCTTGCTTTACGTGTTGCAATGGTTTCTGCTTTGGCATTTGTTTCCGCAATAAATGCATCTGCTTGTGCAGCAAATTCAGCAGGTAAATCACCATTGATACGACGTAATAATTCAGCCGCTTCAGTTGGGTATTTTGCTTGGTATTGGGCAAACAATTCATTCCAAGCTGCTTCAGAGCTTTGACCTTTGGCTTTTGCATCCCAAGCTGCATACACATCTTCTGGGATTACAAATGCGTCTTCTTTCCAGCCTAAAGCTTCACGCGTTAACGTGATTTCATCTTTACCAAGTGGCGCACCGTGGCAATCTTCTTTGCCTTGTTTATTTGGTGAACCTAGACCAATAATCGTTTTACAAATAATAATCGTTGGTTTATTTGTTTCAGCTTTTGCGTCAATCGTCGCTTGACGAATCGCAGCAGCATCATGACCGTCTACACGAAGTACTTGCCAGCCATAAGCATTGAAACGTTGTTCTGTGTCATCACTGAACCAACCTTCAACTTCACCATCAATCGAGATACCGTTGTCATCATAGTAAACAACCAGTTTTCCTAAACCTAAAGTACCAGCAAGTGAACATACTTCATGGGAAATACCTTCCATCAAGCAACCATCACCAAGGAAACAATAAGTAAAGTGATCAACTACATTTAAGTCGTCTTTGTTGAACTGTGCAGCTAACGTTCTTTCCGCTAAGGCAAATCCAACAGCATTGGCAATACCCTGACCTAATGGGCCAGTTGTTGTTTCGATTCCAGGTGCATAACCCAATTCTGGATGACCAGGTGTTTTAGAGTGTAATTGACGGAATTGTTTTAAATCTTCAATCGACAACTCATAACCCGTCAAATGCAATAAAGCATATTGCAACATAGAGCCATGACCATTTGACAATACAAAGCGGTCGCGGTTCGCCCATTGTGGGTTTGTTGGATTATGATTCAAAAATTCACGCCAAACTACATCAGCGATATCTGCCATCCCCATTGGAGCACCAGGATGCCCTGAGTTTGCTTGTTGCACAGCATCCATAGCCAAGACACGAATTGCATTTGCAATACGACGTTCATTTAAAGGGGTTGTCATAAGTCAGAATCCGATTAAATCAATTAGATGAGAGAAGATGAGAAATCACCTTTCAAAAGATGTGACTATTGTCTTAAAAAAACGACATGGGGTAAAGCCTAATACACGATATTTCTTATTTTTCATTCGTTCATCTCGCATTATAAGTACAAATGTTCATGCCTTAAGCAGAAAATAAAACCATCATGTTCAAAATGAAAGAATAGTCCAACTGGAATTCTAGAGCGAAGGAGCTCGTATATTAGTTTTGTTGATACACATATCAATAAAAACACGGTGAAAATGAAATAAATTCATGCTTTTTAGTCAGCTTGTGCTAGTCCTATAAGCTAAGTCGATGTAACATACTCTGTCTTTTTGAAAATACCAGTGATAGGACGTTCATGCGCGAGTATGCTGTTTTTACTTCAGAATCTGTAAGCGAAGGTCATCCAGACAAAATGGCTGACCAAATTAGTGATGCGATTTTAGATGCAATCATCAAAGAAGACCCGTATGCGCGTGTCGCTTGTGAAACATTAGTAAAAACAGGTGTCGTTGTTCTTGCTGGTGAAATCACAACGACAGCCAATGTCGACTTTGAAGCGATTGTACGTCAAACCGTAAATAGTATTGGCTATCATCACTCTGATTTAGGTTTTGATGGATCAACTTGTGCGGTCATCAATATGATCGGCAAGCAATCACCTGAAATTGCGCAAGGTGTTGACCGCCAAAAACCAGAAGATCAAGGTGCAGGCGACCAAGGCTTAATGTTTGGTTACGCCAGCCGTGAAACTGATGTCCTTATGCCTGCCCCTATTTCTTATGCGCACCGCTTAATGGAACGCCAAGCTGAGTTACGTCGTTCAGGTGCTTTACCTTGGTTACGTCCAGATGCAAAAAGCCAAGTAACGTTTGCCTATGAAAATGGCATGCCAGTTCGCTTAGATGCAGTTGTATTATCGACCCAGCATGATCCTGATATTTCTCAAATTCAACTCAAAGAAGCTGTAATTGAAGAAATCGTCAAACCGATCATTCCTGCTGAAATGTTCCATGCAGGTACTAAATTCCACATCAATCCAACAGGTATGTTTGTGATTGGCGGTCCAGTCGGTGACTGTGGTTTAACAGGTCGTAAAATCATCGTAGATACATACGGCGGTATGGCTCGTCACGGCGGTGGTGCTTTTTCAGGTAAAGATCCATCTAAAGTCGACCGTTCTGCTGCTTATGCAGGTCGTTATGTCGCTAAAAATATTGTTGCTGCAGGTTTAGCGGACAAATGTGAAATTCAAGTCAGCTACGCAATTGGTGTTGCTGAACCAACTTCAATTTCGATCAATACATTTAACACAGCCAAAGTATCCGAAGAGTTGATTATTCAACTTGTTCGTGAACACTTTGACCTACGCCCATATGGCATTACACGTATGTTGAATTTGATTCAACCGATGTACAAGCAGACTGCCGCTTACGGACACTTTGGTCGCGAAGGTTCGGATACTGCATTTACTTGGGAAAAAACAGATAAGGTTGAGATCTTGAAGGATGCTGCTGGATTATAATCCCTCCGCTACAATCCGATCTCATACCCAAAGCTCACAGTGACAACACTGTGAGCTTTTTTAATTCCACAGCAAATTTCTATCTATTTTTTAGGATTTACACTCTCGTGCTTAAATATTTCAAACAATGAATTTTTTTGCATTGCTTGATCTTCATGATGTTGCTGTAAATAAATATGTACAACTTTGACGATCACCACAACCACAAAACAAGCTGCAACACACAACATCCATAAACCATAAGGGCTGCGAATATGTTGAGAGCCACAATAAGGGCACGATTTATCTGTTGATGCAACAACCTTGTCGCAACATGCACAATGATATTGAGATAACATCATTCACTCCTCCATTTATTCTTTTTTATTTTCTTAGCACAACGATCAAACCGTCATACTTTTATCCTATGAGAAAAAAAATCAGAATACAATCTTGTTTTCGAACCAATACTTTAAAAGTAACACAACTTTATGACAGCTTAATGCATTTCTAAGAACACCCCAGTCACGTCAATAACACGCTAATTACGAAATTTTATATAATTTGCTAGAATAGTGTTTTAACAATCTCAAAAATATCATCATGACCCAGTTGATTAACAAAGGTGGATTTCGTGAAAGAGCCAACCGCAGCCGCAAATATAAAAACTCAGAAAATGAGATAACGATACTCCCGCCGAGCGAATATCAACCACCAAATAAAGAAAAAGACAAGCAAACCCAAGTTGACCAAAACCCTGATCAGAGATCTGAACAAGACGCATAAAAAAACACGCTTTAGAGAAGCGTGTTTTTTAGTTCATTGTGCGATGATTAATTTACATCTTTAAACTCAATTTTCTTCTGATTTGGCTCTACTTCACGTGCTTCACCATCGATGATTGTAGAATCACGATACTGACCACCACCCTGTTGCTGATTCTGCATCTCTTGCATTTGACGCATCATATCAGCGAAAGGATTTTGTCCAGCGGCACCGCCAGCTCCCATACCACCCATCATTTGCTCCATCATCGCTTGTTGACGTTTTGCCATCGTTTTCATCAAGGCATTACGAAGCGCAGTTTGAACAGCAGGGATCAATACGAGGATTGCAAGCACGTCTGAGATTAAACCCGGAATCATCAATAGAAAACCAGACATCGCAAGTGCCAGTTTTTTAGTTACGGCTGGATCACCACCAAGCTGCCCAGTCATTTGCATCTGCTGCAATTGCGGCATGATACTTGATGTACTTGAACGAACAAGATTTAGACCAATAAAGAATGCGAAGATAAACCAAAAGAATACGTACCACATACTCCCTACAAGGTCGCCCACGCCGATCCATACTAAAACTTCAGCAATTGTGCCAAATACCACGATAAGAAGTAGATTCATGTCAAAGCTTCGTCTATCTCAGAAAAATTGAAAAAATGTGCAGCACAGAGTGTATAAAAGTAAAGCTTACACAGCAAATAAAAAATCATGCTAAATAAAATGATGGGTGCATTTTTTGAATTATCAAGGCTTGAGAGAGCAAGTTATATAAAAAAGTACTCAATTAAAGCCAGTTTAATTGAGCACTATAGTTTCTTTTAATAATTAACCACAGGTAGCATTCGTAATCTTTTTAGATTTTGGATCAACTGTGACCGTCACTCGGTTTTCACGATAATCCATCGTTACAGGCTGATTCGGACCAATACTACGCACGATTTCAGATTTTGTTTTTTGTTTGATTTGGTCTTCGCTCAACCCAGATTGACCAATGAGTTTCTGTGCTTCATCTGCTAAACACTTAGGTTGACTCGAACGGAACAACTCCCACTCCTCAACAACTTGACCATTCGGTAACTTACAGTAACCAACCTGACCATTTGCCTCATTTCGAATTTCTAACTGACCGCCCTGATCAATACAGAATTTGCTTGCAGGATTTGCCATACCAATTTTTGGTGGCGTAAGTTCTTGATTTGGCGTTGAAGAACAAGCTGCCAGCGAGGTCAGGATTAAACCTAAAAATAAAAAGTTTTTCATATGTTTGTTTTCTTGCAAAAAAAATAAGATAACAAAAAAATTTATATTTTATGTCTATGATTTGAAACAAAAGTGCTTCATAAATACCAACTGATTAGAAAATGTAAGCATTATTCGCGTTTACCATACCACTTGTAGAGACTAACCTTTTCTCATTCAATACACCCTATTTTCTAAAAAAGTAAAAGCCAAAAAACAAAAAAGCTCACCAAAGTGAGCTTTTTTTTCAAGTCATACGATTGGTTTTAAGAAACTACCGTAATACCTGTTGCTTGAGGGCCTTTTTTACCATCAGCAATGGTAAATGACACGCGTTGGCCTTCGTGTAGAACTTTAAAACCGTCGCTTTGGATTTCGCTAAAATGAGCAAAAACATCTTGTCCAGAGTCAGCATGTATAAATCCGAAACCTTTAGTTTCGTTGAACCACTTAACCGTACCAGTCACAGTATTAGACATATATTTAACCTATTTTTTCAAAAAAACTTAAGATGCTTAATCGCAATTAACTTGAAATAATAAACTATGAAACTAAATCTGATAAAACGAAAGGTTTGGTTAAACTACGAAATGAAAAGATTTGCTGAATCAACAGTATTATTCTTCTAGTTGTTTTTAACTATACACCACTTTAGTTTTTTGATGCAATACGTATCTAACGCCCAACATTCCAAATTTATTCTTAACAAATAAAAAAGCCCACTTGTGTGAGCTTCTTTTTTACCGAATGATTTCTGTTAGATAACGGTAATGTTTGTAGCTTGTGGTCCTTTTTTACCTTGACCAAGCTCAAACTTAACGCGTTGACCTTCGTGTAAAACTTTAAAACCGCTGCTTTGGATTTCGCTAAAATGAGCAAAAACGTCTTGCCCAGAGTCAGCTTGAATAAAACCAAAACCTTTAGTTTCGTTGAACCACTTTACAGTTCCGTTAACAGTTTCAGACATAAAACCTAAACCTTTAAAATCTTTTGTTTAAAAAAAAAGCCAAATTAGAAACAAAACCGCTTCTAATTTTAACTCTATCTATTTTACTTAAATAGATACTACAAGCATACCAAATTTTAAGTCAAACGATATAGCTGATTGACCGAAGTATAGAAACTTTTTCCATCTTGGTTGAATTCAATTTCTTGACCAGACTGTAAAAGTATCTTTTTACCTACTTCTACCCATTTAAAACCATCCATCGTACTTTGCTGGCGTTTAAGTGGGATAATTTGCACACTAATTTCATTGCCATTTATGGCAGTGGCTACATGCCATTCACTAATAATATTCAAAACTTAAATACTCATTACTGAGCTCAAGTGATCGATCTAATTTACTACAATGCTAGATGAGGGAAAAGACTACATAACTAGAATTTAATAATTTTTAGCTTTATTTAAGGTTATTTAAGCTAACTCAGCTACTGCTTAATCAATAATAAACAACAACTTTTACACATCACAGAGCAATATTAATTTGGAAGCGGGGGTCGGATTTGAACCAACGACCTTCGGGTTATGAGCCCGACGAGCTACCAGACTGCTCCACCCCGCATCAGCGAATTAGCTTTATACGCCCCTACACCTGACAATGCAAACTTTATTTATAAAAATCACTTAATTTTTAAATTAACGCTCATATTTAATACAAATATAAGCTAAAACTAGATTTTGATCGTCTCAGCAAGCAGATTTCCAATAAATACAAAATTCAGTGCCTTTACTTAAAAAACAGATGCTTTGTTCAATAAAACAACTATATCCTTATAATTCAAAATACTACAAAATTATCATGCAGCTAAAAGCCCATTATGTAACAATATCAATCATCCTTTATTCTTTTATAGTGCTGCATGTCACTCATTATTGGTATTGATCCTGGTTCACGTTTAACAGGTTATGGAATTATCGAAAAAGATGGTAACAAATTACGTTTTGTCGATGCAGGAACCATTCGTACTGAAACACAAGAAATGCCTGAACGTTTAAAACGTATTTTTGCAGGTGTTGAACGTATTGTTAAATTTCATGGGCCAACAGAAGCAGCCGTAGAACAAGTATTTATGGCTCAGAATCCTGACTCTGCACTAAAGCTCGGTCAAGCACGTGGCGCAGCAATAGCGGCACTGGTCAATTTAGATTTAAAAGTCGCCGAATATACTGCACGTCAAATCAAGCAGTCTGTTGTTGGCTATGGTGCTGCGGAAAAAGAGCAAGTACAAATGATGGTCATGCGCCTACTTAATTTAAGCATTCAGCCTCAAGCCGATGCTGCCGATGCGCTTGCCGCTGCGATTTGTCATGCACATGCATCAGGAAGTATGACTAAACTAGCAGTGCTGAATGCGTTAGGTGGTATGGCACGTGGACGAAGTCGTTCAAGTAGTAGACGTCGTTAATCATTCACAACTTTATAAATCATTTTTCCCATTTCATAGGCTTGTAAACCACGGATACCCCTTTCAGCTAAAAGATCACCTGCTTGCGCATGTAAGCTAACGATTTCATGCAACTTAACATGCTGATGAAATTGTGCTTTTAAACTGGCGATCATACCTGCCAAGACATCACCCATTCCTCCAGTCCCCATGCCCGCATTACCTTGCGTACAGATAAATAAGTCATCACCTAATTCCAAGGTCAGACTCCCCGCACCTTTGAGCACCCATTGTCCTGCATATTTTTGTTGTAATTGATGAATAGATGCGATTCGATCTTGTTCAATTTCAGCGGCAGTACAGCCCAACAATGTCGCCGCTTCGCCTGAATGCGGAGTTGCATAAATATGTTTATTTAGCTGTTGTGGATGCTTGGCTAGAAACCAAAGTCCATCAGCGTCAAGCACAACTTCTAATTGCATATTTTGATTGAGCGAATCCAACCATTGTTTATAGATATTTTCAGCCCAATCATCTCGCCCTAAACCCATACCAAAACAGACTGCATCAACTTGCTTTAATAGTTGTTGAATGGTTTCTAGATTTAAAGCATTTATATCTCGAACCATAATATTTGGTGAACGCGATAAGATTGCTTGATGGTGTTTAGCATCACACACTACACTGACTTTTCCTGCACCTGCATAAAAAGCAGCTTCAGCAGACATGATGACTGCTCCCCCCATATCAGCATGCCCACCCACAACCAAAACATGCCCAAAACTGCCTTTATGACCAAAGGCTTTGCGTTTAGGTAAAGTGATTTTTTCTGGGGATAAATAAGCCACTGGCTTTAATTCGTCGTCAGTTGGAATTAGGCTGACTAAATGAAGCTTCCCTACAAATTCCTTGCCTTGACCCGTGAACAGTCCAGCTTTATAACCGAGAATCGTAAAAGTTTGGACGGCTTGAATCGCGCAAGGTAAGACTTGCCCTGTATTGGCATGCAAGCCACTTGGAATATCAATTGAAATTTTTAAACCTGTTTGCAGATTAAAAGTTTGGATAATATTTTGCCACTTTTGATCAAGTTTTCGGTTTAATCCAATGCCAAATAAAGCATCAATATGGCAATCAAATAAAAGTCCCTCTTTCTCAAAGAGGGATTTAGGGAGATTTAATAATTGAATATCAATTTGATACTCTTGAGCATATACATAAGCTTGCTTTAGATCAGCAGAGTGACCTAACTCAGTGGCAAATACCGTTACCTCAAAACCCGCTTGTTTTAAAAATGCAGCGATATAATAACCATCACCCGCGTTGTTACCTTGACCACACCACACAGCAATTTTTTTAATGTCTTGTTCTTGAAATTGTTGAAGCAAGTGCTGTGTTATTGCCCAAGCGGCTTGTTGCATCAGTCCCAGTGAAGAATTTTGCTGAGCAAACCAACGCTGCTCCCATGCTTGAATACTTTGACTATGGTAAACTGGACGTCGCATGTTTATTCCCCTGTTATTGGTTTATGGCTTCCACTGCATCATCTCAAAAACTTTCTCAAAAGATTGAACTACAACAGTTTGATCCTCAAGAGCTTAAAGCATGGATCAAAGCACAGGCTTTAGACTTGGGCTTTTCTGATTGTGTCATTGCCAAACCTGATGCTCAAGATCAAATGCCGCGTTTCGAAGAATATTTAAAGCGTGGCTATCATGCTGACATGCACTATTTAGAAGAAAACTTAGAAAAACGTGCAGACCCAACCTTACTCGTCCCTGGAACAAAAAGCATTATTTGTGTGCGAATGAACTATCTTGTGGCATCGCCTAAGCCTCGTTATGTACCACTTGAACCAAATTCAGCCATTATTGCACGCTATGCCCGTGGGCGTGACTATCATAAGGTCATGCGTGGACGACTTAAAACATTGGCCGCGCGTATCAAAGAAAAAGTGGGAGATTTTGAATCACGCCCTTTCGCAGACTCAGCCCCAATTTTTGAAAAATCTTTAGCTGAAAGTGCCGGTATGGGATGGACAGGAAAACATACTTTACTTATCCACAAAAAATCAGGTTCTTTTTTTGTTTTAGGTGAATTGTTTACTTCTTTAGAATTGCCCTTTGATGAACCTGCAACAGCACATTGTGGCTCATGTACTGCCTGTATTGACATCTGCCCAACCCAAGCAATTGTTGAGCCTTATATGCTGGATGCTAGAAAATGTATCGCGTATTTGACCATTGAATATAAAGGTATTATCCCCGAAGACTTGCGGCAAGGTATTGGCAATCGTATATTTGGCTGTGATGACTGTCAGCTTATTTGCCCATGGAATGGTTTTGCTCAAACAGCATCAATCCCTGACTTCGATCCAAGACATCATTTAGACGACATTAGTCTGCTCGAAATATGGCAATGGGATGAAACAACATTTTTAGCCAATACAGAAGGTAGCCCAATCCGTCGTACAGGCTACCAATCCTTTAAGCGCAATATTGCAATCGGTCTAGGAAATGCGCCATACTCATCTGAAATCATAGCCAAATTGCAAGAAGCAAAAACATGGCACGATGAGATTGTAAATGTACATATTGATTGGGCAATTCAACAGCAATTGCACCAAGCAAATGTGCGTCAAATAGAAAAATGATGTTTTTTGCCCTTTGGCTTTGGCATGATTTCTGTATGATTAATCTCAACAAACGTAATCTATCATCATGGATATAACAATGACTGTACGTAATGACTGGACTCGTGATGAAATCCAAGCCCTATATGATCAACCATTTTTAGACTTAGTATTTGAAGCGCAAGGTGTTCATCGTCAACATTTCCAAGCCAATACGATTCAGGTAAGTACGCTTCTTTCTATTAAAACAGGTAAATGCCCTGAAGACTGCAAGTATTGCTCACAATCTGCTCGCTACGATTCTAAATTGGAAGCTGAAAAACGTATCGCAGTAGATAAAGTCATTCGTGAAGCATTATCAGCAAAAGAATCGGGTTCTTCTCGCTTCTGTATGGGTGCAGCTTGGCGTAATCCGCATGAACGTGATATGCCGTATGTACTGGAAATGGTACGTGAAGTGAAAGCACTTGGTTTAGAAACTTGTATGACCTTAGGAATGCTCAATCAATCTCAAGCAGAACGCCTAAAAGATGCTGGTTTGGATTATTACAACCATAACCTTGATACATCCCGCGAATATTATTCACATATTATTAGTACCCGTACTTTTGATGATCGTCTTGATACCTTAGATCATGTCCGCCAAGCGGGTATGAAAGTATGTAGTGGTGGTATTGTTGGCTTAGGCGAAAGCCGTAATGATCGTATTGGTTTATTGCATGAACTTGCGACTATGCCTGTTCATCCTGAGTCTGTGCCAATTAACATGCTAGTACCTATCGAAGGTACACCACTTGCTGATGTTGAAAAACTTGAAGTAACCGAATGGATTCGCACGATCGCTGTTGCACGTATCATCATGCCGCATAGTTATATTCGTTTATCCGCTGGCCGTGAGTCTTTAAGTGATTCTGATCAAGCACTGGCATTTATGGCTGGGGCTAATTCGTTATTCTCTGGTGAAAAGCTCTTAACCACACCAAATGCAGGTGAAGGTAAAGACCAACTCTTGTTTGCTAAACTCGGTCTCACTGCCGAAAAACCGAAACCAAGTATAGCCGAACTCACAGTGGATGCCATGAGCGCATAAATTCAAAAGCCTTGTCATTTGACAAGGCTTTTTTCTAAATAAATCACTAGTTTTAAATTGATGTAACCAATATGCCGTATTTGGCATTCAAAAACATGCCTATCCGGATGATATCCACCCCTGCTGCATGTGTCACAGACAACTCTTGGGTATGCACATCAAAATGAAATGAATCAAAGATCTCTTGATGATGCATCAACCACAAAATGGTATCGCTAATACTTTCATCTACAGTATACGTTTCAGAGTTAAAGTCTTTATCCATCACAATATTCTGATCACTTGATTTGATATAGATATCATAACCAATCGATGACTTGAAATCAGCTCGATAAAAAAACACTGAGCTAAAAGATCATTAACTCAGTGTATCAACGAGGAATTTTGTCTACTTCGCTCAGCTTAAGCCGCTTGTGGGCTGACGATGGTTTGACCGCCTTTTAAGCATGCAACCGCTTTTGGATTAAACTCTAAAGTCAGCACATGATTATCTAAATGCACATGGTAAGCACGAATCAATGCTTGCTGCCCTTCATCAGTGTCGAGTACATATTCATCTGCAATGTTTAAAATACCTTCTAGATTTGTTGTACTTGAAGCTCGATCATGACCAAACAAATCATAAATCGTTTGCAAATTGAAACTCGTGCGCTGTTGTTCTGTAGCGTGACTTTTTAGATAGCCCTCTAAAAACAGGACAAATTTATGAGCAAAAAAATAGTAGTTTGGTTTATGGGTATAAAGCATGTTCATCGAAATCTCCTTATTGGTGTTTTTACCATCAGACCATGTTTAAAAACTAAGCTCCCAATCTTAAGAAATTCTTAAAACCAATTAAGCATTTTTGTTAATGCCGAACTTTTTTGACTCAAAATTCAAAAAAACCGTATTCACACGTAATGTTTGTCATAAAAAATTCATATAAAAAAAGCTCAATTTTGAACAAAAAATAAACATTTGCTCAACTTTTACTTAAAAAAAATCATCAATTTTTTTATGATTTTTCACAAAACTAACAAATAAGATTAATTTTTCTAATAAAAAGATAAAAATAAACAGGGACTTACTTAAGAATTGTATAATATATGATTAATAAATTTATTTTTGTGACGTAGTTTGCATTTTTTTTAATAACTGGTATATTTCGCTCATTACTTGTTCGGCGCAAAAATAACCTGAAAAAGTAATCTAATTCAATTTTTTAGCTGATGTATTCGAGATATTATTATGAAAAAACTTGCTTTGATCGCTACACTTTCAGTTGTAGGTATTGCTAATGCACAAGCTGCTGATGGTACTATTACAATCAATGGTTTAGTTACTGACAAAACTTGTAACATCGTTACTCCAGCGGGTAAAGATTTTATCGTTACTCTTCCAACAGTTTCTAGACAGACTCTAGCAAATGCTGGCGATGTTGCAGGTCGTACTCCTTTCCAAATCAACTTAGAAGATTGTTCAGAAGGTAAAGTTGCTACTTACTTCGAGCCAGGCGCAACTGTTGATTTCAATACAGGTCGTTTAATCAACCAAGCTGCAGCTGGTGCACAAAACGTTGATATCCAATTATTAGGTAACAACAACCAAGTTATTCCAGTACTCGCTGCTGGTGCTACTGGTGCTCAAACTAACTCTCAGTGGGTTGATGTTGTTGAAGGCGGTAGCGCTGATTTGAACTACTATGCTGAATACTACGCTACTGGCGCATCTACTGCTGGTGAAGTAACAACTTCAGTACAATACACAATTATTTATCAATAATTTATTGATAACAGAGTTTCTATGTTTTAGAGCATAGAAACTCTGTTCACTTTTAAATTCATCTGTCTTTTTTGAGAATGTTGCACATGTCATTTAGCGGTTGTAAATTTTTGTCTGGTTTAGCAATTTGTTCTGTGATGGCAACTGCCACACATGCAGAAATGATTATTCATGGCACACGGGTTATTTACCCTTCCGATGCACGTGAAGTAACCTTACAACTTAGTAATAATGGCGCTAAACCTGCACTTGTCCAAGCTTGGATTGATGAAGGTGATCCGAAAAGTACGCCTGACCAATCAAAAGTACCTTTCATGATCACACCTCCGATTTCGCGTGTGGAAGCATCGAAAAGCCAAACGCTTCGTATTACAGCTTTGCCTAGTGCTTCGCAGTTAAATCAACAACAAGAAACTGTACTTTGGTTAAATGTTTTAGATATTCCACCTAGCCCAACAGGTAAAGGGAATGAAGCTGCTCCAGATAATTTCTTGCAACTTGCAATTCGCTCACGAATTAAGTTTTTTTATCGACCAGCAAGTATTAAAGAAGATGCCAACTTAGCAGCCGATAAACTGCAATGGCAAAAATCAGGTCAAAGCCTTGTTATAAAAAATCCAACTCCTTTCCACATTACCATGACCTCAATTTTCCAAGTCAATGGTGATAAAAAAGTCGATTTATTACCTCAAGGTCTCATGTTAAAGCCTTTTTCTGAAGATCGAGTTCAACTGAAAAACACGAATACTGAGAAGATGAGTTTTATCAATGTAAATGATTATGGCGGACGTGTCGAAAGACCAATCAAATTCCAATAATCATTCTTCACTTAAATAACCAATAATTTTAAGTACCTATACCATATAGGCGATTTTTATCATGTCTAAACAGCACGCACCACATAGATTATTAAAGCGTCATATTTGTTTTTACCTTGCATCTGGCATGGTCAGTATGACTGTACCTGTTATGGTCTATGCAGACGAGCCCGCACACAAAAATGCGATGGAAGCTGAGTTTAACTCTTCTTTTTTAATCGGTGATGCACAAAAGATTGATATTTCGCGTTTTAAATATGGCAACCCCGTTTTAGCTGGCGAATATAACGTCGATGTATATATCAATGGCCAATGGTTCGGAAAACGCCGAATGGTGTTTAAAGCAGTTGATCCAAAACAAAATGCGATCACATGCTTTAACTCAGGTGCACTACTCGAGTACGGCGTAAAACAAGATATTCTTGCTCAACAACAATCCGCTTTGTCACAAAATAGTTGTTTAAAAATAGATGAATGGATTGAGGACGCCTACTATGATTTTGATACATCAAAATTACGTATAGATATTTCTATTCCTCAAGTTGCATTACAAAAAAATGCACAAGGCTATGTTGATCCAAGTATTTGGGATCGCGGTATCAATGCTGGGTTCTTATCTTATAGCGGTACTGCCTATAAGACGTTCAATCGTAGTAACGACAATAAAGAAACAACCAATGCGTTCATTGCCTTAACAGCTGGAGCAAATATAGCAGGTTGGCAGTTACGCCATAACGGTCAATGGCAATGGAAAGACCGACCGAATGAAGATGAAAAGAAATCAAATTATCAAACTACAAGTACCTATTTACAACGTGCTTTCCCACAATATCGTAGTGTTTTAACACTGGGTGATAGTTTTACCAATGGTGAAATTTTTGATTCATTTGGATATC
This sequence comes from Acinetobacter sp. 3657, assembly GCF_031456775.1. NCBI lineage: Bacteria > Pseudomonadati > Pseudomonadota > Gammaproteobacteria > Moraxellales > Moraxellaceae > Acinetobacter > Acinetobacter sp. 3657. Next base: position 391,563 of record NZ_JAVDVH010000001.1, on the reverse strand, counting down.
GTGGTATCGATTTTTCAAGTGATGATCGCATGTTACCAAATAGTATGCTGGGCTATGCCCCACGTATTCGTGGTAACGCTAAAACTAATGCCAAGGTAGAGGTTCGTCAACAAGGTCAATTAATCTATCAAACCACTGTATCACCAGGAAGTTTTGAAATTAATGATCTTTATCCAACAGGCTTTGGTGGTGAACTCGAAGTTTCGGTCATCGAATCTAGTGGCGAAATACAAAGATTTGCAATTCCCTATTCTTCGGTCGTACAAATGTTACGTCCGGGCATGAGTAGATATTCTGTTACTGCGGGTGAGTTCCGTGATCGTGATATTGATTTAGACCCTTGGGTTGTACAAGGTAAATATCAACGCGGTATCAACAACTACTTAACGGGCTATACGGGTTTTCAAGCGACTGAAAAATATGCTTCAGCGTTAGTCGGTACTGCCTTTGCAACACCTATTGGTGCGATTTCACTCGATGTTACGCATTCTGAAGCTGATTTTGAAAAAAAAGAATCGCAATCAGGTCAAAGTTATCGCCTCAGTTATAGTAAGTTAATTGCGCCAACAAGCACCAACCTAACCTTAGCAGCGTATCGCTACTCGACTGAAAATTATTATAAATTACGTGATGCGCTATTAATTCGTGATTTAGAACAAAAAGGAATGAACAGCTTCGCTGTTGGTAAACAACGTAGTGAATTCCAAATTACCTTGAATCAGGGGCTACCTGATGGTTGGGGTAACTTCTACATGGTTGGTTCATGGGTCGATTACTGGAATCGCAAGGAAAGCGGCGAGCAATATCAAATTGGTTATAGCAATAATTACCATGGTTTGACTTATGGTTTATCTGCAACCAATCGTCAAATTGACTATGGTTCAAATAATCAAACACGTGATACCGAATATTTGATGACGCTTTCATTCCCATTGAGCTTTAAAAAGCATTCAATGAATGTCAATGCAAACGCATCACAAAACAACCGTACTGTTGGTGTCAGTGGCACAGTAGGAGATCGTTTTAGTTATGGTTCATCTATGTCCCACCAAGATTATAACAACCCTACTCTAAACGTGAATGCTCGATACCGCACCAATTATACAACTGTTGGTGGTTCATACAGTATTGCTGACGCGTATCAGCAAGCAATGGTTAGCCTCACAGGTAATATTGTTGCACATCGTGATGGTGTTTTATTTGGCCCTGAACAAGGTCAAACCATGGTACTTGTTTATGCGCCTGACGCTGCTGGTGCAAAAGTGAATAATACAACTGGTTTAACAGTAAATAAGGATGGCTATGCTGTTATTCCTTACGTTACTCCATATCGTTTAAATGATATCACTTTAGATCCGCAAGAAATGTCGACTCATGTTGAGTTGGAAGAAACCAGTCAGCGTATTGCTCCGTTTGCTGGTGCAATCACAAAAGTCGATTTTTCTACCAAAACAGGTTATGCCATTTATATCGCTGCAAAAACAGCAACAGGTGAAAGTCTTCCATTTGCGGCACAAGTGTTTGATCAAAACAATGAAGCAGTTGGTATCGTCGCTCAAGGTAGTATGGTTTATTTGCGTACACCTAAAGCACAAGATCACCTATATGTAAAATGGGGTGAAGATAGCGCTGAGCAATGTGAAATTACCTATGACGTAACGGCACAACTTGCGCAAGATCAACAAAGTTTAATAATGACTGAGGCGGTTTGTAAATGAAAAAATTACTCTTAAACAGTGTTTTACTTACCGCAGGTCTCGGTTTCTATGCTGAGGCAAATGCAGCTTGCGCACCAACATCAGGGTTCACAACTAAAGACATTAGTATGGCTGTTGGTCGAGTCGTTGTTCGGCCTAGCGATGCAGTTGGCACAATTCTCAGAAAAGCAACTTTTCCAATTAACCCAAATAATTCAACGATTAATTGTACTCGGTATTCAACTGGGACTGTACGTGCGGATTTAACTCAAAGCTACCCAGTAAGTAATCTTGGAAATAATATCTATACGACTAACATTCCTGGAATTGGCATTCGTCTCTACCGTGAAGCTCAAAATAGTACGAATTTTTCTGGTTATTATCCCTACTCTAGAACAATTACTGGTGGCTCCAACTGGAATGGTACAAATTATTCTTTAGATACAGGATATTTTGTAGTAGAAATCGTCAAAACTGCTGCTAATACTGGTTCTGGCACTTTAGTTCCTGGTCAATATAGTACTTATTATTTAACATCACATCCATCACAACCTATTTTAACTAGCCATGTTTATGGCAATGCGATTACCATCGCATCTTCTTCATGTGAGCTTCAAGGTAATATCAATAAAGTCGTCACACTACCCACTGTTACAAAGTCAGGGTTTACAGGCATTGGTTCAACTCAAGGAACTCAATCATTTGATCTAAATATTCTCTGTAATGGTGGTGTAAACCCAACAGGGTATGAAGAAAAAAACCTAATTAGTTTAAGTTTTGATTACTTACAAGATGGAACTAATAATCAGGTCCTCTCAAATATATCACCGGCTGCCACTAGAGCGAATGGTGTCGGCGTACAGCTCCTTTGGAATTACAACAGCAAAAACCAAGTGATAAAGAAAGGTGATAAATTAGAAATTGGTACAGTGAAGTCCAATGAGACTGTGCAATACAATGTTCCACTGACAGCACAATATTATCAGACCGCAAATAATGTGAGTGCTGGCACAGTTCGTGCGATGGCAACAGTGACTATTGAATACGACTAATTTTTCTAGAGACCTCCTTTAAAACAGGAGGTCTTTTTTTATAAAAATTAAACTAAAGATCTTGAAATTTTCATTTTGTAAAAAATTCAAACTCATTAAGAAGTCTGAACTTTTAAGTTTTATTTTAAAAAATTTTAAACCACTTAACTTATAGGAACCATCAATGAAAAAAATTGGCATATTGACGCTTAGCTTAGCCCTGCTTGGCTGTGGTGAAAATCAAAATAACTCACAAAGCAACACAACCTCCCAATCTAGAGCAGCAACATCAACAAGCTTAAGTTTACGTAGTCTAAATCAGAGCGAAACATGTCAGTATAGCTTTGATGCAACACAAGAAGATTATAATGATTTATGGAACAATCAAAATTCAGACTATCTGATCGATGTATTTCCTACAATCAATGGACAAAAATTTAGCTTAACTGTTGCCCCTCCATATTTTTCAATTAATGATCCTGAATATGGGACTTTTAATTATTTAGAATATTTAGCTACTAGTAAAGCCAAGCTATATTCAGCAAAAGATTCTATATACTTTCCATACTTACAAGATGGTTTAGGCGATTTTAGCTTACCAACAACAGGGATTCTTGCAATTGAAATGCAACTAGAAATTCCCGCAGCTCCACTTAACGGTGGATACTATGGCGAACCTAGTTCATCATATATAACAGATATTAATTTCAGTGGTGAAACCGATAATGGCTATATCGTAAAATCCCTCTATTCGTTTGCAGCAGGCAGTGCTGATCCCGATTTTGGTGAAAACCCTCCATTTGTATTATTCACTCTCGGTTACCAAAATAGTGATAACACAGAATATACTTCAGCCGCTTATTACTACAATAAATTAACAGAGTATCAAAGCAAGTATCACCGATTAGGTATTTATATCAACCAAAATACCAAACAGGTTGGTTTTATCGTTAATGGTATTGATCAAGGATACAAAGGAACCCTACCAGCCCAATTGAAAAATATAGGTTTTGATATCCGTAACTGGGTTGGATCTGATAAAGATGGTACATTCTCAGACAAACTCGCAGGGTTAGAGTTTTCATCCGAGCTGATCACTGACCGCAATGCCCTACAGTTCAATTACCCTCAAGGTACAACCGACATCTGTGGCAATACTATTTAAATCATAAAAATTCAAACCCAATCTTATGATTGGGTTTTTTATATCGACATTAAAGAACATATATGAGCATTTTCATTACTATCTATTAAAATCCCTTATAAATCAAAAAACTCACAATATAAATAAAATTAGTGATGCAGTTATCACAACCAAAAAGCAGACAAAACTATCAATAAAAAGATAAAACCAAAACCACATCACATTTAAAAAATTAATTTAATCAATATTTTATTTCGATATTGCCTTCATAATAATTTCCATGTTAATTAATAATATATACATAGATAAAAGGAAATAATTATGTATAAAAAATCATATAAACTATTATTAGCATTCTCATTAATATCAATTTCGACGATCAGTTTTGCAACGGGAACCATTCAAATCAATGGAAATATTGTTGAGGATACTTGTACAACCCATCACCACAACCCTGATTGTGAGCGAATTAACGATTTATTCAAGAAAATAAGCAACCTATCAACATCTTTAGAAGATTTAAATAATCAATCACAGAAAAATAGTATAACTGAAATAAAAGTTGAACCACTACCAGATCAAAGGAGTGCCATTATTATCGCAAGTTATTATTAAAGCAGAGGTTTAAATCATTATTTAAAATTGATATGTGCTATTAAAAATAACATTTTAGCTTAATTTAATAGCACATCAATCAAATCACTCATACTTTAGTTTGTAATAATATCTTGATTATTCAAAATAAAGATTTTATTAGCAATAAAATTGACTAATCAAAATCAAAACCGACCAAATGAGATTTTTCCCAGTGTTCATTCATCCGTTCTGAAATTTTTACTTTTGATAAGTCCTCTTCTACATAAAACAACCGAGTTTCTTTATCTTTCTTTAGCAACATTAAATGGTAATTGATCAGGTTCTTCTTCATGGTCAAAGTGAAATCCCTATTTGAATGATCAACTAAATCCTGCTCTGCTTTCCTCACATCATCGTGCTGAATTACCCAATTGAGCTGTACAGGGTCACTCAACTCTACTGGAACTACTAGTACCTCTCCGTCCTTAAACCCACCTAGATACGCTATTTTCATATTCTTCTCATTTTATTTGTTGTTCATGTATTTATTAAATCACAAAACCATTCAACCGCAAATCAAAGATGGATAAGCATTGAACCATCCTGACCTAATCGCATTCATATCCCAAGATAAAATGAAGTTTGGATGGCTTGAAAATGATCAAAACTGCACAATATTGTCTTTACTCAACACATGAACATCAGATAGAATCAGCTCAGTTTTGATTTTACACACTATTTTTAGTGATTTGATAAAATCATCTGCTTGTAATTTAAGTTAAATTTGACTAAGATCAGGCAACAATAAATCATACCAAATATGATTTAATCTTATAGGGCCTATAGCTCAGTTGGTTAGAGCAGCGGACTCATAATCCGTTGGTCCCGTGTTCGAGTCACGGTGGGCCCACCAAATATTAAACCTTCTAAACTATACGTTTAGAGGGTTTTTCTATTTTATCTCTATACTGTTATTGGATTTCGTTAGCCAATTACATCAACAAATCCTAAATATTCGGATATATATTTTCCTCAAAACTCATATTACACTGCTGACACGAAATTGTAATGATGATAACCATGAGAAAAATTTTAGGAAAATCCATCTTTAAAGCAACAGGCTGGCAATACAATGTTGATCCAACAATTTTAGAAAAGAAGCAGGTCATCATTGGATTTGAACACTCGTCTAATCTAGATACCATCTTATCTCTTGCGTTGTTTGAGATTTTAGAACTAAAAATTCATACTTTAATCAAAAAAGAACTATTCAAAGGTCCTTTAAAACCAGTCTTGAAACGCCTCGGTGGAATTGCTGTTGATCGTAAAGCCAACAAAGATATCGTGACGCAAATGGTTGAGCTTTTTAACCAGAACGACAGCTTCAACCTTGTGATCGCACCTGAAGCCACACGTGCTAAAAGTAGTCAAGAACGTAAACCTATTCGTACAGGTTTTTGGCATATCGCCAAAGCAGCCAATGTACCGATTATTTTGATGTACGCCAACCCACGTACAAAGCAAGGTGGAATCCTAGGTAAAATTTATCCAGCCGATCTACAACAAGACTTAGAACAAATTAAAGCACTTTATGCTGAATATGGAATAGACGTAAAAATTAACTAAGTAATCGCCCTTATTTGATCAATCTTTGAAGGTTGAGCAAGATTTTAGATTTGAATATAGGGCCCGATAGTTTTCAACGAAACCATGGCTATGCTAATATTCAGTCACTTTTTGAGTTTTAATTTTTTGGAGTTACTTCCATGGCGGGTCATTCAAAATGGGCCAATATTAAGCATCGTAAAGCCAAACAAGATGCAAGTCGCGGCAAGGTTTTTACTAAATATATCCGTGAAATCGTAACTGCTGCGAGATTAGGCGGTCCAGATGCGGCAAGCAACCCCCGTCTGCGCGCTGTAGTTGAGAAAGCACTTTCAGTCAATATGACACGTGATACTATCAACCGTGCGATTCAACGCGGTGCTGGTGGTGATGATAATGATGATTTAAAAGAAGTGACCTATGAAGGTTATGGTGTTGGTGGCGTTGCTGTAATCGTAGAAACGATGACAGATAACTTAAACCGTACAGTGCCAGATGTTCGTCACTGCTTCTCTAAAACAAACGGTAACTTGGGTACTTCTGGTTCTGTTGCTTACATGTTTACTAAACGCGGCGAAATTACTTTTGAAGATGTTTCTTTAGAAGACCAAATTATGGATGCTGCATTAGAAGCAGGCGCCGAAGACATCGAGGTTTCTGAAGATGAAATCTTAGTCATCACAACACCAGAAAGTTTTGGTGATGTGCAAGATGCGTTAAGTGCTGCTGGCTTAAAGTCGGATAATGCAGAAGTTGTGATGAGCCCATCAACCAAAGCAGAAATCACAGACATTGAGCAAGCTAAGCTCATCATGAAAATGATTGATATGTTTGAAGATTTAGACGACGTTCAAAACGTTTATACCAATGTTGAATTCTCTGATGAAGTATTAGCTCAGCTAGATGCTTAATCAATAGAGAATCAGAAAAAAATGCATCTTTTTAGATGCATTTTTTTATAGCTTATTTAAAAGTTTATAACAGTTAAATACGTTGTATTCTTTGATCACAAAACTTGAATGTAAAGCAACAACACTATCAATCTTGCCGATACGGCGTAACAAGATTTCACTGTAGTCATCCATATTACGTGCAACCAGTTCTAAAATAAAATCAGCACTCTGTCCTGTGACCAAAAAAGCATTCGTCACTTCTGGGATGTCTTCAATTTCGGCTAAGAACTTATCAAAAGTTTCGCTATCATGTTTACTCAATGAGACCTGCAAAAGAATATGCAAGCTAAAGCCTAATTTATTGAAGTTAATTTCTCGTTTAAGCTGCCCCATTACTTTTGATTCAATCAAGTTTTTTATACGGCGATGGACAGAACTTACCGATAGATTAATGCGTTCTGACAATTCATTCAGATTTACATCTTCATGTGTCAAAACTTCAAGAATTTGTTTATCAAAACGATCAAGTTCCATTTCACCATCCCTTTTATATCTCGAAATATAGGAAAATACAGCGCTCCTATCATTATTCCTGTCTTTTCATTTTTTGCAAAGAACATTTGGTAAAATTTTCTAATCATTTCTATATTTAATATTTTTTCTTATTGGAAAATGCTCCTATCATTCAATAATTTCTCACTTTTGGATATTTTTATCGATATTTTTTCAATCGAGATCTTGTCGTTAAATACTTATTTTCAAGCGGAGTTTTATGCAGTGAAATTTACAAGCTAAACAATAAAAAAGAAAAACCGAGCTAATTGTTTAACTCGGTTTTAGTTCAAATGTGATCACTGTTAGCGTTAAGCAAAATGTATTATGGATTCACAACTTGTAAATCTAAGCCCGCTGTATTTGCTAGTTCAGTAAACGTAGGGAAACTTGTTGCAACCGTTTCTGTACCCAGAATGGTAATCTCGCCTGAAGTACGTAAGCCAGCAATACTAAAGCTCATGGCGATACGATGGTCATGATGTGATTCAATCTCACCACCAGCGAAGATTGCTGACCAATCACCAGACTTGCCCTTACCTTCGATGATGATGCCATCTTCAGTTGGGGTGCAATCAATTCCCATGATTTTCAAACCATCCGCCATCACTTGGATACGGTCGGATTCTTTAACACGAAGTTCTGCCGCACCAGTAAGAACGGTTTGCCCTTCTGCACATGCAGCAGCAATAAATAACGCTGGGAATTCATCAATTGCTAAAGGCACTTGATCTTCAGGCATGTGAATACCTTTTAATGTTCTCGATCCTTTGATATGAATATCCGCAATCGGCTCACCACCAGCGATACGTTCATTTTCAACGCTGATATCTGCACCCATTTGCTTAAGGATTTCAATTACACCCGTACGTGTTGGATTGATCCCCACAGCTTCTAGGACAACATCTGCATTCTCAGTAATTGCAGCGCCGACCATAAAGAACGCAGCCGAGGAAATATCAGATGGTACTTGAATATCCGTACCAACCAATTTACCGCCACCAACGAGGGAAATTTTATTACCCTCTGTTTTCACATCATAGCCAAAGGCACGTAGCATACGTTCGGTATGATCACGTGTAGGTTCAGGTTCAGTCACAGAAGTTTCACCTTCTGCCCATAAGCCAGCCAATAAAATGCCTGATTTCACCTGAGCAGAAGCCATCGGTAAGTTGTACTGAATGCCTTTTAACGCTTGGCTACCCGTAATACTGACTGGCGGTGTACCTTTCTCACCTGTGGTTTGGATTTGCGCACCCATTTCACGAAGTGGCTTGGCAATACGCTCCATCGGACGTTTAGACAACGATGCATCGCCCATCATCACCGAATCAAATTTTTGCGCTGAGAGCATACCTGACAATAAACGCATACTGGTACCTGAATTACCCATATACAATGCGCTTGCAGGTGCTTTTAAACCGTGCATACCTACCCCATGAATAGTGACTTCACCATTCTTAGGGCCTTCAATGCTTACTCCCATGTCACGGAACGCTTGAAGAGTCGCTAATGCATCCTCACCTTCCAAGAAGCCTGTAACGTGCGTTGTACCCTCGGCAATTGCACCAAACATAATTGAGCGATGTGACACAGATTTGTCACCCGGTACAGTGAATTTACCTGAGAATGTTTTCTTTCCCGGTAAAATGCTAAATTGCTGTGTCACCTTATTTTTCTCCATCAAAGGTTTGTTGGCTAACATATGGTTGAAGTGTTGACGTGCCGCCTGTGCATGTCCAAGTAAGCCCATCAACGCTTGAGAATCTTCTTGTTCGATCAATTTTTTTAAAACTGACAATTGCTGTTCAAAACCATCAACAGCATTCAAAATTGCAGTTTTATTGGCAAAGAAAATATCATGCCACATCTGCGGATCACTGGCTGCGATACGTGAAAAGTCTCTAAAACCACCCGCAGCATAACGGAAAATATCTAAATTATCTTCACGATTCGCCAGTTGTTCCACTAAATTGAATGCCATCAAATGTGGTAAATGACTGGTATGAGCCAACACTTCATCATGCTTGGTCACATCCATGCAGATCACTTCTGCTTTCGCCGCTGACCAAAGCTGAATCAACTTCTCAACTGCCCAATCCGCACTACTTGGAAGTGGCGTCAAAATCACTTTATGATTTGCGAATAAATCAGCTTTGCCCGCATGTACACCCGTATGTTCTGCGCCTGCAATCGGATGCCCCGGTACAAATCCAGCTGGTAGATTTTCACCAAAAACTGCTTTTGCAGCATCAACCACATTACCCTTGGTGCTGCCAACGTCTGTGATGATGACATTTTCCGCAAGAAAAGGCTTGATCTGCTCAAGGACTTTCTGTGTTGCCCGCACAGGAAGTGCGAGCACAATTAAATCTGCCCCCTGAACTGCTTCCTCAGGATTTTCATAACCGTGTTGAATCAAACCCAATGCGAGTGCGTCAGCTAATGTTTTTTTTGAGCGCGTTGAAGCCACAATTTGAGCTGCAAGTTGTTCTGCCACAATCACACGCGCAAGACTAGAACCGATCAGCCCAAGCCCAATAAAAGCGACTTTTTTAAACAATACTTTAGAAATAGGTGGTTGAGACATAAAAGATGTTTGCCTAATAAGACGATTTTGATATGGATAGATGTATAAACCATCTACCCACACGATCAAACAGAATTATAAAACAGCGATTGGATAAGAACCGAGTACACGTAACTCTTTCACCATCGGACGAATTTCATCCAATGCCGCAGCCACATTTTCCTGATCAATATGACCTTCTAAATCAATAAAGAACACATACGCCCATTTTTCAGGCAGTGCTGGTCGAGTTTCGATACTGGTCAAGCTAATCTGATGCTTCGCAAATGGTGCAAGTATTTCTAATAGAGCACCTGCACGGTCGTGTGCTGAAATCAACAACGAGGTCTTATCATTGCCACTTTGAGGAATTTTCTCACGACCGATCACTAGGAAACGCGTTGTATTTTCAGGATTATCTTCAATATTGCTGTGCAAAATCTCAAGATTGTACATGCTTGCTGCGATATCAGACGCAATGGCAGCCGAGTGCCATTCATTACGGATACGACGAGCAGCTTCTGCATTGGAATTTAGGGCAACACGTTCAACACCTGGATAATGTGCATCTAACCATTTACGACATTGCGCCAAGGTTTGTTGATGTGCATAAATCTGTTTAATACTGTCTTTTCGAGTATTTTCAGAAACAAGAAATTGATGATGAATACGTAATTCAACCTCACCGATCACATTTAGGGTCGATGCCTTAAAGCAATCAAGGGTATGGTTCACAATCCCTTCCGATGAGTTCTCAACAGGAACGACACCATAATGTGCGCTACCCGCTTCAACTTCACGGAACACTTCATCAATTGTTGGTAATGGACGCACAATCGCATCTTGACCAAAGTGTTTAAGTACGGCTGACTGAGTAAATGTACCTTCTGGACCTAAGAATGCAATACTTTGCGGTGCTTCAAGCGCCAAACATGCAGACATGATTTCACGAAATAACCGTGCCATGGTTGCATCGGATAAAGGGCCTTGATTGCGTTCCATGACTTTACGTAAGACCTGAGCTTCACGTTCTGGACGATAAAACAAAGGATTATCTTCGGCTGCAAACTTCGCTTTAGCGACAGTTTCTGCCAGCGTAGCGCGACGATTGAGTAACTCTTGGATTTGTTGATCAACACTATCAATATCGTTACGAATTTGTTCTAAATTGAGTGAAGTCGATGTGTTTTGTCCATCGTTTACCATTGAATGCAGCCTCAGCAAAATCATCTATAAGAATGGATTACAATTCATCAATGAATTGTTCAATTCAGCTAGTATAACAAGACTTTCACACATTAAACACGCTGAGTTTTAACTCTTTTACGATGGGATCAATATTCAAAAAAGAAGTCAATACAATCAAAACCCACCAAAAATAACAAAACAATCTTGTGATTTATACGTAAGAAAAATAAGAATTATTCCATTAGGATTGTATAGACACATAAATGGCGCAGAGACCGATCAACTGGGTTTCTAAGCGCATTTCGCATGATGCTTTCTAATTGGAAACCAAGTCGTTCACATAACTTTCTCGCATCTTGATTTTCTTGATCAACAAGAGCCTCTATACGTTTAAAGCTATAATGCACCTGTAAGACCTCAAGTAAGCGTTGTATCGCCTGCTTCATCAAACCTTGTTTATTGAATACAATGTTTCCCCAAAAACCAATTTCTAGTCTAGGTATCTCCCAACAGATATTATGCAACCCAACCAGATCAATTAACCGTTCTGTTTTCTTATGTCGAATAACAAAAACGACATCCTTATTTTTTGATAGGTTATCTTGCACGGTCTGACAATATAATTTCGTATTTTCTAAACTTTGTTTATTTAATACCCAAGGAATTGTTGCGGGATACTTCTGCAAATGAGCTAGAGAATCTATGATCGCCTCATATACATCGTTAGCATCTTCTTCACACAATACATGTAAATAAAACTCTTCATTTGCGAGTGCCGAAATAAACTCCTGATTTTGAAACAAGTTTATCCCCCATAAAATGATATTTTTAAATATAAAAAAGTTGAATCAGATTAACTGATTCAACTCAATTTACACGTTTAAATCGCTATTCAAACGTTATCCATTCTTAAATTAAGCTTTACCAATCAACCCACGCGCCACGATTTCTTTCATGATCTCGTTGGTACCGCCATAGATACGCTGAATCCGCGCATCTGTGAAGAAGCGTGAAATTGGATATTCGCTCATATAGCCATAACCACCAAACAACTGAAGCAAGTTGTCAGCAACTTTCATTTGCATGTCTGTACTAAAACTCTTCAGTGCAGCCGCAGTTTCGACATCCAACTTACCTTCATTGTATAAAGCCACATTCTGATTGTAAAAAGCTGCTGTCGCTAACTCATCAATTTTGGCTTGAGCCAATACAAAACGCGTGTTTTGGAACTGAGCAATAGCCTGACCGAACGCTTGACGCTCTTTCACATAAGCAGTTGCTAGATCTATCGCACCGCGAATCGCACCCAATGCTGTAGAAGCAATCGCTGTGCGCTCACGTGGCAACTCTTGCATCAAGTACGCAAAGCCTGAACCTGCATTACCTAATAATTGATCTTTAGGCACTTTGACATTGTCAAAGAACAATTCAGACGTATCTTGCGAATGTAAGCCGATTTTGTCTAGGTTTGTGCCTTTCTTAAAACCATCCAAATGTGTATCGACGAGCATTAAAGAGACACCTTTAGCACGCGCTTGAGGATCAGTTTTTACCGCAAGCACGACTACATCAGCATGCTGACCATTGGAAATAAATGTTTTAGAACCATTTAATAGGTAATGGTCATCTTGCAAAATCGCGCTAGTACGCATTGCTTGTAAATCTGAACCAGCACCCGGTTCAGTCATACCAATTGCACCAACCACTTCTCCTGATACCATTTTTGGTAGCCAATACTGCTTTTGTTCTTCAGTGCCAATATGTTGAATATAAGGTGCGGCGATTTCAGAATGACATGAAATACCTGTCGATAATGCACAATATCCCGCACGAGCAGACTCTTCAACCAACATCAGTGAATAATGTGTTGGAACACCATAACCACCATATTCTTCTGGTACATCTACACAGAGGAAGCCATTTTCACCCAACAATGTCCAAACCGAACGTGGCATAAGTCCTTCACGTTCCCATTGTTCATAATGAGGTGCAATATGCTCACTCATAAAACGTTTAAAGTTATCGCGGAAGAGTTCCAAATCTGCATCGTAAGCTAACATCATTATTTCCTTTCGATTTCATTTTTCTTAAAAAATTACTCCGCAGCCATGCTAATGATTTTTAAGCGCACTGTCATGTTCCTTTTACATCAAATCACTAGACTCATTCGGTCAATAGTTTTATTTACATCAGTAAAAATTTGCGCACAATTGCTTAATGATTAAATAGCTCAACTTATTTTTTACGCTAAACACTCGACTTTTATGTCATATTAATTTTACTCCTAGCGATGACTTCAATCTGACCATGAATACAAAACGAAATATCTATAAAACTTCAGAACATCCTTTCGCTCAGTATGTTCGTATCTTGGGTAAAGGAAAAACAGGTTCTCGCTCACTCAGCTATGAAGAAGCTTATCAAGCTTTTAGCATGATCTTGAAAGGTGAGGTTCTGGATGTTCAACTCGGTGCATTTTTGATGCTATTACGCGTCAAAGAAGAATCTGTCGATGAACTTGCTGGTTTTGTACAAGCAACCCGTGATCAACTCAATTTTCAGCCCCTAGAAGTAGATTTGGATTGGTCATCCTACGCAGGTAAACGTAAACATTATCCGTGGTTTTTATTAGCGGCTCTAACTTTGGCTCATCATGGCTATAAAATCGTGATGCATGGTGCATCAGGTCATACAATTAACCGTGTATATACAGAACAAGTTTTACAATATTTAGGCTTTTCTATTTGCCAAAATGAGCACGATGTTCGCGAACAATTAAATCAGCATAATTTTGCTTATCTACCACTCGAAACGATTTCACCAATTTTAAGCGAACTGATTTCACTGAGAAATGTGATGGGTTTGCGCTCTCCAATTCATACGCTTGCACGTTTGATTAATCCGTTTAATGCCAAAGCAACTTTACAAGCCATCTTCCATCCTGCTTATCGTACTTCTCACCAACAAACTGCTTTTCGTTTGGGTTATCAAAATAGCGCGGTGATCAAAGGCGAAGGTGGTGAGTTTGAACGCAATCCTGATGCCAAGACCCTAATTTGTGGGATAAAAAATGGCGAACTTTATGAGCATGAGTTACCAAAACTAACGCCTGACCGCAGTCCAATTGAAGAAGAGCTTGATCTTGCGGTATTTAAAGCTGTTTGGCTGGGCGAACAAACTCATGAATACGGGGAAATGGCAATCATAGAAACCATGGGAATTGCACTTTATACCATGGGCGTATTCAATAACCACGATGAGGCGATGGCAAAAGCAAAACAGCTTTGGGATAGTCGTTTAAATTAGAATGAGTGAAGCGATTTCTCAGTGATTTGTGAAATCGCCTTCAATCACTGAAATTTCAATACAGATCTCATTTTTGGTTATCACTTCTATCTTATGCTTCTCTGTATACCACTCATGATAAGCTATGCCAAAGTCATAACTCCCAAACTGATTGCAAAGTCCCGCATTATGGGGTTTTTCGATTTCATTTATTGAGATCCCAATAAGCCGCTCTGGATTACTAAAAAACTCTTCAATCTGTTGTTTATTTTTGACTATTTCAAAATTTTTATCCTCAGAAAAAACAATAGGATTCAGTGAATAATTCTTTTTAAATAGCTCTTCATAAATAATAATTAGAATAACTGCAATAATTGGTAGCAATATAAACAAATGATAATTTTTATTTATCCAGAAATAAATACTTAGCCTTAAAAATAACCCTGTTACTAGCCCTCCATAGATATAAGAGAAGCAAATCTGAAGTTTTCTTAATTTTAAATAATAGCAAAACCAATATAAACTGAGTGCAATCAAAATAAAAGCTAACAATATTAGTGCGTTAAAATAAAGAAAACCAAGTATTCCCAATAAGAAGCACGTAAAACTAATTATTGGCATAACTTAATCCCCTTCATACTCCTAATATCACTCAAAAGTCTATAACGCATTTAAATAGAATTTTTTAAAATGGGTTTTTAACATCAAAAAACTCTTCTGCTTTGACATAGCTTGAATATTAAACATCTATTCACCATCAAACTGCCAATACACTTCACCCCAGTCCTGATTTTTAATCTCAGGTAAGACCCCACCCTGTTTAAAGTATTGACGTGAATTTTCTTGGGTGACTGTAAACCAATAACCTGATTTGGGACAGACTTGACCTGCATGTATACTCAATTTTTCAATAGACTCGGCATTGGTCTGAGTACCTTCGATACCAATATTTTCAATGTCAAAGATATAAGCTTTTTCTTCTTCCGGTATTGTTCCATCTAAATAACGTTTATCTTCCCAAATTAAGTGCCATTCGGTAAATTTAGATTTCTGTATATCTCCATTACTATATTTTGGTGCAATGGTTCCTTGATAAAAGTAATTAGGACAACCTTTATCCCCACCATCTAGTTTTGCCTCATAAATACCAGTTATAGGTATTTCATGGTCTGTTTCTATAACAATTGTCTCAAAACTCTTACATTCTAATGAGCTACTTACTTTATTTATAATATTTTCTTTATACAAAGGCCAATAACTTAATTCAAAAAATGATTCAAAATTCCATTTTTGAAATAGTTTATCTAAATTTTTAGGTAGGAAATATTGTGCATATTTATAATCTGATGAAACTGTAATCTTCGCTATATCTAACATTTCAGATGCTATAAGAAGCTTTTTAATAGCCCCAATATGATATGGTTCTTCAAATAGACCACCATCTCTCCCACGTATACCTAGTTCAATATATAGAGGGTCATTAGCTAAATCTTTCTCATCTCCATAACGGCCAAATATTACGCCTTTTATTCCGCCTTCAAAAAACAAAGGATATATTTCATTTTTATATGGTGTTCTAAAAAAAAGTTCTAAAGCTTTTTCTTGATTATTCAATACATTTAAATACATGACGTATTGTTTCTCATAGTTCTCACTATAATTTTCTTTAATCTCATTTGTAGGATTTCTTAAAAGCCGTTCAAACTCTCTAACAAAGTCAGCATGTAGATCATATATTTTTTTAAAAAAGGAATAGCTTGAGTACATTTTATTCAAATATACTGTTTGACTTATATTAATATTATTTTCTCCATCTATTTCTCATAATTTCAAGAACATACTTATCACCTAATAATATAATTCGCTACCAGCTTATTTTTCTTCTGCTGGTAAAATAACTTGATCATTTAACATCTACTCACCGTCAAACTGCCAATACACTTCGCCCCAGTCCTGATCTTTAATCTCAGGCAAAATGTCACCTTGTTTAAAGTATTGACGTGAATTTTCTTGTGCAACTGTAAACCAATAGCCCGAATGCGTCGCTGGCTGACCCGCCCGAACATTCGCAGGTCGTACAAACGGATTCATTGCTTCTCCCAACTCTCCCCCACTATCGGCAACCTTTTCAATCAGCGTCCATGTACAGGGAGCCAAAATACGTGAACCTGGATATTCAGGGTCATTTTCAGGTATACGGGTTTCACCAGCCAACTCCCATACGTCATTATTAGAAACCCACATAAAAAGAGGAAAACTATCTGGTAAGTCAGGTAAGTAAAATCCTGTTTGGGGAATTTTTTCATCCGTTTTTACTTTTATATTTTCATTTAGGCGATAAACAGGATAAGTTAATGGTGGAGGGGTCACTGGGTCATATTTAAAAGAACTATCATGTGAACCAATCTGAGAAAAATAATGGGTTAGACTGCCAGGTGACCATTGTTGAACTGTATGCTCAATCGCTTCAGCAAGCCGAGCTGCCTTAAATAATAAGTGTAGATACTTTGCAGCCGCTTTGGGTTCAACCTCATCCATCCACTCTACACTAAACTCCCGCTGCCCATTGGTGCTAGCCCTTAAAGAAAAACCAATATAACAGTCAAAATCATTGTTTAGTCGTTGAATATAGCTTTCATTCAGCCATTCCATCGTACTTCTAAAGTTGGGAATCACACGTTCTCCCCAAACGATATCAGGCTGTTCAGGTAAACGACGATTACGATAGTCTGGCGGGAGATCATTCATAAAACGATCCAATAAGCTTTCTAGATAATCCAGCATCTCTTTCCAGATGTCCCGAATCATTTTTATCCGTTCAGGTTTCAGAAATTGTTCCATCACATAGATATCATGTGCAATCAGAGGGGTAGAATAGCTCATTGTTATCTCCAGTTATTGGTAAGTGTTGGAATACCGACCAGATTAGCACCTTGCCCAGTATTCAGACCACTATCGTAGCCCCAGTTGGTTGGCATCCGCTGGCTAACATAAGCTGCATTTAAATCTTTAGGATCAAGCACAATCTGTTTACCTCCACCTTCTAAGACATAGCCTTTTAATTTATCAAGCTCCTGAGAGGCTGCTGGTCCTTCCCAGACATTTAGACCACCTTTAGGTACAGTATAGGTCACGTATTCTCCATTACTATTCCAGTTTGCCCACACTGCAAATTTACGTCGCCAGTCAGATTTACTCTTGAGTTTGTCAAACTCTGCCTTACGCATCCAGCAAATACTATTATCCGCTGAAGTCGGGTCAACTACCCGATACAGTACTTCACCCTCTGGAATAGTCACGGCTTTAATTTTCTTGGTAGCAAAGGTGGCATAAGCATCCTTAAGTGGATGCCTTTCTCCAGCCTTAACGGTTGGATTTAAGTCTGGAAAACCTTTTTTTCTCACCACATTGACAGCTTCTTCTGCTTCATAAGGGATTCTTCTTGTCTTATCTACCCAATCTGGCTTATTGCTCTTAATTGAGGCTATTTCCGCAGGCTCACCAGGTTTATTCATTCGGGTAAAATTATTTCGATCTACTGTCGCCCTAAAAGCATTGTCTGCTTCGATATCAAAACGTCTTGCTGTACGCTCCAACATATTTTGTACAGGGGTAATAAAATCACCCATCTTCGCAGCTTTACTACGTACTTCTTTTACATCCCTCATCAACGCGTTGGTTTTAGCGACCATCTCAGCGCCACCCCAACGATTTACATATTCAAGTAACTGCTGTAAATCCTTGATACGGTCATCAAAAGGTTTTAACAAATTCTTTGTATTGAGCTGTCCTTTCACAGTACGCAGATTTAAAGCAATTTCTTTATAAACATTTGTAATGTTCATACTTTTTAAAACTTTCTGTACTTTTGGATTAGCGATATGTTTCTTGACTTCAGCAATACCGATCTCGATTTGTGGACTGATAATTTGATAAAAATCGATCTTTTCTCCAGCTTTTGCGGCTAGTTTATATATTCTTTTTTGTACCATTTTAAACAGGATTTTAAATATCCCTTTAAACAATGACCCAAGTACTGGAAATAAACCAATTAACGTAATAATAAGACCAATCCAAGCCCATACATTACTATCATCTTCTTTTATTTTTTTACAATTCGCACAAATATCACGTACGTCACAGATTTGATCAACTACTGGAATCATCGAAATAACTGTACCAACTGCAATTTGTGTAGTACTTTGATCTTCAGCAAAGTCCCCTTGTAAAACGACCCAGATCCATTCACCAGCAGCCTCTAAACTTTGCATTCCGCTATTAACTAAACGTTTCGGCGCAGCGGCATACCATGCCAATGCATTTTGTAATTCCTTATCCATGATCAGACATCACTTTTCGAGTTCGTAGTTAAATTAGTAGTGTTCTCTTGAGACTCTGTTGTAGACAGTTTTTCAATCACCTGACTAAATGGTTCCCATGGCTTATCAGGCTCTGACTTTTTTTCCTCATACTCAACTCTTAACGCTTTATCTGGAACATTCTCATGGTGGGCCTTGCCCTGTTCATCTAATCGCCCTTCAATCACTTGGTTATTTTCAAAAAATATCTTATAACCTAAATTAGCAAATGGCGTTTGATCGACATCTATATGCTCTAAAGCAATCCAATTCTTTTTTTCAAATCTTGGTAGTGCAGGAACGCTCATTTTCACACCAGCCCCACCCATAAACAAATTCTGCCCAGCTTTCACCTCGAACTTGCCACCTGTAGTTGGAAATATCCCTGAATCATTCAGCTTAAGCTCTGAACTATCTGCTTTAAATACAATCTCCTTTGGGCTGGTAATATAGATCGCATCTTCAGTCGAAATAATTTGTATATCTTTACGGGCAATGAAGTCAGCAGCATCACCTTGTGCCTGTATCTCAAACTTACCTTTTGCTGCAACCTGTTTAATCCCGCCTTGTGCTGCAAATAGGCTGATCTTTTGACTGGCTTGGGCGATTAAATTCTTTTGTGTAGTTAGGTTAATGCTGTCCCCTGCAAATTGGTTCAGTTGCCCATCGGCGGAAAGGTGTATGTCCTCTGATGTACTCAATCCAATGCCATTTGGCGAACTGAGTAGTAATAAGGCTTTGTTGAATTTGGCAATATCCTGTTGAATCTCTTCTGCAAAGCTTTTGAGTTGTTCTAATGCTTCCAGTTCATCGGTTTGTTGATTCTTCGCCACTTCACTTAGGGCTTTGGCATTGCTTTGGTTGCCTTCCAGCTGTTGTTTGGCTGTTTGCGCTTCAAGGTGTTCGCCTTGAGCTTGTTGTTGCGGATGAGTAGTGATCAGTAAGCCTTCGCCTGCTCGAATCGCTCCCCATTGGTCAGTGCGTAGTTCAAAGCCTTCGCCGCGGTCTTCACTTTCTGCTTGGGCTTTGGGATGGCTGAGTTTTCCGAGATTGAGTTGACTTGATGCATGACTGCTTTGTAGTTGTGCGCTGATCTGTCCAGTGGTGTCGTCAAAGCGTAGTTGGTTGTAACCTGAACCTTGGTATTCTTTGGATTTAATCCCTGCCAGTTTCTTAGTGTCGGGGAGTTGTCCTTGGTTATCGAATTTTGTTGGACTACGTTGTGCTTCGTGCAGTCGTCCTGTGACATAAGGTCGGTCGATGTTGCCATCAAAGAAGTCGATGACCACGATCTCACCAATGCGTGGCAGGAAGCGTGCCCCGTAGCCTTCGCCAGCCCAAGGCGTCAGTACATCGACCCATGCCGAGTCGGTATCGTTGTCATTGCTACCTGCACCACCATCGTGTTGGTGGTCATCATTTCGGGTAAACAGGAATCGGACTTTGATTCTGCCCCATTCATCGACATGGATTTCTTCACCTGATGGTCCAACCACTTTGGCTCGTTGTGGGTTGGCTGCTGGGCGGTGTTGTAGGGGTTGGTATTCTGGTACAATTTTGATGTTACGACGTTGTAGGGTCAGTTGGTTGGCTTGGCGTTCTTCACTATTGTTTGAATATTGCCATTGGCTTTGTTCAACTAATTGGCTGATTTGATCGTTCAAATCTTTGGGTAGGTTGTTCTGATTAAACCAATCTTTTTTGATAATTAGAAACTCTTGGTCTGCCCCACTGTGTTGATCTATTTCTAGGTGTTCGTTCAGTTTAAACCAGTAGCCGACTTGTGTGTCTCGTACTGTAGTATGGGCAATAAACTGTTTGGCTTGGGCATTGTGGTAGTGGCCAAGGTTTTGATTAAGTTTTTCAATTTGGTTGTTGCCTGATGCAGTTGCACCATCTTCACCATTGAGGTCTTGCATCCATGCAGGCGTGATGCACCATGCATCTTCAAGTCCAAGTGATGCGACATCATGTTGTTGGCTATGCCGATGTTTGCTTTGGACGCTGCCTGCACCATCTTCTTGTTCTAGAGCATCGGCTTGCCAGCGTTGGATATGCACGGCCGTTGGTTGTAGAGAGCGTTCAGCAATGAGGCTGGTCATACTGTCAAATTGTTCTGTGGCACTGCTGCGGTGGTAGCGGATATTTCTTCGATCAAGGGCTTGGTATTGGTTGTTATCATCGATCAAGCGGAGTTTTTGGGCTTGGATCGGGCTATTGCTGTTTGCAACAGTGAGTTGGGCTTCGTCGATGAGCCAGTTAATGCCTTCGCTTCTGAGTAGTCGGGTAATGAAATCGTAGTCGCTTTCATTGGCTTGCATCACAAAGGGTCGGATGTCGTAGTCTTGTGTCACGCCGCTGATATCAAGCGTGAGACTGGATGCGAATAAGGGGCTGCGTTGTTGCCATTCTTTAAACAGGGTTTGAATAATATCCAGTATGGTTTTATTCATAAACACGCGGCTGTTACGGCGTTTATGCCACAGTGCGGTGGCATCTTGGAGTTTGAGTTTATATAGGGTCAGTGAACCGTCACTTTGTCCTTGCACAGCTTCGGTAATGATGCCTGTGGTTCTAAATAATGTGCCTGTATCGGTGACTTGATCAACGGCGACTTGGCAACCAATGAATTGTTTTAGTGGGATAGTGGCGTTGGTTGATAGGCAAATCAGTTCCGCAGTTCCGCCCTGATTAATAGCATGCTGACCTTGTATTTTTTGTAGGAACACTTCTGTGTTGAGCGCTTGATTGGCAAATTGAATATGAATCGCGCGTTTTTGGGCGGTTAAGCCAAGTTGTTCTAAAGCAAACTGAATCGTGTTAAGCATACTTTTTATTGAGTTCTTTTAAACTTGACGCGCATTTTACAGAAAAAATTAACCACATGCTCAGACGGTTTTGTCTATTTATGACAAATTTTGTCTCATTTTATTGCAGCTTTATGTTTTAGCCATTATTCATTGATACAGACGATAAAAAAATTGTTCACAACCTCTAAATTCTAAATATCGTTAATAAGTTTAAAGAACAATAAAAAATGCTCCTAAATATTTAGGAGCATTTTTTTAGAAAATCGGTTTACACAAATCGAATCGGTTTAAACTCAGGTTCATTTTTGTGATGGTCATCATCACATTCCTCACCTTCTTCTTTTGTACCACGATCGATATAACCACTACGCTGCTCTTCTGGAAGGTTTTCCATTTCCCACGCATAAACAGCTTGCATACAAATTTCGCGCTGCTCTTTGGTCAAAGCAATACCATTTGGCCATTTACCAATTTCAACGGCAGTTCTTAGACGCTCAACAATCTCAGGATTTAAAATAGCGAGCATTTGTTCAATATTCATGAGTCGTCCTGCTGAAAAGATTCAAAGTCTTGGTTCCACCCCAATTTGGTACGACATGCCATATAAAAGTCATAACCGGGCGGATGTAATAGGCTAAGTTTAAACGGATGTTTGCGAATATGCACACTATCCCCAACATTTAGTGCAACACTGTGTTGACCATCGGCGCTCACCATTGGTAAAACACGATTTTCTCGAATAACGATTTTAATCTCACTTTGTCCACCGACAACGATGGGGCGAGAGGATAATGTGTGCGGGTGCATCGGTACTAAAGCAATTGCATCCATACTCGGATGTACAATTGGTCCGCCACCTGAAAGCGAATATGCAGTTGAACCTGTAGGGGTCGCAACAATTAAACCATCACTGTGCTGACGATAGACATATTGTCCATCGATATTTAGCTCAAAATCAATCATGTGAACCGATTTGCCAGAATGCAAAACTACATCATTTAATGCAATCGCATCATAAATCGTTTCACCGTTGGTACGAACTTCCATTTCCAGTAAAAAACGGCGATCTAATTGAAATTGACCTTGTAGAACTTGATCAAGTTTAAAAATCGCTTCAGCAGGTTTGATATCAGTTAAGAAGCCTAATCGACCACGGTTAATCCCAATGACTGGCGTATTATGTCGAACTAGTGCACGAGCAGCATGTAATAGCGACCCATCTCCACCCACTACGATCACTAAATCGACGACTTCACCAAGCAGGTTGCGGCTTACGGTCTGCCCATGGCTATAAGGTACAAGTTTAGATGTTTCCTGATCAAAAACAGGATTTAAACCCAAAGTGATCAAATGATCATGGATTAAACATAACGTTTCTACAACAGAATATTTATCTGGTCGCCCAATTAGACCAATATTTCGAAAGGATTTATGTGAAATTTGCACGAAAAATTTGGCTCCGCTGCGATTCCTGCCTATCATATCACTAACAATCAATGTTGCGTTGATGATTGATTAAAAAGTATAAAAATGTCTATTGCTTATTTTTATACGATGAATATCAATAGTTTCTGAATTTTTTTATTGCATGTTGCTATTTATTCACAGTTTTATGATTGCAAATTACTGATAAGCTATCGCATCATTACCCCCATTGTTTTGGTTTTAACGCAAATCTATGAAGTGTGAACGTGGTATTGGTTTTATAACACTAATTTTTTCAATTTTAGTGATTGGTATTTTTGTTGCCTTTAGCATCTATCTGATTCGCTTGGATAGTATTATTCGCAACAAGTTTGAAGGCCAGCGCTGGGACATCCCCGCTAAGGTTTTTGCTCGCCCATTAGAAATTTATGCGAATGCACCTATTACTCAAGAAAATTTCATCCAAGAATTGAAATTACTGGGTTATAAAAACACGTCAAACTATGAAAAATCAGGTAGCTATGTTACACAAGGCAACCAGATGTATGTGCATACCCGTGGTTTTGACTATGGTGACAGTACTGAACCTGAACAGGTACTAGAAATTGGTTTCTCAAGTGATCGTGTTGGAGATATCCGTTCGACTAAGCCCTCAAGTACAGGGATCGCTCGTTTAGAACCACTATTGATCGGCGGTATTTATCCGCAACACAATGAAGATCGCGTACTGATTAAATTAGATAAAGTACCAAAAACATTGATCGAAGCATTGATTTCGACGGAAGATCGTAACTTTTACAACCATCATGGCGTTTCTGTCAGAGGGACAGCACGTGCTCTGGTCAGTAATGCGACAGGAGGTCGACGCCAAGGTGGTTCGACTTTAACGCAACAATTGGTGAAGAACTTTTATCTTTCCCCTGAAAAAACACTTAAACGTAAAGTCAATGAAGCCCTGATGGCTTTATTAATTGAGTTTCACTACAGCAAAAATGAAATTCTTGAAACCTATCTGAACGAAGTAAATTTAGGTCAAAATGGCAATTATTCAATTAATGGCTATGGTCTCGCTTCACAATTTTATTTTGGTTTGCCATTGCGTGAGCTTAATATTTCACAACAAGCGTTCTTGGTTGGTCTAGTACAAGGTCCATCGTTATATAACCCTTGGCGCAACCCTGAAAATGCAAAAAAACGCCGTGATGTCGTGTTAAATAACATGTTGGTCATGGGTTATCTAACAGAATCTGAATATCAAGACGAAATCGCCCGTCCTTTAAATGTAATTAGTAAACCTACGATTGGGCCTGCAAAGTTCCCTGATTTCCTTGATATTGTACGTCGTCAATTGCGAACTGAATATCAAGAAAGTGATATCACTAATCAAGGTTTAAGAATTTTCACCACCTTAGACCCGATTGCACAAACCAAAGTTCAAAACGTGTTTAAAAATTCGGTCGAGCGTTTAGCGCAAAGAAACCCAGCTCGTTTGAAGAATTTGCAAGGTGCTGTTTTAGTGGCACACCCTGAAAATGGTGAACTGATTGCAGCAGTGGGTTCAACACAGGATTTTACCGGTTTTAACCGAACACTTGATGCGAAACGTCAGGTGGGTTCACTCTTGAAACCCGTCATTTATCTCAATGCCATTGAATCTGGTCGCTATACTTGGGCGAGTCCGATTGAAGATACTGCGGTAAATATTCCGATTGATGGCGGTAAAGGTTGGTCACCAAAGAACTATAGTGGTAATGAAAATGGAATTGTGCCGATGCAACAAGCCTTGGCAAATTCGTATAACCTCTCTACTGTGCGCTTAGCAAATGAGTTTGGTCTATCAACATTTAGCAATAAGTTAAAGCAATTTGGTGTCAGCTCAGATATCCCAGCATATCCATCCATTTATTTGGGTGCCGTTAATATGTCACCGATGGAAGTGCTAGGCATTTATGGCAACTTTGCAACAGGTGGCTTTAAATATCCACCACGCTCTATTCGTACTGTGGTTGATGCGCAAGGACGTTTACTCGACCGTTATGGTTTAAATGTTCAACAAACCATCGACCCGGCCGCCGCGTATATTTTAAACTATGGTTTACAACAAGTAATGCGTTCAGGGACTGGTCGCTCTGCGTACAACAGTTTACCTGAATCATTAAATCTTGCTGGAAAATCAGGTACCACAAACGATACCCGAGACTCTTGGTTTGCAGGTTATTCAGGCAATCATGTTGCGGTTGTATGGTTAGGTCTAGACGATAACAAAGTAACAGGCTTAACGGGTTCATCAGGTGCATTGCCAGTTTGGACTAATGTCATGAAACAACTGCGCCAAGAACCCGTCAACTTGCGTCAAACAGACAATGTACAATGGCAATGGATTGATCGCACCAGTGGTGACTTATCTGCTCAAGGCTGTGAAGGTGCGATGTATATTCCACTGCTTCGTCAAACTGTACCACGCCGTGCAACACTATGCGGTCAATCGCACTACGAAGTTGAGCCAACCTATATGCCTCAAAATGATGGAACAACTGATGATGACAGCATCAGTAATTATATTCGTGAGACTGAAAACCAAATGGATACTGACTTATCCAATCACACCTCTACACGCGTTATTTCTAGCGGTAGTTATAACGGTGAGAACTAATCTAAAAGGATGATTGGACATGATTAAGAAAGCAACGTTTGCTATTGGGATACTGGTACTCACTGGTTGTACGACAACACCAGAGCGCCCAGCACCTCAAACACCACCGCCGAAGGCAACTGATAGCCAGAAAAAGGTTACGCCACCTTCTTCTGGCGTCAAAATCACGCCTTATGAGCAAAAAGAGATTAAACGACAAACTGTTCCAGTCATCGTTGTACCTGAACAGAAAGTTCAACAAAAATTTAGTAATGACGGCTCTCAGCTACCGGCTTTTAGAACGCTAATGCAAAAAACCCAAACAGCGTATAAGCAAAAGCAATTTGCGGATGCAGAACGTTTTGCACTTCAAGCGCAACGCATCGCACCACAAGCCGCGGAAACCTATTTATATTTAGGATTAATCGCGGATCAGCGTAAACAGTATGCCAATGCAGAAGCACTGGCTCGCCGTGGTTTAAGTTATGCTCAGAGCAATAACATGAAGAAGCAACTCTGGTTAATCGTACTGCGTGCGAGTGAAGCACGTAACCACCCCGTTAAAGCCCAAGAAGCGAGAAGAGCGATTCAGGCGCTTTAAGCAGCGATTCAATTTATTGATTCAAACTGGCGAATTCCAGCAAGCCCATAAGCATTATGTTTTTGGGCTTTTTCTAAATCTTCGGGTGCAACACCACCTAAAGCAAACACTGGAATATCACTATTTTTGGCTAACTGCTCAAAACCACTCCACCCTAACACTTTCGCATCGGGGTGCGTATCCGTTGAATTTACAGCGCTTAAGAACACCGCATCACAACCAATTTGCTGAGCATGTTGTAAAGACACTGCATCGTGACAAGCAGCAATCAAACGCTTTCCGACAGGTAATTCAGCTTTTTTTAAACTCAATAATTGTGATTGTTTTAGATGAATCGTTTGTATTTTAGTTTGAATGACGGCATCCAACTGCTGCCAAATATCAAAGTTAAGGATTAATCTTGCAAGTTGATCATCCGATAAAGCTAATAATTGCGCTTCGATTTGATCAACATCTTGCGGCTGTATACGCCAATACAACAAACAATCACTTTCAGGCAGCGCAGTTAATTGTTCACTGATTTTAATCAAATGTGGCCACACTAACCTTTGAATTATCGCAGCATTTGCTTTTGGAAAGTTGAGATCTGATAACTGATCTCGACTATACCAAGTCCATGGTTGATGAATCAGATCAAGTAGCTCATCAGGGACATATGCATGAAATAAATGTAAATTAACAATCACATCCTCATATTCATGTCTTATCACATCAAAAACATGCCAGTTTTTTATGCCTATGCCGACTTCTTCGTATATTTCACGACGACATGCTTGCTCAGATGTTTCACCCGCTTCAACTTTACCACCAGGGAACTCATGTTTATTGCCTTGATGTTGATTTTCCTGTCGCCATCCAACCAACACTTTTGACCTATGTAATAAAATTGCGATCGCAACATCAATTGTATTCTTTGACATCAAAGTCTTATATCCCTCATCTATATGCAGCAATTTTAAGTAATTTGTTAAGCCTTTCACACTTGCAAAATAAAAATAATAAATGATTTTGTAAATAGTCAAAAATTTACGTTGACAGGCTTATTCGATAATGATTATCATTTAAAACATTAAAAGACATACCACGGAGTATAACAAATGAACGCACCATTCAGCCTTTTTACACGCAGCACAGATTCAGCACAATCATTACCAATGCTGCACTCGAACAACCTTTTTGCCTTAGGACGTGAAATACGTATCATGCATGCTGGAGAAGAATACCGCTTACGCTTGACTCGAAACAATCGCCTGATTTTAACCAAGTAATATAATAAAAATCAGAGAATAAAAAAACGTGGGAATAGCAGTATGTCAGCGCGTACTGCTTTTTTTTGCTTGAAATAATAGTACTAATTTAAAGGAACAACTCTTAGCACTTCCTCTAGAGTCGTTACACCCTCTATGACTTTACGTGCCCCCGCGATTCTTAAAGGTTCAACCCCTTCTTTTTTCGCTTGAGCTTTCAAATCATTTAATGTGCCATTTGCACTAATCTGTGTTTTCAACTCCAAACTTACAGGCATAAACTCATAAATACCCACTCGCCCTTTATAGCCAGTCTGGCGGCATACCTCACAACCGACAGCTTTATACATGGTCGCTGGCATATCCATAATATAGTCGAATGTTAAGTGTTCCCATTCCTGCTCATTGATTGCGGTTTCTTGTTTGCAGTGTGGACACAGTTGACGCACTAAACGCTGTGCAAGCACACCAAGAATCGTGGCTGCGGTTAAGAATGGCTGTACACCCAAATCATGTAAGCGGGTTAAGCTTGATGGTGCATCATTGGTATGTAGTGTTGATAATACCAAATGCCCTGTCAATGCAGCTTGAATTGCCATATTGGCGGTATCATGGTCACGAATTTCCCCGACCATAATAATATCGGGATCTTGTCGCATTAGGGCGCGAACCCCGTCAGCAAAGCCCAGTTCAATATTGGGATTTACCTGCATTTGGTTAAAGCTCGGTTCAAGCATTTCAATCGGGTCTTCAATGGTACAGACATTGACTTGTTCGGTTGCAAGCTGTTTGAGTGAAGAATACAGCGTCGTGGTTTTACCTGAGCCTGTCGGCCCCGTCACCAAGATAATACCGTGACTGTGCTGCGTGAGTTGCTGCCAACTTTGTAATAAATGCCCCTCAAAACCCAATTGCTGAAAACTGCGAACCAAGACTTCGGGATCAAAAATCCGCATCACCAACTTTTCGCCAAATGCAGTAGGCAAAGTTGAAAGACGGAGTTCTGTTTCTTGCCCTTTTGGTGTCCGTGTTTTTAAACGGCCATCTTGAGGTTTTCTTTTTTCCGCGACATTCATTCGCCCTAAGATTTTGATCCGAGAAATCACGGCAGTCAGAGTGTTTGCAGGCATATTATAAATGGTGTGCAAAACACCATCGATACGAAAACGCACTTTGCCTTTGTCTTTTCTTGGTTCTAAGTGAATATCACTTGCCCCTTGTTCAAAAGCAAACTGCAACACCCAATCCACCAGCTTGACAATATGCTGATCATTCGCATCAGGAGTTTGCGTATCCCCTAACTGTAATAGCGCCTCTACGCCTTTATTATCACGATCAAAAGCGCTGGTATTTTGTGAAGAATTTACAGCACGACTGACTTGATAATATTCGTGTAAATATCGTTGTAGTTGTTCAGGATTTAATAAAACTCGTTCAATTTTCTTGGGTGCCAAACTACGCTGTAAGTTATTTTCCCATTCCGATGTAAAGGGCTGATCCGTACCAATCAAAATACGATCAGCATGTACTTCAACAGCCAAAATATGATTTCTAACAGCGAACTCTTGCGACATCACGCTGGTTAAAGCAGCAACATCCGCTTTTAAAGGATCAATCACAAACATGGGCAAAGCCGCTTTTTCCGCCAACCACTGACACAAACGATGCAGAGTTAGCGTTGCAGCAGGATTTAACTGATCTTTTAAATTAAAATTGGCAATCCATTGTAAGGGATGCCATTTCAATTGTTCTTTTTGACGATGTGTGGTTTGGATTAACAACTTATCTCGTTCAGTAATACGACCATCTTTTTGCAGTTGCTCTAAGCACCAAGTCACATCAATCGTAAAAGAAAAGTTCGTAAATTTTGCCTCAGCTTGCATGACCGTAATTTCCCCAAATTTATGAATCATTTATATTTTTAAATTAAATTATATTGGACTGCTCTACACTCACCACTGTGACATTCTTTTCATCGACTGTAAAACGAATATTCAAGTGAGCGAAACACATCCCATACACCCGCTCAGTATCTTCTTGATACGCTGGACGAGGATCTAAAGATAACACTTGTTCAAGTTCATCCAATATCTTTTTATCTAGAATAGCCTGATTTAACAGTTGTTTTTGCTGTAGCGAAGCAGTTTCTGCCCATATGACATCCTTACGGATCGGCTCATCTTGAGCATAACCACTGATCGATCCCTCAATTGCATCTGAATATTGAATATAAGGCTTAATATCAAGAATTGGTGTGCCATGTAATAAATCACTACCTGTGACGTATAAACGAATCACTTTGCCGTGCTTTTCAACACGAAGAAAACGAACCACAGACAAACCGATTGGTGATGGCCGATACATGCTTCTGGTCGCAAAAACACCTATTTTTTGGTTGCCCCCGAGACGCGGCGGACGGACTTGTGCACGAAATTTAGTCGTTTGATTCGGAGCACTATCATTTTGTTTATTTTCATGAAACTGCCACAGCAACCACAAATGACTAAAGTCATCTATTCCCTCAAATGCCAAAATCTCATTATAAGGTTCAACCATCTCTATGTACGACTCGATTTGCACCAAGTTCGGCTGCCTTGGGATGCCAAATTTCTCACGATAAGGAGAATGCATATAACCGATTATCGGCATCATTACAGAGTTACTCATCACTTTTTCTGATAAACACAATTAAATATATTCAGTTTATCGAGAATGATTTTAGATTAGAATAGCAATCTGTTTCTTTTATATGTGATCGAGACCTTTAATGGCTGCTTTTAACGTTGAACGCATTACTCATGTTCACCACTGGAATGACACTCTTTTCAGCTTTAAAACAACACGCGATACGAGCCTACGTTTTAAAAATGGTCAGTTCGTGATGATCGGACTTGAAGTGAATGGTAAGCCTTTAATGCGTGCTTATTCGATCGCAAGTGCGAATTATGAAGAAGAGTTAGAGTTCTTCTCAATTAAAGTACAAGATGGTCCACTCACCTCAATCTTACAAAAAGTACAAGTAGGTGATGAAATCCTGATTTCTAAAAAACCGACAGGTACTTTAGTACACGACGATTTGTTACCAGGTAAAAATTTATATCTTTTATCTTCTGGTACTGGACTTGCGCCATTCCTTTCTCTGCTTCGTGATCCAGAAACTTACGAAAAGTTTGAGAAAGTGATCATGGTACATGGTACACGTTATATTTCAGAACTTGCTTACCAAGACTTAATCCTAAATGAGCTTCCAAACCATGAGTTCTTTGAAGAATTAGGCATCAAAGATAAATTGATTTACTACCCAACCGTGACGCGCGAACCGTTCCACACGCAAGGTCGTGTAACTACAGCGATTGAGACTGGTGAACTGTTTGAGAAAATTGGTTTACCTCGTTTTAATCGTGAAACTGACCGTGCCATGCTTTGTGGTAGCCCAGCTTTCCTAAAAGATGTGGCTGCGCTACTTGATCAGCATGGTTTAGTCGAATCACCACGTATGGGTGTTATGGGCGATTATGTGATCGAACGTGCTTTTGTTGAAAAGTAATTTTCAGATGAGATCTAAAAAAACCGAGTCAATTGACTCGGTTTTTTTATTTAGCTTAAATCCATGAAAAATAAAAATTCAGTTAAAAATGATGACTTAGGCTGCATCCAAAGTAATCAGTCGTTCAATATAATACCAACACTCTTCAATTTCGCTGTGATCTTTGGTCACTTTTGCATAGGCAGTCATACCATCTAAGATATTGACATACATCGATGTAAGCACATGAGGTTGAAAGACTTTGGCTTTTTCGAACAAATCCTCAAGCAATCCCATCAACCACTCTCTATACGCTACAATTGGACCAATAATAGATGGGTATTGTTGTAAGATTTCCAGGGATGCTTTTTGAAACATACATCCATGAAAATCATCAGAATTGAACCAACCTAAGTGCCAAAAATAGACCGCTTTAATTTTACCCAAGTAATCATCTTCTTTGAGTAAGTTAATTTCTTGCTCAATCGCTTCTTGAATACTTTTATTTCTTCGAGATAAACACTCCTCGATCAAATTTTCTTTGGAAGGAAAGTATTTATAGAACGTCATTTTTGCAACGTTGGACTCAGCAATAATTCGATCTACGCCTACCGAACTGAAACTATGACGATTAAAGAGGTTTAGAGCCGTTGCAATAATATCTTCTTTTTTTGACATTTTATTATCCTTTTTAGAATTCTTTAAAAAAAATTAATGTATTATTTAGGCATGGTTTATAAGCTGGACAATTCTGGCAACCATGCTTTTTCATATTATTTTAAGATCATTACAGAAAATATAAGTTTTTCCATATTATCTCTCTTATAAATTAAGCAAAAATGAGGTTATAAACAAGCTGATTTGTAAAAAAATCTTTCTATTTCTAAAAAAATTAAAATATATTGTGCATTAATTCACCTTTTAGTGCAATTTTGATTAATTATCAATCTAAATTGAGATTATTTAGCTTATTGAAAAAATTGATTTCACAAAAAATTCATCTTATATTTAATTTATCCAATAAAAATATCTTTGGTTGGGCCAATAGTTATATTCATAAGCAACCAAAAAAATCGAACTATACCATTGGAAAAGCAATAATATTTATTAATTCATTGAGTAAAAAACTATGCCAAAAAAATTTGAAAACTTTGACAACCCTAGACAGAAAGCTATAGACGGAATGAAAAATAGTATTTCTGCCGATGCATGGAACAACAATGTGAATTTTCTGAAGACATTAAGAGCAGAAATTTCAAATCATCCAGTATCTAAACACCCCGCAATCCAACTTCTAAATGACGGTTTAATTGATAAGGAGACCTTAAAACACATTCATTTAGAATATCGCCATGCAATCGTACAGGTATTTACCGATGCTTTGCTGATGGCGCAATTCCAAACAAAACAATTAGAACCTCGATTATTATCTGGTTCCAAAATGTACCCTCGTTTTTTATTAAATCTTAATATATTAGATGAGTTTGGTTTCCGCCCTGCACTCGATAAAGATGAATATTATTCTGGAAATCCAGAATATGCACATTATCCATTATTTGAAGACGTCCTTGATGATTTTGAATTAACTCAAGCGGAACGCAATAACTATTTACCTTCAATCATCGCGCAAAAAGTTCGTGCATATCTAGAAAACTCTTTTGATTGCTATCGTTCAGTTACTGCACTGTTGGCTGTGGCAGAAGAAGAAGTGATTTTATTTAGTCCTGCCTTGCGCCAAGCAACCCATTCGGTTGGCTTTGATGTGAGCAGCGGATATTATCATGTGCATGGTGTATCGCATGATGCGACATCTGAAGCCGCAGACGATGATCACGAAGATGATTTATGGTTTGTCCTTGCTCAAGCATGTACTGAAGCCGACTATGCATCTATTCGTAAAATTTGTTTTGAGTACTGTGATTTATGGCAACAATTTTGGGATGAACAAATTGTGAGCTATCAATATGAAGCGAACAGAAAGTTAGCTTAAATATAAAATCAATCAAAGGTCATCTCCATATTTTTCATGGAAAATGACCTTTAAATTTTAATTAAAATATCAGTGATCGGTGTGCTGCCACACCCGCCATTGTTCCATCCCCAACAGCAAGTGATACAGAACCACCCAATCTCGCCACATCACCGCAGGCAAAAACACCAGCGACAGATGTTTCTTTTAGCGCATTGGTCTTAATCATCTCACCCATTACATTTTTCTCTATTTCACAGCCTAAATGTGCTATCCAGTCTTGTGAAATTAAACATTGAGTTGTGACAAAAATACCATCCATTGAAAGATGCTCTTCATTTTCAAGAATAATCTCACTTTGTCCCACGATTTCCTTAATGATTCGTTGTTCAATAATGACACCGCGCTCAATAAGTTGTGCTTGTATTTCTGCCTCGATTTTTTGTCCATTTAAAAAGAAAGTCACACTCCCCCATTCAGGCAACATCATCGCCATGTGCGCAGCGTTTTCTGAGCTGGCAATAAGACCAATACGTCCTTGGTTGAGTTCATAGCCATGACAATAAGGACAATGAAAAATACTTTTGCCCCAACGCTCCGCAAGTCCTTTGATTTCAGGTAGTTGATCTTTCACACCTGTTGCTACAATGATCTTTTTAGCGCTGACTGCATGTGTTCCATCAATACAAAGATGGAAGTTATCTTCTTTCCGTTCAATCCGTTTGACGAATCCATCCATCCAATCTACAGTTTTATACTGAAGTAATTGTTGCTTTCCGATCTGAGCTATTTCACTCGCTGCAGTACCATCTTGCGTGAGAAATCCATGTGAATGATCTGCAAAACGATTTCTGCGCTGCCCTGCATCGATGACCACCACACGCCTTCTCGCTCGTCCTAAAGGTAACGCTGCCGCTAAGCCCGCATAACTCCCTCCAATGATTGCAACATCATAATTCATTTCAACACCATTAAGTAACTTTTAAAGTTACAGTAATACTTTTCATTCATATTTGCAACTTTTAATGTTACATTAATAATCCTTTTCAACATTTGATTTTTTATCTTATGCGTATCGACAGCAAGCTTTCTCGTATGCTTCATGTACTGCTTCACATGGCCAGACAGAATAAAATTTTTACTTCGGAAGAGATCGCCAATATGCTATCAACCAATGCAGTGGTCGTTAGACGCACGATGGCTGGATTGAAAACCGCTGGTTTTATCCAATCAGAAAAAGGACCTAAGGGTGGTTGGCATCTTATCGCCGATTTAGAGAAAATTACTTTACTAGATATTTATAATGCAGTGGGTGAGCCAACAATTTTTGCTATGGGTAATGAAAGACAAAATCCAGAGTGTGGTGTCGAACGTGTTGTAAATGCAGCCTTAGAAGATGCAATGCAACAGGCACAAAATATTCTTTTAGCAAAATTAAAAGCAACGACACTTGCTGACCTTGCATACGAGTTTGATCAACTTTATCAAGCAAAAATGCATGAACGCCATGCAGTAAAATCTTAATAACGGCATATTCAAGGTTTTTCACAGGATTCGCTTACTTTGCGATCATGTAATTTATTAAAGAGCAGCCTGATAAATTGCGATACAATTCAACTTTATTTATAAATGACGGCGATATGTTTTCACAACTCGATATCAATCTATTGGTTCTGCTCATCTTACTCGCTGTTGGTGTTTTTAGTCATAATACTGCGGTGACGATAGCAACTGGGGTACTGATACTGGTAAAACTCACACCGTTAGAACAATTTTTCCCTTATATCCAACAATATGGATTAAACATTGGAATTATTATTCTCACTATCGGCGTGCTTGCGCCTATCGCTAGCGGGAAAATAAGTGGCGAGAATATTTTAAAGTCTTTTATCAGTGTGAAGTCTTTAATCGCCATTGCTATCGGATTATTGGTTGCATGGCTGGGAGGCCGTGGCATGAAACTCATGACCAGCCAACCCGATGTCATCGCAGGCTTATTGATCGGAACTGTCGCTGGTGTTGCGTTGCTGAGAGGCGTTCCTGTTGGCCCACTTATCGCCGCTGGGATTTTATCTGTTTTTATTGGGAAATCTTAATCTTCGTCGTACATCCATTTTGATAGAAAACCGTCTAACAGGTAGCGTAGAAAAGTTAATTTCATTGACTACCTATTCAACAGACGCTTGTTTTAACTATTTTTCATAATAAACAGCTCGTTTCTGCGAAAATTTTTCCAACTGCTTTAAAAAGCCCTCAAAATAATTCTTTTCTTTATCTTCAGAACGATAGCCAGCATATAAGGTACGTCTTAGCCCTTGAGGTGAAACGCAATCCAAACGACGACTAACCACCCAACCTTTTTGCTCATATTCATTGACCACCCAATCAGGCAAAGCCGCGATCCCTCGCCCACTGGCAACGAGCTGAATTAACATCTGCGTCAAATCGGTAGTTCGAATATGTTTCGGTTGAATATTTTCAGGAATAAACAAATGCGCCATGATGTCCAAACGATGTTTATCGACAGGATAAGTGATTAAGGTTTCTTCTGCCAAATCTTGTACAGATACATGTTCTGCACGAACAAAAGGATGTGTGTTAGATAACACCAAGCGTGACTCATATTCAAAGATTGGGAAATACGCGATCCCCTTGAGTGCAATCGGATCTGCCGTAATCAATAAATCAAATTCTGCATTTTGGAGTAATTCATGTGGGTTTGATTCAAAGCCTGCGGCAAAATCCAAGTCAACATCGGGATATTGGTGACGATATTGATTTAACAAAGGCATCAACCAATCAAAACAACTATGACACTCAGATGAGAAGATGATCCGCCCTGTTTGCCCATGTACGATACGTGCAATATCGGTTTGGGTAATTTGCACCTGCGGCAATACATCATCTGCAAGTTTGAGCAAGCGTTCTCCAACATTAGAAAAGGTCACTGGGCGGCTACGGCGATTGACCACTTCAATACCATACCAGTGATCAAGCTCTTTGAGTTGATGCGAAATTGCCGAAGGCGTAAGACATAAATCTGCTGCGGCTGCAACCAATGAACCATGCTCTCTTAAAGCAGTCAGTGTTTTTAAATGACGAAGTTCTAGCACGATACGAACCAAAAATTGAATTTAATTCATCTTAACATGGAATTAATGAGCTTGTCTCAACATGAATTTTACCTCATTATTCTTAGGTAAAATGAATTTTAATAATCTTAAAAAGTTGAACGCATATTCTGTCGATTCAAGCGCATATACTGAGCTATCCGAAACCTTCAAGCGTATTTTTAATTAGAAAAATTCAGTTCAACCTGAGAATATTTCACTTAATTCAAATTCAAGACGATCAGAAAGCTTTTACAATAGGAGATTATTCACTTATTTATCTTTGTTTGCCATGTCTCTTGAACGCCAAAAGCTTACACTGCCTGAAGGTCACGATAAATTATTATTACATTCATGCTGCGCACCTTGTTCAGGTGAAGTCATGGAAACATTAATCGAATCTGGTATCGACTTTTCGATCTTTTTTTATAATCCCAACATCCATCCAGTCAAAGAATATTTGATTCGTAAAGAAGAAAATATTCGTTTTGCAGAAAAGCATAATATTCCGTTTATTGACTGTGACTACGATACCGACAATTGGTTTGCACGCGCCAAAGGTATGGAGGACGAACCTGAGAAAGGCATTCGCTGCACCATGTGTTTTGATATGCGCTTTGAAAGAACTGCATTGTATGCCCATGAACATGGCTTTGGCTTAATTAGCAGTTCGTTGGGTATTTCGCGTTGGAAGAATATGCAGCAAATCAACGACTGTGGTCTTCGAGCCGCATCTCATTATCCCGAAATGCAATATTGGGACTATAACTGGCGTAAAAACGGTGGTGCTGTCAGGATGCTGGAAGTCAGTAAACGTGAAGAATTCTATCAGCAAGAGTATTGTGGCTGTGTTTATTCACTCAGAGATACCAATCGCTGGCGTATGGGCAATGGACGCGATCGCATCAAACTCGGCGTAAAATTCTATAGCAACGCGATGGATGATGAACACAATGAATCAAACTGATGAATAAAACGAAAGCGGGCAAATTTGATTAAAAAAAGGCTAATCCATTCTAGAGATTAGCCTTTCCTTTTCTTAATTTACAGACAAACTAATAATGCTATAGAACTGATTACTTGGTTTTTTCTTACTATCAACCGACTCTGTAACTTCGACTAAATACTCCCCTGCACTTGGGAAAACTAAATCCACCGTCCCATCTGTATTTGCTTTTAGGGTTTTCGCTTGTTCGTCCGTTGCACCTTTAGCGCGAAGCACAACTTCAGCATTTGCTAATGGCTTATTCGCTTTCGCAACCTTTACTTTCGCCGTCTGATTCGCTTTTAACTCATTTGGATGAGTTAAAAACTCAACTTGAATCGGCGCTGCAGTTGACTGTACAGGTGAACTTTTCTCTTTTGTGATATAGGTAAATAATGACCATTCACGCGTCACTTCAACTGGGGCAATTTTCTTACCTTTGAGATCAGCAGGAATCAAATAATCCCGTTCAGCTTTTGCTGGTGCTTTGTCTTCCGCTAAATCAAAAAATAATTTCCATTCTTTTTGGTCTTGCACATACTTCAATGGATAGCTTGCTTTGGTTTGTACACTATAAGTACCCGCTTCAGGTAATTTCAAATCAAATACTGTGGTAGAACCAAGTTTCGAGTCTGGCTCTATCGTACTTTTAACTTGTTTTGGATTTGTGATTTCAAACTTAGGACTTTTTAGCGCATATTCACTGTTCAAGGCTTCTTCAGCATAACCTGCTAAAATTGCGACTTGGGTATTTGTCGTTTGATATGCAATAGGTGCAACATAAGGCTCGTGTGCAGCACTATAACCTGAGATTAAAGCCAATGAAGCAATCAATAATTTTTTCACAGTTGTTTCCCATCCATTCATCCACATACTCATTGATTAAGTGTAGTGGTTCAGCCAATTAGTCTATGAAATGCATTATACATAAATGAAAATAATTATCATAAAGATTTAGTATTACTATTTTGGCCTGCTATTTCAATCTTAGGTTGCATATATAAAATTTGTGTTCTTTTTCACATTTCTGTGATCTGCTCGATATAATATCGTCGCTTTATATGTTTCGAGATCGTATGTCTTCCCCAAGCTCTCCCTCTCTTTCTTCCCTGTCAAAAAACTATTCTTTATTTTTGGTGATTTTTTCACTTGCGATTGGTAGTTTTTGTATTGGCACAACTGAATTTGTTGCAATGGGACTGATCCAAGAAATAGCCACAGATTTAAATGTCAGTGTTCCCCATGCAGGCTATTTCATCAGTGCTTATGCGCTCGGCGTGATGGTTGGTGCTCCCATTATTGCGATCTTAGGCGCTAAAGTCCCACGTAAAACATTATTGCTAGGTTTAATGCTGTTTTACGGTTTGGCAAATGCCGCTACAGCGTTCGCAACTACATCAGAGACCATGCTCGTTTCACGTTTTATTGCTGGTTTTCCACATGGTGCTTACTTTGGTGTTGCTGCGCTAGTCGCAGCCGAGTTAGCAGGTAAGCAACGTCGTGCGATTGCTATTGCACAAGTAATGATGGGTTTAACCATTGCCAATGTGATTGGTGTACCCATCGCAACATGGCTCGGTCAACAATTCGGCTGGAAAACTGGTTTTGAATTTTCTGCTGTCATTGCCTTTATTACCTTGATCGGCATCGGACTTTTTGTGCCCAATATTCGCCCACAAAAAACGGCAAGTATTAGAGCAGAATTGAAAGGCTTAAAAAATATCAATATGTGGCTCACCCTAGCAGTTGGTGCGATTGGTTTTGGCGGCATGTTTTCCGTTTATAGTTACGTCTCCCCAATCCTCACTGAATATACACATGCCGATATTTCCGTTGTTCCAATTGCATTGGCGATCTGGGGTGTGGGTATGGTGATTGGTGGTTTGGTTGCTGGTTGGCTCGCAGATCGGTATTTGTTTAAAACCATGATTGGGATTTTAATCAGTTCTGCACTCACCTTCGTGCTCGCCAGTTTTATGATGGCAAATCTATATACGGCTATCTCAGCTTTATTTTTGATTGGTTTTACCGTGATTGGTTTAGGCAGTGCCTTACAAACGCATTTAATGGATATTGCAGGTGATGCACAAACATTAGCTGCATCGTTGAATCACTCAGCCTTCAACCTAGCTAATGCATTAGGCGCTTTTTTAGGTGGATGGGTACTGAGCCATAATATGGGTTGGTTAGCACCGATTTGGGTGGGTTTCGTACTCAGTTTAGGCGGTTTAGTGATTTTATTAATCGCGTTGGCATATGCAAAATACGCTGATAAAAAAGAATCTGTCGTTGCTTAACGACAGATTCTGCTCAATAGAATACAAGGCATCATCACTGAATGTTATTTCACAATATCAGCTACCTCTTTCAACATCGCCTGCATACCACCCAAACCGTTATTCATTAAATACCAGTTGCTCGAATCCAAATAAACAATATTGCCATTTTTGGCCGCTTTGGATTGATTGACAATATTGTTATTTAACACACGTTTTGCACCCTCTTGATTGCCCGTGATTGCAGCACCACGATCAATCACGAATAAATAGTCTGGATCTTTCTGGGCAATGAACTCATGTGAAATAGCCATCCCATGTAAACCCACTTTAATCGAAGCATCTGCTGGGGTAAAACCGTATAAATCATGGATATTGCCAAACCGTGAACCTGAACCGTAGGCAGCAATCTTGCTGTTGTTCACCAAAATCACCAATGCAGTTTTACCTTTGGTTTTTGCTTTTAATGCGGCAATGTCTTGCTCCAAGGTTTTTAATTGTTGTTCTGCCTCAGGTTTTTTGCCGACCATTTCTGCAATATTCAAGGTTTGTTGTTTAAACGAATTAAACTGATCGTTGTAATCCACATCTACAAAATAAGTTGGTGCAATTTGTTTAATCTGATTCACCAGATTTTCCATGCGTCCACTCATCAAGATCAACTCAGGCTGACTACCCGCAATTTTTTCCAGATTTGGCTCTTTTACTGTGCCAACATCCAGATATTGACCATCACTAAAGTTTTGTAGAACCGCAGGTAACGGCGTACCTTTGGGTAAAGCAACCACTTTGTCATCTGCCCCAAGTGTATGAATGGTATTCAGGGCGTTGGTATCTAATACCGCAATACGTGACAAAGTGGATGGAATCGAAATCTGACCCGCTTTACTGCTAAAACTCATCATCTCATGTGAATTAGTGGTTCCTTCCTGTGCCGCAGAGGGTTCATTTGAATGACCACATGCAGCCAATACTGCACTCAACATCATGATCGGCAATGTCTTTTTGAATAGCATAACGGACTCCTAACTAATAAAATACAAACCTAATTTGTGTTGCTGAATTTGTTGAATCGGGATATGAAAATCAAAGATCGCTTCTAAAGTTATTTCATTCATGATCTGCTGTGGATGCCCTTGATAGACCAACTCACCATTTTTCATTGCAATAATGTGATCGGCATACACTGAGGCAAAGTTAATATCATGAATCACCACAATGATGGATTTGCCATGATTTTCAGCAAGATCTTTCAGCACACGCATAATTTGCGCAGAATGCTTCATATCTAAGTTGTTCAACGGCTCATCCAACAAGATATATTCGGTGTCCTGTGCCAGAATCATCGCAATGTAGGCACGTTGGCGTTGTCCACCTGACAACTCACTTAGCTGACGATGACGCATCGATTGCAGATCCATATAAGCAATGGAGCGATCAATAATTTCGTGGTCTTGCTTGGTCAAACGCCCCTGTGAATACGGAAAACGACCAAATGCCACCAAATCCTCAATACTCAGACGCAATTCGGTATGATTGGACTGTTTTAAAATCGCCATTTTTTTGGCGATATCCGCACTTTTCATGTCTTGTAAATCCTGACCATCCAGCATGACCTGCCCTTGATCTGCATCAATCAAACGACTCATGATGGAAAGCAGCGTACTTTTACCTGCACCATTGGGTCCAATAAATGCAGTAAATTGACCTTTGGCAATCGTGAGTGAGACATGATTGACGACGCACTGTTGATGATAGCTTTTTCGTAAATTCTTCAGCTCTATTGCCATTTTTTATTTTCCTTCAATAAAATCCAGAAGAAATAAATTCCACCGACAAAGTTGATAATGACGCTCAATGTGGTTTTGAAATTCAGTACATGTAATACGATAAATTGACCGAGCATGAGACAAAGCACACTCACTAAAATAATGCCGATCAGTAAAATATGATGCTGATGGGTTTTAAACAGTTCCAACGTAATATTGAGTACCAATAAACCAAGGAACATCATTGGACCTGCGAGTGCTGTTGCAGATGCAAGTGCAAACACCACTAAAACCAGTAACAACCGACTGGTTTTGTCATAGTCCAGTCCAAGATTTAATGCATGATCTCGTCCCAACGCCATCACATTCAGCTTGTGATAATGTCTAAAACTGTAAAAAAGAATGGGGAGAATTGTCAGTAAAGATAGTGAAACCGTTTCCATTTTCACGACATTAAAACTGGCGAACCCAGCATACGCGGCAACCTGAAACTCATCAGGATCGAGCAACACCTGAAAAAAGGTGGTCATGTTGTCGAATAGAGTCGAACAAATCAGACCAACCAACAGCAAAAAATAAATATTTTGTTGTGCAACTTTCTGAAAAATGAAGCGATAAAGTAATAAAGCAAAAGTCACCATTAACAACAAACTGATCAAATAATCAGTCACAAAGTTAAGCGACAATAACGTACTCGCACCAAAAAAATAAATAATTGCAGTTTTAGATAGTTCGTATAATTTATCCAAACCTAAGGCTTGTGGTGTGACCACGCGATTATTCACAATCGTATGAAAAACCAAAGTTGAAACACCAACAGCAACACCTGCAACGACAATTGCAGCGACCGTTCTTAAACGCAGTCCCAGTGCATACTGCCATGCAATCCCGAGATTCCAACCGAGGTATAATCCAATGCTGACCAATACAGCAACCGCAAGCACAACCAGCTTCGTCGTATTATGCATAACGATACCTCCTGAGTAATAACCACAGGAAGATCACGCTACCGACCACACCCATTATCAGGCTGACAGAAACCTCATACGGATAAATCACCACCCGCCCAAAAACATCACAAAGCAAGACCAGCAATGCACCAAGCAATGCCGTATGTGAGAGTGTCTTACGAATATGATCACCCAAATAAAGGCTCACTAGATTTGGTACGATTAAACCGAGAAATGGAATCGCCCCCACCGTAACAATCACCACACCGGTAATCACCGAGATCAGCAGCAAACCTAAAAAAAGTGTCTGTTTATAATTTAAGCCAAGATTCGTTGCAAAATCCTCACCTAAGCCCGCCAACACAAAACGATTGGCAAATATATAAATCAGTACCAGTACAGGAATACTTAAATAGATCAATTCATATTGACCATTCAAAATGGTCGAGAAATCCCCTTGTAACCACCCTGCTAAGTTCTGCAACAAATCAAGTTGCAAAGCAATAAAAGTCGTAAATGCAGAAATAATACTGCCAAAAATCATCCCGACTAATGGAACAAATACCGTATCTCGATGCTTTAATGTGGCGAGGATGCTCATAAACGTCATCGCACCAACCAGCGTGACAATGATGGCAAATCCAGTTTTGGCAAAAATGGAAGCACTTGGAAGTAAAATAATCGAAATCAAAACACCTAGCCGCGCACAGTCATATAAACCTGCTGTGGTTGGTGAAACAAAACGGTTCCGACTCAGTGACTGCATAATTAAGCCACAGACACTTAGACCAGCACCTGCAACAACAATCGCCATCAAACGTGGTAAGCGACTCGTCCAAAAAAGCTGCCAGTCTTGCGGATTGCCTGCAATCAAACCAGCAATGCTCATATCCCCAACACCAACGAACAAGGAAATCAATGCCAAAGGAATGAGTAACACTAGTAAATAGCGCCGTTTAATCATGTCGGGAGAATTTCATTTAATAAACAACCTTAAAAAATGCTTAAAAATTACGATAAACATCAAATAAGAAAGTATCATAAATGATAATTATTATTGTTATCTTTTTTTTTAATTTTTACTAAACCACCAACATCCACATTAAGTTTTATTAAACATTGTTAGGCGACAGTTCTGATTTAAGGCATAATTTTAAAACCAGATAAATCGCCATACTTCCCTATAAAATTCAAGCAAACTATTAAAAATTGTCAATAAAATATTAAAATTTGCAGCTTAGACTCTCGAAGATATGGCTAGTTTAGTTAAAGCCTTTAAAAGTTTAGTGGATAAAAAATTGAACTGAATCTTTAATCGGTACAATAACGGAGGCAACCAATAACAATGCCATCGCGGTATTAAACCATTGTACTTTTTGGGGGTGATTTACGATCGTTTTCAACCTTTCCCCCATATACGCCCACACCCCAACACTTGGTATACTCACCAAGCCAAAGATCACACCGATAAAAATAAATTCCACCAATCGACTATTTGCAGAACTATAAGTGGTAATTGCACCCATTGCCATAATCCATGCTTTGGGATTGACCCATTGAAACAACGCTGCGCCAATGAAACTTAATGGTTTATCAACTTTGGTATCGGTTTTAATGCTACCTGCTCGATAGATTTTGTAGGCTAAATACAATAAATAGCTAATACCGACGATTTTTAAGACTTCATAAAGCAAAGGCGAAGAACCAAGTGCAGCACCAATCCCGTAACCGACCAGAATCACCATCACACCAAAGCCAAAACCAATCCCTAAAATATGCGGGATGCTTCGTTTTAAGCCAAAATTCAAACCCGAAGCGGCCAACATAATATTATTTGGACCAGGGGTAATTGAAGTTACGGTTGAATAAACAATAAAAGAGAAAAAAGTAAGTAAACTCATATAGAAAAATAATTCATTTGTTCAAATTTTCACTTACTATAACAGTTAATTCTCTCAACTTTTTATTGATTATTACAATAAAATTGATATTTAGTCGGATAACTTTTCACCACAATGTGGGCAATAGGTTTTTTGTTTCTGTTGGTT
This sequence comes from Acinetobacter sp. 3657, assembly GCF_031456775.1. NCBI lineage: Bacteria > Pseudomonadati > Pseudomonadota > Gammaproteobacteria > Moraxellales > Moraxellaceae > Acinetobacter > Acinetobacter sp. 3657. Next base: position 347,317 of record NZ_JAVDVH010000001.1, on the reverse strand, counting down.
TTCTTGCTCTTGTTCTTCTAGTAGCTTTTCCTTGACCAATTGCATAATAATTTCATGGGTTTGCTCTTTGGGTAAGCCAACCCCAATACGAATCTTTTCAATTTCACGTTGATCATGTAATAAATCAAGCCCCCGAATTTGTAACGCTTCGCGAAACTCTTGTTCTAATCGTTGATTCCTTTGATTTAATTCGTTGGCTAGTCCTGATGCCAAAATACCCGCGGGCAAAGCTGCAATACCTACACCCAAAATCGTGATCAAAGCACCTAATATACGCCCCACATTGGTCACAGGTGTCACGTCACCATAGCCCACTGTCGTTAATGTGACAACTGCCCACCACATGGACTGAGGTATTGAACTAAATGCTTCTGGTTGTACTTTATTCTCAACCACATACATCGCTGATGCAGTCATGACGATCATAATGACTAAAATAAAAATAACAGCCTGAAAAGAACCCTTTTCGCGTTGAATGACTCTCAGCAGAATTTGTAAGGAGACAAAATAGCGCGTCAATTTTAATAAACGTAAAAGTCGTAAAATTCGCAGTACACGTAAATCGAAGTTGACGAAGAAGTTTAGATAAGCAGGTAAGATTGCAAGCAGGTCGATGATTGCCCCACCACTTTTCATCCATGCAAAGCGTTGTTTCCATGCGGATGATTCTGGATCTTTTTCTGCAATACTCCATACTCTGAGTAAGTATTCAATTGAAAAAATAGCAATCGATACATTTTCAAATATTTCAAATAAAATTTTATATGGATAAAAAATTGAATCTATCGATTCAAGGATGACTGCAGAGGCATTCGCCACAATCAGAATAATTAAAAAGTAGTTAACACAGCGGCTAAAGCGGGTTTGATAGTCATCATCATGTAGTGTTTTATAAACAAATTGACGTAATTGTTGCCATGAAAATAGAGTCATACCGCACTTATAGTGATGTTAACCAAGCTAAAAATGTAACACAGCATCATACAATTTGATAAAGATTTTGATCTAGATAAATAACTTTTCTCAATCAAACAAAAAAGTGAGTAGATCTTTCATCATTATTTAGCCGTTTTGTATTTCTGCCATCGGCAAAATAAAAGGATTTATATAACGTTGAATCTACAAAACTCCCTTTGAATTCTAGTCCCTCACTTTCGATAATCACGTCTTAACGGTTGTTTCTTTAACGATTCATTCATAAAGAACTATAAATTTTATTAAACCCATGATCACAAGGGGAATCCACATGGGATTTAAGCTCCTCCCTACGCTTATTTCTTTATTTATTACATTGATTATTTGGTTCGTTATACCTGTGCCGATAGGTGTCGATCCGAATGCTTGGCATTTATTGGCGATGTTTGTTGGCGTAATCGCTGCAATTATCGGTAAAGCCATGCCAATTGGTGCAATCGCGATTATTGCGATCATGCTCGTTGCAGTCACAGGTGTAACCAATGATAGTCCTAGCGGCGCTATCCAAGATGCATTGAGCAGTTTCTCCAATCCTTTGATTTGGTTGATTGGTATTGCAATCATGATCTCCAAAGGTTTACAGAAAACAGGACTTGGCGCTCGCTTAGGCTATTTATTTATCGCAGTATGGGGCAAAAAAACCATTGGTATCGGTTATAGCATGGTGCTTTCTGAGTTAATTCTTGCGCCTGTTACCCCGAGTAATACTGCGCGTGGCGGTGGGATCATTCACCCTATTGTTCGTGCGATTTCGACTAGCTATGATTCAGATCCCACCAAAGGAACTGAGGGGCGCATGGGAAAGTATTTAGCCCTTGTCAGCTATCAGGCCAATCCGATTACTTCCGCCATGTTTATCACTGCAACTGCGCCGAACCCTTTAGTTGTTGATCTAGTCGCAAAAGCAACCAATAGTGAAATTTCACTGAGTTGGAGTACATGGGCACTGGCGATGTTACTGCCCGGTCTAATTGCATTGATCGTGATGCCATTGATTCTGTACTGGATGTATCCGCCCGAAGTGAAAGAAACACCCAATGCTGCTCAGTTTGCAAAAAACAAATTGAAAGAAATGGGTTCAGTCAGTCGAAATGAAAGCATCATGCTCGGTGTATTTGGTATTTTGCTGTTGTTATGGGCGGGTATCCCAGCCATGATTTTTGGTGCAGCTTGGGCAGTTGATCCAACCACAACAGCATTTATTGGTTTGACATTACTTCTGCTCACTGGTGTGCTGACTTGGGAAGATATTCTGACGCAAAAAAGCGCTTGGGATACGATTACTTGGTTCGCCGCTTTGGTGATGATGGCAACATACCTGAATAAACTCGGTCTGATTGCTTGGTTTTCAGGTGTATTAGAAAGTGGTATTGGGTCATTAGGTTTAAGCTGGGCACCTGCATGTCTATTGCTGATGCTCGCATATCTCTATGCACATTATATGTTTGCAAGTACCACAGCACATATCACCGCAATGTTTGCAGCCTTCTACACCGCAGGGATTGCGCTTGGCGCGCCGCCAATGTTGTTTGCATTAATGATGGCAGCCGCTTCCAGTATCATGATGACCTTAACCCATTATGCAACGGGTACATCGCCTGTGGTATTTGGTTCAGGTTACACCACACTGGGTGAATGGTGGAAAGCTGGCTTTGTCATGAGTGTCGTCAATATCATCATCTTTGTGGTGATAGGTGGACTTTGGTGGAAAGTATTGGGTTATTGGTAGGATTGTTTTAGTTTTTAAAAAGCCCCTTTCAAAGGGGCTTTTTTCATAAATGCTTTTTAAAAAATACTAAATTATATCAGTTTCATTAATCAGGCTTGATGTCATAAACCCAGTTTCGTGCTTGTTGCTCTGTCGTCGTTTCGCAGACGTAATAATCTTGATGCCACGAGTCTTGATGGAAGATTTCCTTTTTGTGGTAGCTTACTTGTTTGCCATTTTCAACACAGATAAAACTGTCACCTTGGTCTTTCACAGCTGAACCGTTAAGAAATCCACCAATACATAAGAAGCGTGATTGTTTGGGCATGCTTTTAATACATTTACAGGACATTACGGAACATATATTATAAATAATTATCATTAATCAAAGTAAAAAAGCTTACGCTAATTAATGATAATAAATTTTTATAGCGTTCGTAATTTCGTATGAATAATCTTTTTTTCTTCAGTTAAATTCATGTAATTTGCTTGTGTCGAATCATGTATTATAACCTTAGCCCCACACTCTTGAGAAAAATCTATTTTACATTTAATAACTTGAGGATCTGTCTTAATATTTAAGTCATATATCAAATTATAAAATTTTTCTCTAAAATTACTTAAATCTTTAAATTTCTCTAAATAAAGAATAATCATTGATAAATTCATTGGAACAAATTCATTTTCAAAAATACTATCCCAGATAAGAGCATTACCAAAACCACCATCAGAAGCTAAACAACTAGTCAAATGATAATTACGTACATCAGCACCTAATACATCTGACAAAAAATTAAATTTAAATTCCTCATTAAGTGATTCAAATGTTTTTAATTGTTCAATGCCTTCTCCAACACGATCTTGCATTTTGAAGAATGATTTATAATTTGTTGCTGCGATAATTGCTTTACACTCAATTAGTAAAATATTTTTTGTTTTATGACAACATACTATTAAATCTATATCGCTATTTGCATTTCCATTATCCCATTTTCTCTCTTTAACACACTTAAGATCATAAGACTCAAATATTACTGAAAAAGTATTAACAAAATTAACTGACAAAGCAGCAGAATTGTTATCAAAAACACTATCTTTATTTTGAATAGATAATTCCTTAATCGAATAAATTATATTTCTAGGATTGATTAAAATGGTATTAAAAATAGTATTAAAGTATATGTCTCCATTTTTCTTTATAAAAGGAGGAATATACTCCTCACCACTTAAGTCGATAAATTCTTCTTTATCATAGTCCACCAAAAAATATCGAATTATATTATTAAAACAATTAGCATCTAATTCCGTCAAATTACAAAAAAATTCTCTAAAAGTATCGTATTTTTCTTTACAATTGAATACATCATTTATAAAATATTCATGTAATTCAGAATCATACTTTGCTTTATTATTTTTCAAAAGAAAACAACCTACTATTTCAATTGAAATTTGATTTAAAATATATATCCCAGCAAAAAACTTTTTAAAATCATTTAGTGTAAAATTACCTATTGGAAAGAGAAAATCATCACTAAGCATATAAAAATAACTTTGATATATTTCTATATATTTGTCAACAAATTTTTTATATATTTCAAGCTTATCATCGTATGAGATATCATTTTTACCAGTATTAAAGAAAGACTTAGTAATTTCTTTAAGATCAACTAAAGAGTTAAAAGTATTATTATAATTCGCAAGTAAATTAATTCTTGTGAACAAAATATCATAGCATTCAAACTTAAAGTAATCGTCTTTTAAATATTCTATGAGAATTAAATTACTATCTATATCTATACTATAAATATTTTTATTCTTTCTATAAACTAAAGGAAGAATATTAAATAACATCTTATATTTACCTAATATTTCAAGCTCAGATGACATATTTTTGTTATATTCTAAATCATAACCATCCCACTCCAATGCAGGTTCTATATTTTTATTTAATTTGTCTTTTAAATAAGTATAGATACTTGTATAAATATCTATCCTATCATCCACATCTTCATCACTGATTTTATATATATTATTAATATTTTTTACTGACAAAGCTAAATGTATATTATTTCTCAAATCAACTAAACTGGATTTAAAATCTATATCAGTAATGTAATTATCGATTAATGCTTCATTCTGTCTAAGTGCAACTAATTTTGTTTCCATCTAATAACCAAAAATAAGGGCTGTTTACTCAGCCCTTATTTTAAACTCATTAAAACTTAATTATCAAATAATTAAGTCAATTGAGCAGCTTGGATTTTCTTAGTATCAACTTGATCAGCTTCTTTTGTATATTCGCTCATCTTGTCGAAGTTTAAGTATTTGTAGATGTCAGCAGCAGCGCTGTCGATTTGCGACGCGTACTGTTGATATTCTTCTGGGCTTGGTAATTTACCAAGAACCGCAGCTACAGATGCAAGCTCAGCAGAAGCTAAGTAAACGTTTGCACCTTGACCTAAACGGTTCGGGAAGTTACGAGTAGAAGTCGATACACATGTCGTATTCGGTGCTACACGTGCTTGGTTACCCATACACAATGAACAGCCCGGCATCTCAGTACGCGCACCAGCACGACCATAGATGTTATACATGCCTTCTTCCATCAACTGATGTTCGTCCATACGTGTTGGTGGAGCCAACCATAAACGAGTCGTTAACGAACCACTTGGTACTTTATCAAGTAACTGACCAGCCGCACGGAAGTGACCGATGTTAGTCATACAAGAACCGATGAATACTTCATCAATTTTGTCACCTTGAACGTCAGAAAGAAGCTTCGCATCATCTGGGTCGTTCGGGCAGCAAAGGATTGGTTCTTTGATGTCAGCAAGATCGATTTCATACACTTTAGTGTATTCAGCATCAGCATCCGCTTTTAACAAGCTTGGGTTGTCTAACCACTTCTGCATGTTTTCTACACGACGAGCCATCGTACGCGCATCGCCATAACCCTCAGCGATCATCCACTTCAACATGGTCATGTTTGAACGTAAGTATTCAGCAACTTTCTCTTCAGAAAGTGTGATTGAACAGCCAGCAGCAGAACGTTCAGCAGACGCATCAGAAAGTTCGAATGCTTGTTCAACCGTCAAGTCATTTTCCATTTCTGTTAAGTCAATCTCAAGGATACGACCAGAGAAGATGTTTTTCTTACCTTTCTTCTCTACAGTCAAATCACCTGCTTGAATCGCATAGTAAGGAATCGCATGTACAAGGTCACGTAAAGTGATACCAGGCTGCATTTTACCTTTGAACTTAACAAGGATAGATTCAGGCATATCCAGTGGCATAACACCAGTCGCAGCTGCGAAAGCAACTAGACCAGAACCTGCTGGGAATGAAATACCGATTGGGAAACGCGTATGTGAGTCACCACCTGTACCAACGGTATCAGGAAGTAACATACGGTTTAACCAAGAGTGGATAATACCGTCGCCTGGACGTAAAGATACACCACCACGGTTCATGATGAAGTCAGGTAATGTATGGTGAGTAGTTTCGTCAACTGGTTTTGGATATGCAGCAGTGTGACAGAAAGACTGCATGACTAAATCAGCAGAGAAGCCCAAGCAAGCTAAGTCTTTTAGCTCGTCACGCGTCATAGGACCCGTTGTATCTTGCGAACCAACAGTGGTCATCTTAGGTTCACAGTAAGTACCCGGACGGATACCTTGACCTTCAGCTAAGCCACATGCGCGACCAACCATCTTCTGCGCTTGAGTAAAACCTTTACCAGTGTCAGCAGGTTGTACTGGCGTACGGAACAATGTAGAAGGTTCTAAACCTAGTTCGTCACGTGCTTTTGAAGTCAAACCACGACCAATGATCAAGTTAATACGACCACCAGCACGTACTTCATCTAGAAGTACAGGAGTTTTAAGTTCTGCTTCTGAGATTTGTACGCCATCTTTGAATGCAGTTACTTTTGCAGCAGCATGGTCAATTTTCAATACAACTTCGTCACCCATATTCATGTTGGCAACGTCGATTTCTACAGGTAACGCACCTGCATCTTCCATTGTATTGAAGAAAATTGGTGCGATTTTAGAACCTAAGCACACACCACCATCTTTTTTGTTTGGAATGTGTGGAAGTTCATCACCAAAGAACCAAAGCACAGAGTTCGTTGCAGACTTACGAGATGAACCCGTACCAACAACGTCACCTACGTAAGCAACTTGGTTGCCTTTCGCGATCAATTCTTTGATTTGGTTTAATGGACCAACTTCACCTGGTTTTTCAGGATTGATACCATCACGTTCGTTTTTCAACATTGCATTCGCATGCAATGGAATGTCTGGACGACTCCAAGCATCTTGTGCAGGAGACAAGTCATCTGTGTTGGTTTCACCAGTTACTTTGAACACAGTGATTTTAATTTCTTCTGGCACGTCAGGACGGCTTGTGAACCATTCCGCATCAGCCCAAGACTGTAAAACAGCTTTTGCATTTACATTGCCAGCTTTTGCTTTTTCAGCAACATCATGGAATGCATCAAATACAAGAAGCGTCTTTTTCAATGCTTCAGCAGCTAAACCAGCGAGTTCAGCATTGTCAAGAAGTTCAACAAGTGGTGCTACGTTATAACCACCAAGCATCGTACCAAGTAAGTAAACAGCACGTTCTTTAGTAATAAGTGGTGAAGTCGCTTCGCCTTTTGCAACCGCAGCTAAGAAAGCAGCTTTTACATAAGCAGCTTGGTCAACACCTGCTGGAACACGATTTTCAAGCAAATCTACTAAATATGCCTCTTCACCTGCCGGTGGGTTTTTTAATAATGCTACGAGTTCAGCAGTTTGAGCATCATCAAGTGGCTTCGGTGGGACTCCGAGTGCGGCACGTTCTGCAACGTGTTGGCGGTAAGCTTCTAGCACAGTGTTATTCCTCTTCTTTAATAAATTACTTGTAGGTTCCAGCTTTGTACAAGCTCTACAAGCAATATGGACAGCAAAATTTTACTAGACTTCGCGTTAAAAGTTAATGCAACTGCCGTATATCTACGTGATGACCATTATTTTATAGCGAAATGTTCATACCTTTTAAATACCGCTTTGGTCTTACTCTAAAGCCTAATAAAATATTACAAACATAAAAAAAGACAACAGCGTTGTCTTTTCGATTAACACATTAAAATGACTTATAACTCGGTAACTTATCGTGTGGAGTAGCTAAACACTGATCCGTATATTGCTGCTTCAATTTGTCGCGTATAGCCGCTGGATCTGCTTTTATTTGATCTACAGGCATCGCATATACATTTTCAATAATTTCAAAGATAAATTTACGTGTTGTTTCATCTTCAATTTTGCCAGCATGTTCTGTTGCTTGCTTTTGCTCAATTCCATTTTGACGATCCAACGTAATAGAACGCGCTGCATTGCCGACACTAACACAATAGCCATGCCATTGTTCTTCGGGTGTTAATGGTTTTTTTTCAGCACAACCGACCAAAACTAAACCTATTGCAATCAACAAAACTTTTTTCATGATCATACTACGGCTAATTTGATGCGCACATCATACTAAAACTGAATTATTTTGCAAAAGAACGCATTTGAAACTGACCTTTTAGCAATACAAACATACAAATCCGTCACTACTATACATGGTATTGCCCGTCTTTTGGCATTTAACGCCACATACAGTGATAAATCGTTCTCTACCTACAAAAGATCATATTCATATTCAAACATTCGCTTTTAAGAATATGCCAAGGCTCGATTGAAATGACTATAAATAAAAAACCTGCTTTATTTACATAAAACAGGTTTGATATGAAATTTAGAATCGCCAGTTATAGAATATATCTATCGCTCGTTCCAAAGATTGGCTAGCCTCAAGATATAAGCGACGATTCATTTGGTAGCGTAAGGTCAATTTATTTACAGGGGTAAATACACCGATACCATAGCGGATAAACAGATCTGGGGTGATATACCCTGTCAAACTAACTTGGGTATCATCTCCCGTTCCTTGTGCATCAAGTGCTAAGCCACTTAAACCAAAGGTTCGTCCGATTTGGTTGGTGAGTGCGCGTGTGCCGCCTAAGCCCATACTAATACCCGCCGCGGCAATGGTATTGTTTACATCCGACTTAAATCCTTCAGTATTACTTAGACCACTGCTCCCTTCATTGATACGCCCTGTCAATAACGCATTCAATGCTTCTTGCTCAGATAGTCCGGCATCGTTATAGATTTGAATATTCGGAACAGTCGCTGTGCCTGTCACACGTATCCCAACCATACTGCCTTGAACGGGCTTATTGGCATCAATATCAAGCGTTGGGTTGGCAAGCGGTCCATTAAAACGTGCAATCGCACGATTCAGATCTAAGCTTTGACCATATGCTTCAATTTTTACTTTTTGACTGACACCAATCGCACCATTGGCTCGCATGGCTGTTTCTAAACCACGTTGTGATAAATGTAAACGCCCAACCAAAGGAATATTACTTTCAAAACCTTGGAAAATAACCTGATCACCCAAAGTGAGGGTCATATCCGCACGAATATCCCACGGTTTCGATGCCTTTAATGTCGCAAGCAAATCTTGTCCTTGATGAACAACGCGAACATCTGGTGAAAGCGTCACGACGTTTGCTGTTGATTCTGGCATAGAGATTCGAGCACGCGGCACATCAATTGTACCTTTCAAACTTAATCGCTGGTCAAATGGATATACATCTAGACTGAGATCTGGTTTAACAATTGCTGTAATCATTGGAGCTTGGCGAACCAAGAGGTTGTCACCTTTTAAAGTCAGTGCCAAATGTGGTTTATCTTTCCAATCAAAGCTTCCTTTCAACCGCCCAACGCCTTGACCACTATTAAATGCACCATCAATACTTGCCGAGTCTTGGCGAATAGATGAATAAAGCTGCATATTGGTTAAATTTACAGGCAATGAAATCATACTGATTGCGCCATTTTTCAAACGCATTTCGCCTGTAAATTGTGGCTGAGTCAGTGTGCCATTAATTTTACCTGCAAGTGCTAATGTGCCTGCCATAGAGCGTACATCTTTAATAAATGGTTTAAAGATTTTCAGTTGTACATCATCAAAAGCAATTTCCCCACGCATAGGCATACCCGTTTGAAATGGATCGACTACAACGTTGGCATACCCAGTTCCAATATCAGGTGTTTTCATATCAACACGAAACAGAAGTCCATCATTGACACTTTTTGCAATTAAGCTTAACTCGTCATAGGTCACTGTCGTTGCAATATCTTGTGGATCTTCTGCGGCTAAACCAATCTCACCTTTGCGTGTCACTAAACGTGAATCTAATTTAGGGCGAGTGCCTTTTACCCAAGATGCTTTTGCATAACCATTTAACTGCCCAGTTACAGCCAAGCCTTCAGGCATAAATGCGGCAAAGTCTTTTAGATCTAAATCCTTAGTAATAAACGAAAAACTTCCTTTTTCTTTACTAATACGAGCAGGTTGATCTAAACACAATTGGCTTTCTGCACTTTGCCAACAATGCTGACCGACATATAACTCAGATCGTGCTGTCGTATAGATAACAGGCGTATTTTGATTTTGGGCAAGATCAATGCGGCGCGAGTTGAACCTTCCTTTCTGGATTTCACCTAGCCAATCATTGTTTTGATTAAAACCACCAGCAAGCTGTACATAAAAATTGGTGTGCGCATTTTTACTTTCTAGTTTTAACAAATGCGCTTTTCGTGTTCCTGCTAAATTGATCGTTGCCTTTTCAATTTCACGTTTTCCGCTGCGCAAATGATCCAATGTTGCAGTCAATTGCGTTGCTGTTGTTTCTGAAGTTGGTAACTCACCTTGGACACGCAAAGATTTGATACTTGCCAAGTCACTGAAAGCAAAATTATCGACGGCAATATTTGCAGTCGCCTTAAGTCGTGGCTGTGACTGTACATTTAAACTGCCGTAAGCACGTCCACGTAAGCCAGGATACAACTCATATAATGCAGGTGCATTTATCTTAAATTGTAAACTTTGTGCATTTCCAGTGGCTTGAAGTTGGTTCTGCCCATAAGCAAAAAATAAATTGTTTGCTTCAAACTGCTGTGGTAAGAAACCAGTCTGATTTGAATCCAGTAACAAAGACAGATTACCACGACCGCGTACAGGCTTATTGTTGAGAAAACCCGCTGCATTGAGTTCTCGAATATCAACGCGTTTCACTTGATCTGACCAAACGCCTTGCGTTTTTACATGACCTGAGAGTTCACCTTTAAGACTAGAAACAAAGTAATGAGGCTTAAATCGGACTAAAGACACTTCCATGTTCCAACCAAGCTTATCTTTAAGATCGACTTTACCTGTTGCAAACATTTTGCCTGCAACACCATCATGCTTTAACTCATTAATTTGAATCTCGGTCGGTGTTCCTGCAATATTAATCTTTAACAGCCCGTTGCCTTGATTTAAAGCATTTAACGAACCATCATAATCTACCGAAAAACGTTTAAATCCACCGCCTGCCTGAACATCATCAAACATTAATGTCGTTGTACTTTTTCCTTTGAGCACAATCGTTTCATTTTGATTGGCTTGAGCAAGTTGTCCTTTTAGATCAATATTTTCAAGTTGAATAATCTGTTGGTTCGGTTTTGCAAAACCAGACGCTTTGATTTCGCCATTCAGTAGATTTACAGGTGCTGCACTCGCTACTGTTTGAGGATTAAAGTCTTGTGCTTTAAGTTTGGCTTGCCATGACAGTTGCTGCTTTTCATGTGGTAATTTAACTGTCGCTTTCCCAGTTAAGCTACCTTTATCCGCTTGATAAAGGAAATTTTCGACATTTAGAACATTCGATTTCAAATCAACTTTTGCATCATATTTCCCTGCTGGCAATAAACCTTGCTCATTGGGACGTACAGTCGTTGTAAGATAAATGTCTTGTTGATCTTCTCTTAAGGTCACATTGGTTTGACCTTCCGCGCTACTTAACCAACCAATATAAGGCATCGCTCGATCTATACCTTGCCAAGCAATATCTAACACCATCGGTTGAGGTTTATTATTTTTTTCTTCTGCCTGATTTAATTTAACCTGCCAAGTTTCGTACTTATCAAAGGCAAGCTGCGCATTGAGTGCTAACCCATTTTCCAACGAGCCTACAGCGCTTATATTTGCATCCAAGCTTGGCGGTAAAAAATCCTGCGCAATTTGCGGTAGCGTTTTGTCTTTTGGGTTTAAGCGATCTAATCGCCCTTTTATATCCCATGACACTTGTTCATTCCAATTTACAAAGCCTTTTAAGCCAACCGATCCACCCATTAACTGACCATTAAAGTCTTGGATGTTGAGTTGATTTTTCAGGTCAGTTTCCATGAGCGCATTGTACTTGCCTTCGGGAAGTTGCTCACCTTTCAGGTCAGTATCCAAGCTCAAAATCAGTTTATCAATATCACCATTAAATCTAGCGATACCATCTTTCGCAAAAAGTTTTTGCTCTTTCAATATCGGAAGATGATAGTTTTTGAATAACAATGCACCTTTCATAGGCACCTGATCACGTACAGGATGAATCACAGCCCAACCCGTCAACAAATCTGGTGTATGGGTTGCCACACCTGCTCTTATGGTATCCAATGTACCTGTAGCCACGACCTTGATCGTCTCAACGTCAATACTTTTTAGTGATGGAATAATCAGATCTGCTTTTAGATCTAAAGGATACTTACCATTAAAATCCATTTGACCTGTGGCATTTTTAACCGCCAAATACCCCATATCCATACGAGAGTCTTCAAACTCTAATTTCGTATCTGACCAAAGTGCATCTTTTAAATAAATATCATTAAAATCAATTTTTGCAGTTGTGGTCTTTATTTCCAAATGATCTAAAGTGGCTTTATCAATACGAAGTACAAACGGAAGTTTGATTGGCGCAAAATCGAATGGTTTTCCTGATGGCGGCTTTTTATTTATAACGATGAGGTTGGAAATATCCGCATGACTCAAATGCACCTCTTTATTTAAAATCGCACGCCAACCCAAGGAAACGTCTGCACGATCCAAAGAAACATCAACGGCCTCTAATTTCACCAAAACGTTTTTTAGAATAATGCCTCGTAATAAATTGCCACCTTCATATTCGTATTGAATTATTTTTTGGTTTTGTAGCACACGATCGAGTAAAAAACGACTTCCCTTATCTGTTGACATCATCACAAATAATGAGCTGACCAAGAATAAAAGAATGAACAGCACCACCAGCACGATACTCCGAAGAATACGCCGTTCTCGTCTTGGTGCAGTTGGAGGTGTAAGTTGCTGGTCTGCTTCCGTCATAATTAACCTAAATTTTTTTCGCTTTTAAAGGGTTATAAAAAGTCTTTAAAGTTGTGATCCAATAAAGAAGTGCAGTCGAATTGGGCGGTTTTCATTAGAAATACCCGATGCAACATCCAAACGAATCGGACCAATTGGAGATCTCCAACGGATACCAACACCTACACTATATTCAGTTGGATTACTAAAATCTTTATCAAAAGCATTACCAAAGTCAGAAAAAACTGCAGCACGCCAACCATCTTTAAATTGATAGTTATATTCTAACGACCCAACGCCTAACGCCTGCCCACCAATCTTATATCCATCTATTTCTGGGGATAGACTTTTATAATCGAATCCACGTAAAGATTGATCTCCACCCGTAAAGAAACGCAAATTATAAGGGACTTTATTAAAATCATCGGTAAAAATATAACTTGCATCACCACGCCCGACAAATTGATGATTGTCATTTTCTCCTAGAGAGTAAATAAATCTCCAACCTGCTCCCAGTATCGCCATATTGGCATCTGAAAGGAGTGACTCAGATCCTAATTCGAGTTTATAAATTTGTTTAAAGCCTTTGGTTGGATTTAAACGAGTATTCGTATTTGTCTTAGAAATTTCATAACCTAAGAGTAACGATTGTTGCTCAGAGTTTGTACCTGCTGCTTTAAAGGCATCGGGTAACTCCGAAATATCAACATTCCCTTTTTCAGTCAAGCGGTCTAAGCGATAGCGCAATCCAAAAGTATGCTGCCAATTACCAAGTGGATTCTTAATTACACGTTCACCACCAAGTACAGCAGACTCAACTAACAAACCGATATTAGGACCGATGTCATCTCGAGTTTCACGCTCATAACCTCCGACAAGGTTAAAGTAGTCATTGAGTGGATGCTTATAAGGGATGCTATAACGTCCATCAATAGACTGGCGTATTTCCGAAACCTCGATGTTGGCATCAAAAGCATGACCATGTTTATTGACTATTGCACGACGATACTGAGAACGAATACGCGCTCCAGTGTCCGTACCATAACCCACACCTGTTTCAATACTATTTAACCGATCGGCATTTAAGGTGACTACAACCGGAATCTTTTTATCCAAACGCGCTTGTTCTTCTTGTTGCTGCCGCTCTTGATTGTCATCCTGTACGCTTGGCATCGAACGTGCCAAAGAATAAGCTTGTGCTGGTTCACTCCCTGAGAACTGGGACTCATCTACAACATCTTGGGTGACTTCTTCGGCAGAGGTCACTTTCTGTCGCGCTAAGTCAGCTTTTTGCTGTGTATTTAAGAGCTGAGATTGCTCGATACGTTGTTGATCGACCAATGCTTGCAAGTCAGGCGGTAACTCTAAAGGCGGTTGGTTCAGATCAGGTTTAATGGTATCGACCAACGTGTAATTAAAATAACGCGTATTGGTTAGGTTATTTGCTAAAAGATTAACCCGCCAAAAAGCATAATCATCACCCTCTTTCCAAGGCACGAGGCTGTCGAGCACTTTTTGTGTCAGTGGTAATGGCTTGCTCGGATCACTCATTTTATATTGGACTTGTTTGAGTTTATACCGGTCGCCTGTTTCATACTTTAAATTAATTTCTGCTGTTTTCTCAGGCTGGCTAATTTTAACGTCATGTAATCGCCAAAATGCATCAAAGAAACCATTGTCTGACGCTGTTGTTGCAATTTTATTTTTGGTTGCCTCATATTTACCGTGATTGAAAATATCACCTTCATCCTGCTCAGGAATCAAACCAATAACTTGAAATTGAGGGACATTCTCACCCGCGCCAGTAAATTCAATATTTTGTTCTTTTATCAGAACGGGTTCATTTGGAACAACGTTCACTTTGACTTTGCTATCACTCAATTTCTCAAAGGTATAGGTTGAATCATAATAGCCGACTGCTTGCGCCGCTTGATTGGTCAATACTCTCAATTGAGGCAAAGCGACATTGAACTCCTCGAAAGCCTCCTGTGTAAAACTGGATAGCTTTGCTTTGATGTTGGCAGCAAGCACAGGTGGAGCACCTGTCACATCCGCACTAATACGCGGAATTCTGTCTGCACCGAGCAAATTTTCTGGGCGCAATCGATTCAAGACTCTTTTAAAGAACCCAACTTTTTCTTGCTCTTGATCTGTTTGCACCTGAAATTCAGACAATGTCTTACCTGATTCATTTGCTTCAACAATGATCTGGCTATCGGTCTGGATATCCTTCATCAATTGATCAATATTAATAGGTGCCTGACTGATCTCGGTGAGCTCAGTTTGTGTTGCTTCGTTGACTAAAATATCGGTGTTCTTTGCAGTATCTGCTCGATGTGACTGTGCTTGATTTTTTGCGTCTTCGGCAACCTGAAAGATTTCATTTGCCATATTTTGATCAACAGTGATCACTGGCAAATTGTCTAAATTTTCGTCCAAATCGATCGGCTGCAACACATCAATTTGATGTGCTGACTGTTCTTGTTGTTTTAGTGCAGCCACACTGTCTTGTGCTGGATTGAAATTTTGTTGATCTATTTGAAAGGCTTGAATTGGGATTTCTGGAGCAGGAATACTTTTAACCTGATCTTTCATCCGCTCAATTGTTTGATTTTCAATCGCTTCGGCAACCTGATCTTCCGCATAAGCATTTGATATAAAACAACTAATCAAAAAACCACTACAAATAAGTTTAGGAAAGCTCTGCATTTTAAAAATTAAATGCATAGAATGAACCAATGTTGACTGTTTAAACTTAGATTTAGATAGCATGTAGTACTCTAAACTTACTTTTTAGATTTATCGTTTTTGATGGTTGAAAACCGCTTCAAATCTTTGATTTTTCATCCAATCAAACATGAAAGTATCATACATGTATTATTTAGTAAATTTACACTACGTCACATTTTTTTATAAATCACAATGAAGTGAACACATGATGAAACAAGATGAGCGCTTAATGACATCACGTCGGTTTGCCCCGATGTTTTTCACACAATTTTTCGGCGCGCTGAATGATAATGTCTATAAGCAAGCCCTTCTTTTAGTCATTACTTATGGTTGGATTCAACAACAAACCGCAGCCGTAAGTACACTCAATAATTTAGCTGCATTACTGTTTATTTTGCCTTACTTTTTCTTTTCAGCAACTGCTGGTCAAGTTGCTGATAAATATGAAAGATCACAGCTCGTCCGTTTGCTTAAGCTACTTGAAATCGTGATCATGCTGATCGGTACCGCAGGTTTCTTGCTCGGTAATTTGTGGTTACTATTATTCGCTCTTTTTCTAATGGGAACACATTCAACCTGTTTTGGCCCAATCAAATACGCCATTCTCCCTGAAATATTAAAACCAAATGAACTCATGTCAGGAAATGCGCTATTCCAGTCAGGCACATCGATCGCCATTTTATTCGGGATGATCTTGGGCGGTGCTGTGATTGCAACTTCTGCAGGCAATTTATTATGGATTAGTATTACGGTTGTTACGATTGCTTGCTTAGGCTATTTGTGTAGTCGATTTATTCTCCCGCAAAAAGTTGCGGCACCAGATTTAAAAATAGACTGGAACTTTTTTCGTACAAGCCTGCAAACAGTAAAATACGCGAAAAGTATTCCTGTTATTTTTATGATTTTGCTCGGTAACTCTTGGTATTGGTTTTATGGGGCGACCTATTTAACTCAGATTCCACAGCTCACCCAACAAAATCTTCATGCTTCAGAGAATGTCGTCAGCTTACTACTCACCTTTTTCTCTGTCGGTATTGGTGTCGGTTCTTTGCTGTGTAGACGAATTGGTGGAACTGACATTAATATCAGAATGGTTCCGTATGGCGCGATTGGTTTAACCGTTTTC
The DNA here is from genome assembly GCF_031456775.1 of Acinetobacter sp. 3657. Lineage (NCBI taxonomy): Bacteria > Pseudomonadati > Pseudomonadota > Gammaproteobacteria > Moraxellales > Moraxellaceae > Acinetobacter > Acinetobacter sp. 3657. The sequence continues at coordinate 330,509 of NZ_JAVDVH010000001.1, read as the reverse complement.
GCGCTTTATTTGGCTGCTAGCTTGGCGTTTGTACCAGAACGTACAGGTGAACTGCTGAGCTTAAAAGATGTCTTTACTGAAGGTGCTGTGTATTATCATGTTATGCTTGCAGTCACTTTGCTTGGCATTAGCGGTGGATTCTATATCGTACCCTTATATGCAATGATGCAAGCTTATTCACCACGCTCTCATCGTGCTCGAGTGGTTGCTGCTAATAACATTCTCAATGCTATATTTATGGTCTCTTCAGCAATTTTCTCAATTTTAATCTTAAGCATCTTAAAAATTGATATTAAAATATTATTTACGATTACTGCGGTTTTAAGTGCAATTTATTCATTCTGGTTATTAAAACGCCTAAAACCTTTATTGGAAAACGCTCCCAATACTTTAGAGGATTAATCTATGCGTCAGTATACAGGTCTCGACCAACTCATTAACTCCTTTGACCAAGCATTACGCAGTTTAGTTCCGGGTGCGACTACCTCTCAGCGCGCCAATCCTGCACATGACGAAGCTGCACAATTATGCGTCAGCGATGCACGCCATGTCGCGGGTTTAATGCGGGTAAACCATAGTGGTGAAGTATGCGCACAAGCGCTTTATCACGGTCAGGCATTGACGGCAAAACTTCCACATGTCCGTGAAGAAATGCAACACGCTGCGATTGAAGAACAAGACCATTTAGCTTGGTGCGAGGATCGCTTAAAAGAATTGGATAGTCATACCAGTGTCTTAAACCCAATATGGTATGGGTTATCTTATGGCATGGGCGCAATCGCAGGAATTGCAGGTGATAAATACAGTTTAGGGTTTGTCGCGGAAACTGAACGCCAAGTAAGTCAGCATTTGCAAGAACATCTTCAACAACTACCAGAACACGATGACCGTTCTCGTAAGATACTAGAGCAAATGAATGAAGATGAGTTGCAACATCGTGACACCGCATTACAAGCAGGTGGTGTGGAACTACCAGCACCTGTGCGCATCACCATGACCGCCATTTCAAAGTTGATGACTAAAACCAGTTATTATTTATAAATTTTAGGGAATTATTGCAAAATAATTCCCCTTTCCTTTTGAAGTATTCAATCGAATTTAACGAAAAACAATCTTGCCTTTGTCATTGGAATCACCGTCATACCAAAAACTTTGTGCCTGCTTTTCTGTATCTGTAAAAATCGTATAGTTAATTTTTCCTTGCCTAAAACTGATTTGATCACGATTTTTTACAGCTATAACTCTTAGATCATTTACCCAAATACGCTGTTGCTGATCAATTTTGATCCGCCGAGCTAAAGGTGTTCCATCTCGTCGTTCAGCGATCCACTGCGGCTGGCTTATTGATGTATTTTGATCAGTTACCACGGTACTAGATTGAACGAATCCAGCTTTGGTATTTTCTTCTTTAGTTTTGCTAATATCACAGCCTTGTAATTCACTTACTTGTGTACAGCCTGAAAATTCCAATTGTTGTCTATATTTGGCATCGATTGCATAAGCAGAATTCATAACGCCACAGGAGATAAGACCAGCAATCATCAGCTTCATTTGCATAGTGCACCCTTGTATGTTCTATTCATCAATTATTTATTTAAACATCAATCATATAATAGGTCTGTAATTTAAATGTTGACTCTAAAAGTAAAAAAAGCCTATGAAATAAACCATAGGCTTTTTTAGAACTTGTCCGTAATTAGTTTAAACCATGCTCTGCTTTAAAACGCTCTAAGTTTCGAACTGCATCGTGATATCGTGATTGGACATTCCGACTATTCAAACGCACATCATGTAAACGTTTCTTAAAATCATCTCTTTGTTTAGACGTTAAATCTTTACGCTCTAACTCTTTTAGATAATGACTTAAATCATTTTGCGAACGATCAAATTCAGCATTTGCCTGATAATAGTTATTTGCAACCTGATAATAGCTACGTAAAGACTCTCGTTTCTCTAAAGGACAGATCCGAAAATCACCACGACCATCTAATGCTTCATTAAAAATCGTCTCAGGTCGACAATAATAACCCAAGCCTTTCTGATAACCTTTTTCATATAAGCTTTGATTTGGAACAACATTGGCTTTTTGACAAGATGAATAATATTTATCTAAACGAGATGCATGCCCAGCCGAACCATCTTTCTCACCGATATTAAACCAATTTGCTGTTTTACATTGCTCAACACTCATTGACGCACAGCCAGAAAGTAAAACCGCCAAAGTGAAACCGAGTAAAATAGTCTTCATAAAGCGCTTCCTAATTATTCGCTATTATTTATAAAAAATTATATTGTAATGACAGGATACTGTATATTTTGGTCATAACTTAATGCAGTTTGCTGCCATAAATCGCTTAAAGGAATCTTTACATCTAATGCTAATGGTAACTTTTTTGGATTAAATTGCATATTGTCTAAAGTATTGCCCCAAGCAATCACATCGATATCTAAACTAATATGGTGCGATGGACGAATACGCCCCGATTGCGTTTCAAATTTTTTGAGTATCTCTATTATTTCATCAACAGGCAGATGGCTTTGCAATAAACATGCTGAGTTCCAATAATCAGCACCAATCCCATCACGACATGGGATTTGATAAATCGGAGAAAACTTCACCGTACCTAAATCTGCAAGTTGAGTATAAGCAAAAGTAAAATTTTGCTGTTGCTGAACATTACTCGCCAGTGCGAGCGCAAAAATCGTTTCTGTTGCGTTCAAGACGAATTCCTACTGCTTGAGCTTGTGCAATGATTGCAGGTTTGCGAATCGTGATAATAATAGATTCGACTGAAGGGAAAGTAGAAAATAAACGATCAAGCACTAACTGAGCCGCATGCTCAATGAGTTTGGGTTGAGCTTGTTGAATCACTTCGGCTGCAAGTTCACAAATTTGAGCATAGTTAAGTGTATCGTCTAACTCATCAGAATTTGCAGCCTGACTGAGATCATTATGAATGGTGAGATCTAACATCAAAGGTTGAATAATTTGGCGTTCCCAGTTGAAACAACCAATAACCGTATCCACCTTTAATCCTTCAATAATAATGGCATCCATAATGACCTAATAATGAACCGATAAATAAATTAATGCTTTAAAAACGAAGCAGGTTCGATATTGTGAACCATTTTCAGACGTTGGTCAGCATAAATATCGGTATATGGTGCAAGAATACGCATGAAACGATCAAAATATAACATTTGCTTGAATAGTAAAGCGAAATCACGCGGGAATTTGATCCCATGTCGCTCACCAACACCGATCATATCCATCATGATGTCATTCAAATCAGCAGGATTTGAACTCAAAATTTCTTGAGGGTCAGCCAATAATACGCCGCTAAATAAACGCTCTAAATCATCAGCCAAGACTTGTGTATCGATCTTTTTATTAGTCATTCCCATCTTGAGCATGTTTTCAGCCATAGCGGTATAATTGGTATGCTGCAAAGCATCCATAAATGCCATACACGCTGTCCACACCGCAGGATTGAGTTGCCCAACAATACCAAAATCAATAAAACCAATACGCCCATCTTCAAGCAACATCAAATTGCCAGCATGCAGATCAGCATGGAAACTTTTACATAGCATTAAGCTACCGAACCAAGTATTCATTGCTGTGATTAAAACTTGCGTTGGATCTTTTGCATATTGTTTAACAACATCAAAATCCGTTAATGACACACCGTACAAACGTTGCATCGTTAAAACACGGCGTGTTGAAAACTGATGATAAACCTTTGGTGCAGTTGCAGCAGTATTGCCTGAAACATTGAGGTATTGAACAAAATCATCGAGGTTTTGTGCTTCTTCAATGAAGTCGACTTCACGTACCATACGTGTTTTGATCTCATCTACGATTTCGGACAAAGACGCAAATTTAATCTTTGGAACTGCTTTTTCTAGTAATTTTGCAGCCCAATGTACAACATTTAAGTCCGTATATAAGATGGTTTCAACCCCAGGCTTTTGTACTTTCAATACAACGTCTTCACCTGTGACTAATTTAGCAGCATGTACTTGGGCGATTGATGCTGAAGCAAGCGGTTTTTCATCAATAAAACTAAAAATCTCATTGAGATTTTTGCCCTCAAACTCTTCAGCCAAAACGCCTTGAATATAACTAAATGGCAACGTTGGGGTTTGATCTAGACAACCTTGGAACTCTTGAACATATTCACGAGGAAATAAAGATGGTGTACTGGCAATAAACTGTCCGAGCTTAATATAAGTTGAACCTAATGATTCAAAGGTTTCACGCATGAGTTTAGCATTACTCGGTTTTTCGGTTGCATATTTCACACCTGCTTGTGCCGCAACCATAACTGTCTCACCAATACGTGCAACAGAGCGTAGTCCATCAAATAAAATATTTCTTTTCATAATCTTTCATTGTCTCGAAAATGGCATTAGTTTAGCAAAGTTTGCTGATATTACCGATCAAGTTGCCTGACAAACTGGACAATTTGCATCTTTTTCAAATTGTAGAATGCGCTGTGAAAGGTTGAAACCATTCCAAAGTAACAGTTTTTGCTTGAGCGGTGTTAAACCCAAGCCTAAATAAAGCAAAGTGTGATGTGCTTGTAATGACGCTATCATTACAGGTGTGGTCGCTAGCACCCCAGACTCGGCACAACGTAAGCCTTCATCTACTTGCTGCTCTTTAGGAAATAGACATTCATAACAAGCTGAATCGGTATCTACCATAAATAATTGCGCTTCAAAACCAATCGCAGACGCACTAATCAGTGGGACTTGCTGCTTCCTACAGGTTAAATTTACTAGATATCGGGTAGTAAAGTTATCGCAACCATCTAAAACTACATCTTGATGCTGTACTAAATCATCAGCATTCGTTTCATCAAATCGTATATTTTGATAGTTGACTTGTATATGTGGGTTAATATCTTGTAGATGTTTAGCCAGAACTTCTGCTTTGTAGTGTCCCAAATCATTTGAGGTAAATGCAATCTGTCGTTGTAGATTGCTCATTTCAATACTATCAGCATCAACAATCGTTATTTTTCCTACGCCCGCACGAGCAAGCAATTCGGCACTGGTACAACCGATACCCCCTGCACCGACAATCAGAACATTAGCAAGTTTCAGCCTTTCTTGTGCTTCAATATCCCAACCATCCAACAGAATCTGACGACTATATAGATGCATCTCATCGTCACTCAGTTCAAATGCATTTTCTTGATGGTCAGACACGTTCTTTCTTCTCTAATGAATCACTTATTCTTGATTTTAAGTGTGCAAAATGATTTAGCAAAGTAATAAGTGTTATATCTTCAATGATTTTACTTTGACAAACTCACACTTTTACCCCAATATTTTCATTACTCTTTAACAGCCTAATAAAATCAATAAGTTACGATACAGCGTAAAAACTTTGGGTATTTACATAAATTAGCGTTCAACTTTATGTTTTTGCTTAATTTATTTATGCTATTTTATAGTTCACTGCCGCATAGGCAGCTTAGAAAGCATGAGCAAACACCAAATAAAAACACTTTAAGTTCACTGCCGCATAGGCAGCTTAGAAAGTCGGCACATTTTTACTTGAATTTGCTAGAAAGTTCACTGCCGCATAGGCAGCTTAGAAAACGCAGCCTTCGAATTTTTTGGATTCGTGACGGTTCACTGCCGCATAGGCAGCTTAGAAAACTCAAACTGTTTTTTAGATTCACTTTAAATAGTTCACTGCCGCATAGGCAGCTTAGAAAACACAGTAGGGCAGATCACTTTGTAAAGCACGGTTCACTGCCGCATAGGCAGCTTAGAAATTGTAACAGGTAAACCGATAACAGCAGAGGCAGTTCACTGCCGCATAGGCAGCTTAGAAAAGCTAGAAATAAAACATGGGTAGAGCGTGAGATGTTGACTGCCGCTTAGGCGGCTTCACCCCCTACTTCTTCTGATCATGCATAATTTCATAAGACTGCGCTCTCAATAAATCTTCTTTAGTACCAAATGTACTGTTACGAAGTTGGTTAATTGATTTCTGTTTGTTTGCATCATCCACGTCACTTTGCAAAATTCGCTGGCGCTCTGAAAGATAATGATTAACCTGCTTTTGCCAGACAGCTTCTTCATGATCAACTTTTTCTAAACGATCAGCAGCTTCTGGCCCCAATAAACTTTCGCGCATATTCCGCAACTCTTGCGCTGATCCACCTTTCGCTTGAATCTCTTGGGTTAATTGCTGTAATTCAGAAAATTGCATTGAAACTCTCACACCATCTGCCATCGTCTCGGGTAAATGATCAATCATCTTCGCCAACTCCATTGCCTTTTGCTGCGTGGTTAAACTCTTATTGGCGTGAATGCGCATTTGATCAATACTAAACTGATTCAGACTTCTTTCATTCCCAAAAAATGCTTGAATTTCAGCCTCAGTAAAAAACTGTTGTTGTAACTTCGCCATTTGATCAATGATATTTTGAAACTTATCAATTTCATCACTTTTAAAATGAGTACTGGTTCTAAGGTTCTTCAAGCTATGAGTATAGGCCACATATTGATCAAGTAAATAGCTTGCATAACTTGCAGCCGTTTCAGGTAAAATTGCGCTTAAGTATTGTCTAATATCTAAAATAAGCTCAGGTTCGGTCTTTTCTCCCAAACTCGAAAAGAAATAATCAAAACAACTGCGAATACCAACAGTTAAAATTAACTTCCCTTTTGCATCAACTTGAATCGGACAATCAATTTGAGTGCCCTGTAAAGACGGCGCAAGCGTAGGCATTTTCCCTGTCTTACTTTCATTATCACCATTTGGCAGAATATTATTTTTCATCAAGCTTTGAGTATGCAGATCATTTTGACTACTTTGATCTTGAACTGAGGGTTTAAAAGCCCAGTAAATTAGAGCCAATATAATAAATAAACACGCAACACTTACTAAAATTATTGTCTTATTATTTAAAAACTTGGCACTCATATTCCGTTACTCTATTTTCTAATTAATTATTGAATCCATGTTAAATCACGGGAGTAAATCCATTACTCCCTTGATCATATTTTTAAAGGTTTTGGTTTTTCAAGCGGTTAGCATGGAGACGAAATGGTGTCACAGGATTTTGTAGAAAACCCACTAGCCCTAAGACCTGATTGACTTCATCTAAATGATTAAATGCATAGTTATCACGTATTACTGTGCCCAAATGGCTCGAACAACGAGGAACAAGACCATCACTTTCACCCGGTATTATTAATGATGTCGCTGTTAATGCATAATCCATTGGATCTAAAGCATTGGTAAATGGACTTGTTCCACTCCATGAATAGTATCGAACCCCATTACTTGCAAGCTCTGTACCTGATCCGCAGGCTGTTGTTGGTACACCTGCTGGGAAGCGTTGATTAAAGTCAGCAGATCCAGCCGTCGTTAGTGAATTAAGCCCTGCTAAAGAATTCTGATCATAATAATTACCAGAACCGATACCAATCAATGCACCAAATGCATCCACCGCCGCTGCAATCACCGGAGTTGCTGCAGGGCCAACTGGAGATTGAGTAAAGGCATATACTGCATCAGCAACATCTGAACCTTTAACTGGACCTCCAACTGCTGTAACAGATGCAACTCGATTCGGTAATAAACCTGCCACATATCGAATCGAATGTGTGCCGTGGCTATGTCCGATCAGATTTACCTTTTCAGCACCTGTAATCGCTAAAACCTGTTTGGTTTGGAGTAATAACTGCTCACCACGAACCTCTGACGAGTTAAAGGATGCTTGTTGTGCCACAAAGACATTTGCACCATTTCCAACCAAGTCTTCTGTAATCCCGTGCCAGTATTGCATTGGGCCAACAGCCGAAAAACCAGCCATCCCATGTGCTAACAAAATAGGATATTTGGTTTTTGCATAGTCAGATGTCACCCTTGCACTTCCGCCAACGGAACAGGAGTTCACATTACAATTTTGCCATGATGCTTTTGGTGATAGAAAATCGAATAAACCAGCATGAACAACAGATCCGCTACTCACCAGCATGCCAGCCATCAAAGTCATAGCGTTTAGATATTTTTTTTTCACGTTTTTGCTCCAAGCATTTTTCATTTTTATAACAACAATATCGTCTTTAAACTTTGTATAAGGAATCATTCCAAATCTACAAAAGACTTGCGAAAGTATACTCGCAAGAAATATTGTGTGATTTTTAGACTAAAACAAACTGCGCCAAAATCATAACATCACGCGCCAATTTTTTTATTAAGTTACAAAATTCCGATGAGTGTACATTTTGAAATTACGTGTGCTACATTATTTTCATATTAAATCAAATCAGCTTTCAAAAGGAATTTGAGTAGCGTTATGAGTATTCCTCGCCATCTTCATCAGCATTTCATTAGTAGTTCTTATGCTCACTTGATTAGTGAAGTCGTCTCACAGTGGGATATCACTGTTGCAGAGTTGTTTTGGGGCACTGGTGTTGAAATAGAAAAACTAAACGATCTAAATTATAAAATTAGTCTTTCTTCATTTAAAAAAGTGATTGCGCGCTCGATTGAACTCACAAAAGAACAAGGCCTTGGTTTCTTCGCAGGCCGTCAATTAAAAATTAGCTCACATGGTTTGCTTGGTTTTACAGTCGCAATCTCAAAAAATCCGCTGGATGCTATTGAAACCATCAACCAATTTGTCAGTTTGCAATGTTCATTTGTTGAGTTAAGTTTTAACATCGAGCAAGAACGCGCCTATTACCATATTATTTATGACGGTACTGCGATTGATTTTGATGATCGTGCTGACTTACAAGCATATGAGTTTAGCTGTGTTTTCTTTCTGACGGGCTTTGTATATTTGGTCAGATTTTTCATTCCAAGCTTCAAACCAAGCATCGATTTACAGTGTAAATATCCAGAATATTTTTCTCGTTTTGAAGCGATACTAAGCTCAACTTTTGAGCAAATCCGCTTCGAGCAACCTCGCACCTGCTTAATTACCTCTACTCAGCTTTTAGAAATGCCCTTGAGCATGTCAGACCCACTCACTTCCGAAAAATTTAAGCTTCTTTGTCAAAAAGAATTAGATGATTTAGCGACAACGCAAGATATCCTATATCGCGTCAAACAATTAATTGATGATGAAATTGAAGGCTTGTTAAGCATTGATCAAGTTGCAAAAAAATTAAATCTTACCAAGCGAACCTTACAACGTATGTTGCAAGAAAAAAATATAAGCTTCCAAATCCTTTATGATGATGTTCGTAAGTCAAAAGCTCAAAAAATGCTCCTGAACCCTTTTATCACCAAAGATGACGTCGCAAAAAAACTGGGGTATTCGTCTATATCAAGTTTTAACCGCGCTTTTAAACGTTGGGATATTGAATAATAAGCAAAAAGCGATGGAGTTGCTAACGCCATCGCTTCTGATCGCACTCATCACAATTTAAAGATTATTTTACCGCTTGTGCATAGCGTTCATTGACTTTATTCCAATTCACTACGCTCCAAAAGGCGTTGGTATAATCAGCTCTACGATTTTGATATTTTAAGTAATAAGCATGTTCCCAAACATCTAAGCCAAGCAAAGGTTGACCTTTTTTCTCAGCAATATCCATCAATGGGTTATCTTGGTTTGGGGTTGAAGTAACTTCTAATTTACCTTGTTGATTGACAATTAACCATGCCCAACCTGAGCCAAAACGACTGGTCGCTGCTTGATTAAATTGTTCTTGAAAAGCTTTGAATGAACCAAAATCTTGATTAATTTGCTTTAATAACTTGGCATTTGCCTTCCCTGTTTTATTGGTTGGCGCTAAGCTTTCCCAAAAGAAAGCATGGTTAAAATGCCCACCACCATTATTACGAACGGCTGCGTTGTATTTAGAAATCTGTTGCTGGATCTGCTCTACACTTAATTTATCCAATTCAGGATACGTCTTGATCTGAGCATTTAAATTATCGACATATGCTTTATGGTGTTTACCATAATGAATTTCCATCGTTTGCTGATCAATGGCAGGCTCTAAAGCATCACTTTTGTAGGGTAACGGTGCTTGGGTGAAATCTGCAAAAGCAGACATACTCAAGCTCGAACACACAACCAAAGCCAATAAACCTTTGTTCAGATATCGCATTATTTCAATCCAATGTTGATAATAGTTTTCATTATCAATATATAAGTAAATCAAGCACGCGTCAAAATAGGCTACAAACGGATACATTAAAACGATCAAAAAGTTGAAAAGTACAGTGCTATTTGACTGCACTTTTCAGATCTATTCAGTTATTTCGCTGCCATACGAATCGCGCCATCTAAGCGAATCACTTCACCATTGAGATATGAGTTCTCAGCAATATGAACCACTAAGCGCGCAAATTCTTCAGGACGACCCAAACGAGATGGATAAGGCACCATTTGTCCTAAAGCATCTTGGACATTTTGTGGTAAGCCTTTGAGCATTGGCGTTTCCATAATGCCTGGTGCCACAGTCATCACGCGAATCGCATGACGCGCCAATTCACGCGCAAGTGGTAAGGTCATCGCCACCACAGCCCCCTTGGATGCCGAATAAGCGGCCTGACCAATTTGACCATCAAAAGCCGCAACCGAAGCTGTATTCACAATCACACCTCGATCTTCGTCACCGTCCTCGACGGTATTTTTGCTCATCGCATCTGCTGCAAAGCGAAGCATATTAAAGGTCCCTGTGACATTGATATGCAATGTTTTTGAGAACATAGCAAGATCATGCACACCTTCTCTTCCGATTACTTTTGCCGATGGCCCAATCCCTGCACAGTTCACTAAACCATGCAAACTGCCATGTTTTTCCAGCACAGTTTTAAAGAATTGCTCTGCTGCCTGTTCATCAGTGACATCTAGCTTGAAAAACTCCGCCTTTTCACCCAAAGCCTGCGCTTGTTGTTCTCCAACTTCGGCATTCATATCCACCAAGGTAACAGAAGCACCCTTTTCAACGAGATATTCAGCAGTTGCAGCACCAAGACCTGAACCACCACCTGTAATAACAAAGTGCTTTCCTTGAATTTTCATTTACTTTTCCTATCAAATTAAAGTGATATATTTTTATAACAGAGAGTAAAGACAACTTTTTTCCGATACAATTCCAAAAAGTAACAAATGTGATGCAACTTTTGAGCATTCAACCGATTTACCCTCCTATTGTTCCTGTCGCATATGAGCCTAAACCCAAGTCTTGATCTTCATTCCACTAAAGATACAATTTCGAATGCACTGATTCGTGAAGCAGTGAGCGTCGCTGCAAGTCGTGGTTTGAATATTGTACAGATTGCCAATCGCGCTGGTATTTCATCTGAGTTATTAACATCAACGAAAGCCCGTATTCCTGTCACACAGTGTGCACAATTATGGGTAGAACTTGCTGAAAGCATGAATGACGAATTCTTGGGAATGGATACGCATCCAATGCGCCGAGGAAGTTATAAATTATTGGCCAAACTGGCATTTAATACCGAAACATTAGAGCAAGCGATTAAGGAAATTCTGAGATTTTTAGCGCTAGTGCTTGATGATATTCAAGCTGAACTTATTCAACAAGGCGATAAAGCGTATTTAATATTACATGATCGTGAACAACCTAAACGCATGTTCACTTACTCCACATTCTTAATGTTAGTGCATAGTTTAATGTGTTGGTTAAGTGATCAACGCATTAACTTTCACAAAATGACATTCAAATGTCATCAGCCTGTAGAAATACAGGACTATCGTGTCCGTTTTTGTGAAAATATTCAATTTAATGGCGAACAAAACAGAATTGAATTTGATGCACATTATCTCAAACATAAAATTAAGAAAGATAAAAATGCCTTAAAGGATTTTCTAAAACATACACCTTACAATCTGATTGTACGTTTTAAGAATGAAAATTCTTTAAGTTTGCAAATCCGTCGTCAACTGCTCGTACAAGCACCTTCTCAGTGGGCTGAGCTGAAAGATTTTGCACAGCAATTGAATATGTCGACTGCAACGATTCAACGCCGCTTAAAACAAGAAGGTGTCAGTTATCAACAGCTTAAAAATGATATTCGTTGTGATATTGCGATTGAAAGATTAAGTAAAACTAATGATTCAATTCAAAGCATCAGCGATGATCTTAATTTCCATGACCCCAGTGCCTTTCACCGCGCATTTAAAAAATGGAGTGGCGTAAGTCCCGGTAGTTATAGGAAATCATCTCCGAGTAAACAAAATTTTCTCGGTCATTTAGAGTCGTAAATGGAGTTTAATGATGTTCTTACCTGAAATTTTTGTGGAAAAAGATCTTGAGAAGTTATACGCACTCATTCAAGACTATCCTTTTGCAACGTTGATTAGTCATAGTGCTGAAGGTGTAGAAGCCAATCATTTGCCGTTTAAGTTATTACTCGACAAAGAAAGTGATACTGCTGTTTTAATCGCGCATATCGCCAAGGGTAACCCTCTACATACACAAATTGAGAATAACACAGACGTCCTCGTTATTTTTCAGGGAGAACAAGGTTATATCTCGCCTAACTGGTATCCAACCAAGCAGCAACATCATCGACATGTACCGACATGGAATTATCAAGTTGTGCATATCAAAGGAAAGATTAACTTTTTACATGATGAAAAGTCTTTGCGAGGAATTCTGGCAAAACTCACCCGTACGCATGAGGCCAAACAAGCCAAACCTTGGAAAATGTCAGATGCACCAAGCGAATATATTGCCGAAGAGTTGAAAGGGATTATTGGAATTGAGATCCAAATTGAAAAAATTACCGGTAAATTCAAGCTTAGTCAAAATCGTGAGAAAATTGATGCTTTAGGCGTTGTCGCTGGTTTAGAACAACAAGGCGAGCAAGGTTTAGCCAAAGCCGTTCAGCAATATATCGAAGATTAAGATAGCTTTTGTCCTAAGCTGACCCGATCATTACCACCATAATCTTTGATCGTTTCGATTTCGCTAAAACCGAACTGTTCAAAGATTCCACGTACTGCTTGTCCTTGATCATAACCATGTTCAAGGACAATCCATCCTTTAGCCTTGAGCCAGCTTTTCCCTTGAGAAATGATGGTTTCAATATCTGCAAGCCCATGCTGATCCGCAACTAATGCACGTTCAGGTTCTGACTTGAGCTTTTGCATATGCACATCATCAGGATCAATATACGGCGGATTTGATACAATTAAATCAAACTTTTGCGCGTCTAGAGCATCGAACCAAGCCCCACAAGCAAATTTAACTTGAGTTAAGCCATGTCGAACCGCATTTTCTTTAGCAACATCTAATGTCGGTTGATAAATATCGGTTGCAGTCACCTGCCACAGCGGACGTTCGCTCGCAAGTGCTAAAGCAATTGCACCCGTCCCCGTGCCTAAATCGACCATGTCGGTATCTGGAGTAAGCGGCAGTCTTAAAACTGTTTCAATGAGTATTTCAGTATCTGGACGAGGAACTAAAGTGTCATGTGTCACTTTTAAATCTAAAGTCCAAAATGGTTGTGAACCGATGACATACGCGAGTGGTTCACCCTGTGAAATTCGAGCAAGCCCCGCGAGGTAAGTTTGCTCTTGAATTTCAGTCAATTCTTGCTCAAGTCTTAGTTTTAATTCCAAAGCACTGATACCTAAAAGATGTTCAAGTAGCCATGCTGCTTCTTGACGTTCATAGCTATCAATTTCGCCATTCATCTCTAAAGCTTGAGCAATATTCATTAGCCGCCATTTTCCTGCGCCAGCATTGCTAACTGATCTGCTTGATATTCACGATGTAAACTATCTAGTAATTCTGTCAAATCACCCTCCATAATCGCATCCAACTTATATAAAGTCAGATTGATACGGTGATCTGTCATACGACCTTGTGAATAGTTATAGGTACGGATACGTTCTGAACGATCACCCGATCCTACTAAATCACGACGCATTTCAGAGGTTGCTGTTTCTTGTGCTTGGCGTTTTGCATTTTCCAATCGAGATACTAGTAGTGCCATCGCTTTGGCTTTGTTCTTATGTTGAGAACGCTCCTCTTGGCACTCAACCACGACACCCGACGGAATATGGGTAATACGCACAGCAGAGTCAGTTTTGTTAATATGCTGACCACCTGCTCCTGATGCACGGTATGTATCAATACGCAAATCTGAAGCATTGATTTCAACTGTGGTATCGACATCGACTTCTGGCAGAATGGCAACCGTACACGCTGAAGTGTGTACACGACCTTGAGATTCGGTTGCAGGAACACGTTGTACACGATGCGCACCACTTTCAAACTTCAAACGACCATATACGCCATCACCATCAATACGGCAGATCACTTCTTTATAGCCGCCATGCTCACCTTCATTTTCTGAAAGCACTTCAATTCGCCAGCCTTGTGTTTCAGCAAATTTACTATACATACGGAACAAATCACCCGAGAAGATCGCGGCTTCATCCCCACCTGTACCAGCACGAACCTCTAGATATGCTGAATTGGCATCATTTGGATCTTTAGGAATCATCAGAACATTGAGTTGTTCTTCTAATTCAGCCAAAAGCGTCTTATTGGCTTTAATCTCTTCTTCGGCCATATCTTTGAAATCTGGATCAGACTTCATCATTTCTGCGGTTTCAATATCTTCTTCAGCTTGACGATATTTACCCCAAACTTCGGTAATTTCTGATAAATCACTATGTTCACGAGACAGTTTACGGAAACGTTTATTGTCTGATATCACTTCTACATCAGCAAGCAATGCAGTCAGCTCTTCATGACGATCACAAAGTTGATCTAGTCTTAAACGGAGTGATGCTTTCATGGGCGAAATATCTCAAAATCTAAAGGCTCAGCGCTTATCAAAATGATAAGGCATAAGCAAAATCAAAAAATTGCGCATAGTTTACAGATTCTACTGATTAAAAGACATAGAGAAGCCCCGTAACTTACGATTCCATCATCATTTCATCACAAATTGTTCTGCTTTGGTTTTCATGACTTGTTCTAATTGCCGATCTCATATATAAAAAAAGTCTAAAAGAGTAAATACAAAGATAAAACAATAGGATAAAACGATGAATAATTTTATTAACCGCCCTACCTCTGCGTTTATTGCGGCAAGTTGGGTCGCATTACTCACAGGAGCTGTTGGTTTCATTATCGGATTATGGAATGCTGATATGCCACTGCATGAAAAAGGTTATTACTTTGTGATTTTACTTTATGGCTTATTTTCTGCCGCGTCATTACAAAAAACAGTTCGAGACCAATTAGAAGAGATTCCCGTGACTGCGATCTACTATGCTTTATGCTGGGCATCTATGGCTGTATGTATTGTACTGTTGCTGATTAGTTTATGGAATGCTGATATCACCATGAGTGAAAAAGGTTTTTACATCATGTCATTTCTACTCAGCTTGTTTGGTGTGGTCGCGACACAAAAGAATATTCGTGATTTAAACTATTTACGTCTACAAACAGGACTTGATACGCGTCAACCACAGCGCGAAGAACCTTCATCACAACAAAATGATCAAGACTAAGGTCTGTGAAATGTCAGCAGACCCTTAAATAAATATAAAGAAGTTTTAGATCATAAAACTTCTTTCACCACAAAACACAACCAATTGTTTTATCATGGTTTTTTAGATAACGACTTTAATTTCGCAACAAAACGCTACAATCCAGACACTAAACCGCAATACTTCAGACTGACCTCTCCACAATTTCTCACTCAACTCTTGTTACATTTGCACCCATTAGAAATGATGTCCAATTTACTCAGGACATGGAGTCAAAAATGAAATTAAACGTTTGGTTATGTAGTGCGATTTTCGCAACATCTTCTTTGGTCACTGTTGCTCATGCTGATAATGCCACTCGTGTCGCTGCAACATCAGCGCTAGGTAGTGTGGTAGGTACGGCTATTGGTAAAGAAGTTGGCGGCCATAATGGTGCTTTGATTGGCTCTGCTGTAGGTGGTGCGGGTGGCGCTGCTGCTGCAAGTAACAAACGTACCCGTACAGAAGCTGCCATTGGTGGTGGTTTAGGTGGTGTTGGTGGTTATGCTGTTGGTAAAAATGTCGGCGGAACTACAGGTGGTTATATCGGCGCTGCTGCTGGTGCCGCTGGTGGTGCAGCATTAGGTCGTCAAGTTGGTCAAGATCGTTATTATGACAGTCGCCAAAACCAAAAGAAAAAATGGAAAAAGAAAAAACATCACCGTCATTGATTCAAATAAAGCACCTTCGGGTGCTTTTTTATCGAGTCAGGCTGCATCAAACATGATGCAGATTAAAAATATGATTACTTTTAAGCCCATCCCTCATCAATTTGATTAGACAATAAAAAAGCGCCTTACGGCGCTTTTTTAGATATACAAATTAGTTTGCATATACTGGGAATTTTGCACAAACTGTTTCAACTTTAGCTTTAACATCAGCGATGACTTTCTCATCACCTTTGCTATCAATAATGTCAGCGATCCAACCAGCAAGTTCACGCACTTCAGCTTCACCGAAACCACGTGTCGTCACCGCAGGCGTACCAATACGAATACCAGAAGTAACGAATGGAGAGCGTGGATCATTCGGCACAGCATTTTTGTTTACTGTGATATGAGCAGCACCTAACCAAGCATCTGCATCTTTACCAGTTACATCTTCTTGTTTAATCAATGACAACAAGAATAAATGGTTTTCTGTACCGCCAGAAACAACATCATAACCACGTGAAATGAAGACTTCAGCCATCGCTTGAGCATTCTTAACAACTTGTTGTTGGTAAGTTTTAAACTCTTCTGACATCGCTTCTTTGAAACAAATTGCTTTAGCAGCAATCGCATGCATCAAAGGACCACCTTGGTTACCTGGGAAAACAGCAGATTGAAGTTTTTTCTCAATTTCTTCATTTGCTTTCGCAAGGATTAAACCAGAACGCGGACCACGGAGGGTTTTATGCGTTGTTGTGGTTGTTACGTCAGCAATTTGCACTGGGTTTGGATAAACACCCGCAGCAACTAAACCAGCAACATGCGCCATATCAACAAATAGGTAAGCACCGACTTTGTCAGCGATGTCACGGAAACGCTGCCAATCAACGATTTGGCTATATGCAGAGAAACCCGCCACGATCATACGTGGTTTGTGCTCTAGCGCTAAACGCTCGACTTCTTCATAGTCGATTTCGCCAGTTTCAGTATTTAAACCATACTGAATCGCATTATAGGTTTTACCAGAAAAGCTAACTTTAGCACCATGCGTCAAGTGACCGCCATGCGCCAAGCTCATACCCAATACTGTATCGCCAGGATTTAGAAGCGCTAAGTAAACGGCAGAGTTCGCTTGAGAACCAGCATGTGGTTGAACGTTTGCATAATCAGCACCGAACAATTCTTTTGCACGATCAATTGCAAGTTGTTCGATCACGTCCACATATTCACAACCGCCATAATAGCGTTTGCCAGGATAGCCTTCTGCATATTTGTTAGTAAGTTTTGATCCCTGTGCTTCCATCACAGCTTGAGAGCAATAGTTTTCAGATGCAATTAACTCAATATGAGCTTCTTGGCGTACGCCTTCAGAAGCAATCGCTTGAGCAATTTCTGGATCAAATTCAGCAATAGAAATATTGGCAAACATTAGCGGAGGGTCCTATAAATTAGGGCTTTTAAGCCGTGCTAAAGATTGGTGCGAATTATAGCATGAAGTTTACTGTTTCACAGATCGATATTTATTTAATTCTTCGTGAATTTTATTCTGCTTGCTTGCTATGCTAATCGTTATGTAACAGACCAATATAATAGTGGAGCTAAAAATGGGATTTTTAAATAAATTCTGGTCAAAGAAAAAAGTACTAACTGATACTCAAAACTTAATCCAACCAATAGAAGTTCCTGAAAACTGGGATTTTTATATGTGTCAAATTGATGATCAACCTGCCAGTTATTTTCTGAATTTAGCTTTATCTGATGTTGCTCCCATTGCGACAAGACCCAACTTGCTCTGGCTAGAATTAAAAATGAATTATGCAAACGAAGATGGTCTATCTTCTAGTGAAGAATCTGATGCTCTATTCGCAGTTGAAGATGCCTTAATTCCTGCACTAAACGCTCAAAGTAATGCGCTTTATATAGGGCGTTTGACTCATAATGACACACGAGATCTTTATTTTTACTGTGCAAACGAAGTAGAAAAAATCAAAAATATTATTTTTCAAGTCATGCAATCCTTTTCAACCTACCAATATCGTATTGGCAGTAGATCCGATGCAAATTGGTCAACCTATTTTGATTGCATGTATCCCAATGAAGAAATCATCCAATGCATATCCAACCGTAGCGTTTTAGACAATCTCCGTAAACATGGCGATAGTTTAACTATTGCTCGCCCTATAGATCATTGGATTTACTTTCAAAATGAAACTGATCAGGTTCACTTTATTACAGCGATAAAAGCTCTTGCCTTTAATGTTATTCAACAAAATAGAATGGATGAAAATCAGGATTACCCATATCAACTACAAATTTCTAAAATAGGCGATATCCATCAAGAAGCAATTGATGAGTGTGTTTTACAATTGTGGCAGTTGGCAAAACAATCAAATGCTGAATATGATGGCTGGGAAACACAAATCATTAAAAATTAATGCTGTTTCTTGTATAATCATCAAATTCCCCAAATAGTCCTGAGACTCGTTTTTATGCAGGCCATTATCTTAGATACTGAAACACATACACTAAATGGTTTGCCGATTGAAATCGCTTATGCCCCCATCGAAATAGAAAATGGAAAATTAAGCTTAGATAAAAAGAAAATCTTTGATCAGCTTTATCAGGTTGGCCAACCGATTTCCTTTGCCGCAATGGCGGTGCATCATATTTTAGAATCAGATCTAATCGATCAACCGTTTTATAACACCTTCCAACTGCCAGAACAAACCACTTATATTATTGGTCATAATGTTGATTATGATGTAACAGCCATCGCCAAATGTGGCGTGGATACTTCAAAATTAAAACCGATTTGTACATTAGCGCTCGCACGTCGAGTATGGGAAGATGCTGAAGCGCACAATATTTCAGCTTTAATTTATTTAATCGCGAAAGGCAGCGATAAAGCGCGAGAAATGTTAAAAGGTGCGCATCGTGCTGATGCTGATATCATCTTAACAGCCAATATTTTGATGCATATTATTCATCAGTTGGATATTCAGAATATTGAACAACTTTATCTTGCCTCAGAAGAAGCACGTATTCCTAAAACGATCACTTTTGGTAAACATAAAGGTACAGCCATCCAAGACTTACCAGCCGACTATATTCAATGGTTACTGCGCCAAGATGATTTAGATATTTATCTTCGTAAGGCTTTAGAGACCAAACTCATTAAATAAAATATCAACCCAATGATATTTAATAAATTATTAACATGAATGTCATTATTCAATCGTATCTTAGCCCCTATCAAATTTTTGACTGGGGCAAGACGAACAGATGTCACATTTTTTTAAAACTGAGCTAGGACAAATAGCCTTACAACAACGTAATATTACTTTGAATGTACGTCAACGCCGTTTATTACTACTGATTGATCATGAGGATTTCCAAATGCTTGATCATGATTATAAGAAGAAAATTGCCCCAACTGAGCTTGTTCAACAATTAATCGACATGGGCTTGTTAGCTGAGCAAACTTCATCGACTACAAAAACGAGAGTCCAAGAAGATTGATTTATTCATAGAAAATCATAAGACAAACAATTTAACGCAATCTATGCCGACACAAAGCCTAGAGACAATAACAGCGACGAACAATGAAAAGATTGAAACTGAAGTAATTGCATTAGAAAAACTTTCTTTTGTCGAAGTTCAGCAAGTCATGATTCAAACACTAACCACCTATTGCGGTTTAATGGCAAAACCATTGATTCAGCAGATACAACAAAGCAAAACAATAGCTCAACTCAAACTTTGTCAGATGCAATGGATTACGGCTCTACAGGAATCTCGCATTGCACCAAGTCAGTTGAATCAAACATTGAAATTGATTAATTACTCGGTGCAGCATTTATAGAACATATCGGGATGAGTATTTCTAAATAAGACTGAAATCGTTGTTTTAATAATCAAGAAGCATCTTTGTTTAAAGGTATATATTTACCTATAAGTATTTTTTGCCTATGATGTGGCACACATGCGCTCATAGCTCAACTGGATAGAGTACAGGTCTCCGAAGCCTGTGGCGTGGGTTCGAGTCCCGCTGAGCGCACCATAATTACTTTTCATAACTTCACATTACTCTTCATACAACGAATTCTTTTAAAGTTGTGCGCATTTGATACGTTCCATTTTTGCCCCCATTAAAAAACCGCCACTTGGGCGGTTCGATGTATTTATTTCAAAACTTTAAAAATCTCATATTCAATCCAACTCTATTACAGATATTTGATTGGTGTTAGTTAACTAACCTTTGTTTTTACGCCTACTTTTTTTTGGAATTTAACTCTACAAGTCTTTTTTGGTAATCTCTTTCAGTAATAATACCTTTATTTCTACCTTCTTGATTGGACTTAATTTGCTGATTAATTTCAAATTTATTCAGTGTGTTTAGATCATTGTTCCTTAGAAGATACTGAGATTTATCATAAGGACTCATATTGGCAGTTATTGCTTTTTCATCATATATTTTGCCTACTTCTTTTTCTTGTTGCTTTATGCGGTCTTGCTCTCGTTGCATTGATGATCCAAAGAAATCATATTGTTGACTGCTTTCTAGTTCACCCAATTGCTCATTATCTTTTTTAATTAAAATAGACTCTGTTTTACTATACAAATCCTCAGCACTATATACATGCCCAGCAACCACAAAACTTACAATCAACAAAATCAGCTTATTCATTAGATTTACTCATTTCTCAATAGAACTATGGAAAAGCTTACCATCATCTATAATTATTCATAAAATATGATTTACAAGAATATACCATTTGAACAAAACCTTTATTTCTCTAAAGTATATTTAAGATCATTAGGGGCACTTCAACACAAAGCTCAGTTTTACCCATGAAAACAAATTAACCTTATTGCCAAACCCTGATAATTTTTGGCTGTGGTCGTCCGCGTCTTCAGATGACTAAAAGCTCATCATGTCAATTGTTGTTGCGCCAAAAAATTAAGATTTAATTGCGGTCAATTTTTTAGTTTCTGTTCCATATATAGAACATGATAAACCACTTTTCCACTTGGTTTATTTTTCCATATCGCTCAGAATACTCATTCTATTTAACAACGTGAGACGTTCATGACTGATGCTTTGGTGTTGAGCGATTTGTCCAAAACTTATCGTAATGGTTTTCAGGCGTTAAAAGGTATTAATTTGACCGTGCCTGAAGGTGAATTTTATGCATTATTAGGACCTAATGGTGCAGGTAAATCGACGACGATTAGTATCATTAGCTCTTTAACCAAAAAAACATCGGGTTCAGTTGAGATTTTTGGGCATAACTTAGATACCCACCCTTCACATGCCAAGCAATGTCTGGGTGTTGTTCCTCAAGAATTCAATTTTGGTCAGTTTGAAAAAACCTTTGATATTTTAGTGACCCAAGCAGGTTATTACGGTATTCCCAAAAAACTGGCGGAACAACGTGCCGAATTATATTTAGAAAAACTTGGCTTATGGAACAAACGAAACATTCAATCTCGTATGCTCTCTGGTGGTATGAAACGCCGCTTGATGATTGCACGTGCCATGATGCATGAACCTAAGTTGCTGATTCTGGATGAACCAACGGCGGGTGTCGATATTGAATTACGTCGCTCAATGTGGGATTTCCTGACTGAAATGAATGAAAATGGAACATCAATCATTCTGACGACCCACTATCTTGAAGAAGCTGAAATGCTATGCCGTCGTATAGCGATCATCGATCGTGGCGTCATAAAAGAAGATACCTCGATGAAAGGTTTCCTGAATCAAATGAATGAAGAATCGTTCATTTGTGATCTGGTAGAACCGATCAATTCGATTGATTTTAATATTATCGGTTTCACCTTTAATTTAATTGATCCTGTGACTTTAGAAGTAACGATGGATAAAGCACATAACATGAATGATTTATTCTTATTGTTACAGTCACAGAATATCCACGTCAGTAGTATGCGAAATAAATCGAACCGCTTAGAAGAATTATTCGTAAAAATGGTTGAGAAGAATCTTGCAGGAGCGGATCAATGAACTTTAGTCAATTACAAACCGCGCTTTGGACTTTAGTTGTTAAAGAAATTCGCCGTTTTATGCGGATCTGGCCACAAACCTTATTGCCCCCTGCGATCACCATGAGTTTGTACTTTGTGATTTTTGGCAACTTAGTCGGCTCACGTATTGGTGAAATGGGCGGCTTTAGCTATATGCAGTTCATTATCCCCGGTCTAATCATGATGGCAGTCATCACCAACAGCTATGCCAATGTATCCTCAAGTTTCTTTAGTGCCAAATTTCAAAAAAGCATTGAAGAATTGATTATGAGTCCTGTACCTCTACATCTGATCCTGTGGGGTTATGTGATTGGCGGCGTTTCTCGTGGTGTATTGGTTGGCTTAATTGTGACGATCATGAGCTTGTTCTTTACACATCTAGAAATTCATAATTTCTTTGTGACTATTTATACGGTCATCATTACTTCGTTATTGTTTTCACTTGGTGGTTTAATCAACGCTGTATATGCCAAGTCATTTGATGATATTTCAATTATCCCGACCTTTGTATTGACACCGCTGACCTACTTAGGCGGCGTGTTCTATGCCATTAGTGCATTAAGTCCTTTTTGGCAAAACTTATCTTTAATTAACCCAATTGTATATATGGTCAATGCTTTCCGTTTTGGCATTTTAGGGCATAGTGACGTGAATGTTTCACTTTCATTAATCGTTGTGACCTTATGCTGTGTTGTCCTTTATGCAATTGCATATCATTTATTAGCTCGTGGTTCAGGAATGCGTGAATGAGTGTAGAACATTCTTTGTTGGGTAAAGACACCCAATATCCAACTCAATATCAGCCAGACGTTTTATTTCCAATCGCTCGCGCTGAATCTCGCCAACAATATGCACATATTGATGGGATTACTCAGGGCAAAGACTGGTGGCATATTTTTGAAATTTCTTGGTTAAATCCTCATGGATTACCCCAAGTTGCGATTGGCCGTCTTACCTTGCCTGCAAGTTCGCCAAATCTGATCGAATCAAAATCACTCAAGCTTTATTTTAATAGTTTGAACTTCACTCAATTCGCCTCTAGACAGGTATTTATTGAGACTGTTGAGCAAGATTTATCAAAAGCTGCTGGCGCAACGCTTAAACTTGAATTGTTTCAAGTGGATGATCTGAAGATTACTCAACCCACGGGTATTTGTATTGATGACCTTATCCCTGAGCGTTTGTCTGAGCACCCCGATGCAACTTTGTTGCAGCACGATATGACGACACAAGATAATATAGAAATTGAGCTTTACTCACATCTTCTTAGAAGTAATTGTCCTGTGACTGGACAGCCAGATTGGGGGACTGTTTTTATCCGTTTTAAAGGCAAAAGACCTTGTTATCGCAGCATATTAGCTTATATTATCTCGTACCGTCAGCATAATGGTTTTCATGAGCAATGCGTTGAACAAATATTTGCGGATATTTGGCAATTGCTTAAACCAGAAAAATTGATGGTCTATGCAACTTATACTCGTCGTGGAGGATTGGATATTAATCCATGTCGAGTTTCAGATTTGTCATGGATGCCCGAGCCAATTCGCTTGGCACGACAATAAAACGAATAAATTTGATATAGAGGACGTTCTTCAATGACCAGTTATTTCGGTATTCTTCCTTCAGCAAGCTTGAGTCAGGATATTCAACTTGCACAAGCCAATCGTGACAGTAAAGAACCACAATACCCTTTACGTGACAAAATATCTCTACAGCTTACTGATGAGTTAATTGACACCATGTTGGTTCATTTGGTTCAACAGTTTCCACCAAGTGACAAACGAGATACCACTGAAGAACTTGCTCAAAAAATTCGTAGCATTGTTTCGTCTTTGATGAAACAACTGCTCGGTAAAACATCAAATGACCAAGTATTAGAGTCATTGAACTTTATGGAAAAAAGTTTGTTTATCGACAACGAAGGTAAACAACGTATTGGTACTGTACTGCCTGATAGTCTTGTTGCTGATATGAAAAAGAGTTTTGCGGAAGTCGAAGCTGGTAATGGCAAGGAACAACGTGATGCGCTCACCAAACAGTTTAAATCGTTTGCTGATGCGTTGATTCATCATTTTATGACTGAGTACAATAAGACGCTAGGTTTAGGGATGCTTAAACGTGGTGCTGCAAGCGTTGCAACCAGCGGTGTAGAAACAGCAGTTCATATTGTAATTAAGAAATTAATTCCAAGTCTAAGCCAAGCTGAGCTTGCAGTATTCGCTAAACACTTTGATCAATTGTTAGTACAAAAATAAGCTTTTGCTGATAAAAAACGGTCATTGCAAAATGGCCGTTTTTTTATCGTAAGCTAAAACTTATAAATGTCACATTTTCTAAATTTTGATTGTCTCTTGCGCTTCAACCAAAGCGTTGCTTTGGTCTTGCTCACGTTTATGTTAGCATTCTCGAAGCTTAGCTTTACCTGATTTAGAATCACATGTCCCCAAGCTCACAATATAAATTTTTACGTCAAGCACCCCGCGATGGATTAAGTACAGCCACGCAGCTTTCTCGTTGGCAACAATTACACATCGACCCATGGCTTTGTCTGTTCTTGATCTTAAATGCCATACTTGGATTGACTATTTTATATAGTGCTTCCGCTCAGAATGTTGGCTTAGTTACGAGACAAGCAATAAGTTTTGGCATCGGTTTTGGCGTCATGTTGGGCTTGGCTCAAATCCCTCCAAAAGTCTATCAGGCATTTTCGCCCTACTTTTACATTTTTGGCGTGTTGTCACTGATTGCGGTTATGGTTTTTGGTGAAGTGCGTATGGGTGCGCAGCGATGGATTGATATTCCGGGCTTTGGTAGTGTGCAACCCAGCGAGTTTATGAAAGTCGGCATGCCAATGATGATTGCGTGGTTCTTGTCACGCAAAGCACTACCCCCAAGTTTTTCTCAAGTCATACTGTCATTAGTTCTGATTCTTATTCCTTTTTTATTGATTGCAGAACAACCCGACTTAGGCACTTCATTACTGGTTATTGCAAGTGGTATCTTTGTACTCTTTTTAAGTGGTTTATCTTGGAAACTGATCGCTGCTGCCGCTGGTGCAGTCGCCATTATTATTCCGATCGCATGGACATTTTTATTGCATGGCTATCAACGTCAACGTGTACTCACACTTTTAAATCCTGAAGCGGATGCCTTAGGTACAGGTTGGAATATTATCCAATCCAAAACGGCAATTGGTTCAGGTGGCTTCTCTGGAAAAGGCTTCTTAGAAGGCACACAAGCTCATCTCCATTTTCTTCCTGAGGGTCATACCGACTTTATTATTGCCGCATACTCAGAAGAATTTGGTTTGATTGGCGTGATACTGCTTATTCTTTTATATTTCGCGATTATTTTTAGAACATTCCAAATTGGGTTACAAAGCTTCCATAATTATGGCCGTTTGATCGCTGGCGCATTTGGTTTGTCATTTTTTGTTTATGTATTTGTAAATGCTGGCATGGTCAGTGGTATTTTACCCGTAGTAGGTGTGCCGTTACCGTTCATGAGTTATGGCGGAACTGCAATTATAACGCTGATGTCTACTTTTGGACTGGTTATGTCCATCCATACGCATCGATAACGAGGAATTTTATAAACATATGTTGCATATAACTTTAAATAAAACAGTTAAATTTCTTAGCTTAAGTGCCAGTTTATTTTTAAGCTGTAATTGGGCATACGCGAACGAATTTTACACCCATCCAAATTATATGGCTTTTAAACAAAAAGCGATGACAACATATAATTTGAGCGGTGAACAAATCGATACTGCCATGAGTGGTGCGCGTAATATTCCTAACATTCTAAATATTATGACGCGTCCAGGTGAAAGTAAACCTTGGTATGATTATCGTTCAATGTTTTTGGTTGAAGGCACGATTCAACGCGGTATCCGTTTTAAAAATCAATACGAAGACACTCTAAACCGCGCAGAACAGCAATTTGGTGTACCTAAAGCAGTTATCCTCGGTGTTTTAGGGGTAGAAACAGGCTACGGCGCAAATAAAGGCTCTTTTGTCACCCGTGATGCCTTAGCAACACTTGCATTTGGTTATCCTCGTCGTGCTGATTACTTTAGTGATGAACTGGCTGCGCTGATCGCATGGACATATAAAGAAGGCTATCCAACCAATAGTATTGTTGGTTCTTATGCAGGTGCAATTGGCTATCCACAGTTCATGCCGAGTAATATTCAAAAACTCGGTGTAGATTACGATGGTAATGGTCATATTGATCTTAGAAATTCGGCTGTTGATGCAATTGGATCAATTGCGAACTATTTAGCTAAACATGGTTGGGAAAGAGATCGACCAATTGGCTTCCCTGCTCGTTATTTAGGAAATGATCCAGAAAGCGTGATTGCGAAGGATTTGACCTTACCTAGACCTTACGGTGAACTCAAGCGATTGGGCATATCACCTGTTAACCCTTTGGTAAAAATTGATGATTTAGACCTTGTAAATGTCATTGAATTACAAGATCGTTCTGGTCCGATCTATTACATCACTTATCCAAATTTCCAAGTCATTACGACCTACAACAGAAGCCGTATGTATGCGACTGCTGTATGGTTATTAGGCACTGAAGTAGCTAGTCGATAGACTAGCTTTTTCAACAACACCAAAAAGTCAATAATTTTATTATTAAAAAAGTATGTTTTTTGAGCTATTTTCATATTTAGTTACAATATTGTTCATTTTTTAATCAAAAACTGTGTGTTTTTGTTCTTTTTGTTGCTATTTATCTTTAATGACTAGACACACTTCATAGCCGATGAATATTATCCATCCCAAGTGTTCGGGCTGTTCAAACTCTTTAAGTGGTTACAACTGCCCCCAAATTGCAAATTGCAAAAGTGAATAATTAGACATGTGCACTATATTTCAGACTGTTTGATTGAAGTAGAAAAGCATGTTCTCTAGGAGTTTATACAATGCAGTTTTCGCTAAAATATATTCTAGCGCTGACAGCCGGCTTAAGTTTAAGCCCGTTACATGCAGAAATGGTACAATCTTCATCATTGAGTAATGATGTGGATGGATCTAACTTAGCCGCTCGTGTTCTAAGTAAAGATTCTCAAAATTTTAATTCGCGTCTTTCTAACGTAAATAGTCTTTCAATCACTGAGCGTTCGGGTGACCAAGTACGTCGCCAAACGATTGCAGCAAAAATTGACATTCCTGAAGAAGAGCCTTCAGTGATTGAAAAGCTTAATGCGGTTGCTTCGAACACAGTTCGTAAGTTTAGCCAAACTGGCGTTGCTTCTTGGTATGGTCGTCAGTTCCATGGCCGTAAAACAGCAAGTGGTGAAACATTCGATATGAATGCAATGACCGCTGCTCACCGTAGCCTTCCACTAAACTGCTATATCCGTGTAACCAATCGTGATAATGGTAAAAGTGTTGTGGTAAAGGTAAACGATCGTGGTCCTTTCCATGGTAACCGTGTACTTGATTTATCTTATGGTGCAGCGAAGCAAATCGGACTTACAAATGCAGGTCTTGGTAAAGTGAGTATCGAACGTGTAGACGGGCCTAACTCTTAAGTTACAGTCAGTCATACAATCAATAAAAGCCGCCTAGTGTGGCTTTTATTATTTTTACACTGCAACAAAGCTAAATACCCCGCAGATATTTTGACCCTTCTAACTTTCTTCGGTATATTGAGATAATTAAAAAATAACCAAGATCGCAAGGAGAGCGCTGTGAAATCAATCGACGAATGGTTCGATGAATATAGTGAAAGTCATCAAAACCAAACCAATAAAAAAATCCATTGGGTATGTGTTCCAGCAATTCTTTTTTCGATTATTGGTATTCTTGCGCACTTTAGTGCCTTATTAACCGCGCTATTACTGGTTTTGACTTTGGTTTTCTATGCGCGTCTAGATATCGTGCTTGCAGTCGCAATGGCTGCTTTACTCGCTGTAATGGCATGGCTGATTATTATCTTACCTGTGGGCATCGGTTTCTATATCGGCATATTTGTCATCGCTTGGATTGGTCAATTTTACGGACATAAAGTGGAAGGTAAAAAACCGTCTTTCTTTAAAGACTTACAATTCCTCCTGATTGGCCCTGTATGGTGTATGGACGCTTATTTAGCTAAAGTCCTACCTAAATGGAAATCCCGTCAAAAATTGGCGCTTACAAGCTGATTTAGCGCATATCTTTACAGTAACCCATAAAGGAAGATCGTTACTGATACATTCTTCCTTTATATTTCAACCATCCATCAATATGTTTTCTTCTTGGGTCGTGGTGTGTCCAATGGATCACCCCACCTTTATTGTTATATTCATACACCCCATAAAATTCTACCATTTCACCTTTTTGTAGCCCCTCTATTCGGGGTGCCAAATCAATATTATGGGCAATCAAAACCGTCAAGCCATTGTCCAACTCTAAAATCATCCTTTGATGTCTTGAACCATCATTGTCATCAGGCAAAATCGCTTTCACTATTCCTTGTGAGCGCACCTGAAGCTTACTTCGTTGTTGTTGATAGGCTTGCATGATCTTGGCTTGATCATCAACACGCTGCTCAACAGATGAAGATGTCTCGAACTGTGTGCTATTTTGCTTAAGCTCCAAACCGACATAAGCAAAGATCAGCAAGGCAATAACGATCAAGACCAGTACATTATTTTTCTGAGTTTTCATAGCAACCCTTTTATCAAATACAAAATAGCAAAATGCCAATCAATTTGATTGGCATTTAGATCATACAATGTCTAGCACAGTTAGAATAGACGATTCATCCCATTCAAGGCAGCAACACGATATGCTTCTGCCATCGTCGGATAGTTAAATGTCGTTTCTACAAAATACTTCAAGGTATTGTTTGGACTATGCATCACCACCTGCCCAATGTGAATAATCTCAGCCGCGTTGTTACCAAAGCAGTGAATACCCAGCACTTCTAAAGTATCTCGATGGAATAAAATCTTTAATTCGCCGACCGTATCACCTGTGATTTGGGCGCGTGCCAAATGACGGAAAGAAGCCTGTCCTACTTCGTATGGGATTTTTTCTTCCGTTAGCTCTTGCTCGGTTTTTCCAATCGAAGAAATTTCTGGAATGGTATAAATTCCAGTTGGCACATCTTTAATTGGTTTGACATTCTTTTCACCAACCATATTTGCACCCGCACAACGACCTTGGTCATAGGCAGCAGATGCCAATGATGGCCAACCAATGACATCACCCGCAGCAAAAATATTGTCTACTTCGGTTTGATATTGATCATTAACCATCAACTGACCGCGGCTATTTGGCACTAAACCAACATTTTCTAAACCTAAACCATCGGTATTGCCTGAACGACCATTACACCACAAGATCGCATCAGCTTTGATTTTCTTACCGCTAAGTAAATGCAATACCACGTGATCATCAAACGTTTCTAAACGATCAATTTGTTCATTATGACGAATCAAAACGCCTTGTTCACGCAAATGATAAGACAAGGCATCAGCAATCTCATCATCCAAATAACTCAATAACTTTTGCTGAGTATTGATTAGGTCAACTTTATGGTCTAATCCAATGAAAATAGACGCATATTCACATCCAATAACGCCTGCACCATAGATGATAATTTTTTGAATCGTATAATCTAAATCTAAAATCTTGTCTGAATCAAATACGCGAGGATGATTAAAATCTAATCCTTGGGGTTGATAAGGACGACTACCCGTAGCAATCACGATTTGTTTGCAAATAATCGTGTCCTTAATCCCATCATGACTGAAAATCAAGACGGTATTTTTATCGTGGATATAGGCACGGCCATGAAAAGTTTCGATTTTATTGCGATCATAAAAACGGGTATGCGTATCGACTTGTTGCTGAATCACTTTGTGCGCGTTACGTAGCACCTGTTTCATGGTGAATTGTTTCCACTCACCTACTTTTTGAAACATTGGATCACGTTGATAACGAATAATACTTGAAACTGTTTGACGTAATGCTTTACTTGGAATCGTACCGACATGCGCACAGTTACCACCGAGTTGATCACGAACATCAACAATCGCAACACGCTTACCTGCTTTTGCCAGCTTCATTGCCGCGCCTTCACCAGCTGGGCCAGAACCGAGAATGACTGCATCATATTTTACAATATTCCCACCAACGACCTCTTTCTTACGTGGCATTCAAAGCTCCTTGACTGTTTAACTTTTACTACTCTATATATGATAACCAATATGCGTTGAATTGATGTATTTCTCAACCATATATTTTATATATACACATTTTTAAAATGAATACCTATTTCGTCCTATACACTCGTAAATTTGACTATAATGTCTAGATATCTCAAGTTAAAGGTTGTAGAAAAGATATGTCTGAACACCGTAAAGCTGAACAGGGCTTAAAACTTCGTGGCGCCGAAAAAGTCGCAAGAATTCCTGTAAAAGTGATTCCTACGGTTGAAGTACCTCGTAAACCAGACTGGATTCGCGTCAAGATGGCCGCACCAGAAGAGGTTCAACGTATCAAAACAACCTTGCGCTCGCAAAAACTGCATACTGTATGTGAAGAGGCTGCTTGCCCCAACCTACCAGAGTGTTTTGGTGGCGGTACAGCAACCTTTATGATCATGGGCGATATTTGTACACGTCGCTGTCCTTTCTGTGACGTTGCGCATGGTCGTCCAAATGCACTTGATGCGGACGAACCACGCCACATGGCAGAAACAATCTCGAATCTCGGCTTAAAATATGCCGTGATCACGTCAGTTGACCGTGATGATTTACTTGATGGCGGTGCTCAACATTTTGTTGACTGTATCAGAGAAGCTCGCGCGCTTAGCCCAAATACCTTGTTGGAAATTTTAGTTCCAGACTTCCGTGGACGCCTCGATATTGCACTTCGCATCATGACCGAATGCCCGCCTGATGTTTTCAACCACAACATTGAAACCGTACCACGCTTATATAAAGCCATGCGTCCGGGCTCTGACTACCAACATTCTTTAAATCTGTTAAAAATGTTTAAAGAATATTGTCCAGATATTCCAACCAAATGTGGTTTGATGGTCGGCATTGGTGAAACTGAAGAAGAAGTGATTGCCCTTTTGGATGACCTTAGAGCACATGACGTAGATTACATCACGATTGGTCAGTATTTACAGCCATCTAAACAACATGCGCCAATTGATCGTTTTGTCACACCTGAAGAATTCGAGCGTTATGCTGAGCATGGACGTAAATTAGGTTTTAGAAATATTTGGTCTGCGCCAATGGTGCGTTCTAGCTATTTCGCTGACCGCCAATATCGTGGTGAACCAGTTCCTGCTGTTCGACGTAAAGCCGATCCTGCTAAAAAAATCGCAGTCCAAACAGTAGAAGCATAATCGTTTCCAAGCAAAAGAGAGAATCCCCTGATTCTCTCTTTTTTTCATACCTAAGAACACTAACTCACACAAATCACCACATCCTAAAAATTAAAATTTCTGATCAGCCGTGAATTCCGCGTGAATAATTACAACTCAAAACCCAACTACAAAAAAACCACTTAAAAACATTGATTTACTTTCAATATCAGCACTTATATGCTGATTCTAGTTAATAAATTTTTTTAAATTAACAGCTAAAAATAAAGCGCTCAATCTTTATTTACAGTAAGTCCCTCAATCACAGAAGCCCCAAGTTTTATAAGTAATAAGGAATATTTCTTAAGGCTTTGTATGAACAAAAATATTAATCAGGATTTAAAAAATGAATACAAGAATATTATCACTGACTACCGCAGTCTTAGGCAGCTTATTCCTTTTGGGTTGCAATAATGACTCAAATAATAATTCCAATCCCTCTCCCACGAAAACGGGCGATGTGCTGATTCTGACAAGCAATGGAATGATAGGTTCAATCAATCGTGATCAACCTGAAATGTTGGTTTCTAATTTAAAAATCACAAATCTACAATCTGGTGAACAACTGATTGGCATAGACCACCGTCCAAAAGATGGAAAATTATATGCCGTCGGTACTATGGGCAATATATATACCCTAAACCCTCAAACTGGGCGTGCGACTTGGGTAAGTAAGTTAGTTGCTGACCCAGCGGATACTACAGATGGCAATGCACCATTTGACAAAATCACAGGCAATCCTGACCTGATGACTGTAAACTTTAATCCAGCAGCGGATCGACTACGAGTCATTGGCAATGATGGACAAAATCTGCGAATTAATGTTGATACGGGTGCGACAATCACAGATGGCAACATTAGTTTAGGGGGTGAATCAGTCGCCATTATTGCTGCTGCATATACCAATGCGTTTGCTGGTACAGCTTCAACACGATTATTTAGTATTGACCAGAATACTGATCGTATCTATTTACAAAATGCAAATGAGGGCACATTAGGCAATTCAGCAATGCTTGCATCAGGTGTTGATGTTGAAGGCGGCGGTGGTTTTGATATTGACCCGATTAATAACGTTGGCTATGCCGCCCTGAAAGTTGCAGGCACATATCAACTCCACCACCTCAATGTTACTGCCGTCGGCTCAGAAAATGCTGCCGTTGTTGAAAGCAAAAACTTACCAAATGTATTTCAGACTTCAGGTATTCGAGGCTTAGCACTTGCAAGTGCTGCCGATAGTGGTGCACATACATTTGGTTTGAGTGCAAATAATCAACTGATTCATTTTATGGCGAACACACCAAATTCAGTCAAACAAACCAATATTACTGGTTTAAAAGTTGCAGAAAAAATTATTGGAATCGATTTTCGATTTAAAACCACGACTGATAAATCTGGCATGCTATATGGACTCAGTGACCAATCAAATCTATATACCATTAATACTCAAACAGGTATGGCAACACTTCAATCCTCACTGAAAGCTGCGACGGGTGATGATAATCCTTTCACAATGCTACTTGGTACAAGCTTTGCTGTTGACTTTAACCCTGCTGCTGATCGTTTACGCGTCATTAGTAATACAGGACAAAGTTTAAGGATCAATGTTGATACAGGTGACACCATTACTGATGGTGACTTAAATGGTATTGATGATGCGGTTGTCAGTGCAGCAGCCTATACCAACAGTTTCCAAACACCTATCCCAATGATTGGTACAGAACTATTTAACTTAGATCAAGGCAACCAACTTTTAGTGAAACAAAGTCCACCAAATGATGGTGTACTCAATTCAATTGGTGCATTAGGAATCAATCTAGGTATGGATAATGGTTTTGACATTGCTGGTGGAGACAATGGTTTTGCTTTAGCAACCGTGTCTGGAATGACCGGGCCATCCGTTTTATATCGCATCGATTTAAACAGTGATACAACGATTATGACACCAAGAGCTAGACTCGCTGTTAATGTAGACGGCACACCAAATCTAGCGGCTTCGACAATTGGTAGCAGCATCACCCCACAACTGATAGACCTCGCTATTATGTTGAAGTAAATATCATTACTTAAATAAAAAAACACCGCATATTCAGATGCGGTGTTTTTTTTAAATTTTCACAAACTTATGCAATATGCTTTTGCACAATGATCGAACCGACTGAATAACCTGCACCGAATGAAGAGATCACGGCGTATTCACCATCATTGACCTGTTCACCTGTACGATGCATCGCAATGATCACACCCGCTGATGAGGTATTTGCAAACTCATCTAAAATGATTGGCGCACGCTCTAAATCAGCCTCTTTACCTACAACTAATTTTAAAATCAGTTCATTCATATTGGCATTGGCTTGGTGTAACCAGAAACGCTTAACCTGCTCAGCTGTCAATTCAAGTTTTTCCAATTGTGCAGTAATGATTTTTGCAACAAGTGGGCAAACTTCTTTAAAGACCTTACGTCCATCTTGACGGAATAATTTATCATCCACTACCGCATCTTCACTACTGTTCAAGAAACCAAAGTTATTACGAATATTGTTTGAGAATTGCGTGAACAAATGAATATCTAAAATTTCATAACCTGATTTTGTTTCAGTTTCTTCGATAATCGATGCTGTCGCAACATCACCAAAAATAAAGTGTGCATCACGGGTACGATAGTCTAAATGACCTGATGTAATCTCAACATTGAGCAGTAAAACACGGCGAGCACCACACTTCACCGCATCATAGGCTTGCTTTAAACCAAACGTGGCAGCAGAACAAGCCACATTCATATCGTACGCATAACCTTGAATGCCAAGTGCGGATTGGATCTCAATCGCCACTGCTGGATAAGCACGTTGCATATTTGAACAAGCTAAAATCACAACATCGATGTCTTCTGCAGTAACACCTGCATTTTCCATCGCTTGTTTGGCTGCGATCACACCCCACTCTGCCTGAAGTGAAAGCTCATCATTGCTACGTTCTTGTAAATGAGGACGTAAACGCTTTGGATCAAGAATACCAGACTTCTCAACCACATAACGGCGCTGAATACCTGATGCTTTTTCAATAAACTCAGGACTTGAACCGCGTAATGGCTCTAATTCACCCGCTGCAATTTTGTCAGCATGTTCTTGGTTATATTGTTCTACATAAGCATTTAAACTTTCCACCAATTCTGCATTGGAAATAGATTCGGTCGGGTGAAATAACCCTGTACCTGTTATACGAATGCCCATGTAAAACTCCTGTAAAGAATGGTTCTAGCTTTCATTATTGCTCAGTTTAACCGATTGATAATCGATCCCATAGTTTTTGTAATCTATTTGGTGAAATTGGCAGCTTTGTTTTCATCGGTTGAGAAAACAAGGAAATTCGCAACTCCTCCATCATCAAGTACAATTCTTTGATTTTAGGATCATTTTTAAATTTAAATAGCTTGTCCATCCAAGGATCGACTTCATCAATTGCCGCAAGATCTCTTTGTAGATTATTGGGCAATCTATCTAAACGCAATAGCAAAGCTTTTAAATAACGCGGGTATTCCTGCCAAAGATCAGCGGGACGACTATAAACAAAGTTTGCGAGGGACATAAGATCCAGTTGATCTTCGATGTCATCTACACTTCGAGTAAAAATAGTTTGATCGAGGACGAGCAATTCACGGCGAACTTGCTGCCATTGAGTAAATATTTCAGTCAAATCAGTCAATGTCTGCTGACCCAAAGATAAAAAATGCTTTTTGGTATTTGCCAATAAGCTTTCAAACTCTACGGCATCAATAGGAAGTGTTTGAATCGAAACTTGCAAAGTCGCGTAAACCAACATTTGTTCCAACTTTGCTTTATCACCTAATGGTGAATAAGCCAATGCTAATGGTTTTGAAATTTGCTTCTTCAACTGACGAATCAAATCACCAAGTTGCATGTGAACAAGGCGAATTACCCCTTCTCTATGCTGTTTAATTGCTTCTTCTTGATCGTTAAAAGTCTGAATCACAACACCTGATTCATCTTTTACATCCAAATCAGCAAATGCTTTACTTGGTACAAGTGCTTGATATTGTTTCACCAATACACCCGTCACTTTTTGTGAAGCCTCAAAAACAAAATGCTCAGGAAAAGTTTTAAACTCACCCTCATGTTGCTTTACAGCACGATGCGTTTCTACACGACAACGCGCTTTTAACTCATCCAAGTCACGACCTTGCGCGATTAATTTACCTTTTTCATCGAGAACTTTAATAAAAGGAATAAGGTATTGATCAATTCGTTCAAAAGAAAAATCTTTTTCAGTGATTTGCTCACCGCGTAAGGCAAAAGCCAAATAACTAAATAAATGTTCACGCAAATGAACTGCATCTATGCCTTGAATCAACTTTCGTGCTGTATCTGGAATGGGAACAATATTTCGACGTTTATCTTTTGGCAATGCTTTTAACAGCGCCTCAATTAAATTTTGTCGCCAACCTGGAATGCCCCATGACCATTGATTTTCATCAACTTGTGCTAAGGCTTGCACTGGAATCTTCACAGTTGCGCCATCTTCATCATGACTTGGGTCAAAACGATAGCTGGCAGCCAAGCGCAATTGTCCATTATGCAAATAATCAGGAAACTGCTGTGTAGTTGGGCGATCATTCATCCACAAGGCGTCATCATCAACAAATAAATAACGTGGATGTTCAGGCTCTACCGTTGCTCGCCAATCTTCAAAACTACGACGGCTGGCGATTTCGGTCGGAACTTTATTGGCATAAAACTGGTAAATCGTTTCTTCGTCGACCACCAAATCACGACGACGTAATTTGTCTTCAACGCGCTCAACTTCTTCAAGCTTTAATAAGTTGTGCTTTAGGAATGGTGGAGTAATCCCCAAATGCCCTGTCGTTAACGCATCTCGTAAAAAGATTTCATGTGCAGCAGCTTGATCCACTTTTTCAAAATTGATCAGCCGCTTAGGTTCAATAATCAACCCAAATAATGAAATCTGATCATAGGCGTTGACGATACCCACTTTTTTCGACCAGTGCGGTTCAAAATAGTGGTGTTTCAATAAATCGCCAGCAGCCAATAAAATCCATTCAGGATCAATTTTCGCCAACGTCCTCAAATAGACTTGAGAAGTTTCCACCATCTCAAATGCCATCACCCAAGCGGTATTGGTCTTATGTAAAGTACTGGCTGGAAATACCTTGGCTTTTTGTTGGCGCACCGCCATAAAGGTATTTCGTTCATCGGTTTTGTTGGCAATAAAGGAAAGTAAACCTGTTAACAAAGCACGGTGTAAATTCTCATAATTGGCTGGTTTTTCATTAAAGCTGAGTTTTAAACCTTCAGCCAATTCAACCAACTGCTGATACGTTTGTTTCCATTCACGTAAACGCAACCAACTTAAAAAATGGTTCCGGGCAAATTGACGACGCTTACTTTCTGATTGAGTCTCTGGGCTGGTTTGTAAGGTATCCCATAGCTTTAAATAGAATAAAAAGTCAGAATCAGTTTCTTTAAATAAGGCATGCTTTTGATCCGCCTGCATTTGTTTATCCGCAGGACGTTCACGCGGATCTTGAACAGCCAAAGCACTGACAATAACCAAAATTTCTTTCAGCACACCAAAATGCGCACCACCAATAATCATACGCGCCAAACGAGGATCAATCGGCATACGTGCCATCATTTGACCGATTTTGGTTAACCCACCTTTCTTCTTATGGGCGGATTGAGTGTGCTCATTATAAGCTCCCAACTCAACCAACAACTTACGCCCATCATTGACTAAACGGAAATCAGGTGGCTCGATAAAATCGAAATCTTCCAAATCGCCCAATCCCAAACTTTGCATTTGTAAAATCACAGACGCAAGATTGGTTCGCTTAATTTCTGGTTCGGTAAACTCTGGGCGGCTAAGGAAGTCATCTTCACTATAAAGACGAATACAGACACCTGCTGCAATACGTCCACAACGCCCTTTACGTTGGTTCGCCGCTGCCTGTGAAATCGCCTCAATCGGTAAACGTTGTACACGCGAACGATAGTTATAACGTGAAAGACGTGCAAAACCACTATCAATCACGTAACGTATATTCGGTACAGTAAGTGCCGTTTCAGCAACGTTAGTGGCAATAATAATCCGTCGCCCTTTTCCACTCGGACTAAAAATCTTTTGTTGTTCTGCAATCGCTAACCGTGCATATAGCGGAAGTATTTCAGTATGACGAGGGCCATGTTTTTGCAGGGTTTCTTGTAATTCCCGAATCTCTTGCTCAGTGCTGGCAAAAATTAAAATATCAGCATGTTCAGGATGACCTTTGCTATCCGCATCAGCAAAACATTCTTCTACCGCTTGTACGACCGCACGCGGTAAATTTTCCTCAAAATCATCAAACTCGTCATCATCACTGCCGACAATATTCAGTTCAGAAATTGGACGATAACGAAGCTCAACAGGGAAACTCCGCCCTTCAACTTCAAATACGGGTGCATTGTAAAAATACTGACTAAAACGATTTACATCAAGCGTGGCTGAGGTCACGATCACTTTTAAATCTGGGCGCTTCGGCAAAAGCTGCTTTAAATAGCCCATGATAAAATCAATATTGAGCGAACGCTCATGTGCTTCATCTATAATAATCGTGTCATATTTTGATAAGAATCGGTCATTGGTCAGTTCAGCAAGCAGAATACCATCCGTCATTAAACGAACAATCGAGTCTTGTGACCCTTGCTCATTAAATCGAATTTTAAAACCAATGGATTCGCCTAACTTTTCGCCCACTTCTTCCGCGATACGCTGCGATACACTTCGCGCCGCCAAACGACGTGGCTGAGTATGCCCGATCATGCCTGTCAAACCACGACCTGCCAGCATTGCAATTTGAGGAAGCTGTGTGGTTTTACCTGAGCCAGTTTCCCCCGCCACAATGATCACTTGATGCTTTTGAATCGCTTCAATCAAACGATCTGCATAGCGCGTAACAGGTAGGTCTTGGTTAAGCTTGATCTTTGGGAGACGCGCCAATCGCTGTTTAACTTTATGATTCGATTGTGCAAATAGTTTTTCAATTTCTGCTGTTTCGGTTTTTTTATCTTTGCGCAGTCGATTTAAACGGTGGCGGTCACGCGCCATAACCCATTGATCTACATTTAAATGACTCTGCACTGAACAGCTTTCCTGAAAATAAAATAATCGGCTATTTTACGCTTTAAAGTGTTGCTATGCAAAGTAACTGCACCAATCCGGTTGGGAAATTGATGCATATTGATCAATATCTTCAGGATTTAGATGACGAATCAAAGCGCTGAAGAAAACGTTTTACGTATTTTTTAAAAGGCCAAGTGAACTGCTTCAAAAAACTATTTGGAATCTTATAGCCTACCGTACCATACACACTCGCCAAATGATTTGGCATATACACGCTTTTAAAAATGACATCATACGCAGGGATAAATGCAGCATAATTTTTATCAATTGCAGGCTTTTCAGAAGAATGATGCCAATGATGAAACTCTGGAGTGGCAATAATCCAACGCAAATAAGGAAAGCGAAAACGTACATTTGAATGAATAAATATGGCGTGAAAGGAAATAAAGATCAGGTACGCAAACACGGCTGAAGTGTGAAAACCTAAAAGAAAAATAGGTAAAGTTGCTAAAAAACGTGTCATTAACACTTCAACAGCATGCAAACGCGAAGATGCCAGCCAATCCATATATTCAGTAGAATGATGAATGGCATGAAAACGCCAAAGGAAATTCACTTCATGCATCGCTCGGTGCAGCCAATACACCACAAAATCCACAACAATCAGTAACTCGATGAACTGTAACCAAATCGGTTGCGCCTGCACATAAGGCACAATTGGATTATTGGGTAGATGGGTGATCCAATATTGAATTGGCATGACCGTTAAAAACGTGAATAACTGAATACCAATATGACTAAACATGAAATATTTCATATCTGTCACCCAGCCAACCCTAAGAATTTTTTGCTCAGGATTTTTGGCAAAAAAACCCTCAAGTGGAATAAAAATAACAGCCAAGATTACAAGCGTCAGAACGAAATAATCAATCCCAGCATAGAAAGGAAGACTTGGAAGTATCGGTGCTTTGATCAAGCCACAGCCGAGAACTGCTGCAACTAAAGCAAAACATAATCCGTAAAACCCATATCGATTTTGACGAATGATTGAGCTATATGCGCCAAAACCGACACTCAGAACAATAGCCAATATTAAACTAAAATAAAATACATCATGATATTGCACATAAAATGGGCGAAGTTCTGGTGTCGTTAATACTGTGGGAAATAAAAAACACAAAGCGCCGAATATACTTAGCAGACCTAAGGACATTGAAATAAAAGCGCTAATTTTCCCCAAACCCATATTCAGTTCTAAGTTTTCGAATCTTGTTCTTAAATGATCAGTCATTGTTGGTGTTAATTCGCTATCTATTCGAGCAAAAAGCTCACAAATTAAATTATAGTCTAGAAATTAAACATTTTTTATATATTTTTCCATTCTACCCTTGAATTTTAATGATATAGACTGCATGTTGTCTAACGCATTAATTTTAAAATCTCCTGTCATCTTGACGTCATCAACTTGAAGTCAAATCAGGATAGATTGGGTGAAAATGTGGATTTAAATCGATCAATTCATTTTTCCGATTCTAATCATGTAAAAATACCATTTCCCCAATAATTAAAAATTAACTATTCTATATCTCGTAAACACTTTCCTCGTTTAAAGATATACCGCAATCATGGAGACAATGATGAGCTTGATTAATACTGAAGTTAAACCATTTAAAGCTGATGCATTCCGTAACGGTGAATTCATTCAAGTAACTGAAGCAGATCTTAAAGGTAAATGGTCTGTTCTTATTTTCATGCCAGCTGCTTTTACATTCAACTGTCCAACAGAAGTTGAAGATGCTGCTGACAACTATGAAGAATTCAAAAAAGCTGGTGCGGAAGTTTATATCGTAACGACTGATACTCATTTCTCTCACAAAGTATGGCATGAAACTTCTCCTGCTGTTGGTAAAGCTCAATTCCCATTAATTGGTGATCCTACTCATCAATTAACACGCGCTTTTGATGTTCATATTGAAGAAGCTGGTTTAGCACTTCGTGGTACGTTCATCATTAACCCTGAAGGCGTAATCAAAACTGCTGAAATTCATGACAACTCAATTGCTCGTGATGTATCAGAAACTTTACGTAAACTTAAAGCTGCTCAATTCGTAGCTAGCCACCCAGGTGAAGTTTGCCCAGCGAAATGGAAAGAAGGTGAAGCTACCCTCGCTCCATCTATCGACTTAGTTGGTAAAATCTAATTCATTAGATTCAACCAATACGTCCGAAACCACCCTTTTTTGGGTGGTTTCTTTTTGTCTAAAATATTTATAAATTCCTGCTAGTCTGTGCTTCGTTTTAATTGCAAATTTTTTACAATTCTTATACTTATATCTTCATAGCAAAGCTCATTTATCAATTGTCAGCTTCTGAGACTTGGAGTACTGTCAAATGACGGAATAAAGCTTTTTTTATATGGACATGAGTCTACTATTGATATGGGGGCAAATGTATGGAAAAAACTGTTATCGTAACTTCTTGGAAATATGACGTTTCTTCACGCTATTTAAAAATATTTTATAACAATGGTTCAGGTGAACTGTACCATCCTGTACCAAAATTTATTTACGACAACTTACTTCGCTCGACCGACAAAGCTGCATTTGTACATAAGTATCTTGAGTTTGATCTACATTTTAAACGACTCTCTATTTCAGCTTCCTCATAAAAAAATCAGCCCGATTGGGGCTGATCTTTGTTGTGACAACGAAGTCTGCGAAATACCAACGCTTCCTAATCACGCGACATCTGCTTGCTCTGCATATTTCTCAAGCATTTTTTCTTTGGCACTCGGATACATGTTGATTTTAGCTAAATCACCGTTGTAGTGCTGCACGACTCGATCATCCATAATTTTTGACCACCATGCAGGAACAAATGCAGGGAGAATCATTGCACCATAGCCCGCGGGTAATTGAGGTGCATCTTCAAAATGACGTAAGGTTTGAAAACTTCTCGCTGGATTGGCGTGATGGTCCGAATGTCGTTGTAATTGGTACAAAAACAAATTGGTCACCACATTATTATTGTTCCAACTATGTTCAGGCAATGTTCGCTCATATTTTCCATTGGCTTGCTTTTCACGCTTTAAACCATAATGTTCGATGTAATTTACAGATTCAAACAGCGTTACTGCATACGCCGCCTGAGTCACTTGAAACGGTATTGAACGTACACCAAATTTGCTAAACATCGCTGCATGATAAATGGCTGACATTGCCCAGCCATGTAAGAGCTCATTTTCTTTACATAAAAATGGTAATTTTTTACGAGCTAAACGGCTCTTTTCGATTTCAATCGCGGACTTAAAACTCCCAATGACTGTACGTGGTAAAAATTTCCAAAATGTTTCACCAAATTGTGATGAAGCAGGATCTTCTGGTGTAGCGACACGACGATGGTGGCCATAAGGGTGTTCTATACGGAAATGGTTATAACCTGATGGTGCTAATGCCAGATGCGATAAATAATGTTCTAGCTTGCCACTTTTATGACTCAACTCATGTGCAGTATTAATCGCGACACCATTCACCATACCGATTAATGTTCCCAATAAAACTTGATCGGCGACAGAGGTATTGTTGCGACTAGCGAGATATGTACCGTAGATATTTACAGCGTATTGCAAGGGAATATACAGTTTAACAATACGCGCATAATATGGATCAGCTTCCAGATCTGCGATTGCATCAATCGGTGGGTTTTCAGCGTCTTCACCAATCAGTTTATCCAAACTCGGAATAACACCATGCAAAAACAAAGGACCAAATGAAGCAAAAAACTTTTTCGTTTTTTTAGGACCAAACTGATAACCAGCTAAGCCACTCATGGCAATTGCAGGTACAGCCAAACCTAATAACCACCAATGACGTTTTTTATCTTTGAACCGTGTTGTTGCGTGCTCTACATCCAGTTGAGTATGCATATTCATTAGAAACTCCTCAATCAATTACTCTTTTTGCTTCCATCAATTGTGTTCTTTTAAAGTGAGTCTTTATTATCATTTTAAGACTTGGTATTATCATTTTAAGACTATATGGATTGTTAATTGTGCAAAACCAACAAATTCCTGTCATTCCTTCACGTTACTATCTACGACTGATTGATATTTTAATTCAAACAAATCAATATGATAATAACCTATTAATGCAATTACGTGATCAACTTTCTACGACTGAACTCCTTAGCATTCAACAGATTGAACAATTTATTGAAATGGGTTTAAACCTCCCCAATACCAAAGACCTCGCATTCCAATTAGGCAAAAATATCAAGCTAAGCTCACATAGTCTGGTGGGTTATGCCCTCATGACCAGCCCACATCTTGAACATGCTTTACGACTGATCGCTCAATACTTCAGACTGATTATGCCAAGCTTTAAACTCACGATTCAGTTTCAACACGATCAGCAAAAAGTTGAGTTATTATATGAACCGATATTACAAATGAATAAACAATGTCTTGCCTTCCATATCGAAGCGATTGCAGTGGCTTTTTATTACAGTTTATTAGAATTAGCTGGAAACCAATTACAACGATATCAGGTTTATCTCAGTGTACCCGAACCAAAATATAAAGAACAGTATATCCATTTAATCAAAGCTAATTTTCATTTTAACGATCATTGGATTACAGGCGTTCGCGTGATTATGGATCAACAGCAGCTCTCACTTCCCTTGCCTTTAGCCGATGCCCATAGTTTAAAAGTGGTCGAACAACGTTGTCAGGAGCAAATTCAAAGAATTTATCATCAGGGAGAAATTGTCGAATGGGTTAGTATGATGCTTCGTCAAGCCAATCAAATCCCGACATTAAATGAATGTGCAAAAGTCTTAAATATTTCGACCAAAACATTGCAACGTTATCTGCAAAAGTACGGTGTCGAATTCCACCAACTAAAGCAAAAGATTAGTACCGAACGAGCCATTGATCTATTAGAAAATTCTAAGTTTACCATTACCCATATTGCCTATGAATTAGGGTACTCAAACCCCGCCAACTTCACCCGCGCTTTTAATAAAATACAAGGGTGTAGTCCACAGGCCTATCGTTTAGAGCATCAGAGTAGAAGTCAGCTATTTGACAACAACCATACATAAACCAGCGCCCACTGGTAAAATACTACTCATATAGTGTTCATCTTGTTTAATCAATTCTAGCATTGGCTTAACTTCGGCTGGATGCGAAATGACATTGTCAATAATCAAGGTGCTGCCAGAGGATTTTAATAAGCGTTTTAAGTCTTCCCAATAACTCACATAACTGCCACGTTCTGCATCTAACAAGATGAGATCAAAGGGTTCCATTGCTTGTTTCAAATAGTCAGCGGCATCACCCACCCAAAAATCAATAAACCCTTCCAACTCAAAATCTTCTGCATATTTTTTAGCTTGAGCGCTACGAAATGCATTGATTTCTAAAGTTAATAGCTTCCCTTGAACCGTTTTGGCTGCTTCAGCCAACCATAAGGTGGAGTATCCTGTGGACGTTCCAATTTCAAGAATGCGTTTTGATTGCTGAGTACGTACCAGCATTGCCAGTAATTTAGCTGATTCTGCTTCAATATTGCGATAACGCCTTAGACGATCAGACTGTCGAGCATCATGTTGTTTAAATTCATCGTATAAATCAGCAATACGTTGCAAGAAAACAGTGTTGGTCATATCTGATTCTCCATGATGCTCAAACTAGAAAAATATCGCGTTTAGGTCGCTTGTATCAGCTTAAATCTTTGAATAACTTGCCCTTCAAGCTGAACAGTTTCAGTAAACATGGTGAGTGGGCGTACCCACATCGAGTAATCACCATATAAGCATTGATAAACCACCAACTCTTCTTCTGTTTCACTATGTCGAGCCACGTTAAACACCTGATAAAGCTGCCCTTTATAATGTTGATAAATACCACGCTGTAACGCCATCTCGCTTACCTTTTTAGTTATGCCATGAAATGATTGCAGTTATATAACAAGATCAATGCTGATCAAACTTTTAAATAGATGAATGATCAAAAATACGACAGGTACAGCGTCAATCCAAAAAACCGATCAAACCCATAAAAACATACTGTTTTACC
Source organism: Acinetobacter sp. 3657 (assembly GCF_031456775.1). Classification (NCBI taxonomy): domain Bacteria; kingdom Pseudomonadati; phylum Pseudomonadota; class Gammaproteobacteria; order Moraxellales; family Moraxellaceae; genus Acinetobacter; species Acinetobacter sp. 3657. Next base: position 285,717 of record NZ_JAVDVH010000001.1, on the reverse strand, counting down.
TATTTAGTGCTTTTGCGTACTATAGCCTCATTGAATGAATTTAGCCGACTAGAATTGTTGAGAATTTGGAGACATCGATGTTAGATCAAAATATTAAAACTCAATTAAAAGCTTATTTAGAACGTTTAGAAAGTCCGATCGAGTTGGTTGCTGCTTTAGATGATTCCGACAAAGCGGCAAAAATCAAAGAACTGGTCACTGAAATTGCGGAATTGTCTGATCTAGTAACTGCACGTTTTGATGGTTTAAACGCTCGCCGTCCAAGTTTTGGGGTGGCTAAAGCAGGCGAACAGCCACGTGTGTTCTTTGCTGGCTTACCGATGGGACATGAGTTTACCTCTTTGATCTTGGCATTGTTACAAGTGTCTGGTTATGCTCCTAAGATCTCTGATGAGGTTTTAAATCAAATTAAAGGCTTAAACCTGAAAGCAAACTTTGATGTGTTTATTTCATTGAGCTGTCATAACTGTCCAGATGTGGTTCAGGCATTGAACTTGATCGCGATCAACAATCCAAATACCACCACCACCATGATTGATGGTGCATTCTTCCAAGACGAAGTGGAACAACGCAAAATCTTGGCTGTACCGATGGTATTCCAAGATGATCAACACATTGGTCAAGGTCGTATGACTTTGGAAGAAATCATAGCCAAGTTAGATACCAACTCAGCAGAGAAAGATGCAGCAGCGATCAATGCCAAAGATGCCTTTGATGTCTTGGTGATCGGTGGAGGTCCTGCTGGGGCAACCGCAGCGATCTATGCGGCTCGTAAAGGGATCAATACCGGTATCGTGGCAGAGCGCTTTGGTGGTCAGGTGATGGATACCATGGATATCGAGAACTATACCTCTGTACAAAAAACCGTCGGTCCTAAGTTTGCTGCCGAGATGGAAGCGCATGTGCGTGAATATGATGTCGATATCATGAACTTGCAACGTGTCAGCAAAATCATCGGTGCAGATCAAACAGCATCTGGCTTGGTTGAAGTTGAACTTGAAAATGGTGCCAAGCTAGAATCAAAAACCATCATTCTTTCTACAGGTGCGCGTTGGAGAGAAATGAATGTACCAGGTGAAGCAGAATACCGTACTCGTGGTGTGGCGTATTGTCCGCACTGTGACGGCCCACTCTTCAAAGGTAAGCGTGTTGCAGTGATTGGTGGCGGGAACTCAGGTGTAGAAGCTGCGATTGACCTTGCTGGCATTGTTGAGCATGTCACGTTGGTGGAATTTGATACCAAACTTCGTGCCGATCAAGTGTTACAAAACAAATTAAACAGCTTGCCAAATACCACCGTGATTCTGAATGCATTAAGTACTGAAGTGTTGGGTGATGGTTCTCAAGTCACTGGCTTAAAGTATAAAGATCGTGCAACTGATGAAGAACATGTGGTTGAACTTGCAGGGATTTTCGTTCAAATTGGTTTATTACCAAACACCGATTTCTTGAAAGACAGTGCGGTTGAACTCAGCAATCGTGGTGAGATCATGGTGAATGATCGTAATGAAACCAATGTCAAAGGTGTGTTTGCTGCGGGTGACTGTACCACTGTGCCTTATAAGCAAATTATTATTGCGACGGGTGAAGGCGCTAAAGCATCACTCTCTGCCTTTGATTATATGATTCGTTCGGGTAATTAACTCAGCTTAAAAACATGTGCGCGCATTTACATTTTCAAATGTAAGTGCGTGTTTTTACAAGTTATCAACAAATATTCAACTTTATTCTCTATCCGCTTTGTGTTTATATTTTTGCTATCCATTGTTTTTGGATGCCACAATGAAAAGGAAATATGAAAATGAATAAATTACTTGTTGCTTTAGGTCTCGCTGCTACTGTTGCTCTTGTAGGCTGTAATAAAGATAAAGCACCTGAAACAGGGGCTACAACTGGCGAACACTTAGAGCATGCTGCTGATCAAGCGGGTCATGATGTTGCAACAGCTATTGACACTGCTGGTGACCAAATCGATGCTGCTGCTGATCACACCGCAACTGCTACTGCTGAAGCTGCTGCGGATACCGAAGCAGCTGCACGTGAAGCTGCTGCAAATGCTGCAGGTGCTGTTGAATCTACAGCTGCTGATGTGAAAGAAAAAGCTCAACAATAATTCGTTGAGATTAAAAAAAAGCCTCTGTGATCAGAGGCTTTTTTTAATGTAACAATTCAAAACTAACCTAGTAGCCCTTCATCACGCATCGCAATTTGAACTGACTGGCGTTCGGCAACTTTATTGCGTAAAGCGATAATGTTGATATAAGGACTTAAGTCATGTTCGATATGATTTGACCAGTTGGTCAGCACAAACAAATATGCATCTGCTGGGCCAAAATTATCATCTACTAAATAGTCGTATTCAGATTCAGCTAAATAGTGATCGATAAATTTAAGTAAACGATTCACTTCAGCATAAGCTTTGGTCTTTTCATCTTCCGTTAATTTACCACCGAAAAAAACAGCATAAGCATCATGCAGTTCAGAGTTCAAATAGCCTAACCACTCTAGGACTTTGGCACGTCCCATACCCGATGGCGGAATTAAATCTTGCTTAGGATCATACTGAGCCAAGAATGGTAAAATCGCAACATTCTCGGTCAAGATTAAACCTGGATTAATTTCTAAGGCTGGGACATAGCCTTTTGGATTGATCTCGTAATAATCTGCACCTTTCTCAGTCTTATGGGTTTTTAAATCAACGCGTTCTAAATCAAAATCTACATTAATTTCATTTAAAATAATATGTGCTGCCAATGAGCAAGCACCAGGTGAATAATACAACTTCATATTTGATCCTTGTTATCTAACTCTTCTGTTCTAAAACGCTTTATCAAAATTTGCAAAATCTGTTTTTACAAATTTGTCAGTAAAAGTAAAAATACCGAATAATTTGACTATTAGTGAAATTTCATTATTTTGCAAGTGCTCTTATGTCAAATTTTTATAGGGATCGTATACGCCCTGTGCAAATAGATTTCTTCCAGAAAAAGAGCAGCTTAATTTCTGCTCTTTTTCTCGGTTAGATTAAAGTTTTGCTTTTCTTGAACGTGTTGAATAACCAGCGAGACCTAATAGTCCAAGTATCGATAACCAGCCAAAGCTACCCGATGAGCTTTTGTCAGTAGATGCTTTGACTTCATCATCCTGCAAATCTAAATCAACAATCACAGGATCGTGATCAGAAGAACGATAAGGATCTTCTGCAAAGAATAATGCTTTTTGCTCATCCGTTTTATATTCTTCGTTGTAATCCAATACCGTTGGCTCGTCTGCATTTATATGCCAAGCAAAGGCTTTTTTTACTTTGCTATATAAACTCGCATCCGCAACGGCATGATCTAAATTACCTGCACCACCATAACCATCAGCATTGCTCGACACGCCAAATACATAACTATAGGCTTGCTCACCCTGCCCTATATTTTTGTCATTGAGTAGCACTTTATAGTTAGCTTTTTCTAGCGCTAAGATAGGATCTTCTTTGGCATAACTGTTTAGATCTCCCAAAAGTAACATGTTCGGTGTTTCAACTTGCGTTGGGTTTTTCGCCATCCATTGAATCAGTTGTTCTACAGCTTTAATACGTGTTGGATTCCAGCAGCCTTGACCATCTTTTTGATCAGCATCTAATGAGTTTGCGCTTACACCTGAGCAACTTTTAGATTTAAGGTGGTTAGGAATCACGGTAAACATGTGTTTTCCTGAGAGTGGCTGGAAAGTCTGTGCAATCGTAGTTCTATTTTTATCGCCCAAATCAAAGACCACTGGTTTATTGACTGGCTTCACTCGTTTACTGTTATAAATAATCGCAACAGCAATCGCATCCGTACCTAACCGATCTATATTTTCAGGGATCACATATTTCCAATCAGCACCTAAAGCACGGGTCAAATATGCGATAGCGCTATCCTCAGCATAACCATTGTTGGCGATTTCCATCAATCCATAAACATCAGCATCGATTGCACGTAATGCACTCACAATCTTGAGATGCTGTTTTTCAAATTCTACTTGCGTTGTCGCGCCACGTTCAGTCGGGAAGCCATTCTTACCATTATCGTAGTTCAATACATTAAATGCGGCTGCGCGGATCAATTTGTCATCTTTGGCAAACACACTTGGTCGTTCGGGTGTTGGCTTTACGATGGTTGGGAGATTACGTCCCTGAATTGGTTGAATACGCCAGCCATTAAAACGATATTCTAAAATTCCCTCTACATTTTGCAGTTGATCACCAACGCGTAGCGTATTGGTTGCGCTAAAGTTCTGTGGCAGCCAAGGCGTTCTATTTTGATTGCTATAGCCATCATCCAAAATGACTTTTGATAATAGGTTCTTCTGTGCTAAGGCTTTTGCTTCTGTGGACATTGAGGGATATAGGTTTGTTGGAATAAATAACCGTCCCAGACTGACGGATAACTCACCATATCGACCATAATTATAATTTTCACTGATCGTTAATGTTTGGGGTAATTTAACCAACATGCCTTGATACAGCTGTGGCGAATGTACAGTTCCAGTCAAAGCACTAAATGGTAAATCAATTGATTTCGGCTGAATGTGACTCAGCATATTGGTACTACAAACTTGAATATCTTGTTGTAACTGATCGATTTGGAGTTGATTTTGATAAGCTGCTAAACGACCACGTAGGATAACCTCCTCACCGATCTGACCACCTTTAACGGTACTACTTGCTGGAATATAAACAAAGATCGCATTGCTCACATTTGCTTTTGCCTTGCTATCAGGTGTCTGAACATAGAAACCTGAAAAACCATTGCTATAGCGGTAGTCCGCCGTAATTACACCACGTACCGTATAATTTTGATCTTGAGCGGCTGTATTTAGATCAGCGATCGCCGTATTTGAACTAGAACAACTGACAGTTTCATTTACAGGTGGTGTAGTCGTTGAACCTGATAAGTTAGAGAAGTCATTACGATCAGTCCATGCTTTCCATGCACTGTCTAAATCAAAACTCGTCGTCGGGTCAATTTCTGTCACTGGGTTTGTACTTTGGATTCGAGTAAAACTATTCCCTTTACTTTGAACTGTTGTCCCCCAACCATTCTCAGGTTGCTCCCCGACTCGCCCAAAACGATCAACCACTTTGCCTTTGTGTAGCAGCACGATCGCATCATCACCATTAAATGACAGTGAAGCCACCTGATTGACCTGTGACCCGAGCACAACTTGTAACTCTGTGTGACCAACTAAAAATTTCGCTTTACTGGCCAAGTTACCCTGTAATTGGAAAGCAACCGTTTTTGTCAATGCACCATTATTAAATTGCTGTATTTCATAGTCTGCGAGATTCGCACTGGTCGCATCTGGATTGTAAATTTCCAAGCCCTTTTTATTACGACTGCCATCCACATATTGGCTAAACATCAATTGTGCATGTGCGATAGAAAATGTCGTCGAAGCCCCGATTAAGCCCAAACAAATCGCGATAGAGTGAAATTTAAATGTCTTCATAACTTTTTTACTTAATGTTCAAATCGCCACTAGCCTATTCAATCTCTGTGACAGTGCGATGAAGAATTTCTTACAAGTTTTAGCTCATCGAGCAACAGATCCGCCAAATAAAATCATTTAAAGGTTTGACTTGCCCCCATGAACACTTAAAATACGGCATTTCTATATTTATATCTCCAGAATCATGTCAAACGATCAGTTAGAAACGCAAATTACGGAACTCGAAAATTTGTCTGAGCACCGCGAAATTGTGACGTTTATGCGTCGTTCAGCTCCGCTCAACACTTCACAACGTACTGCGTTGGAAGATTATCGTGATTTAATTTTGGAATATCCTGTTGGTGATTTACGCCAGCATTTTGAACATCCTGAACGCCCACTAACCGTAGAAATTGGGTTCGGTATGGGACGTTCTTTAGTTCTTATGGCAAAAGCCAATCCTGAACGTAATTTTATCGGAATTGAAGTACACATTCCCGGTATTGCTCAATGTGTATTTGAAGCAGGCATGGCAGGTCTTAAAAATCTATTTGTGCTTGATGCTGATGCAATTCAAGTACTGCGTGAAATGCCAGACAACAGTATCGACTGTGTACAACTTTACTTCCCCGATCCTTGGCAAAAGAAGCGCCATTTCAAACGTCGTTTTGTGATTCATGAGCGTATGCAACTGGTTGAGCAAAAGTTAGTACTCGGTGGTACTTTCCACGCCGCGACTGACTGGGAACCGTATGCAGAATGGATGCTTGATGTTTTAGATAATCGTCCAAATCTGGAAAACCTAGCGGGTAAAGGCAATAGCTATCCTCGCCCTGAATGGCGTCCCGTGACCAAATTTGAACGTCGTGGGATTGAATCTGGTCACAAGATCAATGATTTTATTTTTAAAAAAATAAAATGAGAATCCAAGCTCTTCCAATACGACCTAAAAAATAACTTAATAGCATTAAATATCATTTATTTAATGCTATTTCATTTTCCGACAGTATCCAAGATATTCCGATAAATGCTAAAAATTTTTAGTTTTGAAATAGCCACAAGTCGAATTATTTTTAGGGCTTTAGTAGATTAACATGGTAACTAGGACCAACTCTTTCCGCCCCACACAATCCTGATGAAGGTTCGAGTTGTTTACAAAATTTCGAAAATCTTTCCACTTAACATACTTTGAAAATACATTTCAAACCCAGGACGAATATCTTCATCATCAACTGTAATATGTTTTATATTTGAAAATGATTGAGTATTTTCAAAATTACTATTAACTGTAGCCTGAATAAAGTGCTTAACACCAAATTGATCTATTACACCGATACTTTGTTTAAGCATTAATATACCTTGATAAAATTATAAGAGATAAATAATTAATTTAATTACTCAGAATCTACAACTCTGTTTAAGCAACCCTATGATTTAACTTAAATAATTTATTCAATGAGGTGTAAAAAGTACGACCATCTAGGTTCAAATCAACTTCAACACCAGACTGAAGAAGAACTTTTTTGCCCACTTCAATTGTTTTTAAACCTTGACGTGTATTTTGCATCTTATTGACTGGAATTAGCGATACTATAATTTCTGTACCATTAGGAGCTTTTGCGATTAAATCATTTATTTTTAACAATTTACAGCCTATTATTTTAGGTTTTTCAGATCTGAAAAACAACTTTGAAATTAAATTTTGAATTATAAAAAAGTACTAATAAATAGTACTTTTTTTATCAATGCTTGTTATTGCTTAGATAGCAATAATATTTACAGCATTCGGTCCTTTTTGACCTTGAGCTACGCTAAATTCAACCATTTGACCTTCAAGTAAGGTTTTAAAACCAGAACTAGAAATTTCGCTAAAATGAGCAAAAACATCTGGACCTGATTCTTGTTGAATAAAACCAAAGCCTTTAGTTTCGTTGAACCACTTTACAGTACCTTTAACAACATTCGAGTTTGACATAATATATCCTATTAATTTTTAATAATTTATTGAGTTTAACTTTGAAAATAATAAATAATGAAACTTAAAATCTGAAAAAACGAAGGATTATTACTAAAACTGCGATACTTAAAGAAGATTTACCGAAACAAAACTTTTTTCTAGTTAAGTTAACTATACACTAAAAATGAAAATAATCAAGTTTTCTGATATATATATTTACTTTTCTTATAAAAGTAACGGCAATCGTAGAAAAATGGCTCGGCTTTTCCATGAATGATAACCCCAAATCGGTAGTTTAAACTTAAGCACAGGTAACGCTTTCCATCACGACAGGTGTATTGGCTTCTGTAGCAATGACAGAGGCCGCAATTGCTTCGACAACCTGACTCAGAGACTGCCGTGAAACATTGACAATATCAACAATTTTATTGCCATCCGCACGAACAGAATTAGTAAATGCCATTCGACAACTGAGCTGACGGTTAGGCACAACAGCATTCTGTGCGCCTGTTGGTTGATTCAATGGTCTTGCTGGATCATCACGTTTAATAATCCAAGCCACAGCCACCTCAATATCCCGATTTATCGCGCCGATTAAAGAACGCGTGTTGGAGTATTCGATAATATCAAAACGAGAAAAATCCGTTGCAATACGATAGGACACTTTGCCACCCGTCATACCACTACTATAACGATCCACAGCACCCAATTTCTGTTGTAGGCCCGCAGATAACCCATCCCGTAGCTCAGCCCCTAAAGTGGAAGTCCAGCGTTCATTGCCCAATACATGAGATTTACCACTACTGTCCTGCAAGACCATTGGTGCCCTGTTTAAACGGTCTGGCAATCCCACAGGCAGTACTTCAATCACCCGTACATTTGAACTTACCAACGGTTTAACTGTTGGGGTTAAGGCATAGTAGTTTGGTGTAGGAGAGCTGGAACATCCTGCTAAACCCACAACCGCCAGTAGCAGGCCGTAACCTGCTCTACTACACTGCGGAAAATAGGACAAAAAATGTGAGCTATTTTTTTTATTTACCATTCTTAACCTCAGGCGTTTTCCCACGAATGAGTGATTCTGGGTGTTGTTCAATATAGTCTGCCATTAACTGTAAAGAAGCGGCAGCACGTGTCATTTGCTGTAAAGCACGGCGTACATCCTGTTGCATTGGCGCATCACTCGATAGAATGGTTTCAGTAGAGCGCATGGTTTGACGTACATCATCCAATGTCGCCTGTAGTCCTGGGGCAACTTTACCATCTAACTGCTTCACTAATTTATCTGTAGAGCTAATCGCTGAATTCATATTATCGAGTGTTTTACGGACATCCTGCCCAATTTCCACTAATGGGAATTTATTCAATTTATCCGCAATTTGCGATACTTGTGCTTGTAAACCTTTCAACTCCGTTGGTGTTGTTGGCACCTCAATCACACCGTTTGATCTGATGATTAAGTTTGCTGGTTTTGCTTTAGGGAATAAATCAAAGGCGATATAGTTCTGCCCTGTCAGTAGATTTCCTGTACGCATCTGAGCACGCCAGCCCCTTTCGATGAAACGTTTAAAAATTACACCGTCAGGATCGAGTTCTTTGCCATTCGCTAAACGAGATGGATAAATCACCCCCTCAGCCCGCATACGGATCTGAGTATAATTTGCATTAAACTCAGCATTAATCGACTGTATATTTCCAATTTCAATACCCATAAAGTCAATCGGCGCGCCTGCCGACAAACCGCGTAGAGACTGATCAAAATACATGATGATGCGATGTGATTTTCCATCTGGCTCTTTCAATGCTTCAGTACGAGAATCCCATAAATTAAAACGACTTTGATCAGCAGCAGCGGCAGCATGTGAGTTTTCAGGATAACCAAAGGCTATTCCGCCAGCGATAATACTCACCAGTGATTGTGTATCCAGCTTAAATCCTGATGCACTTAAGCTTACATCAACACCACTAGCCTGCCAGAAACGCGCATCTGTCGTCACGAACTTATCATAGGGTGCTTGAATAAAAGTTTGTAGCTCTACACTCTTACCATCTTTAGCCAACTGATAAGCTGTGATTTGCCCCACATTGATCTGACGATAATAAATAGGAGAACCAATATCCAGTGAGCCTAAATTATTGGCTTTTAGAAAAAAGATTTTACCCGGTACATCGGATGAGATGACTGGCGGTACTTCCAGACCAGTAAATTCGTTCTGCTTTTGTTCTGCCCTACCACCATCAACCTCAATATAAGCACCCGACAATAAAGTATCAATTCCTGAAACGCCACTCGCACCTATTCGAGGACGAACCACCCAGAATCGTGAGTCTTTTGCAGCAAAATTACTGGCATCCTTACGCAGTTCAATTTTTGCAATGACATGTGAACGATCGTCTGCAAGGTCAATCTGGCGAACCAGACCGATATCCAATTGTTTAAAACGAACTGTCGTCTTGCCTGCAACCAATCCTTCAGCAGTTCTAAAAGAAACATTAATGGTCGGACCAGTATCTAATACCGCTTTGACTGCCAACGACAGACCAATCAGAAGTGCGATAAATGGAATCAACCAGATCAGCGATGGCCGCCACCGTCCTTTATTTTTCTCAGGCTCAGGCAAAACCTGATGCGTTTTCTGTACAGCATTAGGATCCTGATGATCTGAGCTTTCGTTGTTCGTTTTATTTTCAGACATACACACCCATCATTGTTTTATTGGCTGGAATTAGATAAATCATGATTCAAAGGAGGATGATCCACTTGAATCACGTCTGAGCCTTGCAGGGAAAGCCCATTTTTGTTGCGCGTACTCTGGGCAGCAGCATAATTATCCCAAATAATACGCGGATCAAAACTAAGTGAAGCAAACATGGTTAAAACCACAACTGCACCAAAAGCAACTGCGCCCGGACCAGCGAGAATAGTTGCCAGTGACTGAATCTGAATAAGGGCTGTCAATAAAGCCACCACAAAAACATCAATCATCGACCATCGACCGATAAACTCAACAATTCGATAAAGCATTGAGCAATGCTCAGGTGAAAAGTGCAATCGCTCAGAAGACTGCAGTTTCACAACAATTAATAGAAAACACAGAATCAAAAGTTTTAACATGGGAATAAAAATACTGGCCATAAAAATAACAGTAGAGACCAGATAATCCCCATTCTGCCAAAAATAGATCACACCACTCATGATCGTATCTTGCTGCATCCCTAACAGAGAATCCGTTACGGTCATCGGAAGAACATTGGCTGGGATATATAAAATACTCGCAGCAATCACCAAAGCGAGGGTTCTGTCTAAACTCTTTGGTTTACGTTGATGCAGCACACTATGACATTTCAAGCAATGTGAAGCGTGTTTTTCTTCAGCCTCTGCAACCCATTTATTGAGCGTTCCACAGCAATGACAAAGCACCAAAGACAAATCTTTGGCTCTTGGATATTGCAGCGAATTATCAATGGCTGCTTCAGAGGAATATTCTGAAAAATTGCGCGGAGGCTGATCCGTTTTCATCGAAGTGTCCTGTCGATCTCGTCCCATAGATCCTTAACTTTCACTGAAGCAATATAAACCAGTGATATACTCAGTATGGCGAACCCCCATAGTGCAACACCTGGAATCACCACGACCATACCGACCAGTTTAACTAAAGTCACCAGTACGCCAATCAAAAATACTTCAACCATTCCCCATGTTCTAAATAAAAACAAGGTACGCAATGCTGCAACTAAATAACGGGGCCGAACTTTAAAAAAATGAACTGATGAAAGTACATAGAGCAGCAATAGCAGATCCAGTAAAGGCACTACAAAAGTTGTGATGAGAATCAGAACACCTACTGGCCCTTGCCCTGCATGAAACATGGCCCATGCCGCCCCAAGTAAAGTCGTCTGGGAATCGTTACCCTGTAATTCCACCTTAACAATAGGAAAACTATTGGCAATCACAAATACAATCAGCGATGTTGTTACCATTGCCAGTAAAACACTAAACGGTTTGCTTTGCCGATAAAGCTCAGCACCACAGCAAAGACAATAAGCGCGTTCACCTTGTGTTAGCTGAATTCGATGATATACCGTGTCACATTCCTCACAGGCAACCAGAGTTTGCGGTGAAATATCACCATTTTGAATTAACACTTGTTGATTCATAGATGCAGAAACTGGAAGAAAAGAGGAAGGCTCACTCATAGAACATAAACACCATTTTATAAATTTTTTTTAGACTGAAACTCATTTTGCTATATTTTACTGAGATGTATACAGATAAATTGTGATACTTTTTTGATGATATCCTGTTCGTTTTATATAAACAATTCATCTAATAAAATATGGTCAACGTTCTCCATTAGATTATGAAAAGGCCTATCAAAAAATGGTTATGTGTCTAGAATTTTGGTGACTATTCACTTAATCAATCTATCTTAGCTCCTATTTACCTATAGGGAAAATATTGTGTTCAATAAGTTTTTATAGCAAATATAAGGAATCCCATAACTGGAAAAACTCTACCAAATATTTACCCAATTCTTATCATTACAAAAATAATTAAAATAAGTTAAGACCATACTGTATGCAAATAATCACTTGAACTTAATGCACTCTTAATAATGTTGCCCAGTACTTTCCAAATGACTCATTATACGTTGATCCCAAACTGGTGGATCTCCTATTGCTTCTCGAAGATAGTCTACAAGAACCATAATTTTATTCGAATTACGATAACTTTGCTTATAAACTACAGATATATCACCACCTATAGGAGAGTATTGGGGTAACACAATAGATAAAGAACCAGATTCAATATACTCTGCCGCAATAAATGTGGGCAAAATTGTAATGCCCAAACCCTCTAAAGCTGCAGCTAACAATTGATGACCACTATTAGTACGCATTCGGTTTCGAATTCTAAAAGACTGCAAATGATTATTTACTGGCAACTGTAGCATACCATTGGGTTCTCTTAGAACATAAAGTAAACCATCATGATTCTGCAAATCATTTGGATTTTCTGGTATTCCGAATTGTTTAAGATATTTAGAATTTGCACAAAGCACATGATTATTTACAGAAATCTTTTTTGCAATCAATGAAGATTCTGATAATCGCCCTAAACGTATAGCCACATCATAATTTTCATTATTCAAATTTACAAAATTGTCTGTTGCTTCTATATCTAATTCTAATTCAGGATATTGATAGATAAATTTAGCAAGTATAGGTGCTAAATAACTCTCAGTAAAAGCCATGGGTACAGAAAGGCGTAAACGACCTTTCACATGACTTTTCACTGTCATCACCTCAATCTCTGCAAGTTCTAAGTCTGCAAGAATATTAATACACCGCTCATAAAAAATACTACCGGACTGAGTAATTTTTAATTGTCGGCCACGCTCAAATAATTGAGTATTTAAACGTGTTTCTAATAGACTTATACGCTTACTCACTACTGACTTTGTGGTGCCCAATCGTTGTGCAGCTTCAGAAATACTTTGAACATCTGCAACAGTAACAAAAGTTGTCATATCAACAAACTTATTCATAAATATCAACAACCTAAAATTAAATTAGCGTAAATATGCTGCTATTTTATTAATGATAATTTAGGTCATAAATTTAAACAATAAATTAATTTATATTGTAAAAGAATCAATAACATAAAAAATCCACTGAAAACATGTCAAATACTAAATAAGCAGACAGTATGCGTTGTACACAACTATTTAAGTGAATAATCAAATAAAACCTCTCATATGCCATGTTTCAAAATTAGAAAACAAGAGTTCTCTTAATTGAAACCAATAACAAATAAAAACATGATAGATTTAAAATGTTTATTAAGCATTCAAAAAATGCTTTCTCTTAATATTACCATCGCATATGTTTGTTAAATATGAAAAACTTAATAGATTATCACTCAAACATTTTATAATGAATTCATTTAAGATTTAAAAATGCAATATAAAATTTAATTATTTATAGTGCATAAGAATTCAAAATCATTATTTTTGCAAAAGGCTTTACCTGATGAACTCAAAAGAGTTAATACAAATCGCAAAAGACACCAAAAAACCTAAAGATGTAGTTACTGCATTTTTAGCCAATACTGGAAAAGATACTATTATTGAAGTATCTGAAGCCTTAGTTGATATTAATGCTACTTATATCTCTCTAAGTTTTAATAACCCAGAATTGAAACAAATTGAACCGTGGGCAGGAACCAGTAAAGGGCGCCAAGTCTATATTGATACGTTCTCCAATGTAGGCACTTATTGGAATGTTGATGATTTCCAAGTAACAGATTTAATTTCAGAGAATGAAACAGTAGCCGTATTTGGTTCATTTACCTACACCTCTGTTGAGGTAGGTCACCAATTTACATCACCGTTCTCTATTTTAGCTAAAGTACAAAATGGTCTTATTACATACTTCCAATTTATGGAAGATACGTATGCCTCAGCACGTTCATTTAGAAGCAGTGGAAAATGGACAATAAAAAATAATTCTCATGAAAGATCAGTAGGCTAAATCATCATAAGGTAAATAGTGGATAAAAACATATACTTAAAAAATATTGTTGATTATTCATGCTTTTTAAATTCTATAAACTCAGAAACTTTCGTTATGACTACGTAAGTATAAACTCTAAAGGTGTTATTCATGGCAGCGACTAATGGAATGTTGGATCCTAATGATTCAGTTATCTTACTTATAGATCATCAAAGCGGATTGTTTAATACCGTTCGAGATGTACCAGTTCCAGACTTACGTAACTATGTTATTGCAATTGCAAAAACAGCAACGCTGTTAGATATACCTGTAATTACAACAGCATCTGTACCAGATGGTCCTAACGGTCCTTTAATACCTGAAATACATCAACATGCTCCTCATGCTGTTTACGTACCACGTACTGGGCAAATTAATACGTGGGATAATCCTTTATTTGTAGAGGAAGTTAAAAAAACTGGCAGAAAAACACTAATTATTGCTGGAACTCTTACAAGTGTATGTATGGCATTTCCTGCAGTCAGCGCACGTCTAGAAGGTTACACAGTGTATTGTGTTGTTGATGCGTCAGGAAACTGGAGTAAAATGGCCACAGATACAACTATTGCTCGAGTAACACAAGCTGGAGCAATTCCAACTGATACATTTGCGATTGTTGCTGAGTTAATGCGTACTTGGAATCGTCCAGAAGGTTCACGTTTTGCTGAAATTCTTGCTGATCATGTATGCCCTGAGTATAAATGTTTGATGGAGAGTTTCGCAAAGGCGCAGGCTGTAGCTAAAGATGGTCCAGAAACAAATCTAGACAAGTATCAATAAGATCAAAACTATAATTTTTATTCAACCCAAATTCAAATATTGAATTTGGGTTTTTTAATCTAATGCCATTATCATACTTTGAGCATTAATCAATCCGAGTGATGGCGTTTATAAATGCCATCGCTCATTAATCTATATACTTCTTCCAAATCTGGTCGATGAGATTGAGTCAATAATCTTTGATGCATCTCTAAAATATTTTGATCGCCCCGCATCGCAGGCCCTGTTTGCATTTGCTTTGGGTTAGTGCGGGTTGCTTTATTCGCTGTTTCTAAGATCAATGGAAATAGTAAACTGAAATCAACGTGTTCTGCATCTACAACTTGTTTTGCCATATCATAACAATAATTACTAAAATTACATGCAAACACCGCAGCCAAGTGTAAGGTTTGACGCTGTTGTGAATTATATTGATAGACTCGATTACTTAGGCTGTTTGCTAAGGTTGTGAGTAGAAGCAAATCTTCATGCGTTACGGCTTCAACAAAAAGTGGAGTTTCCAACCAATCCACTTCCCGTTCAAAACTAAAGGTCTGTAATGGATAGAAAACCCCAGCACGTTGCTGCTTCTGCGCGACGACAGATAAATTTGTACTTCCCGAAGTATGCACGATAAGACATTGCGGCAAATATGTTGCGATCGCTTCTACAACATCAGGTATCACGAGATCACTAACAGCAACAACCACTAAGTCTGTTTGCGGATTGAGTTGATCTACACCATCAATCGCTTGAGCATTGACCTGTGCTGCTAATCGTTGGGCGTGGTGTAAATTGCGACTAAAAACTTGAACAATTTGATGCTGTGATTGAAATGCCTTTGCTAAATGTGTAGCGACTCGTCCTGCACCGACAAATGTGATTCGCATAAACTCGATCTAAAATGATTGCCTGACCGAAGCATGCCAATAAAAAATACGTAAATCAATCCACAATCAAAATGATGGCTATTTACTTATCTGATAGAGCCATAATAATGAAAAACTAGCAAATATTAAGGCAAAAAATGGAAAAGCTTTGTGCTGCTTGGTCTCTTGAGGCACAACAGGTAGGGATAAAATAGGAGGCACTAGGCGAGCTTTTACCGCAGGCTGATCCAAGGATAAAACTTCATTGATCCAGTTGGGCAATAGTGCATAAATTGACTCTTTATGATCTCTAAGATAGTAAATAATACTCATCGTATCATTGCCTACCTCATTTGAAAGTACTGCTAAACTTTTAGGAATGGCTCTATTCAAAGTTTTTTCAACTTCACTCGCTGGAACTCTGCCTGCAGCCAATCGTAAAAGTAGTGCATTTTTTACTTGGTCATTTTTTTCAAATAGATCATAAACTGAAGGGGTGAGTTGTTCTTTGAGTTGATCAACAAGTTCTGGTTTAATTAAAAATCGAGACAAAAGAATTGGGTAAAATCTTGATAAAACATCATTTTTTTCATTTACCAAGCAGGTTTGATCATTCACGATCACCGATGAAACTTTCTGTTTAAGTAACTCCATTGGATTTATAGGCATTGTATTAGCTCCAACAATTTAAATGATTTACATCTCTTTTTTATAATTTTATGCAAAACGAATCTCATTTCATCTGCTTACTTTAATATAGTTTTTATGTTTTTTATCTATTTTTAAAAATTTAAATACAATATATATACATCAATTCTTAGACAGCAGAGCAAGCCCACTAAAAGGCTTACTCTGCTCAGGATGACTTATGCTTATGCAAATGTAGTGACGACTTTACCTGTCAACTGCTGTCCAAGTAATGGCGTGTTTTTCCCTTGCGAGATAATCGTATCCTTAGAAACAGTCCACTGTAACTCAGGATCAACCAATACCCATCCTGCTTCTTGCTGCCAACGATCTGTGATATTGGCAACTTGTGCAGGAATCGAAGTGACCTTTTCAACCCATTCCAATGGCTCAAATACACCTTCTTGAATAAGTTGCACACCCAATCCAACATAGGTATCGAAAGCGGTAATACCTGATTGCGTTTCCTCGAATGGTGCTATTTTCGCTGAGCTGCTTAATGGTTCGTGATGCGTACAAATCGCATCAATCACCCCTTCTTTAACCGCTTGACGCAATAACAACTTATCTTGTTCAGAGCGCAAAGGCGGACGTACATGCGCCAGTGAGTTAAAACCATCAATCAATTGTTCAGTTAAATGCAATTGATGCATGGCAACATCAGCAGTCACAGGTAAGCCTTTGGCTTTTGCTGCACGAATCAATTCAACAGAAGCGCCACAAGACAATAGACCAAAATGCGCTTTTACACCTGTTGCTTCGATCATTAAAAGATATTTGGCGATTGCAACTGTTTCTGCGATTGCAGGAATCATTGGCAACCCTTGACGCGATGCAATGAACCCTTCGTGAACACAACCATCTTTGGCGATTTGAGGCTCTTCAGCGTAAAAGACAACAGTTAACCCTAAACCTGCTGCATATTCTAATGTACGAATAACCACATCATCATTTTCAAAGGCAGCATTGGCATTGGAAACAGCTGTACAACCGCCCTTTTTTAACCCCGCCATATTGGCAGGCTGTTTGCCATTTAAACCTTGTGTTTGTGCGCCAATGATTTGTAAATAAATACCGCCATCCAATTGCGCTTTTTCAATCAAGCCATGAATCAAAGCGCCGTTATCTTGCACAATCGGTTTTGAATCTGGCGGTGTAATGACATGCAAAATACCATTAGCACGTGCGGCTTTACCCTCGGACTTTAATGTTCCGTGTTGCTGTTGCCCCGGTTCACGTAGCCGAGCGCATAGATCCACCATGGTTGGCATCAACCATTTATTCTGACCATTTATGGTTTCATCGACCTGTTCAACCGCATCAACCAATTTACCGTTTTCGATATAAACCGTTTTGACTTGATCAGTTTTTTGAATCGGATCGAGCACACGGACATTTTCAATTTTTACAATACTCATGTGATCTATCCCTTACAGTGAAATCGCTTCAATCAAACCTTGTTCTTGTAACTGCCCTTGCATCGCTAGTGCAAGCACCGCCATACGAACCGCAATACCATTGGTCACTTGTTTCAGGATCACGGATTGATCACCATCAGCAACGCTAGAATCAATTTCAACACCTCGATTCATAGGCCCCGGATGCATCACGATACAATCGGGTTTGGCCAAAGCAAGGCGTTCTTTATTTAGACCGTACATTTTGTAAAATTCTGATTGTGAAGCGAGCGCTGGTGAGTCAATACGTTCATTTTGAATACGCAATGCGATGATCACATCACAATCGGTAACACCAGCATTCATTTGGTTAAATAAACGTACATGTTCACCATATTCGTTAAAAGCGACAGGTAACAATGTATTGGGTGCAATCACACGGATATCTTTACACCCTAAAGTCTGCAATGCAGCAACATTAGAGCGTGCTACACGAGAATGCTTAATATCACCAATAATCGCTACACTCAGCTGATCAAAAGGCTTTTTAGTCTCACGGCGAATGGTTAACATATCCAACATTGCTTGAGTCGGGTGTGCATGACGACCATCACCTGCATTGATGATGGCGACATTTGGACAAACATCTTTGGCAATAAAATGCGCCGCACCCGAAGACGAATGTCGTACTACAAAAATGTCCGCAGCCATCGCTTCTAAGTTCCAAAGCGTGTCACGTAAGGTTTCACCTTTTGATGTGCTTGAACGTGCGATATCAATGTTCAAAACATTGGCAGATAAACGTTTTGCTGCGGCTTCAAAGGTGGTACGGGTACGAGTGGAATTTTCAAAGAAAAGATTCATCACCGTCAGCCCTTCTAATAACGGACGGTTGATCAAATTATTATTGTCATCTAAAAAGCTTTGCGCTGTATCTAGAATTTTGGTCAGGCTTTCCTTGGAAAGACCCTCAATGGTTAAAAAGTGCTTTAAATTTCCTTGTTGATTCAATTGAACCTGACTTGGTTGATGCAGGGCTGCAATATGCATAAAGGATTCCTATGGGTCGAATCACCAAAACTTGCATAGTGTAGCCCAATTCTTGGGTTTTAGCAGAACAACTTTTCACCCTTATGTTGCCATTAATTAGGGAGTTGCAACAAATTCGATCTATCGCAATGCACCAATATAGTGATGCGAAACCTGAGCCTGATAGATTTCCTCAGCAGTCACCTCACTAGAATAGACATCCAATGCCTCAACCCGCTCATTTTCTAAGTTATCTTTTTGCTCTGCCACCACAACTGCTTTTGGTTCAGGATATAAATCGATGAGTGGACTTAACCGAGCAACATAGCGTTCCAATTCAGCATCTTGAGTTGCCAAAGCGATATCAACAATATGTTTGGCATACGCTTTGTTGCTGACCAGATACATGACATCTATCACACGACTCGATACACGTCTCAAACGAACATACATTTGAGTTGCAATCGTAAAAGCTTCAGCATTGACCAGCACGTCATTATTTACATTTTCTTTCATAGATCCCCCACAAGTTCCCCATTAAACTACTTAAATTTCATCAGCTTTTGGAAAAATAAGACGCTGATGATTTACAAGACCATCTATTAAGTTAAGTAGCAAAATATGTACCAATAATTAAAATATTGTATAAATATGAAACCGATCGCCTAAAGCATCCTCGTGAGGCCAAATTCAAAAAATAGCTTTTAATCGATGATAAAGCTGACAATCACACAAATATGCACCGACAGAACTGATAAAAATCAGTTAAAATACGCGATTGCTAAAATCGCTTTTGGAAATTTGAATGAATTCAACACAACGTCTTACAAGCTACTGGGTAACCTGTGCGGATGGACTTGAAACCCTACTTCAACAAGAACTGGAAAGTTTAGGTGTTCAAGACATCCAACGTTTTGCTGGACGTTTAATTTTCCAAGGTACGCTCGAACAAGCTTATCGTATTTGCATGTGGTCTCGCCTAGCCTCTCGTGTACTGTTACCGATTCATAAACATGAACTTGAATTTACCCACGATGCGCGAGATGTGGCAGAAGAACTGTTTGAAGGTGCGATTAGCTTCGATTGGTCTTTAATTTTTGCACCACAAAGTACCTTCGCGGTGCGTCTGCATGTTGAACGAGATATTAAGGTCAATACGCAATTCGCGACCTTACGTGTAAAAGATGGCGTGGTAGATTCCTTTATGGAAGCTGTTGGGAAACGCCCAAGTATTGATATTAAACAGCCAGAAATTACGCTTTATGTTTTAGCAGGAAAAACTGAACATACCTTCTGTCTGGATTTATCTGGTGATTCCTTACATAAACGTGGCTATCGCCATTTTATGACCGATGCACCGATCAAAGAAAACCTCGCGGCGGCGATTTTACAAAAAGCGCAATTATTACAATATCAACCCGATATCATTCTTGACCCCATGTGTGGTTCAGGGACATTTATTATTGAATCATTGATGATTTTAACGGATCGTGCACCAGGTTTGGTTCGTCGTTTCGGTTTTAATGGCTGGCATGGACATGATCGTGAACTGTGGTTATCGATCAAAAACGAAGCCACTGAACGCCATGAAAAGGCTTTAGCGTACCCACTACCAAAACTCTATGCTTATGATGCAGATTGGGAAGCGGTCAAAGCGACCCGTCTAAATATCATTGCCGCAGGCTTTGAAAGTGTTCTTGATCAAATTCAAATCGAAGAACGTACTTTAGCCGATTGGGATGATTTTCATGCTGAAGGTAAAAAAGCCTTTATTGTTACAAATCCGCCTTATGGCGAGCGCTTAGGGGATAAAGCGTCTAGTCGTTCATTCTACTTAGGCTTATCTGGATTATTACAAAAGAATTTCCCAAATCAGCCTGCTGCGGTGATTGCGGCACAAATCGAACAAGCAGATGTACTTGCAATCAATGATCCGCAAACTTTACGTTTGATGAACGGTAAGCTGCCGATTTACATTCGTTTTGGTATGATCAAACCAGCAAACGTTGCACAACCATTTTTAGCAAACTGGCAACCGCTACAATTTGAAAAGATTGAAGGTGCCGAGGACTTTACCAACCGTTTGCAAAAAAATATGCAAGCATTGAAAAAGTGGGCTGTCAAAGAAAACATCTATTGCTTACGTCTTTATGATGCTGATTTACCAGATTTTAATATTGCCGTTGATTTGTATGGGGATAGATTGCATGTACAAGAATATGCACCACCTAAAACCATCGACCCTGAAAAAGCTAAAAAACGTTTTAATCTTGGACTCGCAGCCATTCGCGCTGTAACAGGACTAAATCGTGATGCCATTTTTATCAAAACACGTGCAAGACAAGCTGGAACGACCCAATACAGCAAGCAAAGTACCGCGTCTAAACGTTTTATCGTACAAGAAGGTAATGCACGAATTTTGGTGAATCTGACCGATTATTTGGATACAGGCTTGTTCTTAGATCATCGTCAAATGCGTTTACGAATTGCCAAAGAAGCACGCGGCAAACACTTCCTAAACCTGTATAGCTATACCTCAACAGCAAGCTTACATGCGGCTCTAGGCGGCGCGGCAAGTACCACCAGTGTTGATTTATCTAATACTTACCTCAACTGGTCTAAAGAAAACTTTGTATTGAATGGTTTAACAGTTGATCATGCAGATGAACAGCACATGTTCTTTGCCAGCGATTGCTTTGAGTGGTTAAAAGAAGGTCATGAACAATACGATTTGATCTTTATTGATCCACCGACCTTCTCTAACTCGAAAAAGTTTTACGGTACATTTGATGTACAACGCGATCATCTCTCGCTGTTAAAGCGTGCCATGAACCGCCTAACCACTGAAGGTACTTTGTATTTTTCTAACAACTATCGTGGTTTTGAGCTGGATGAAGAAATCGAGGCGATGTATGACATTGAAGAAATCACCTCTGAAACCATCGGCCTAGATTTCAAGCGCAATCAAAAAATCCATCGCGCATGGAAAATCAAACATCCTGCGGTATAAATAATACTTACCGTCACCGTTCTTTGACATGAATGGTGACGGTTCCATGAATATTATCATTAGAATCAAATTCATACACCACAAAACGATCTGAGGGTTGTGTATGCGGCTTTATGCTCGCATCTTTTTTCTCTCGCGGATCAGTGACTTTGGTTTTCTTTTGCTCTTCATGCGGCGATAGCACACTATCAAGTAATGTACTAATCCTGACTTCACGCAAATAACGATCACTCAAGGCACGTTGAACTCTCCAACGTTCTTGCTCAGGTTTCATCGCATCTTGTTCGGCTTTGATAATAATATTCGGCAAAGTATTATTTGCTAACCCTGTTTGCAGTGCGAGCGTTCCCTCTGACATCGGTTGAGCAGCCCACCCAATTGAAGGTAGACCCATCATGCACAAAATTACACAGAGACTTGCGTAATGATGTCGCTTATTTTCCATTGCAATTCATCCTGAATCTTTTTCTTATTTGCTTTGAAACTAGCAAGTTTTTCATCAAGTCGCAACGTTATTGTAAACATTCCTTAAAAAATCAGATAAGTTGCACCAAAACAAAAAAAGATGGTGATTTTCATCACCATCTTTTAACTGATGTGTAAAATTTCAACTTAGCTCAATTTCATTTTATCAAAGACAAGATGACCATTTTCAGCTTTGATCAAAATGTTGTCCCCTGCTTGGAACTCACCTGATAAAATTTTCTGCGCCAAACTATTTTCCACTTGTTGTTGGATCGCTCGTTTCAATGGACGTGCGCCATAGATTGGGTCAAATCCAGCATCGATCAACAGATCAAAAGCAGTATCATCCACAGTTAAATCCATATCACGATCACTCAAGCGTGAACGTAAGCGGTCCAATTGAATATCTGCAATACCACGAATCTGCGATTTTTGTAGTGAGTGGAAAATCACCAATTCATCAATACGGTTAATAAACTCTGGGCGGAAATGCTGACTCACAGCACTCATCACCACAGCACGCATCTCATCGTCAGTTGCACCCTCGCCCAATTCGCGCACATCCTGTGAACCCAAGTTCGATGTCATAACGATCACCGTATTTTTAAAATCGATGACTCGACCTTGAGAGTCAGTTAAACGACCATCATCCAAGACTTGCAATAAGATATTAAAAACATCTGGATGTGCTTTTTCAACCTCGTCAAATAACACCACGCTATACGGTTTACGACGCACTGCTTCTGTTAAAACGCCACCTTCTTCATAACCCACATAGCCCGGAGGTGCACCAACTAAACGACTGACTGAATGTTTTTCCATGAACTCACTCATATCAATACGAATCATGGCATCGTCGCTGTCAAACAAGAAGTTCGCCAATGCTTTGGTCAACTCTGTCTTACCTACACCTGTAGGCCCAAGGAACAAGAACGAACCACTTGGACGATTCGGATCAGATAAGCCTGCACGTGAACGACGTACCGCATTGGATACAGCCACTACCGCTTCATCTTGTCCTACCACACGGTTATGTAAAAATGATTCCATTTGCAAAAGTTTTTCACGTTCACCTTGCAACATTTTTGTGACAGGAATCCCCGTTGCAGCACTCACCACTTCAGCAATTTCATTTTCTGTCACTTTGGTACGAATCAACTTCGGTTCTTCGGTTTCCTCAGCAACTTCAGCTTGCTCCAAACGTTTCTGTAACTCTGGAATCACACCATATTGCAACCGTGCAGCTTCTGCCAAATCGCCTTCACGTTTAGCTTTTTCCAATGACATTCGAGCTTGATCTAATTCGACCTGCGCTTTTTTATCACCTTCAACCAGTGTTTTTTCAGCTTTCCAAATCTCTTCTAGATCATTGTACTCTTTCTGCTTTTCCGCGATTTGTTGCTCAAGATGATTGACCTCAGCTTTACTTCCCGCATCTTGATCTTTTTTGACCGCTTCCAATTGCATTTTCAATTGAATCAAACGACGATCAAGTTTATCTAAAGCTTCAGGCTTAGAATCGATCTCCATTTTGATACGTGAAGCAGCTTCATCAATCAAATCAATTGCTTTATCGGGCAACTGTCGATCCGTAATATAACGATGCGACATCTTCGCGGCTGCAATAATCGCCGAGTCTAAAATCTGCACACCGTGATGGGTGGCATACTTCTCTTTCAAACCACGTAAAATCGCAATGGTATCTTCAACACTCGGTTCATCGACCAACACTTTTTGGAAACGACGTTCCAGCGCAGCATCTTTTTCAATGAATTGACGATATTCATCTAAAGTGGTCGCACCCACACAACGTAATTCACCACGTGCCAATGCAGGTTTCAACATATTCCCCGCATCCATTGCACCATCGCCTTTACCTGCACCAACCAAGGTATGTAATTCGTCGATGAATAAAATAATTTCACCGTCATGCTTCGCTAGGTCTTTCAGTACAGCTTTGAGGCGTTCCTCAAACTCACCGCGATATTTTGCACCCGCAAGCAATGACCCCAAGTCCAAAGAAAGTACACGTTTATTCTTTAAACTTTCAGGGACTTCACCATTGACGATACGTTGTGCCAAACCTTCAACAATGGCTGTTTTACCCACACCAGGCTCACCGATGAGTACAGGATTGTTTTTGGTACGACGCGACAATACTTGAATGGTACGGCGAATTTCATCATCACGACCAATCACTGGGTCTAACTTTCCGGCTAATGCACGTTCATTTAAATCAATGGTATATTTATTTAGTGAGTCACGTTGATCTTCGTGATTATTACTCATGACCTTGTCACTTCCTCGAATATTTTCAATCACTTTACGTAAACTCTCTGGAGTCACGCCAACACTATTTAAAATCGTTTTGGTTTCGCCCGTTTCTGCTAAACCTAACAGCACCCAATCCGTTGATAAAAATTCATCACCAGCCTTTTGCGCATAGCGATCAGCCAAATTCAGCGCTTTTACCGCTTCAGGGTTGAGATTAAGATCACCTGTAGGATTTGCCAAAGTCGGGGCATTTTGTATTGCTTGCTCAAGCTTTTGCTTCAACTCTGGTAAACGAGCACCCGCTTGTTGCAACAAACTCAAATTGGCAGGCTCTTCGAGTAAAGTCGTTAGGATGTGGATCCCTGCGATTGATGTATGGTCTTTACCCATGGCCAATGATTGTGCATCTGAGAGCGCTTGCTGTAAGCGGTTTGTAAATTTTTCAAAACGCATTCTTGTTATTCCTCACAACAATTTTTTAACTTATCACTTAGATGGGAACGCTTTTTTTAATTTCAAATAAAAAATTATATATTTTTCAATGTTTTAAAGATAATAAAAAACATAAAACTCAGTGATAATATGGGTGTATTGGTATTCTTTTTCAAGTCTGTTTTGTATCGTTTTTCTGTCAGTGCTGATTCACACAAAATCCTTATTGTGATTTTGCGGCCAACGCTTTAGCTTAAGTCTTTTACTTTCATTAAAATGTTCATTATGTCTCTAAAAAAAACCTACCTTGCAGCCGCTTGCCTACTCCCAATTCACTTTGCCTTCGCTCAGCTCCCACAAGATTCTAGACGGGCGGGCGGAATCGCAGTTATTCCACTAACAGCAAACACCACGCAAGTTTATTATGAACAAAAACCTGTGTTGATCAGCCAAGAAAATGGCCAACGCTATGCTATTTTTGGGATTCCGCTTTCTGCACAGGTTGGTACTTTGACCTTAAATACCAATAACTCGCCAATTCAAATTGACATTAAGCCATACAAATACGCGGAACAACGTTTAACCGTCAAAAATCAAGATCATGTCAATCCAAATCCAAGCCAATTAGAACGCTATGCGCGCGAAGCCAAAGAACAAAATGCGGTTTATAGCTCATTTAGTCAAAGCACATGGCAAAGCTTTCCCAAATTTATCGTCCCTACCACAGGTAAGTTTAGTAACTCATTCGGACGAAAACGGTTTTTCAATGGTGAAGAACGTGCACCACACTCGGGCTTAGATATCCCTGCTCCCGTCGGACAAAAAGTTGTTGCTCCTGCCGATGGCATCGTCGTGCAAACTGGCAATTATTTTTTTAATGGCAATACCGTACTGATTGATCATGGTCAGGGACTCATTAGTATGTTCTGCCATCTCAGTAAAATCGATGTGGAAAAAGGTCAAACCATTCGTCAAGGTGAATTACTCGGTCTAGTTGGGAAAACAGGACGTGTAACAGGTGCACATTTACATTGGGGCATGAGTCTAAATAATGCACGCGTAGACCCACAATTGTTTCTTAAATAAAAACAAAAAAAAGTGATCTATAGAAATAGATCACTTTTTAGAAAAACTTAAAAATAAAACTTTATGCAGCTTCAATAATTTCAAAATCGTGGGTAATCTCAACTCCACCATCAGACAGCATTTTACTGGCTGAACAATATTTTTCTGCTGAAAGTTCTACGGCTTTTTCAACTTGTTTGGCTTTTACAGCATTACCTGTCACAATGAAATGCAAATGGATTTTAGTAAAGACTGCTGGAATCGTGTTCGCTCTCTCAGCTTTTAACTCACACACGACATCCGTCACATCTTGTCGAGATTTCTTTAAAATGGTCACAATATCAAACGAAGCACACCCACCAAGTCCCATTAAAATCAACTCCATAGGACGTGGACCACGGTTTTCACCCCCATATTCAGCAGAACCATCCATCACCACACTATGGCCACTTTCTGATTTTGCCTCAAAAGCAACATTCTCTAACCAATGTACACTTGTTTGCATTGCAACTACCCAAAAAACGTTATAAATTTACTGTGTTCTTGTACACTAACATAAAATGAGTTGATAAGGAATTTCATCTCTTCTGTGTAGAAAAAGCTCAAATGAGCCTGTGCGATCGGTTTTATCAAAATTCGGAAATTTTAAGCATGACTTCAAATTTTTCACAACTTAGCACTGATGCTTTGTCTCCAGGCCAACTGCCTGAATCGGTAAAAGCATTGCTAAAACGTGCTCATATTAATAGATATCCAAAACGCACCACGATTGTTGACGCTGGAATGGAATCAAGATCACTGTATTTAATTTTAAAGGGTTCAGTGTCGATTATATTACGCGAAGATGATGAGCGTGAGATTGTCGTCGCCTATTTAAACCCTGGGGATTTCTTTGGTGAAATGGGATTGTTTGAAACAAACCCACAACGTACTGCTGAAGTACGCACCAGAGATGTTTGTGAAATTGCAGAAATTACTTATGACAACTTTCACGAACTCAGCAAACAGTATCCTGATTTGAGCTATGCTGTATTTGCTCAACTTGTGCGCCGTCTTAAAAATACAACACGTAAAGTCACTGACCTTGCATTTATTGATGTTTCAGGTCGTATTGCGCGCTGTTTAATTGATTTATCTTCACAACCAGAAGCCATGATTCTGCCGAATGGTCGCCAAATTCGCATTACGCGTCAAGAAATTGGTCGTATCGTTGGCTGTTCCCGTGAAATGGTTGGTCGTGTACTTAAGACACTTGAAGACCAAGGTATGATCCAAACCGAAGGTAAAGCAATCTTAATTTTTGATGCTTCTTTAGAGGAAAATACGTTCCCTGAAGAAGAGTTTGATGATGAAGATTAATCTCATCTGATATTCATCAAACCCCACATAAAACAAAGCCAGTGTAAAAACACTGGCTTTGTTTATAAATGAATAGCAGAATCTATGTAAATGTGATTACATAATTACAATGATTATAGAGCGAATCAGAATGTTAAGTCTGATCAACATTTTTTATAATTCACCTCAATTACGACGATACTCATAAGATACTGATTTGGAGAGAATAAGTATGAAGAAGTTAGCTTTGAGCCTTTGTGCGGTCACTGTAATGACAATATCTGGCTGTGCATCGTTCGCAGAGATGGCTGGTGCAGACAGCGCAACGCTAAATGCCCAATCTGCGCAAGGCTTCAGTAAGATGACTCAAGAAGCTCGTGCTAAAAATCAGCTTGATACCAGTTCTGCCACATATCAACGCATCAATACAGTATTTAATCGTTTAAAACCACATGCCGATAAAATGAACCAAACAGGTCAACGTTTTGACTGGCAGCTCGCCGTATTAAAATCTGATACCGTCAATGCTTATGTCGCACCTGGTGGTAAAGTTGTTTTCTATACGGGTATCGTGAACAAACTGAATCTCACCAATGATGAAATTGCTGCAATTATGGGCCATGAGATGACCCATGCCTTAGAAGAGCATGCGAAAAGTAAAATCGGTGCGCAAGCGCTGACCAACTTAGCAATTGGTATTGGTACATCTTATGCTGGTGCCAATATCGGTGAAGCTGGAAATGCTGCGATTAATTTGGGCAGCCAAGTGGGTATTGGTTTACCTTATTCACGCAACCTAGAAAGCCGTGCCGACTTTGGTGGCTTAATGCTGATGGCTCATGCAGGTTACAACCCAAATGCAGCCATTACATTGTGGGAAAAAATGAGTCGTTTAGATGGTAAGAGTGGTTCTGCATTCCTATCAACTCACCCATCAAACACTCAGCGTATCAGCGATATGCGCAAAAACTTACCAGCAGCAATGGCAATTTATAATAACCGTCGTTAATCACATTACAGCCATTAGACGTCAAAAGGCGTTTAATGGCTTATACCACCACAACGTCAAATTCAAATAATTTCCGCAATCTGCATATCCGCATCTAGCATTTGATTTAAAGTCACTAAGTTTTTGATTTTACCTGTTCGATGTGCAATCACAGGTACTTCCATTTTCATTGCTTCCATCGTGGCAATTACATCACCTAGCTCGACTTGAGCATTTTCTTGAACCGCCCAGCGACTTAAAATCCCATTGATTGGTGCGATAACAGCACTTTCATCGTGCAGCGACGATGAAGCCTCATCAGATAAATGATTCTCCGTAACACTGGCCATTTTCAACAATCCGACAGGCAATCCCACTTGATGAAGCTTGCCATCAATCTCAATTGTGTAGCGCTGTAATACAGATGAATCTGATTTTTTACTGCGTGGATACATTGCAAAGTTATGCTGAAACTCCTGCTCTATCCAACGGGTATGCACTTTAAATGCATCAATAAAGTCTGGTTCGGACAATATCGCACGATGAAAGGCCAAAACAGATGCGACACCCTCTAACTCAAAATGAGCAAATGCTCTTTTAGCACGCTGAATGGCGATTTCACGCGTTGGTCCCGTCACAATTAGTTTTGCCATTAATGAGTCAAAATGGCTTGAAACAAGACTTCCTTGGATAACACCTGTATCTAGACGAATACCAATTCCCGAAGGTGGATTAAATCGAGAGATGTGACCAAATGTTGGAATAAAGCCTCGCGCTGGATCTTCGGCGTTGATACGAAACTCAATTGCGTGGCCTTGTGGTTTTGGCGTTTCTTGGATAGAAAGCGGTTGACCAAGTGCAATTCGAATTTGTTCTACAACCAAATCAATCCCTGTTGTTTGTTCGGTGACAGGATGCTCCACTTGTAAACGTGTATTGACCTCGAGAAAAGACAGCCTACCCTCTTGGCTTAACAAATATTCCACTGTGCCAGCGCCAACATAATTCGCCGCGCGACAGATATCGAGCGTAGATTGTATTAATTGCTGATAAATATCGTCATAAATAAATGGCGCAGGCGCTTCTTCTACCAACTTCTGATTACGGCGTTGTAAAGAGCAATCACGGGTTCCAACTACCACAATATTGCCATGCCGATCGGCAATTACTTGGGCTTCCAGATGTCTGGGCTTATCCAGATACTGTTCAACAAAACATTCTCCTCGACCAAAAGCTGCTTGTGCTTCTCGTACTGCCGAAGAATAAGAGTCGGCGACTTCATCTAGCTGCCTAACCACTTTTAAACCACGTCCGCCGCCGCCATAAGCAGCCTTAATCGCAATCGGCAAACCGTATGTTTGTGCAAATGTCACCGCTTCATTGGCAGAACCAAGTGGCTGTTCAGTACCATGAACCAACGGTGCTCCAACAGCTTGCGCAAGCTTACGCGCTTCGATTTTATCGCCTAGTCTAATCATGCTTTGAGGAGTTGGTCCGATCCAAATCAACCCTGCATCGATAACAGCTTGCGCAAAATCAGCACGTTCAGACAGAAAGCCATAACCCGGATGAATCATGGTTGTTTGGCTTTGCTTTGCAATATTCAAAATTTTATCAATATCGAGATAGCTTTCTTTCGCAGTTTGTCCTGATAATGCCCACGCCTCATCTGCAAGTTTTACATATAAGCTGTCTATGTCATCGTCGGCATAGATGGCGATAGTGTGAATACCTAAATCTTTACATGCTTGAATAACACGAACTGCGATTTCACCACGATTGGCAATCAATAACTTGTGTTGCTTATACATTTTTTTTGATATCCATGAAATCTGATATTTTGCGAAACTGGATATAACATCCTGCTGCAAGTTGAGCGATCAAATCAAGATGATAAGGTGCTACAGCCGCAATGACTGGATAACCTCCAGTAATCGGATGATCATTCATAAACAAGACGGGTTGCCCACTTGGTGGAATTTGTATCGCGCCTGTGCAACATCCCTCACTCGGCAACTCATGCTTGATCTGACGTTGTAAAGGTTTATCCCCTGCGAGCCTTAATCCAATTCGATTACTCTCCACCGTGATCAACCACCGCTGTTCAAGCAGTAAATCAATACTTTCTGGCGTAAACCAATCCATTCGAGGCCCCAACACAATATCAACCACAACCTGATCGCCTACTTTGGATAATTCAGTCGCTGATTGGTCTAAATCAACGCATCCCGTTTTCAATTGTGCTGATCGTATTTCATCCCCAACTCTCAAAGGTGCTGTTCCAAGTTCAGCCAAACTGTCATAACTGGCACTATTTAATACCTGTTCGACAGCGATACCACCACGAACTGCCACATAGTTACGGATCCCAGCCTGAACTTTGTCCAGATAAATTTCATCGCCCCGATCTAATGCGATTGGTTGATATAACGGTTGTTTGACTGTATAGCCGTTCGCATAGCTCACCCATAACTCCGTTTCTGCACCCGTTACCGCAATGACGGTTTCTTTCATCACCTTTAAGCGTAAACCACCATTATATATTTCTAGTGCAGCAGCATTTTTAGGATTACCCACACATGCATTGGCGCAGTGAAATGCGCTCCGATCAATCGCACCTGCCTGTCCAACACCTAGTTGTGCGACATTTTTACGTCCCTCATCTTGTATTAACACTTGCAAACCGACATTTTGAACGGTGAAAACAACTGGATTTTGTGGCGCTTTGATAGGAACTACACGAGTCGCAGGGATTGTGACTTGCTTCGGATGCTTGCTTATATCTTTAAAAACCACCTGATCACTTGGCAACAGTAAAGCAGCTTGCTCTCGATTGACATCCCACATCGTTTGATCTGTACGTCCGATTAATTGCCATCCGCCAGGACTCTCTTTCGGATAAATACCACTATATTCGCCTGCCAACCCTACAGAACCTGATGCTATTTTTTTGCGTGGCGAGGCTAAGCGTGGAATATTTCCAAAAGGGTGATCTGCACTGACCAAATAAGCAAAACCGGGTGCGAAGCCAATAAAAGCAACTTGCCAATGGCAATGGGTATGTTTGTAAATAACCTCATCAACGCCAATACCCAAATATTCAGCGACATGTGCAAGATCCGCACCGTCATAACATACATTGATGATGACTTCTTTTTTGTTGGTATTTTCAGAATACTGATCTATTTTTTGTGATGAAATCCACTGAATCAGGTTTTTCCCATCAATAAAGATAGGATCGAAATAAACCAATATGGTACGTGCAGCAGGTATAAGTTCTTGGATATAAGGATGTGCTGCAAGCTTTAAATGATGATAAAGCGCAATGGTTTCTTCTAAACTGGGTAACTCAATCAAGAAACAATTCAGATTAACCGATAAAAATCGCATACCCTTACTCTTTTATTTAATATGCATAAAAGCAATTACATGCAAAAAGCACGTACTTCAATTTGATTTTCAATTAACGCTTGGCGGATCACTGTCGCAAGTTGTACAGCTCCCGTGGTATCGCCATGCAAACAAATTGTGTCAGCTTGAATAGGTGTAAAGTTTCCTTCAATGGATTCCACCCCACCTTTTAGGATCATATCAAGAACACGCTGAGCTACAATCTTCGCATCATGTAAAACAGCCCCAGTTTCATAACGAGAAACCAAACTACCGTCGTCATGATAAGCTCTGTCAGCAAAAGCTTCTGATACAACCGTCAAACCTTGCTTTTGAGCAAAATCAATCAATGGTGAGCCAGCCAATGCCACCAACGTTAAGTCTGCATCAAATTGTAGAATCGCATCAATCACCGCTTGGGCTTGATTTAAATCTGTCGCAATAGTGTTATACAAAGCACCATGCGGTTTGACATAACTTACTCTGGTTCCTGCAACATGCGCTAAACCATGTAAAGCTGAAATTTGATAAAGTACATCGGCAAGTAGTTCGTCATAAGATAAGGTCATTTTGCGCCGACCAAAACCAACTAAGTCAGGATACGATACATGTGCCCCGACATTTATACGAAGTTTAGCTGCTTGTTTTAATGTTTTAAGAATATGGAGCGGGTCGCCTGCGTGAAAGCCACATGCAATATTTGCACTACTCACAATAGGAAGAATTTGCTCATCGTTACCCATACTCCACGAGCCATAGCTTTCACCTAAATCGCTATTTAAATCAATACGCATAATGACCTTATATTTTTTAGTTTTCCAAAAATCAGGTTGTCACAACCTGTCTGCTCAAATGCTAACAGAAAACTTGTAAGACTTACATTCTGGATCTATACCACTTTGACTGCGTTATATTTATGGAAAAAAATAGCGGTTAATCCCAATCTATCTAATTTTTTATTAAAAAAACCCACCAAAATAATGAGGCGGGTTTCATGACTTAATATAATTTTTCTTGTCCTTCCAATCTGGTTTTAAAACGTCGATGAAACCACATATATTGGGTTGGCTGCGTTCTGATCTGATTTTCAATAATCAAATTCACTCGCGTCGCATCTTCCACCTCATCCAGACCCGGAAAATGATCTAACGGTGGTTCCAATAAAATGTGATATTGGGGATCTCGAATATCACCTTCACGATAAAAGAATAAAGGAATGGCTGATGCTTTGGTAATTTTCATCAATCGTCGATGCGCAGTTAATGTTGCAGCCTGTACACCGAAGAATGGCGCCATAACCCCTTGCTTCAAGCCAAAGTCTTGATCAGGGCTGTACCAAATTGCATGGCCATTTCTCAAACTATGAATTAATCCTTTCATATCGTCTTTCGAAATTTGATTCTTATAAATCGTCGCTCGACATCTACGGATCAACATATCCAATAAAGGATTGTTTTGTGGTCTATAAACAACATCAAAATCAAAAAAGCAACTACTTACATAGCCGCCAGCATCCAACAATGTGGTATGGCTACTGAGCAATAAAACCCCTTTACCCTGTGCTTGCTGAAGATGCTCTAGTCCATGGATATGTATCCGCTTTTTGAACCAATGCGGACAATACCAAGCGTTTAATGCCTCGAAAACACCCAACATCATATTTAGAAAGACTTGTTTAGCATCTTGTTGTATTTCAAGTTCACTTTTCTCTGGGAAACAGAGTTCGAGATTTCTAATCGTGGTTTTACGTCTAGACTTTAGGTATTTCCATCCTAGTTTAGACAAACCTTCTGCTAATCGCCATTGAATAGCCCAAGGAAGAATGGCAAATATCATTAGAATGAGTATCGCGACCCATATTCCCCAATATTTAGGCAAAAGAAAAGACCACTGAAACTTACTTGCTTCATGGTATTGCTCTGAATTCATAGCAGCCAGTTTATTAAGGAAATCTCGCAAGCCTAGCACATATAATTTTTTAATGTTTTTAATTTTCGTACTCTAATTGATTTACATTCTGCAACTATACTTCGCACTTCCAATTAAAGTTAATAAACATGACCATATAAAAAATTATCTGCACCTACACACCATGAAAGATTTGTGTGCTTCGTGTACAGCAGCTCTAATCATTCATCTCATCTTATTTCAATTAAACCATAAGATTCAATAGATAATATATATATGATTTTATTAATGAAATATGATGTTGATATAAACACCTTACTGAGCACATATCTCCACATATCGCTCTCATAACTACCTAAGTGTAATCAATCCAAATCTGTACCATGAAAGCTCAATAACCAACCAAAGAAGATAATAATGTCAGGTTTCAAAAGTTTTTCTGAAAAGACCACCAAAGACGAAAATGCTAAACAAACTCAGGTGAAAGAACATTCTCAAGCGGATTCCACTACCGAACCAAAACCTGATACCACACCAAGCCCAAAAGGCAATCAAACTGAAGATAGTGAAAAAGCGGATCCAAATAACAAGTAATTTGTTATCGGCAAAGCTTATCAGTGATTAGGCTTTGTCCACAGAAAATGAAACCCACCTAAATTTGATAAATTTCAAACTCAACTTGAGATGAAATTTGTCTGATTGAGTGGGTTTATTCATATGCCAAGCTCATCATGTTTGCTGCAAACGAAGATGTAACATATGTGTTGCGATGGTATGACGTATTCGATCAGGACGATTATGAAAATATCGCTCACTTAAACCGTCTCCTGATAAATCCTCAACCATGTCATAGCCCATTTTCTCAACGGCTTGGTGCAGTGTCTTTGTTTGAAATTGACCTCTAAGTGGCTCTTTTAAAAACCCTGTAAATTGAGATACAAATAAACTGCCTAAACGTTCGATTCCCTGCAATTGTCGATAATCAATTGAATAATCTAAAACAACTTCACTGCCCTCAGCAGCAATGATCGCTATACTTGCCAAGGTATTTAACGTGGTTTGTGGCTCTAAGTAATGCGTTGTACCCAACCAAGAAAAGAATGCAGCTTGCTCTTGTTGAAATCCACTTCGTTCTAAAGCTTCTGCGATTGATTCCTTTTCAAAATCAATTGCCACAAATTCAACATTGGTCGGGATGTCTCCGAACACTTTTAGTTTTTTTTGTTTTGCTGTCTGTGTGTCAGGATGATCCACTTCAAAAATTTTTAACGCTGGGTAATACTGTGTTTGACGCAAAATAAATGAATCTAGACCCGCACCAACCAACACATATTGTTGTACACCTCGATCAATCGCCGCATAAAGCTGATCTTCAGCGTATCGTGAACGTCCAACGACTTGTCCAGTGAGCAATCCCAATGTTCGGTTGAACACAGGAGAATTCATCATTTTCACTGTCGGTGTTGTCGTCAGTAATTTCTGCCAACCTTTGCTGGTTAACTCAAAGGCAAAAGGATCAGCAAACACTGGATTTTCAGCATTCTGAAAATGATTGGCACGCAGTGCCGCGGCAGCCTCAGCCGTTCGACTCGATTGTCCGTCTTTCATATTTCATTCCTAATTAATTTTCTATCTTGCAAAAAATAAGCAGCAAATTCCATCCTTAGATAAAATTTACTGCCATTTCACTCGAACTTTTTCTTGAACCCCTTTTTCTCCCTTATGGAAGAAGTCCAAAGCGGGTGCAAATAATAATGAAACAGGTCTACTCAACTAAAATCAGTTGGTTTTTTCAGATTGAAGCGTTACCTCATAATCGTTTAAATCCATATGCTTTAAACGTTGCTTCAATTTCTTCAACGACCAAGGCCAAGCAGCAAAGTTACGTCCATTGGCATCTAAATAATAGCTCTTACAACCACCAGCATTGAACACAGTGGTTTTCAGATGCTTTTGTACCAATTCATTATGCTTTTTGATCACGTCAGACTTAATGTTTAATTTACCAATATTTTGCTCTTTGATTTTTAATAAACCATCGACAATATAATCAAGCTGCGCTTCTGCCAAACCAATAAACGAATCATAAACCAGAACATTTGGTCCTAACACTAAGAACGCATTGGGTACGTTTTCAATGCTGGTACCCAAATATGCTTCTGGAGAACTGCTTTTCCATAAGTCATGTAGGCACTCACCTTTTTCATTAGAAACACGCTTACCAATCGGCGGATGCGAAACTTCAAAGCCTGTTCCCCAAATGATCACATCTACTTCTTGACGTTCACCATTTGCAGAAATAACAGTGTTGCCTTCTACTTTCACTAAACCATGTGGAATCAGTTTGACATTTTCTTGCTGTAAAGCTGGGTAATAGTTGTTGGCGAACAATAAACGCTTACACCCAATGGTAAAGTTAGGCGTTACATTCTTACGTAATTCAGGGTCTTCTATCTGGAATTTTAAAATCAGTTTAGCAAGTTCACCTACAGGTTTTAATACCGCAGGGTTACGTAAACCGAAGTTGATCGCATTGAGTGACTGAGCAACAGCTTTACGCCATGTTTTTTGAATCAGTGGATATTTAGCAATCAGTGATTTGCTCACTTCACCCAAATCAGTATCAGGCTTCGGTACGACCCACGGCGCAGTACGTTGGTAAACATAGAGTTGTTTTGCCAAAGGCTGAATTTGGGGCACAAATTGAATTGCAGATGCACCCGTA
Organism: Acinetobacter sp. 3657; assembly: GCF_031456775.1. Taxonomy (NCBI): domain Bacteria; kingdom Pseudomonadati; phylum Pseudomonadota; class Gammaproteobacteria; order Moraxellales; family Moraxellaceae; genus Acinetobacter; species Acinetobacter sp. 3657. The sequence continues at coordinate 249,409 of NZ_JAVDVH010000001.1, read as the reverse complement.
CCAATCACAGCGATACGCTTATCCGTCAAATCATAATCATGATTCCATTTAGCTGAATGGAACATTTCACCTTTAAATGTTTCTAAACCATCTAATTTTGGAATCTGTGCTTCGGTAATCGGTCCAGTGGCAAAAACCACAGTTCTAGACAAATATTGACCTTTGTTAGTATCAATCACCCATAAATTACGTTGGTTATCCCAAGCGGCATTTAACAACTCAGTACCAAATTCAATTTTTGAACTAACATTGAATTTTTCGCTGACTTCTTCTAGATAGCTTAGAATCTCAGGCTGACGTGCGAATAGGTGACTCCATTTTGCACTTGGTGCAAATGAATATGAGTACAGTGCTGACGGCACATCGCATCCACAACCCGGATACGTATTTTCACGCCATGTACCACCTACACGATTGGCTTTTTCAATAATTTTGTAATTGGTATAGCCAACTTGATCCAATCGAATCGCGGTGGCAATCCCTGAAATACCAGCACCTACAATAAAGCTGTCATAGATATGTGCAGGTAATGCTTTTTTCTCAGCTGAGTTTAATTTTTTTGCTTGAGCTGTCATTTAAAACTTCCTATCCATCGTTTAGATTCACGGCGGCGTCTTGCCGAGTTCTCATCTAAATTTCGTAATTAGCTACTACGTCTTTCACTGTACCAAAGCTTTAATCGCTTTGGTTTGTTCAGGCTCGACCTACTTTTCTTTCGGGATGAGGAGCGAAGCTCCGCAAGGGCAACCATCTTGCGCAGCTACATCGCTGCTCATCCACAAAACCTGTTCACTTGTTTCATATATTTAATTCCTTCGTAAATACAAAACCTTATACTCTTCTGATACTACGCAGGTTGCGGATGACATTTCCGTGTATCAAATTCTGGCAAAAGTTTTGGTATTTACTTGGGTTACTTCATAAATCTGTACGAGTTGCCTAAGAATTTTGCATATAAATTCGGTGCAGTACGTTTCATTAACCAGAAGAGCTTGGCGTCAATCTGAGGAATGGTATAAAGCTGATCTTTATCCAAACGGTTTAACGTCAGTTTCGCAACCTTATCACTGGTGGTAAACGCCAAATTGGTCAAGGCATAATCCAATATCCCTTTATGCGGTACTTTGCCATTTTTAATAATGTTGGTCGGAACCAGTGTTGGACATAATACATTGACCTTAATGTTGAACTTGCGAAGCTCAGCAGAAAGCGTCTCGGATAACGCACGAACACCCGCCTTACTGACGTTATAGACCGCCATTTCAGGTGCAGCGGTATAAGAAGCAGCGGATGCGACATTGATAATTGCACCATGTCCAAGTTGCTTAAACTTAGGTACGAAAGTACGGCAACCATGAATTACGCCCCACAAATTGACATCCATACACCATTGCCAATCTTCTGTGGTCATCTCATCAAACTTGCCACCCAATCCAATTCCAGCATTGTTAATCACAAGCGTGACAGGGTTCTGCATCACCTGTTCTGCTTGCTCTGCCAATTGTGTAACTTGTTCAGCCTTACTGACATCACATTGGATAGCAAAGGCTTTTTGACCCAGTTGCTCGATCAGTGAAACCGTTTCATTGGCTGCATCCAGATTGATATCTGAACAGACTACAGTTCCGCCACGCTTTGCCAGTTCAAGCGCAAAACTTCTTCCAATCCCACTACCCGCGCCCGTCACAACAGCAAATGCTTTTTGACTAGGCTTGGTTTTTTTAGCAAAGAATTTCATATATACAATCCAACAATCAGGTTTTTATGCGCCGAATTTATGCAGATGCTGCACGTACTGGCGGTACAAATTCTTTAAGAAAATAAGGCGTCAATAAACCTGTTTCTGGGTCTAATAATCGCTGTTTGTAATATTCCATATAGGCAGTGGTGTCATGATCATTTGGATGAAAACTTGGACGTAAATATTCCAAAATGTGCATGAAGCTACTACCAAATACACCACGTTCACTACCAAACAACAAGGCAGTGCTTTCCAACATATCTTTCATATAACGTGGGTTGATCAAATTGCTTGGTTTACGAATAAAGGGAATGAGATAACCACCCAAAGAAACTCCGCCAAGGATGGTCAAACTCGCCAATAAAAAGCCAGTCACTCTCACCCAGTAATCACCTGATAGTTCTAAAAACACATCATAGGCAATATCTTTATGCTCAGACTCTTCTAGCATGTGCCACATCCACATGGCTCGCTGTCTTTCGTCTTGAGAACCAAGGATATAGTCCTCATGCTGCATCATAAATTCAGCTAGAACAGCGGTATAGTGCTCAATACCTGCCATCAACGACAGTTGTAGTGAATGTGGAAGTTTATAAATGCCATACTCAAAAACCTTATCCGCAATCGCACGAAGCAGTTCAACTGGATAATCATTTTCTTTCAGCACCTCATCATTAAACTGATTGTGTACTTTGGAGTGAATCGCTTCCTGACCAATCAGTGAGGTTAATCTTTGTTTTAGAATAGGGTCTGTTATAAAGTCACGATGGTAACGTGCAGTTTCAATAACGACATCTTCGCCAAAGGTTAAAAATATAGATAACGCATGGAAGTAAGACGTTGCCAACTCTTTATTTAAGAAGAACTTTTCATCAAGTTCTGTAGGGTTGAATTTAAAATCAAAATGACGAATCGGTATTGGCGATTTGTTCACGAAGTTCTGAACAATCCCCTGATATTTGGTACTTAATTTGTCATTAAAGACATTTCTGATGATTTGAGCAACCATTTTCGATTCCCATAAAAATAGTAAAAACTAAATAAGACAGCAACGTTGTTTCTAAGATTATTTCTGCAACTTTAACTGTCTCAATACCTCAACAATTGGATTAGATCGTGCTATCCGATGATTAAGCTGCTTGAACTTTAGGCGTGAACTCTTTCACAAAGAAAGGATGTAATGCCCCACCTTCTGACAGTAGTTTTTGCTTGTAGTATTCAAGATACTTCGATGTATCATGATCATTTGGATGAAAGTCTTTACGTAAGTAATCAAAGATTTGACCTTGTGTACTACCAAACACGCCATCTTTAGGACTAAAGATTAATTTCACGCCTCGTTTTGCATCTTTCCAAAACTTAGTCGTCAACATCTCTTGCGGTCGACGGAAAACGGGAACTAGTGAGGCTGAAAATGGAATCAGTCCTAAAATCGTAAAGTAAGCAAGCGCAAAGCCGCTGATACGCAAAGCATAATTACCATTCAAAACTTGATAGACATCGTAAGCAACATCTTTATGCTCAGACTCTTCCAACATATGCCACATCCAGAGCGCACGAGTTTTCTCATCCTCGGAGAAATAAAAGTTTTGCTCATGCTGCATCATGTATTCAGCAAGTACCGCAGTAAAGTGCTCAATACCTGCCATCATCGACAGTTTTAATGGTTGCGGAAATTGAAGGAAGATATATTTAAAAAAGTTTGAACCTAAGAAACGATAAAAGGTGACTGGGTAGCCCAGTGCTACAATCGCATCGTTAAATTCATTGTGTAGTTTAGAATGAATCGCTTCCTGACCAATCAATGAAGTGACACGTTGCTTTAAGATCGGATCTTTAAGTAAATCTCGATGATGACGTGCGGTTTCAATGACAAGATCTTCGCCATAAGTCAGAAATACAGAAAGCGTAGCAAAAAAAAGCGTGGCGAATTGGTTGTTCATATAAAATGACAGATCAACCTTCTCACCTTCAAATCCGATTGCTAGGTGACGAATTGGGATAGAATCTTTACTCGCAAAATCAATTTGCTCAGCGAGTGGGTTTGGCTTAAATAGACTAAAGGTCTTTTTCACTGTGTTCGCAATCATAGCAACACCCTACATTCAGTATTGAGCGGAGTTAGCTCGTGATATGACACTCCATTAAGCTCATTAACCATGGTTCTTAGAGCATCTCTATCGTTTAAACAGTGGATAGCTCATTGAAGAATCATTCGGGAAGATATTTCTGAACTTAATATTTGATAGGTCTACTGTAGACTGATCTTATGTTCGGATTCAATTCGGGTAATTTTTCAATTTCTTATGCTTATCAATAACGAATAAAGTGCTCAGTTTTTGATGAGATAAAACAGGGAAAGAACGATCAACAAACCAACTATTCATAATAAATATCAATCAATTAATAAAAATAAATTGAAAAACAACAATATAGAATCCTAGAAAAAAACCTCTATCCAATCCTTTTATTACAAGTTAAAACTGAATATTAAAATTTTAGTAATTTTATTTGTTCGGATTAGAGACCCATATCTTCTATAATATTCAACAGCATGTTAATCTGACACTATGTTCGGATTTTAGTAAAACCACCATGGCAACACGTAAACCCCGTCAAGCGCGCTCAAAAGTGACTGTTGATACTATTATTGAAGCAGGTTTTATCGCTGTTGCAATGCATGGTACCAGTGGAACCACCACAAGACACATTGCAGATATCGCAGGTGTCAGCGTCGGCTCGTTGTACGAATATTTTAAAAACAAAGAAGAAATCTACGATGCGATGGCAAAAACTTTCGTCAAAGAAGTTTTAGATATGGTCAAAGAACTCACGCCTATCATCATTGAACAAGAGTTAGAACCTTTGTTTGAAATGATTTTTTATACTTTCCGAGATTTGTTAACGCGGGATGATGATCGCTACTTAATTTGCTTAAGATATGCAACTGAACTCAAATATGAAAGATATATCAGTCAGATTGAATATGCATTGATGGATGTATTGATGAAATACATGATCCGTCATCCTCGATATTTAAAAGTAAATAATCTTAGCGTGACGGCTTATATTAGTATTAATAGCAGTATTTTTAACGTGGCACGCCATCTGATTTTACCAAACCCACAAATTAGCTTTGATGAAATGGTCAGAGGATTGAGTACCATGATTATTAGTTATATCGAAGCAGAATTAGCGAGGGCTGAAGGCTGATTTAAGTGATTATTAATAGAGTCCATAGACATTGCCAAGCGTGATGCATGCGGTGTTTTCCCATACCAGCGCTTATAGGCATGGATAAAGCTGGTCGCTTCCGCGTAGCCGAGCCATTCAGCAATCTGTTCAACCGAAGTTTGCGGTAAAGACAAATAGTAATCCGCCAAAATTTTGCGAACGTCTTCTCTAATTTTAATGAAAGTTGTGCCTTCATTGACCAAGTGACGGCGCAAGGTTCTTGAGTTTAAATGCAACCGATCAGCCACGATTTCCATTGAAGGTATCTCTCCTTTGGTATGCATCAAGACTTGTTGTACATGGTGTGAATATTTTTTTTGTGATTGACGCTTCTCTAAAATTTGACGGCATTGTTGTTCTGCATGCTGCAAAGCCAACTCATTTGCCATACGCAGTTTTTGGTTTACTTTTTCAACATCGAGAATAATAAAGTTCTTGATCTCACCAAACTCTGGGACGATGCCGAATAAATCAATATAGGTTTGTAGATCGCCCTTAGGCTGAAAAGAAAATGCCAAAGCTAAGCAGAAATTTTCTGGTATCAAATCTCTTTGAACAGTCACTAAAGCGGCAATATCTCGCTCAATAATAAATTGAGACAGTGATTTGGGAATCCCCTCATCGATTGTGAACTCGATGCGAATACCTTGTTCTTGCTCAGAAACAATAAACTGGGTAAATGCAAAAGTTAATGGAAAATATGCCAAGGCAAAATCGAGTGCTTCACGAATATTGGCAGTACTCATTAGTGCTAAACCCAACGAGCCAAAAGTAGTGAAATGGTAGCGTGTTCCAACTTCTAAACCCAACATGGGTCTATGCCCAAGCTGTTCAACCAAATTTCCGATCAGTTGTAATTCCTGTTGTGCTGATACCGCCATATTTGGATCAAGCAAGTGCTGTTGATCTAAGCCTGTTCCTTTTAATATGAGCTGATAATCGACACCTAACTCAGCTGCAAAATCAGCCATGAGTCGAACACTATGTATACTTCGATCAAATGCCCATGCGTACGTCAATGTACATTTCCAAATGTCCTCGAATCACAATATTTTGTCCGCATCCATCCTCTAAATCAATAGCTTTAACCACTATTCTATATTCTTTTATCGATTGCCCCTCTTTCCCAATCGTGCGAGCAGACCATGTTAAAGCCATCATCCCATTCAAATAAAAATATCCGTATCGCCATTATAGGAACAGGCTTTGGTGGATTAGGGCTCGCCATCCGCCTAAAACAAGCGGGTTTCAATCAGTTTAGATTATTTGAAAAAGCTGGAGATGTGGGCGGCGTTTGGCGTGATAACACATATCCGGGCGCGGCGTGTGATGTGCCTTCGCACTTGTATTCATTTTCTTTTGAACAAGAACTGGGCTGGAAAAATCGTTACGGCACTTCGCAAGAAATTCATCAATATTTACGTCATTGTGCTGAGAAATATCAAATTCGCCCTCATGTTCAGTTTAAGACTGAGATCGCAAGTGCTGAATTTGATGCAAAGCAAGGGCTGTGGCAGATTCAAAGTACGACAGGTGAGAAATTTGAAGCAGAATTTCTGATTGCGGCAGTCGGTCAACTGAATCGACCTGCTTATCCAAAAATTAAAGGCATTGAACATTTCAAAGGCAAAGCATTTCATTCTGCGCGTTGGGAACATGATTATGATTTAAGTCATAAACGTGTCGCTGTGATTGGTACAGGTGCTAGCGCTATTCAGTTTGTGCCTGAGATCGCTAAACAGGTCGCCCATTTAGATGTCTACCAACGTTCAGCACCTTATGTTATTCCCAAGCCAGACCGCATTTACTCTACGCTTGCTCGTAAGGCTTTTCAAAAGCTGCCGATCTTGCAAAGCCTTGATCGTATGTATCAGTACAGTTATAACGAAAGTGTTCTTAAGGGTTTTACGATTACCCTCAACGAAATCCCGCTCGTAGAATATATGTTTCAACGCCATATTCGTAAGGAAATCAAAGACCCTCATTTCCGCCATCAGTTAATGCCTGATTATCCAATTGGTTGTAAGCGTATTCTGATTTCTAATTATTGGTATGAAAGCTTAACGCGACCCAATGTAGAGGTCATCAACACTGATATTCAGGAAATTACTGAAACAGGGATCGTCGATAAAAATGGTACTTTGCGTGAAGTTGATACCATTATTTATGGGACTGGATTTGCAGCAACTGATTTTATGGCGCCCATGCAGATTACGGGGTTAAAAGGCACAATCTTAAAAGAACAATGGCAAGACGGTGCCGAAGCATATTTAGGCTTAACGGTGAGTGGCTTCCCCAATTTCTTTATGTTGTATGGACCCAATACCAACCTTGGACACAATTCAATTGTGTATATGATTGAAAGTCAGGTGAATTATATTATTGATGCAATTCAAACCCATATTCAAAAGAACTTGTTATTTACAGATTTAAAAGCCGATAGACAACAAAACTTTAACCAAGAAATTCAAGAAAGAATGAAAAGCACCATGTGGTCACAAGGTTGTACCAGTTGGTATCAAACCGCGACAGGAAAAAACACCAATAATTGGCCCGGTTTCACTTTTGAATATCGTCAACGAACCCGCCGCTTTGATCTCGAACATTATGTTCAAGTCCCAGTGGTTTCCAATTAAGGCACGATCATAAAAACAAAGGATAGATGAAATGAAAACATTTAAAGATAAAGTCGCAGCGATCACGGGTGCAGGATCAGGTATTGGTCAAGCATTGGCGATTGCTTTGGCTAAACAAGGATGTAACCTTGCACTCTCGGATGTTAGTGAAACAGGCTTGGCGAATACAGTGGCACTGCTACAAGCATTTCCAGTCAAAGTCACGACACATAAAGTAGATGTGGCAACGCGAGATGAAATCGCAGCTTGGGCAAAAACTGTGGTAGAGCAACATGGCAAAGTGAATCTAATTTTCAACAACGCAGGTGTTGCACTTGGCAGTACCGCCGAAGGTGTAAGTTATGAAGACCTTGAATGGTTGATTGGAATTAATTTTTGGGGTGTGGTTTATGGTACCAAAGAGTTTTTACCTTATCTAAAACAAAGTGGTGATGGGCATATCATCAATATTTCCAGTATGTTTGGATTGACTGCACAACCCACCCAAAGTGCTTACAATGCCAGTAAATTTGCAGTGCGTGGTTTCACTGAGTCACTCCGTCAAGAACTGGATATCGAAAACTCAGGCGTGAGTGCGACCTGTATCCACCCAGGTGGTATTCGTACCAATATTGCCAAAGCTGCACGTATGAATAACAGTGTCACCAGCTTAGGTATGGATCCTGTCAAAAGTCAGGACGCTTTTGATAAATTACTGCGTACACCAGCCGATGAAGCTGCAAATTTAATTTTAAATGCGGTACAAAAAAATCGTCGCCGTTTACTGATCGGTGCAGATGCGAAAGCGGTTGATGCCATTCAGCGTTTATTTCCTCAGGGTTATCAAAAGCTTTTTGCGACTGCAACCGCATTACAAGCGCGATTTATGAAATAACACTTTTGTTGATTAAATTCACCGTTGGCTTAACAACGGTGAATTTCCCTACCGTCTTATTCAGCCAAATCTTCCAAGAAATCGAAAGTAGGTACAAAGAATAAACTACCTGAAACAGCTGTACTGAAATCAAGTAAACGATCTACGTGACCATTTTCTTTGCCAAGGAACATATTCTCTAACATGGTCTTAGTGATATTGAAGGAACGAGAGTATCCGATGAAGAAAGTACCCGACTCTCCTTCAGATGGATTGGAAAATGGCATATTTGCTCTGAGAATTTTTAACTCATTGCCATCAGCATCATGTGCTTTACTCACGACATTATGTGCATTTTGCGGTTTAACATCATCGCCTAATTCGACATCATCATATTTCTTTCGACCAATTACTTTCTCTTGTTCTTCGGTACTTAGTCCTTTCCACATCTCCATGTTATGTAAATACTTTTGGATAAAGACATAGCTGCCACCAAGAAACTCAACATCTTCTTGACCAACATAAGCAATCTCTTTAGCGATTTCATGTTCGGGATTTTCTGTACCATCCACGAATCCTAAAATTGCACGACCATCAAAGTATCTAAACCCTTTGGTTTCACTGATTGGATAGCTGCTCTCTTTGAGTTGATCATGAATAATTGAAGCCAGTTCATAGCAAATCGCCATTTGATTGGCACGAATATGGAAAAATAAATCGCCTGGGGTGGTAACTGCTGTGTGCTTTGAACCTTTGATTTCTTGAAATGGTTGCAGTTCTTTAGGTTTATTCAAATCTGGAAATAGCAGATCCCACGCATGAGAGCCAATCCCCACTGAGGCACTAAATTGACTATTTGGAAAGCGATTCGCCATACTTCGGACTAAAGCTGAAAAATTGGCGAGGAAGTCAATAATTCCTGAATGATCAGGATTACTATTGATGCCTAGAACAATAAATAATGCATTTTCGCCAGCAAGATTGTTAATAACAGGCTGTGGTCTTAAAGGTATATTCATAATTTTTAGGAATAGTAGAACGCAAACCCCTATCCTACACAAATCAATGCCTTAGGTATCAAGCTCCTCACAAATTTTTACTATTTATATAAAACGAAACTATCACCACGACAGAAACTAGCCAACGTTAAATTTGACTGTTTCGCCATCTCAATCGCCATACTGGTCGGTGCTGAAATCGTCGCTAATAAAGCAATATTGTATTGAGCACATTTACGGATTAATTCATAGCTGGCACGGCTGGTCATGACCACAAAACCTTCAGCGACATTTAAGTTTTGCTCGGCTAAATAACCCAATAATTTGTCTAAAGCATTGTGACGACCAACATCTTCAAATAAAGCCACGATGTGTCCATTCACCACCCACGCCGCAGCGTGTGCACCACCCGTCAGTTCACTGATTTTTTGTCGGGTTTTGAGTTGAGCAATGGCGTATGGAATTTGATTGAACCATGTCGTGCAAACTTGTGTACTGACCACAGGTAGATTCGAATAAAGCTGTTTTAGACTTTCAATGCCACACAAACCACATCCTGTTTGCCCAACCATCATGCGACGCTGCTGCTTTAATCCCATAAAGGCTCTAGCTGAAATCTCCATATCAACTTGGATACCCAATTCATTTTGGCTAATTTCTAGCGAATACAATTCCGTTAAACTTTGCAAGATGCCTTCGGACAAACTAAAACCTTTGGCAAACACCTCAATATCTGAAGGCGTTGCCATCATCACCGCATGAGAAATTCCGTTGTAGATGAGTGCCACAGGATATTCTTGAACAATATAATCCAGTTGGTCTTCGGAAACATCTCGATGAAAACGATGCACTTGCATCGTCTCATAGCCTAACTTTTGCGCTTCCACTCTATGTACTCTCTATTCCACATCGCTTGATTAAAATTTCTTGATAGATCTAAAAGTTATGCACCGCTGACCCTTTCATTGGCATGTTCTGGATCGACTTCAACTGCCAAATTGAAATGTTCAGGAGCCTGTCCTGCATGTAAAATAACGGGAACACTTTTGGATGCAGGAATCTTGGCATATTTATCATGACTACCTAAAGCGACCAGAGGGTTGGTTTCAGGATAGTATGCAGCCAAACTTCCTTTTGGAATGTTATAGGGCACGATACGGAAACTCTGCACAATCCGCTTCACGCCATCGGAGAATACACTCTCAATATCGACCCATTGATCTGCTTCAAAACCAGCCTCATCAATATCTGTTTGGTTCATAAACAGGACACGTCGCTGCCCATACACACCACGATAGCGATCATCTAAACCATATAAAGTCGTGTTGTACTGATCATGTGAGCGTGTGGTCATCAAGGTATAAACCTGTTGTTCACTATAAGCAGCAGCGTATTGATTTTCTTTGTCTTCATACACTTCCGTCAACGGCGTAATCAAGAACTGCGCCTTACCACTTGGTGTATTCCAGACATGTTGATTGGCTGGATGCTCCAAATGAAAACCACTCGGTTGATAGACCCGTTGATTGAAATCATGAAACTCATCAAATACATCTGCAATCGAATCACGAATGCGATCATAGTTCTCGATATACCATTTCCATTTGACTTGACTATCAAGCAAAGTTGCTTCCGCCATTCGCGCCACAATATCGGGTTCAGATAAAATATTCTCCGAGATTGGGGGATTTCGCCCTGCCGAAAGGTGGACATTACTCATTGAGTCTTCAACGGAAATTGCTTGTGCACCATGTGTTTGCATGTCAACTTCAGTGCGACCTAAACACGGTAGAATCAATGCATCTTTACCACAGACCAAATGGCTTCGATTCATTTTAGTGGCAATATGAACGGTTAAATTGCAACGCTTTAACGCTTCCTGCGTATACGGTGTATCTGGTGTTGCGACGGCAAAATTGCCGCCTAAGCCAATGAAGACTTTTACCTTGTTTTCGTACATTGCCTTAATGGTATCGACTACCCCAAAACCATGTTTGCGTGGCGATTGAATTCCAAACACACGATCAATGCTATCCAGTAATTTATCACTCGGATTTTCATTGATTCCCATGGTGCGGTCACCCTGCACATTACTATGTCCTCGTACTGGACATAAACCTGCTCCGGGACGACCAATATGTCCTCTTGCCAACATTAAATTGGCGAGCATGTGGATATTTGCAGTGCCATGACGATGCTGAGTAATCCCCATGCCCCAACAGAAAATGGCTTTTTTCGCATCAAGGAACATTTGAGCGATAGATTCTAAATGTTCGGGTGAAAGTCCTGTGTGTTTATGAATTTGTGACCATTCCGTGCGATCAATCTCTGCTAGCATTTCCTCAAAACCAATGGTATTCATCTCGATGAAACTACGGTCAAATACACTTGCCTTACCTTTGGCTATGGCTTTTTTGTCCCATTCAGACAAATGTTTAAGTACACCAAATAATAAAGCGTAATCACCACCGATTTTAGGCTGAAAATAATAACGGCTAATCGGCGTACTACCATTGGTCATCATTTCCAAAGGGGCTTGAGGATCTTGGAACCGCTCTAAACCACGCTCTTTGATTGGATTAATCGCAATAATATTGCCTCCACGTTTGGAGACTTCTCTAAGCGTTGCCAACATGCGGGGGTGATTGGTTCCTGGATTATGTCCAAAACTAAAAATCGCATCTGCTTGATCGAAGTCATCCAAAGTGACTGTGCCTTTACCTAAACCAATCGCATCTTTTAGACCAACGCTGGTGGTTTCATGGCACATATTGGAACAGTCTGGAAAATTATTGGTTCCAAAGCTTCGTACAAACAGTTGATACAAAAAGGCAGCTTCATTACTGGTACGGCCAGAGGTATAAAATGCAGCTTGGTCAGGATGATCTAAAGCATGTAAATGTTTCGCGATCAGCTGAAATGCATCATCCCAAGAAATTGGCACGTATTTATCTAATGCTGGATCGTAACGCATTGGGTCAGTTAAACGACCTAAGTCCTCAAGATAAAAATCACTCTGCTCAGTCAACCAACTGACAGTATGTTGAGCAAAAAATTCAGGTGTTACGGTTTTACTGGTTGCTTCAAAGGCAACTGCTTTCGCACCGTTCTCACAAAAGTTAAAAGCATGTGCATCTTTCTTTTCAGGCCACGCACAACCCGGACAGTCAAAACCCGTTGGTTGATTAATGTTGAGTAAGGTGATTGACCCTTTTTTCAAAATGTCTTGACGTTTGAGATTTCGAGCAACGCTTAATAATGCTCCCCACCCACCTGCGGGTTGAGTATAAGGTTCAATTCGAGCATATCCCGTATCTTCTTGTTTATGTTTGGTTTGTTCTAACTCATCCATCAAAGTGCCCTCATTTGAGCTATTTTTCATATCTACTCGATAGTAGGTGTAACACGGAAAGAGGAGATTTTCTATTCTCAATTGGTTAGATCTTTTTTGTTTTCAAGGATTACCTAAAGATGATATTTATAAATTTGAATAATTAAATCATCGTCTTAAAATAAAAAATTCTGTAAAAAGCGATGGTTTAAATTTAATTTTCGTGTGAACATTCAAACATTAAATGACGCCTTCTTTTTATTTTGGATAAAAAAACTGACTAACGAATGCTCAAATCGCTAGTCAGAGAGATAAACTAAATCATGGGTTAAGTTCATGCAATTAATGTTGTTGCTGAGATGAATGCTGGACTTGGGTCGCATTTTGCTTTTGCTGAGAAGGCATATAATCAGGCTGATGACTCACGGCAAGAAAGAAGAAAACTAAAAATAAACAACCGAATAAAATACTTATCCCAACCGTAATATATGGGAACTTTTGTGGCTTCTGAGACATATCATCTGCTCCTAAAATCATAAATTTCAAATTTTGAAAAACTAAATCGTGGTCAGTGCTCTATAACCCGCACCATTTTGAATACGGGTTTGCATGTATTCGGCATAGACTGATAATTTTTCAAAAATATGTTCTGAATAAAACATATCTTCAATGAGATGGCTGGCTTGGCTTCTGTTGAACTGACCGATCTGCGAAACAAGATTTGCATTTAAATCTGAAAACAACATACAAAGCGTTTTATGCCATTCATCTTTATTTTTGAACAATAATTTTCTGGTATTAATCAGATCATCATTGACTATGCTTTTTGCTACATCTGCATGAATCACATCAATTTTTATATCGAAATACGCTTGCAATATGTTGCGTTGTTCATCATCTATAACTAGATGCGTAATCAAGAAAATATGGGATATATCTGTTCGACAGAGTGCTTTGACCAAACTTCTATAGAGGAAATCTTCTTCGCTTGTCATGTCATCAACCAGATCAAGATGGAGTTTGAGGCTCTGAATTACATCTTCAATCTTTAGATTGATACTTCTTTCGGCCTGATAGTATTGATTCAAAACTGACAACACCGATGAAGCAACAGGCGTGGTATAGATCACAGCTTGATTTAGATTCGCGATAATAAATGGTGCAAATAAATAAGCCAGATTATTATCGTTTTGCGCAATTTCTGCTTGCGCGATATACGCTATTTTCTCTTTAGAGAAATCTCTAAGCACTTTTGCACGTAACAAGGTCGCTTCTAGATTTACATAATCAAGTGCGAGCTGTTTTTGCACCGATTGCGAAGGTGTTGTCTCTTTAAAAATCCGAGTCATCGCATTCAATTGCTTCGTCACAAACATCGTCATACGCCCTTAAGTCCAAATCATTTTTTTGAACGAGCTAGCAATCATTGCAACGGATACCAAGCAAGTTGCTTCGTTCAAACTGTTATTGTGGATGAGATATTAATACTTGAATAGCGACAGAGTTTGACTAAAAAAATATAACAGATTATTAATTTCTCTAGATTCTGTTATAAAATAAAGCACTAAATACTGCATTCTCATAAACAGAGTAAATTTGGACGCGTGACCTTATGTATAAATCAGAACAGTTGGCGCATAAGCTTAAACTTCTCATCGAGAATGGTACGTGGCAAGCGCATAGCAAATTACCTTCGTTACGCGAGCAAGTACAAATCTCGGGTTTTAGTTTAATTACAGTGATGAACGCTTACCAAGAACTAGAAGCACAGGGACTGATTTATTCAAAGGAAAAATCGGGATATTTTGTTGCAGAACAAAGCCCGCCACAGATTCCCCAAACCTATTCTGTGGTTTCTTTAAATCCTAAAATTGAAATTAACTCGCTGGTTTTTAAATACCTGAAATCTATTCAGTCCAAACAAGTCAGCCCTTTAGGTTCAGCCTTTCCAGATAGTCAATTGCTCTATCCGCCCAAGCTCATTCAAATTATGGGACAACTGGCACGTAATCGGCATAGTTACGATCAAACCTCAAACCTACCACCGGGAAACTTAGCGTTAAGAAAACTGATTGCTCAACGCTATTGTATGCAAGGGATTCCAACTGAGGCCGATGATATCGTCATTACATCAGGTGGTTTAGATGCACTTAATCTTTCTCTGCAAGCGATTACGCAACCAGGCGATTATATTTTATTGCAACAAACCATCTTTTATGGCGCTTGGCAAGCGGCTGAACGTTTGGGTTTAAAAGTCATTACCATTCCCGAACATCCTCAGCATGGTTTTGATCTTGAAGCATTTGAGCAAGTGATTCGAGATTATCCGATTAAAGTGTGTTGGTTCATGCTGAATGCACATAACCCAATTGGATTTACCGTAAGCGAAGAGATTAAATATAAAATCGCAAAGCTTTTACATGAGCATCAAATTCATTTGATTGAAGATGATGTCTATGAAGAACTATTTTATGGTCACCAAAAACCATTGCCGATGAAGTATTTTGATCAGCAAAATTTAGTATTACACTGCTCTTCTTTTTCAAAAACCTTGGGTTCAGGTTTTCGTGTAGGCTGGGTTTATGCAGGCAAATTCTCAGAGCATATCCAACATTTGCAACTGATGAGTACCATTTCAGCGAATGCATTGATTCAAAATGCACTGGTTGAGTTTCTTTCACATCATCATTATGAAAAGCACTTGAGAACACTTCGACGCACTTTAGAAAAAAATAAAAAGCAATTTTTTCATTTTCTGAAACAGCATTTACCCCAAGGCTGCAAAGTTTATAACTATCCAAGTGGGTTTTTTCTTTGGATTCAATTGCCTGACAAGGTCAGTAGTATGCAGGTGTATGAACAACTGATTCAACGTCAAGTCGGTGTCGCCCCTAGCCCATTATTTAATGTTTTGCCTTCTCATCAACAATTCATTCGTATGAATTGTTCTTTTGATTGGACTGAGCAGATTCAACACGCCGTTGAACTATTTATTGCGGTGATTCAGAGCGAAATATAGTTTATTTAAATATAAAAAACGACCTTAAAGCACTCGCTCTAAGATCGTCTTGATTCACCCAGTTAAAATTAACCTGGGAAAATTCCGCGTTCCATACGTGCTTTCAGGATGCGTTCACAACCCAAAATAAAGGCAGCAGTTCTGAGGCTACATGCTTTTTCACTTGCGGTATGCCATACATCGTTGATCGCTTGGATCATCAACTTATCTAGTCTTTGATTGATTTCATCTTCTGACCAGAAATAACTCGCCATATCTT
Source organism: Acinetobacter sp. 3657 (assembly GCF_031456775.1). NCBI lineage: Bacteria > Pseudomonadati > Pseudomonadota > Gammaproteobacteria > Moraxellales > Moraxellaceae > Acinetobacter > Acinetobacter sp. 3657. Next base: position 233,338 of record NZ_JAVDVH010000001.1, on the reverse strand, counting down.
GAACCCATTCAAAATAACTTACGGTTACACCACCTGCGTTACAAATCACGTCTGGCACAATCGTGACCCCACGTTTGATCAACATGTCATCTGCGTCAGGATAGGTTGGACCGTTTGCACCTTCGAGAACCAATTTCGCTGTGATTTTTTCAGCACGTTCAACAGTGATTTGTCCTTCCAATGCTGCTGGAATCAAAATATCCATCTCAACAGACCAGAACTCTTCATCACTAATTGCTTGCGCGCCAGCAAAGCCACCTACACCTTGGTTTTTCTCAAAATAAACTTTTAGTTCTTCTAAGTTAATTCCTTCAGGATTGTAAATAGTGCCTGTATGATCCTGAATCGTCACAATTTTCGATCCCGATTCAACAAACAAGTAAGCCGCTTCGCTACCCACGTTACCAAAACCTTGAACTGCAATTTTTGCGCCTTCTAAAGGCAGTTTGATCTTGTCTGCAACTTGCTGACCTGTGATAAACACACCACGACCAGTCGCTTTAACACGACCTAATGAACCGCCTAAATGTACAGGTTTACCTGTCACAACACCTGTTACAGTATGACCTTGACCAGATGAATAGGTATCCATAATCCAACCCATTACATTTGCATTGGTACCTACATCAGGTGCTGGAATATCTTTTTGTGGCCCAATGATATGACTGATTTCACTGGTATAACGACGTGTTAAACGCTCTAACTCACGTGGTGAAAGTTTACGTGGATCAACACGCACACCACCTTTTGCTCCGCCGAATGGTAGATTTAATACCGCAGTTTTAATGGTCATCCATGCAGACAGCGCCATTACTTCATTCAAATCTACATCTGGATGATAGCGAATACCGCCCTTACCCGGTCCACGCGATAAATTGTGTTGAACACGATAGCCTTCAAAATGTTGGATCGTACCATCATCCATCACAATCGGCACATCCACGATCAAAGCGCGTTTAGGGCGTTTGAGTGTATCGATATAATCTGCTAAATGCTCTAGATAAGGAGCAACACGATCAATTTGTTCGAGATAGGTTGACCATGGACCGTTATTTTGAGAGATATAAGATAAATTAGACATTGTCTATCCTCATAAAATTAAAAATTGATGAAGCGACTACTTGCGCAGCCGATCCATCAATCGAATATGTAATTAAAAATAATATATGCAGCTAATTTGGATGTTCGATTATCCAAATCAAACCGTGGATTACATTCCGCCACGTCAAAAACACGGATTTTCCCTGTTTCCTTAATGGCTTGGAACAGCGGATCAAAGATTGATAAATCAATTCCTTTCACTGCTGGTGCGCTCACACCTGGAGCAATGCTGGCACTAAATACATCCAGATCTACTGTAATGTATAAGTGGTCAACTTTTTCGATAAAACCGTTAATTTTCGCAATCAAATGATCAATTTTTGAGGGTTGTAATTGTTGATCGTATATATATTCGCAATTTAAGCGATCTGCTGTTTCAAACAGCACTTTCGTATTGGAATGTTTCGCAACGCCGATACATAGATAATGAAATTCTTGATCATGTTGTGATGATAGTTGTGCTGCATTTAAAAATGGCGTACCTGAACTAACACGCTCTGCTTCACGCAAATCAAAATGTGCATCAAAGTTGATAATGCCAATTTTATTATCTGGTTGATGCTTTTGAATATACTGAAATAATCCAGAGAAGCTTCCAAAAGCAACCTCATGTCCACCACCTAAAACAATCGGCTTCACCCCCTGTTTTAAGCTTCTTTCTACTTGCTCAGCTAACTCCGCTTGCGCTTTTTCTAACTGACCTTGATCACAGACTACGGTACCAACATCTGCGATCGTAACAGCCTGATGCACAGGCAAATTTGCCAATTGAGCACGAATCATATCGGGTGCGTCTGCTGCGCCTAAGCGACCTTTATTACGCTTCACCCCCTCATCCGAACTAAAACCAATTAAGGCAAAAGCGGCATGTTGGCTGGTATTGACCACTTGATGGATGCGTAAATGCCCGTCACCCTCACCATCTTGTCGTCCTTGCCACGTAAATGAATGATTCATAATCAATGTCACTCTTTAAAATTAATTTTGATACTAAAAAACAATTTCATTGCCATGTTGAACAATCCGTTTCGGTAAATCACCACCGAGCCAGTACACAATTTCAGATGGATGTTCAATATCCCACGCAATAAAGTCGGCAACTTTGCCTTGTTCTAAACTGCCATGTGTATCCTGTAAACCAAGTGCATGGGCTGCATGAATGGTCACACCTGCCAGCGCTTGTTCTGGGGTTAAACGAAATAAGGTGCTGCCCATATTCAGCATCAAACGCAAAGACAATGCTGGTGAAGTACCCGGGTTTAAATCACTCGACAATGCAATCCGAACACCATGCTTATGTAAACTTTCGAGTGGCGGAAGCTGCGTTTCTCTCAGGAAATAAAATGCACCCGGTAATAGCACAGCGACAGTTCCCGCTTCTGCCATTGCCTTAACATCATCTTCAGTCATAAATTCCAAATGATCTGCTGATAATGCATGGTAACGTGCCGCTAAACTTGATCCACCCAATGATGACAATTGCTCTGCATGTAATTTAATCGGCAAATTCAAAGCTTGTGCCGTTTTAAACACACGTTCGACTTGCTCAGGTGAAAATGCTAGATACTCACAAAAAGCATCCACCGCATCGACAAGACCTTCTTGATGTAATTTTGGCAGCATGTCAGTACAGATATGCTCAATATACGCATCGCTTTGATCTTTATATTCAGGTGGCAAAGCATGTGCCGCTAAGCAGGTGCTTTTCACGGTCATGGGTAAAGTTTGCGCGATCTGACGAATCACACGCAGCATTTTCCGTTCATTTTCATAATCCAAGCCATAACCAGACTTGATTTCAATGGTGGTCACACCTTCTTTCTGCATACAACGAATACGTTTGAGTGCTGATGCAAGTAACTGTTCTTCAGTTGCTTCACGTGTTGCACGCACTGTGCTTGCGATCCCACCGCCACTTGCAGCGATCTCTGCATAACTGACACCTTGCAAACGTTGTTCAAATTCGACACTACGGTTGCCCCCAAAAACACTATGGGTATGACAATCAATCATACCAGGTGTCACCCACGCGCCTTTGAGATCAATAGATTCCACATAATCATCAGCAGGCGCATCTTTTTCTGCACCGATCCAATGAATGTGCTGCCCAAGCGTCACCATGGCAGCATTTTCAATACTGGAATATTGTCCATCTTGCATGGTGGCAATATGACAGTTTTTCCAAAGCTTTTTCATGCATACATCCTCAAAAAGCCCAAGCATCAGATGCTTAGGCTATTTTGTTTTTAGCGTTCCATTCCGATATTCTGCGGCAGACTGTGGTTACTCCATGTGACCATTTTCTTCATTATCAGCCTTTAACTAAACTCGGTAAGAGATTTGGAATAATTAACTCGTTCAAACATCCACTCGCAAGCAATTCACTTGCTTGTTCGATATCAGGTGCAAAAAAGCGATCTTCACTGTAATAAGGCACTTGATCACGCAAGATTTTACGCGCGAGCTCAAGTTTTGGAGAGCTTTTCAAGCCTTCACGGAAATCGAGGCCTTGACATGCACCTAACCATTCAACAGCCAAAATGCCACGTACGTTGTCTGCCATATACCACAAACGTTTACCTGCATTCGGTGCCATAGAAACATGGTCTTCTTGGTTTGCTGAAGTTGGCAAACTATCGACACTGGCAGGATGTGCCAAAGCTTTGTTATCACTCGCCAAAGCAGCAGCCGTAACTTGTGCAATCATAAAGCCTGAGTTGACACCACCATTGGCCACCAAGAATGGTGGAAGTTGTGACATGTGACGATCCATCATCATAGAAATACGGCGCTCTGACAGTGCGCCAATTTCCGCAATCGCCAATGCCAAATTGTCAGCCGCCATTGCAACAGGTTCAGCATGGAAGTTACCGCCTGAAATCACATCACCTTCAGCAGCGAAAACCAATGGGTTATCCGAAACTGCATTTGACTCAATCGCCAATACTTCGGCTGCTTGACGGATTTGAGTTAAACAAGCACCCATGACCTGTGGCTGACAGCGGAGTGAATACGGATCTTGAACCTTGCTACAATCTTCATGCGAATGTGCAATCTCACTTGAATCTGTCAATAAGTCACGATATGCAACAGCAACATCAATTTGACCACGTTGACCACGTACTTCATGGATACGTGCATCGAAAGGCGCACGCGAACCAAGCATGGCCTCAACACTTAAACCACCACAAACCGTTGCAGCAGCAAACAAATCTTCTGCTTCAAATAAACCACGCAATGCGTATGCGGTTGAAACTTGTGTACCATTTAACAGCGCCAAACCTTCTTTTGCTGCTAAAGAAATCGGTTCTAAGCCCGCGATTTTGAGTGCGTCGACAGCAGGTAACCATTCACCTTTATAACGTGCTTTACTTTCACCGAGTAAAATTAAAGACATATGTGCAAGTGGCGCCAAATCACCCGAAGCACCCACTGAACCCTTTAATGGAATATGTGGATAAACCTCAGCATTGATCAGTGCCATAATCGCATCAATGACTTTACGGCGAATACCCGAAAAACCACGCGCCAAGCTATTGACCTTTAGCAACATGATTAGGCGAACCATGGCATCATCAAGCGGCTCACCCACACCAGCAGCGTGAGAAAGCACTAAAGAACGTTGTAGCTTTTCTAGATCTTCAGGTGCGATCTTAGTCGAAGCCAATAAACCAAAACCGGTATTAATACCGTAAGCCGTACGCCCTTCATTGACGATTTGCTCAACGCAAGCAACGCTGGCATTAATCGCAGCAGCGGCACTGTCATCAAGTTTGACTTTGATTGGATTTAAGTATGCGTGACGCAGATCTGCTAACGTAAGTTTGCCGGGTTGAATTAAGAGTTCCATTTTGGCGTCCTGTTTTGCACTATATTATTTTCTTACGGCGCTTGTTACACAATTGCAAAAAACGCCGTAATCGTTGTTGTGATGTTTTTTATTGAGTGATCATCGGCAAGTTCAAACCTTGCTCTTTGGCACAATCAATCGCGATGTCATAGCCAGCATCTGCATGACGCATCACCCCTGTTGCAGGGTCATTGGTCAGTACACGTGCAATACGCGCTGCTGCTTCATCTGTACCATCACAGACGATCACAACACCTGAGTGTTGCGAGAAGCCCATGCCAACACCACCACCGTGATGCAATGACACCCACGTTGCGCCACCTGCGGTATTTAGTAATGCATTGAGTAACGGCCAATCTGAAACTGCATCTGAACCATCCTGCATCGCTTCAGTTTCACGGTTAGGACTTGATACTGAACCAGAATCTAAATGGTCACGACCAATCACGATTGGCGCTGAAAGTTCACCACTACGCACCATTTCATTAAATGCCAAACCGAGTTTTGCACGTAAACCTAAACCTACCCAGCAGATACGTGCTGGTAAGCCTTGGAAACTAATACGCTCACGAGCCATGTCTAACCAGCGATGTAAATGCTCGTCATCTGGAATTAATTCTTTGACTTTAGCATCTGTTTTATAAATATCTTCTGGATCACCTGAAAGTGCAACCCAACGGAATGGACCAACGCCACGGCAGAACAATGGACGAATGTATGCTGGAACAAAACCTGGGAAATCAAAAGCATTTGCGATGCCTTCTTCTTGCGCCATTTGACGAATGTTATTGCCATAGTCAAATGTTGGAACACCCATTTTTTGGAAATCTAGCATCGCTTGAACATGCTTCGCCATCGATTGCTTTGCCGCTTTCACCACAACTTCAGGTTCAGTTTTGGCACGTTGACGATATTCTTCCCACGTCCAGCCCAGTGGTAAATACCCATTCAATGGATCATGTGCGCTGGTTTGGTCTGTGACCATATCTGGCTGTACACCACGACGAACCAACTCAGGTAAAATCTCAGCAGCATTGCCATGTAGTGCAATCGAAACCGCTTTACCTTCTTTGGTGTATTTATCAATACGCGCGAGCGCATCATCTAAGTCTGTTGCTTGCTCATCGACATAGCGTGTACGTAAACGGAAATCAATACTGGCTTGTTGGCATTCGATATTTAAAGAACAAGCGCTAGCAAGTGTTGCCGCTAATGGTTGCGCACCACCCATACCACCTAAACCAGCAGTGAGTACCCAACGACCTTTTAAATCACCATTATAGTGCTGGCGACCTGCTTCAACAAAAGTCTCGTATGTGCCTTGTACAATGCCCTGACTACCGATATAGATCCAAGAACCAGCAGTCATTTGACCGTACATTGCCAAGCCTTTTGCATCTAACTCATTAAAGTGTTCCCAATTCGCCCAATGTGGAACAAGATTTGAATTTGCAATAAGCACACGTGGTGCATCTTTATGGGTTTTGAATACGCCAACAGGTTTGCCTGATTGAACCAATAAGGTCTCATCAAGCTCTAAGTTTTTTAGTGTTTCAACAATCTTGTCATAGCATTCCCAATTTCGAGCAGCACGACCAATCCCACCGTAAACAACGAGCTCTTTCGGATTTTCTGCCACATCAGGATCAAGATTATTCATCAACATACGTAATGGTGCTTCGGTCAACCAGCTCTTGGCATTGAGCGTTGTGCCACGAGGTGCGCGAATTTCTACATCACGAAATTTTGTTGTCGTCGTCACAATAAGACTCCTTTCAATCGAATATGGTCTGCAAGTTAAACTGCTTTTACTGTATAGCAATGTCTTAACTTGTATATACATCTATATACTACACAAATCTTTTATCTTGAAAAGATGCTTTTCGTTCCATCTCTAAAAATAATTTACAACACAATGAAATTACTTGATTTATTTTTATTAAGACAACAAAAAACCCATACAACTACAATTTGTATGGGTTTAATAAAAAGAGAACAAATTAGACATTTTTCAGTTCGATTAGACAAGCTTTCTTAAAAAGCATCCAAACTCTCGCCCTCGCTACGTGCAAGTTCAACAGTGTAACCAGCGCCATTTTTCCATCGCATTTTTTTATAATGTGCTGTCGTTAACTGCTCAATCATTGCGTAAATTTACCTTCCAGATAATAACGACTACCCGGATAAATCAACCGTGCGCTAGAAATCAGTTGTTTATTTGACCAAGTTCGACGGCGAATCAATAAGCAAGGCTCGGTCTTATTGATCTTCAACCATTTACATTCTTGCGCAGAACCAAGTACCGCCGTTACTACATGCTCACCTTCGGTTACGGGTGCTTTTGACATCAAATAAGCGTTTGGTGTAATGCTGCTAAAGTCTTGCGCTAAATAATCTGGAATGAGGCTAGGGTCAACCAAACGGTCTTCAATTTGTACAGGCACATCATTTTCATAATGTACGATAATCGAATGAAAAAGCTTTTGTCCTTCCCGCATTTGCATGAGTGCACTTTGTTCAACATTTGCCTGAATCTGTTCTAATACCAATACTTCGGCACGATGTTTATGATTTCGAGCAAGAATTTCTTCTGCAATATTATTGACATGAAAAAGCGCGGTGCGACCTTGCCCTTCTGCTACAAAAGAACCAACTCCTTGTATACGCACCAATAAACCTTCACTGGTCAGCTCTCGTAAAGCTCGGTTGATGGTCATACGGCTACAACCAAGTAAATTCACCAATTCACTTTCTGAAGGAATTTTTTTATTTACCGTCCATGTGCCTTCATAGATTTTTTGTGAAATCATTTGTTTCACACGCAAATACAAAGGGACTGGACTATCTTCTGCGAGTGATAAATCCAAATCTTGTTGCTTGGACGTTCTTGACATTGGCTAAAGCTCATACAATATACTTTGAACTATTGTATATGTATTAACGTCGATTTGTATATACAAGACCATACAACCAACTTGTCTATAATTTAATTAATAGAACAATGCTTGTATTGGATTAGAAATAATTACCTAACTACTTGTTTTAAATTTAGTATTTCGGGGAAATTATATATTTCTTAAATTAGATTTAAAGAAATTTCGAATGAATATAACCTCTTATAACAACCCATAAAACAATAGCTAAGCATCCCACTAATATATTCAAAATTATTTTCCCCATGTTAGACAAATTAGATTTGTATATATTTAGGTTAATTACATAAGCTATTCCAGCCAAGCCCCCGCCTATTGCTCCACCAATAAAGACTAGAAAAAACGGCCAACCGCACATCATATAAAGTTTGAAATTTAATTTATTTTTACTAGGTACCACATCTTCCATCTAAAATTTCCTTATTCGTTATATATGATCAATACCTCGTAAATTTTACAACATTACGAATAGCCGTGATTCAAATATCTGCTTAATAACACATTCTAAGTCCCATTAAAGCCAATATTTACCTAAAATAATTTTCAAATTTTTCATTGAAATGCGTTTTCTCTTAAACCGTATACCGTTTACTCAAGCCCCACTCAGCCAAAATACGACGGTACATGGTCGAAGAGCGATCAGCCTCGAAATGTGCTTCCATTGTAATATCTATGGGCAACTCTTCAGGTTTCTGAGACTCCACCATCTCCTGATCTTCGGCAAAAATCTGCGCATTAAAATCATAAACACCTTGTAAATCACCCGTCGTATCAAAGTTTCGCGTTAATGGCACAAACAAACGGGTTTTGTTATGTGATACAGGACAACAGGCATTGAGGATTTTCAACACGCCAGCATTTGGAAAATGGATGGTGAGTACTGCTGAAAAAGGTGGATAGACATCAAAAATACGCTCCCATAGAAAATCATCTGGCGCTAGATGCTGCATGCCATGCGGATAATTACTGACATTGCTGACATACTCAGTATGTAGTCCATAAGCGGTTCGTTCCGTTGAATATTTCGGAACAACAGGATTTTCTCTATCTGCAAATGCGTTGTGATGCACCCAAGCAAAATGAGCCACATCAATGAACCCTTCCAATTGACGACCGCTTGAACCTGCAATATCCACATACGGCGGCAAGATCGCTTGGTGCTGTTCTGCATCCCATGTATCCAAAACAGGGAAATTTGCCAAGCTCTCATCTCGTCCTAAAATACTGGTCCATACCAAACCATATTTTAAAACTACAGGAAACTTGGTTAAGGAAAAACGATCAGAAATTTTAGTCAAATCGGGTTGCGCAGGAATTTTGGTGCATTTGCCCTCTTCATTGAAATGCAAACCATGATAAGGACAAATAATCGTTTCACCTTCAACCCAACCCTTACTTAGCGGTACACCGCGATGCGGACAAATATCACGTACCAAATGAATATTTCCCTTTTCAGTTTTATAAATCGCCATATTCAAATCAAGTAAAGTGACTTGCTGAGGCTTTGTAGTTACATCTTCAACTCGTGCAACGGGATACCAATGTTGTGCCAGTATTTCCCAATCTCGATCATCAAACTGGCTATGACAAGGTTTATTCGGCACATTAATTAAAGGGATTGCATTCATTGTTTGCTCTCATTTTTCTGCTATAGACCGAGGATCTGTATGGCTTAAATGCAGTTTGGAGCAGAACAACAACCTCGTCTATTAGAATGAATTTGATCAATCATTCTAAAAATTAGAACACTTGGGCACTAAAATTGCTTTTGCATAAATACTCATTTTATTAAGCATGTTTGCAATGGCATTACCTTTTTCTCGTTTTGCTGAATATTTTATTGCTGTCGCCAAAACAGGCAGTTTACGAAAAGCAGCAGATCAACTTTATATTTCCGTCTCAGCAGTGCATCGTCAGATTGCTTTGGCTGAAGAAGAACTCGGCGTTGCCTTATTTGAGCGTCTGCCAAATGGACTAAAACTGACTTTGGCTGGTGAATTGTTGTATGCCGATTTACGCAGTTGGCAAAAAGAATTTCAAATGACACAAAAGCGCTTGAATGAGATTCAAGGTTTACAGCGTGGTTCGATCGATTTTGGAATAATTTCAGCGCTCAGTGAAGGTTTTGTTACTCAGGTGATCCAATCCATACATCAACAATATCCTTGGATTAATTTTAATATTCGGGTGCTAGAGAGTGAAAGTGTGGCAGAGATGGTGATCAATGCTGAGCTGGATTTTGGCTTGATTCTCAATCCTAAGCATCAGCATCAATTGCAAATCAGTTCCTTTATTGAAGTACCGCTCGGTTTTGTGATTCCCAAACAACATCCCTTAGCAAATAAGCAAAAAATCTATTTCTCGGATACACTGGAATTCAACCATATCATCCCTGCTGCACCTTTAATTATTCACGATCACGTCACCGCCTTATACAAGAAACATGATTTTAATCCACCACATAAAATCGAATGTAACGACATTCGTATGATGATTTCCTTGCTGAGACAGAATTTAGGCATTGGCATCATGAGTTATTTGGATGCCTATCCTTTTATTGAAACGGATGAGTTCGAGTTTAGAGCAATCCATGAAAATGGGTTACATCCCATTACCCTCGCCTTATGTGTTGCACCAAAACGGCAACTTTCCCGTATTGCACAAATCATGATGAATCAAATCGTTGAGGAAATGGAGGCACTAAAATTGCGCATGATATAAAAAACTCGTTCAAACAAGCTTAAGTACGCACCAAAATAAGACAACAAACCATTGATTTAAATGTATTAATTATTTGACACTGAATCATTACATCAAGTAATTTGATGTGAAGTTTCACATTTTAAAGATTCAGGCAATCCCATGACCGTCTCAGATCAAGCTGACCATTTCGCAACAGACTATCCTCGAGATATGCTGGGTTATGCCAATCAACCTCCGCATGCCCAATGGCCAAATCAAGCCAAAATTGCCGTTCAGTTTGTATTGAATTATGAAGAAGGTGGTGAAAAACATATCCTGCATGGCGATGAGGGTTCAGAACAATTTCTATCTGAAATTAGCGGTGCAGAAAGTTATCCCGCTCGGCATTTGTCGATGGATTCGATTTATGAATATGGCTCACGAGTCGGTTTTTGGCGTATTCAGCAAGAGTTTGCCAAACGTAATTTGCCAATGAGCATTTTTGCGGTAGCGATGGCATTACAACGAAATCCATTGGTCGTTGAGGCAATTAAACAGCATCATTATGATGTGGTTTCGCATGGTTTACGTTGGATTCATTATCAAAATGTTGATGTTGAAACCGAGAAAGCACACATGGCTGAAGCCATGCAGATTTTAAAAGATTTATTCGGAGAATACCCTACAGGTTGGTATACAGGTCGTGATAGTCCAAATACGCGTCAACTGTTGGCTAACTATGATCAGATTCAATATGACAGTGATTACTATGGTGATGATCTGCCCTTTTGGACCACGCTAACCAACGAAAATGGCGAAACTCGTCCGCATTTAATTATTCCGTATACGCTTGATACCAATGACATGAAGTTCTCCTCTCCGACTGGTTTTAACCGCAGTGAGGACTTTTTTGAGTATTTAAAAGATGCATTTGATGTGTTGTATGCTGAAGGTGCGACATCACCGAAAATGCTTTCAATCGGGATGCATTGTCGAATTTTAGGTCGTCCTGCTCGCTTTAAAGCATTACAACGCTTTTTGGATTATGTTCAGAATCATGATCGAGTTTGGGTCTGTACTCGTCAGCAAATTGCGGAGCATTGGTATAGACATCATCCTTATCAGGGATAAATCTATTTTCTTTACAGTTTTTTAGCACTGCCAGATAAGTTATGTATAAACAGATTGCTTTTGAATTGGCAATTTCTTACTTTTGAAGGATCAAAAGTAATCAAAAATCCTTTGTTAGACTGACGGTACTTCCCTGCTACCGCAGTCCAACAGGCGGCATCCATGCCGCCCCACGATAGTAATCATCAATATAAATTCAAAAATCTTAAGTTCTAGAGTAAATCATAGCCTAGCAACGTTTTGGAACAGCTTAGGCTATTTTAGCCATTTCCATACTCCGCTGTTGCAACACTTTTACGGATTGCTTCGCTTGCCAAGCCAATTCCATCATATCTAGATCTGGAATTTGATCATTTTCAATCACCATTTTCCCTGCAACAAACATCGCTTTAATACGCGCTCGCCCACCGCTTGCCACAGGACCAATCGCCATATCATGTAATCCAAAATAGCGTGGATCATCTAACTCATACACAACCAAATCGGCTTGTTGGCCAACTGCAATGCTTCCAACTTGATCTAAACCTAAGATATTGGCTCCACCAGCAGTGCCCCAACGAATAATGTCTTCAATACTGGCAGCATCTGCACCGCCCTCAAACAGTCCACCGTCATACTGTGGTTTTGCCAACATCCCTTTTCTAGCACGTTGCAATAACCATGCAGCATGGGTTTCTGACAGCATGTCGGCGGCTTCATTAGAACCTGCACCATCAACCCCAATCGAAATCGTCATGCCTGCATTTTCTAAACTGACCAGATCGGCAATCCCACTGCCCAAACGTGCATTACTTTGTGGACAATGCGCAATGCCTGTTTGGGTTTGACCTAATAACTGGATTTCTTCTGGTAATAATTTCACAAGATGCGCAAACCAAACATCATTGCCAATCCAATCATGTTCAGCACAATATTGCACTGGAGTCATATTAAATTTAGCTTGGGCAGCATCCAAATAATCGACTGTTTCTGATAAATGACTGTGCATCCGAATGCCGAGTTGCCGAGCGATGCGAGCACTTTCCCTAAGTTGTTGTGGTGTCGTCGAATGTAAAGTTGATGTTGGCGCCATAACAATTTTTCGGAATGCAGTTCCACTAGGTTGATGATATTGAGTGACCAGACGTTCAATATCTGCCATATAGTCATCAAATTTTTCAGGTCGCAAAGCTTGTGGCAGCTCACTTTCCAACCCACGCGTTAGGGTCGCACCACCACGACACAACACAAAACGCATGCCTAGCTTTTCCGCTTCATCAAATAAAATGGCTGCGCCATCAAAAGGCATCTTCGGCCAGTATAGATAATGATGATCTGCAACCGTGCCACAACCAGAACGTAATAGTTCAATCAAACCAATTCGTACAGCGACCCGAAATGTGGCTTCATCGAAAGCGCCACGAAACCGATATGGCGTACTGGCAAGCCATGAAGTTAAGTTCTGATTTAAACCTTGTGGCTCGCCTTTCAACAAAGATTGGAACAAATGATGATGTGTATTCACCCATGCTGGATAAATGACGCAGTCTTTGGCATCAATCACCTGTTCATTTGCGTGTTGTGTCAGTGCCCCTAGCTCGGTAATTTTTCCATCTTGTATCCGAATCGCTGTCGCTGACGAACGTGCGGTATCGTTCGATAAACCAGTCAAAATGGCATGGGCATTTTTAATTAAATAACGCTTACTCAAAGAATCTTGGCTCATGCTTGTTCACTCTCATGCCATTTACTTAAAAAGATGCGGCTTAACAAAGACATCAATACAAACAGTCCCAAACCTGTGCAGGTAATTAAAAAGAGTGCTGCAAACATGAGCGGTAAATCAAGTTGAAATCCTGCCTGTAAAATCTGATAAGCTAACCCCGCACTCGTTCCACCTGCACCTGCAACAAACTCAGACACGACTGCACCAATCAGCGCTAAACCACATGAAATCCGCAATCCACCAAAGAAATAAGGTAAGGCATTTGGTACACGTAAACGCATGAGAATTTGCCAGCGACTGGCTTTATTGATCTGAAAAAGATTGAGTAAACCTTTATTCACACTACGCAAACCTAAAGTGGTATTGGTTAAGATTGGAAATACTGCCACCAACATCGCGCAGACGACCAATGCTAAAGTGGTGTTTTGAATCCAAATAATCACCAAAGGTGCAATCGCCACAATCGGCGTGACCTGAAATAAAATCGCATACGGCATAAAACACGCTTCTAGTACACGACTTTGCACAAATACGAATGCAATTAAAGTTCCGATGACCACTGCACAAGCAAAAGCCAATAAGGTGATTTTTAGCGTCACCAGCAAACTACCAAAGAGCAATGAAGATTGATTGATCATCGCCATCACAATATCACTTGGTTTCGGCACGATATAAACAGGCACTTCTAATTGCTGAAAGCTCAATTGCCAAAACAATAACAATAAAAAACCAAGCATCAAGGGTGCTGCTATTCGCTGTATTGCAGGATTATTTATTAATGGTTTAATCATGATCGTGCTCCCCACTTGCTTTAGCCAATAACGCTGAAAAATGTGCACATTGTTTAATAAAAACATCAGATGTTCTAAAGGATTCATCGCGTAGATATGGACCTTCAATTTCCAAATCAGCGACCACACGCCCTGGACGCGCCCCCATCACAATCACCCGTGAGGACAAATACACCGCTTCATAAATACTGTGGGTGACAAAAACAACAGTTAAATCTCGCTCAGACCAAAGTTCTCGGATATCACGATCTAACTTATGACGGGTAAATTCATCCAATGCTCCAAAAGGCTCATCCATCAATAACAAATCAGGTTCTGTGACCAGTGCTCGAGCCAAAGAAGCACGCATCTGCATCCCACCTGAAAGTTCCCGTGGATAGGCTTTGCTAAATTTGTCTAAACCTACTGCTTTTAGCGCATCTAAAACTTTGGGGGTGCTCACAGCTTTGGAAATATGCTGCAAATCTAAAGGTAGACGAACATTGTCTTCAATATTTGCCCACGGCATTAAGGTCGCTTCCTGAAACACCATTGCCATTTTACATTGCGATTGAATATCAGCCTTGCCATTCCAACGCACTTGCCCCGCTGATGGTTGTTCAAGATCAGCAAACATTTTCAATAAAGTACTTTTGCCACATCCAGATGGTCCAAGTAATGAAATAATTTCACCCCGTGCAATATTTAAATCGAGCCGTTGTAATGCATGGGTACCATTGGGATAGGTTTTTTCTACCCCTCTCACCATGAGCATTGGTGTTACAAAATTTGATGATGTATTTACTGGAAGATCAACAGATAAAACTGAATTCATGTGGTTTCCCCTTGGTGCGATTGCCCTATTTTCTTAACCGTTAAATACAGCTTTTATTTCTTCACAGGACTGACAAACTGTGTGGTATAAGCCGATTTCCAGTTGGTTTTAGCATCTAGCAATTTTGCATTCACCATGAAATCACGCGTCGCTTTCCAGCGTGCATCGGTCATAACTCCGACGCCTTGTGTTTTGGCATCGCCACCATCAATTAATTGTAATTTTTTCATTTGACTGACTGCAAAAGCGAGCAGCTCATCATTCATATTTGGATTTTCTTTTTTGATAATGGCATTTCCGAGCTTGGGGTCAGCCAGATATTTTTTCCAGCCCTCCATAGAGGCTTGCACAAAACGGCGTACCACATCTGGCTTGGTTTGGATCACATCATTGCGAGTTACTAAAATGCCACCATAAGCTGGATAACCAGCCTCAGCAAATAAGAAAAAGTTGCTGGATGGTGCTGCTTTTTTTGCTTGAAAAACTTCAGAGGTTGCATAAGCTTGTTGGGCGACATTTTTGCCCGCTAAGAATGGCTGCATATTAAAAGTATAAGGACGCGCCTGAGCTGGATTTAAACTGTATTTTTCTCTTAACCAAGGCCACCAGCTTGCTTGTCCACTGGTTGAAACCAAGATGGTTTTGCCTTTTAGATCAGCCAAGGACTTTACATCGCTATGCGTTAGTACGCCTTGAGGATCGAACTGAAATGGCGCTGCAATCGCTTTGATTGGAAACTTACTTTCAATCCCTTTTAAAACCTGTAAATCATAATTAATAATAATGTCGGCACGTTTAGAAAGTAACAGCGTCATATTATTGACTTGCGGCCCACCCACTTTTATTTCGACATCTAATCCATATTTTTTATAAATACCCTGTGCCAGAGCTTGATAATAACCACCTTGCTCTGCTTGTGCATACCATGTGGTTTGTAATACCAGTTTATCGGCAGCATGAGTAAATGAACCAAAGAATAAAGCGCCAGCAATAACAGTGAACCGTGCTTTGCCTACATAGTGCTGAATTTTCATAAGTAAACCCCTAAATATATAAGAACTCATCTCGCTATTCTTTTAGGGGAATAAAAACCAAATGTATAAGCACATAGATTCTCTCAAAGCCGAATATTGGCTTTGTCCCCAAACGAGGAACAGCAAACGCTGTAGAGCAATGTCCCGTGTGAAAGTACACACTGACCGCTTATACTCAGTAAAGATTTAGCAAACACCATGCCAGTATTTATTTAATTTTTATTTTTCAATAAGATGATCCAAAATAATTTGTTTTAGGTCTTCATCCATCACCTATTTTTTATCGAATACTATTTTTTAAATAGAGATAGCTTTTAATCAAATCCAAAAATGCACCATTCTAAAACATCAAAATGTGCAAAAAAGAATCATAAAATCAAATTTTGATTTTTCATTCACCATTTAGCCTTATTTCAATCCATTAAATATCTTCAAACAGCACATTTTAAATTTGGTATAAAAAATGCTTATATCAATGGGTCAGAGTAGAAGCGTTCAGCATATATAGTCGATTCGACATATATGTGGGTCATTGCTCAGAAATAAGCTCATTTTCTATTGATTTAGAAAGTGCTGCTCTTTTTTGAAAAAATGATCCAGTCTCTTTCATTCAATTTGATTGGGTCATGGTTTATCCAAAAATTGAGGTGAAATATGAATAACGCAAATATGACCAACTTAACTGACGATCACTACAACTTAGAAGAGTTACAAAAAGAAGCGCGTATGGGTGCTTTAGGTCAAGAAACCTTTGAACGAGAAGTTCGGGTGATTGATTTATCAGACTTTGAAAAGCGTAAATATGAAATTGCAGAGCAACTTTGGAGTGCTGCAACAGATATAGGTTTCTTTCAAATCTCTAATCACGGTATTGATCTTGCCCAAATTCACAACGCTTTTGAAATGACAAAAAAGTTCTTTGATCTTCCTGAACACATCAAAGCACAGTATCCTCTAAATCGTAATGCAGGCTGGGAAAGCAAAGCACAAATTCGCCCATCGACCAGTACGCCTGATCAAAAAGAATCCTATCAAATTACGCGCCCACGTATGGCAGGGTTGTATCCTAGTGAACAGGAATTACCCGCATTTAAGACCACTATGCTTGAGTTTGAAAAAGCATGCTGGCAAGTCGGTATGAAAGTTCTATCTTGTTTTGCATACAAACTCGGTTTTGCAGATGATTTCTTTGCACTCGCCCACAAGCCTGATCAAGAAAGCTATCAAAGTACCTTACGCATGTTGCATTACTATGCAGTTGATCCTGCTTTGAAAGATCAACTCGGTTTATGGCGAGCAGGCGCGCATACTGATTTTGATTGCCTAACCTTACTGTTTCAACGTAAAGGTCAAGGCGGTCTGCAAGTTTGTCCAGGTAAAGACATGGAACAACAGCAATGGACCAGTATTGAACCACGTGATGATGTGATTACTTGTAATATTGGTGATATGTTGATGCGTTGGAGCGATGATCAACTTCCATCGAATTTTCACCGCGTTAAAAACCCTGAAGCCAATGAATATCAAGGTGCGCGATATAGTTTGGCATTCTTCTGTCAGGCGAATGAAGATGTCATCATTGAAAGTCCAAACAAAAAATACCCAGCTATTACCGCAAAGGAATATTTAAAACAACGGATTAGTGCGAATTTTGAAGGGAAATATTAAACACTGATACAGTCAGAGATTCACAATCTCTGACTGTTGCTACTCGACAACCCATCGAGGTTGAGTGAAAGGATACACATCGCAATTTTGCCCTCCACCAATCCGATCGACGACTAAAAAATCACTGTTTGCTTCCAACGTGATTAATGGATGATGCCAAACCTCTTGGTGATAGGTAATGCCTTGCCTGCCATTGCTTAGAAAGGCAAAGATCTGCTGTTCATCTGGTTGTGTTTGATCCAAAGGTAAAGCCACGATAATGATAAATTTTTGTTGTTGTAATGGAATGAATGATTGTGAACCGTAAGGATGACGTTCAAGCATATCTATTTTAAATGGAACTTCTGTTGCACATAAATTATGAAAAATACTCATACCTACCGCAGCATTTTCACCTGACACTTGTGCGAGAGAAAGTGCATGATAGCGCTCAGTTAAACCTTGGTTAATTGGGAAAAAATCATGATTGTCTTTTTCAATCACATCACCAAAAGGTGCGAAGTTGGCTTGAGTTAAAGGCTGAATCTGGATGTTTTTTCTCATATATTGAACTTCACTTTATTTTAGCAGAACGAAACTTCGTAGATTGTTCTTCTCTAATCCAATGCATAATGAACATTTGCTATCGAGCTAGGCGGCATGGATGCCGCCCGTTAGGCTGTCTTGCGCTGCAACCCAAGCAGTACTTTGGTTTTGCTCAGGATGTGCCATCAGCCTAACAAAAGATTTTTGTTACTTTTGATCTTTCAAAAGTAAGCAAATACCAATTCAAAAATGATCTGTTTTATCAAAACTTATATGACCTTGCTCATTACTGAAGAAACAATTTCATTCTGTGATTTTGCCCCACAAGCGAATCCGACTAATCCCCCCATCGGGAATCATATTGACACGAATATAATTCACTTTCTGATGTTGCAAAATCTCAGCAATATATGCATGAATGGCATCCATCGATAATGGTTGTTGCTCCAATAAGAAAGACCAAAACATACTTTGAGGAATCAATTGAGCATCCGTTGCATCCTCAACATACGCTGCTTGTATCGAACAAAATGCAGGATAATTGCCTTTAAAATGCGCTGTATCAATTTCGATTTTTTCTACTTGTCCCGCTTGACCTAAAGCAATAATGCACCAATCAAAACCAGGTTCACGACGACGTTTGGTTTCCCAACCATCGCCCATATTAACGCCGCGATCTGGACTGAGTAAATTATTTGGATGCCCATAGTGTGCATCACTAAATGCCACAATACGTCCTCCATTTTTTAAACCAATCAGATCAATTTGTTGGGTTGAATCTATATTTTCAAGAACGACATTTCCATACACGCGTAAGCGAGCAATCCCACCATCAGGGAAAATATTAATTCGAATATGAGTGATTTTTTGTGCTTCGCAATTAAAAAAATGATGATGGTCTGGAGATAAAACTGAATTTTCTAACAATGGAGTCCAAGTGATATTTTCCAATTGATCATCAGGTGCATAACATCCTTCAATCGATGCAGAAGCAGGATAATTGCCTGTAAAAAAAGAAGTATCGAGATCAAAACCTGAAACTTCTCCCGTTACGCCTAAACGAACGATGCACCAATCATAACCAGATTCACGCTTACGGCGTGTCTCCCATCCATCCATCCATTTACCATGATCATCAAATTTACCTTCAATAAACTTGGCTGGTTCAGTTTGCAGCATTCTTTCCGCGCTTGCGAAAAACTCATCAGAACAAGACACGATGCTCGCGCCAATACGCGCATCGGCTAAATTGGTTAAACCCTGTAAGTTATCTGGCAAAGTCACTGCTTTGGCAATATGCACCGTCATTGATCAATCCTAAAACATTTTTATATGATTCATTATATGCAAAATCCAGTCCAACTGGTCTGACCTGTTATAAAAAATCTGCTTAATTTTAGTTTGAGTCAATCTAAAATTATGAATTTTGTGTAGAATCAAATTGATTATTTTATTTAGGTTAGACCACTGATGAGCCCACAAGCAATGCTCAATGGAAAATCATCTCAGGTGACTGAGCAAGCTGTGGAAGTCATCCATCAACGCATTCAACAAGGGACTTATGCGATTGGTTCTGCATTACCCTCTCAACGCGATTTAGCCCTCCAACTCGGAATAAGTCGTGCTTCTTTGCGTGAAGCTTTAACACGTCTTGCCGCTTTGGGATTGTTGGAAATCAAGGCTGGTAAAGGGGTTTATGTGATTTCACAACACAGTAAAGCCGCTGAACAATGGGAAGGTGAACACCGCATTTCTTTAAAAGATTTCTACCAATTGCGCTATGTACTTGAAGGATTTTGCGCCTTACTCGCCTGTGAATATCTAACCGAACAAGATAAAACGATCCTACAACAACACTATGAAGCACTCGCAAATGCAATATCGGAACAGAATTGGCAAGCCGCTTCCGAATTTGATTATGCCTTTCATCAACATATTATCGAATTAAGTCATAATCAATCGATTATTCAGACACTTAAAATGCACACTGAATGGATGAAAAAAAGCCAGATTCTACCTTTTGTCCAACCTAATCTTGCCTTTAAAACCATTCAAGAACATGACGTGATTTTACAAGCGTTATTTAAACAAGATGCTGTAGCGGCTGAGAAAGCCATGCAAGCGCATATCATTGGTGCTGCACAGCGTGCGGGTGTCTATTTTTCTCGACATGAGCAATGATCTTATTTCCACGCACCACTTTGCTTCAAACTTTGAACCACATCAACACACTCATCTCGTTTCTGCATTTTAATGAAGCACAACAACTGGTATGACCAGTAAAACCACTTAGTAAAACTGGCACGCTTCTCGCTTAAGACTGTTTAGAAATTTTATATTTTTAACAATCAGGGTCTAAACGATGAATATTGCGATTATAGGCGCAGGTATGGGCGGTTTAACTGCTGGTATCGCTTTAAAAAAATTTGGCCATCAGGTTACGATCTACGAACAAGCGGCAGAAATTCTACCTGTAGGAGCGGCGATTTCGCTATGGTCAAATGGGGTGAAATGCTTAAACTACCTTGGCTTGACTGATCAAATCCAAGCTTTGGGTGGACAAATGGAGTCGCTCGCATATGTCGATGGACTCACGCATCAGACCATGACTCAATTTAGCTTAACACCTTTATATAAAGAAGTAGGGCAACGTGCCTACCCTGTTGCCCGTGCAGATTTACAACAACTTCTCATGCAACAGTTTGGTTTAGAAGATATTAAACTCGGCATGAAAATGACAGAAATTGAAAATCATCCTGATCATGTCAGCATTCAGTTTGCAGATGGTATGCAGATTCAAGCTGATCTATTGATTGGCGCAGATGGAACCCATTCCATTACTCGTACATTTGTATTGGGTCATCAAGTCGAACGGCGATATGCAGGCTATGTCAACTGGAATGGTTTAGTCGAAATCGACGAAAATATCGCTCCAGCACAACAATGGACGACCTATGTGGGTGAAGGAAAACGAGTTTCTCTCATGCCCGTTGCGCAAAATCGCTTTTACTTCTTTTTCGATGTACCTATAGAAGTAGGTCTACCAAATCAACGTGATCAATATAAAACTGAGCTGAAAAAATATTTTAAAGACTGGTGCTCACCTGTACATCAACTGATTGATTGCTTAGATGAACAAAAAACCAATCGAGTCGAAATCCATGATATTGAGCCTTTTATGAATTTTTATAAAGGTCGAGTGGTTTTACTCGGTGATGCAGCCCATAGTACTACCCCAGATATAGGACAAGGCGGCTGCCAAGCCATGGAGGATGCCATTTACTTGGCACGTGCTTTGCAAATAAATACTTTTGGGTTAAGTGATGCACTAGAACGATACCAAAACAAACGCAATGATCGTACAAGGGAAATGGTTTTTCGCGCGCGTAAACGTTGTGATGTGACCCACATGAAAGATCAAAAAGTGACTGAGGAATGGTATCAATCACTTTATCAAGAACAAGGTTCACACATCATGCAAGGAATTATTAGCAATATTGTTGGAAATCCATTAGATTAATAAAAGAAAGTTTTAACTCCCCCCTTAATTGGGGGCTTTTTTTATCTCAACGCTTTTCAAGCAATCACCAAAAGACAATAAAAAAGCCCATTTCATATCTGGAATAGGCAATTGGGATAAGCAGACTTTAAAACTTATAGCTCAATGTAAAACGGTTTTGTAGAAAGTCTTTTTCGTAACGTGGTGAAGTTTGGATACCAAAGAAATTACTAACGCTAAAACCCTGTAATGCGCCAGTAAAATTATAAATACCAAAGATCATATATTCAGACTGATTACGACTTGCAACCTTGTCAGACTCTTTTAAATCCATAAAAGAATACCGAGCACCTGCAATCACTTGATCTGTGAACTTTCCTTCCAAAGAAGTCATAAAAGCATTTCCTGCACCTAAGTCTTGGGTACTGGTAAAAAATGGCTGAGCAAAAATTTCACCTGATGAGGTTTTAGTCGCATAAGGCGTTAGTAGAGCACCGTTTAAATAACGATCTGCATGAGGCTTAATATAGTTATATGCAATTTTTAGGCTCGCTTTCGGCATGACTTTAAGTGCCGTCTGAACACCAAAAATTTGACTATCAACCTCTCCTGCTAAAGCTTTGCCTTGATCTTTTCCTGAAATATATTGCAGTGAAAACTCAGGTGTATATTTGAGTTTAGGCAATGAAAGATCCGCTTGGGTATAAATCAAACGGGTATAGTCATCATAGTGTTGATACCAAATCTGTGCTTTAAGTTTTTGATCTTCAGTCAAATCAAAACGCTTCCCTACACCAACTGACCATACGCCATCGGTTTCAATATTCGCATTTTGACGGGTATTTTTGCTAAATTCATCATCAGCATAACTTTTAAATTTATTCACTTTGGTGAGACGCAAGAAATCAGTATTGTTACCCACCTGAATATCAGCGGCTTGATATAAAGCCATCAAAATTCGTCGATCTGCATAATCCCCCATAAATGGTAAATTAAGACGCTGATTCCCGATCGTCACCCGTGCGAAATCATTTTTCCAAGTCACATAGGCTTCAGCCAAACCATCACGATCTTCTTTTAACTCAGATACTTCATCATTTTTATTTTTTTCGTCTAAACGACGTTGTAGATCATAACCAACCGCAGCTTGTACCCCATACAATGGCGCTGTTTCATATTTAAGATAGCCTCCAATTGCGACAGTATCTTGATTTAAGTTATTGACAAAATATCCATTATTTAAAGAATAATAAGCTGTTTTCACAACGCCATGAACTGCCCCACAGCTAAACATTTGTTGCACTGTTTTGACTGAATTGTCCTGAACGCTACAGTCCTGACCCAATTGAAACAGCCCATTTAAACTGGTATCTGCTGCCCAGCTTTGCATCGCTGCGCTCATTGCGAACACCAATGTTGCAGATTTTAAAGTAAAATTTCTCATAAAGTTTCCCCGATAATGCCATTCAAACAACGCTTTAAATCTATGCAAATAAATTTTCTTGTGTTTTAACTTTTGCAAAGCCAAAACTCCCCTAGACCTATTCAAAAATGAATAAGCGACGTTGAATGGTGGATGATTAAAAAATGTTACGGTTTTGGAAAATAAACAAAGCGTGCCATCAATGCCCTGAGTTGACTGGCAATGTAGCGTCCTCAACTGATTTTTTGGTAAAAGGTAAATGGTGAAATAAAATATTCAACAAAATGGCAGTAATACATGCCGAGCTAATTCCTGAATGTAATAAGGTCCCGACCCATTTTGGAAATTGTGCATAGAACTCATGGTTTGCAATTGGGATCATGCCGATCGCCAATGACGTTGCGACAATAATCAGATTCTTGTGATCGTTATAATCTACTTTTGCTAGAGTACGGATACCACTGGCTGCAACAGTGCCAAACAAGACAATACCAGCACCACCTAAAACTGGCATTGGAATCGCTGCCACTAAACGCCCAACAATCGGTAATAAACCAAGTACCACCAGAATCCCGCCTGCGGTTGCGACCACAAAACGACTTTTTACCCCTGTGATCGCGACCAACCCTACATTTTGCGCAAATGCGGTTTGCATAAATGAACCAAAGATTGGGGCAACGGCACTAGACAACATATCTGCGCGTAAACCATCACCGATACGTTTTGCATCAACTTTAGTTCCAACAATTTCCCCTATCGCAATAATGTCTGCGGTGGTCTCCGTCATAATCACTAAAGTTACGATCACCATCGACAGAATGGCGGTAAATTCAAATACAGGCATGCCAAAATGAAAGAAATGAGGAAAAGCGAATATTGATCCGTTAGCGACTTTGGAAAAATCTGCAAATCCAGCCAATGAAGCCAGCACGGTGCCTAAAACAATCGCAATTAAAATCGCCAAACGACGCATGAGCTGACTCTTTAACATACTGAAAATAATCACAATCGCTAAAGTCATTGCAGCTAAGCCAATATTGGCAGGATCTCCCCAATTTTCAGCTTTCGGGTTCCCCCCCATCATCCAGCGAATCGCAACTGGCAATAAAGAAATACCAATCATGGTAATCACACAACCAGTCACCACAGGCGGGAAAAAACGAATAATTTTTGAAAAGAATGGTGCGAGTAATAAACCAATCAATGAAGCAACAATCACTGCACCAAATGCTGAAGCCAATCCACCACCTGTGGTGACAATGGCTAAAATCGTTGCAACACCTGCAAAAGATACGCCTTGGACAATCGGAAGTTTTGCGCCAAAATGTTTAAAACCCAAGGTTTGCAACATGGTTGCGATACCGCCAACAAAAAGCGCAGCAGCAACCAATAGCCCAATTTCCGAAGCCTCTAAACCTGCGGCAGCACCAATAATAAGTGGTGGTGCAATGATCCCACCATACATGGTCAGCACATGTTGCAAGCCATAAATGACGTTTTTATTCATTCCTAAATATTGGTGTTCTGCTGAAACTGTTGCATCCGCATCACTGTGCATTTTATCGTTGTGCATGATGGTCTTTCCTCAATCAAAATTTATATCTTCTTCATTGCTTGTATTAACTGCCGCGATAGGTGGAATAAGAAAATGGGCTGATCAATAAAGGCACATGATAATGTTGTTGAATATCTGTCACCTTAAAGTCGATACACACTCTCGGATAAAAGCTTTCAACCTCTAGAGCTTGAAAGTAATCAGCAATGCGGAAAATGAGCTGATAATTTCCTTGCGTACATGAATCAATATCAAATGCTTTAATACGACCATCAGCATCTGTGAGTTGTTGATCCATCAACACATAGCCGAGAGACGTTTCCTGCAATAATTCAACGACAACACCCACCGCAGGCTTTCCCAGTGATGCATTTAAAATATGTGTACTGATCGCTGCCATTATTGAATCTCCTGCTTTAAACGAATTAACGCTATTTCACTCAATTGCTGTTTCACTTCAAGCTGCTCTTGTTCAGTTGTGTTTTCTAAACGTCGGTTGAGTTCTGCTAACATTTCCGATCCTGAACGTCCTGCCGCACGAATTAAAAAGATATGCCCAAATTTGTGCTCATAAGCTAAATTGCCCTGATACAGTGCTTGTTGAAAATCATGCTCCGTATCAAGCTGGGCTTGTTCTTTTTGCGAAAACTGTTGCTCTTTTTCAGATAAGGTCATGGCAGCTTTTTTCTCACCGATTCTTGGATGCTGTGCAAGCGACGCTGAGATTTCAGACCACTGCCATGTTTGGGCGTGTAAGGCGGCTGTTTGATACAATTCATCTGCTGAAACAAAAGGACGTTGCATAACAACATTTTGAATCCAAGATGGGATATGCACACACGGCTTTAATGCTTCCATCGCTTGCTCAGCTTTTAATTGATTGAATTGATCTAAATCCATGTTTGCTCCAATTTGTGACACTGTCTGACTGGTCTGACCAGATAAAATATATGAAGCAATGAACATGCCAATCTAAAAGCTTTTGTCCATAATTTGTTTTTGTTTATCTCAATAGAAAAAATACATAGAAAGTGTCCATAATGATGAAAGAAATCGAAAGACAATATTTTTGAACAATAAAAAAAGCTGCAATAGAAAATCTATTGCAGCTTTTTAAAGATTGAATTGAACTTAATCTAGGCTATATGCAATCACATAATCACCATGATCAGGGGATTGACGAGCACCGCCCGCGGTAATCATCACGTACTGTTTACCATTTTTAGGTGAAACATAACTAATCGGTGTACCTTGGCTACCCACTGGCATACGTGACTTCCACAACTCTTTTCCTGTAGACGAGTCAAGCGCACGCAGATAGTAGTCTTGCGTTGCAGCAAAAAATACTAAACCACCTTGCGTCGCCATTGGCCCACCTATCGTCGGCATACCAATCGGTACTTTTAGCCCCATTTTGATCCCCATAGGTCCAGTATCCTCTACTGTTCCCATCGGTACTTGCCAAGCAATTTGACGTGTACGCATATCAATTGCAGTCATCGTACCGTAAGGTGGTTTTTGACATGGGATATTGAACTTCGACCAAAAGCGATCTTTGTTTACTTTATACGGTGTACCTTTCATCGGTACAGCCCCCATACCTGTATTGACCTTTTCACCGCCACTTGCTTCCAGTGCTAAATCTTCTGGTGTTTGCTGAATTAACTGAATCCATAAACCCAAGCGCATATCATTAACAAACATGTATTGATGGCTTGGATCAAAAGCAATGCTACCCCAGTTCATTCCCCCCAAAGAACCCGGAAAACTTAAAGATACATCTGTTCCTGGTGCAGTAAACAAACCTTCATAGCGCATTGACTTAAAGTTAATACGGCACATTAGTTGATCAAATGGTGTCGCGCCCCACATATCCGATTCAGTAATTGTTTGATTGCCAATTTGCGGCATTTCTACTGAACGAGGTTGCGTCGGGCTATATTGCTCATTAGGAATATCGGCGGGTTTAACAGGCTGCTCAATCACTTTTGTTAAAGGTTTTCCTGTTAATCGATCAAGAACAAAGAACTGACCTGATTTTGTTCCAATTACCACCGCAGGCTTATTGGTTCCATCTGTCATTGGGAAGTCAACAAGACTCGGTTGCATCGGCAAATCAAAATCCCATAAATCATTATGTACGGTTTGATAAACCCACTTTTCTTTACCTGTGGTTGCATCTAAAGCCAATACCGAAGAATTGTATTTATGGTCGAGTGGTTGACGATTTCCGCCCCACACATCGACAGATGAGCTACCCATTGGCAAAAATACGGTATTCATTTCAGGATCATAAGATAATGCAGCCCATGCGTTAGCAGAACTACGCTTATATATTTCGCCTTCTTTGAGCATATAGTTTGGATCAGGATTACGCGGATCAAACACCCAGCGTAATTCACCTGTAATGACATCGTATGCACGAATCACACCGCCCGGCATGTCTGCGGCAAAATTATCAGCAATACGACTCCCAACAACCAAGACTGACCCCGCCACAGTGGGTGCAGATGTGACTTGGAAACGTGGTGCTTTCGTGCCCTCACCTAGACCTTTATGCAAATCAACCGTGCCATCCACACCAAAATCTTTACAGCGTTCACCCGTATCCGCATTCACTGCGATTAAGCGCCCATCAGGAGTATTGGTATAAACACGACGTAAACATGCGGTATTGGTTGCAACCGTTTGTACAGGCGTAGCACCCTCTAAACTTGGCTGTTGAATGGGTTGGGTTGTGTCGAAATATGCAACACCGCGACAACGCTCCCAAGCATCCGCCTTGGAGTTGACTTCTGCTTTCCAAATTTGTTTGCCTGAGTCGGCTTCTAAAGCAAAAATATTGTTATGCGGTGTACATAAAAAGACTTTATTTCCAACTTGCAAAGGCGTCATTTGATCCTCGGCACCATTGCCCGAACCCGTTGTAAAGTCACCTGTACGAAAGCGCCATGCTTCTTTTAACTGATGGACATTGTCACGGGTAATTTGATCTAAAGCTGCGAAGCGACTACCACCTGCATCTTGACCATAATGTTGCCAATTGGTCTGCTTCATATCTGTTTGAACAGGTACCAACGGTAATTGTTGTCCTGATGCAGCAACAGTTGGATGCGGTTGAAACATTTGATAAAACCCAATGATCATACCAACGACAGTCAATGCCCCTACAGCATAAGCAGGTAAATCTGCACCTGATTGAAATTGATAACGACGAATAGCAGGTAAGCTAAACATCAAGGCAGCAAACACGCCTGCTGGGAACATTAGGCGCGAGAATAGCGGCCAAAACTCCCAACCGACATCAAGCAATGACCAAAAAATTGTACCGACAAAAACGATCGCAAATAACCAGACACCTAAGACTTTACGCTTAAAAATGAACAGTGCAGATGCCATTGTTAATAGCCCTGCAATGATGAAATACCATGAACCGCCTAGTGAAACCAGCTTTGCACCGCCTACAGTGAAAAATAGTCCTGTAAGCAATAGAGCTAGACCTAAGACGAAACACCATATTTTTAATATGGTATGACTATTGTTAGATTCTGACATGGGGTCATACTCCTAAATTAAAAATTCACTCGCATGCTCAATCCAGCAACCCAAGCATCATCCACCTCTTTTACACCCGCAGGTTGATGGATATATTGTAGATTTGGTCGTAACATAATTGCTGGTGACCATTGATAGGTATAGTTCAATTCGACATTGAGCTCATCACGCTGCACAGGCACATAATCTGCTGCAAACGCATCATATTCATCGTAACCACGACTGTTATTGGTTGCGATTTGACGGTCTTTATATCGATCATTGACTAAATAATTTGCGATTCCCAAACCAATCGAGTCATTTGGTCGTTGATCAAAAGCACCCTTGTACCAAAGGGCAAGTTGTTGTGTACTACGCACAGCAGTCGTGTCTTTATCGTTGACAACTGCATTCAAACTGACGAATAAACCACGTTTTGGATCATCGCCTTTCTGTGTCAATTGTTGTTGAGCGTTGAGCCAAAAGCTATGTTTGCTATCATGCACTTTATCGGCAATCGCGATGTCATTTGCCTCAGCAGTCGAATATAGTGCGCCAACTTTATATTCACCAGACAAACCATTGAACGCTGCCAGTTGAGGCTTCCAAACCAGCTCCACTGGAATAGTTGCGCCTTTGACGTTATCCATATCCAAGTTAAAACCATCACTATTTTTATCGGTTTTAACGTTATCAGGATTAACTTCATAAACACCGACACCGAGCGTCCACTCAGGTGCAAACTGGTATTTCACATTTGCACCCCATAGACCGACTGGTAGGTTGTACCAAATTGAGCCAATCGATTTACCGAGTTGGCTTCCACATAACAATAAATTTTGGAATTCACATTGAGAACCATTAAAGTCCTCAGACATGCCCATACGACCAATTTTGAATTGGACTGAATTATCCGCAAAACCGGTTTTAATCCATGCCTGCGATAAACGCCAGATTTTGCCGCGACCATAGATTTCTTGCGAGTTACTTAATGCACTTGAGCGTGGGTCTTTAATCCTTTCCAAAGTCAAAGCATTACCATCACGCTTGGTAATTAAAATATTTGCTGTGGTATCTTCCCAACCGAGTATTTTATTTAAATCAAAATTTGCACCTAAAGAAAGTTGTGCCGCATTCTCAAAACTATTGCTATCGTTATAACCACCATCCAAATTGGTTGCTGCTTGACTCATGATCGATGCTGTAAACTTATAACCCTCTTGTTCCAGTTGTTGGCGTTGACCATTCCAATCACCCAATAACCATTGACGCTGTTGTGACCACGGCTGATCTGCAAAAACATGCTGTACAGATAAAATTGAAAATGCCAGTAACGTCGTTTTAAATAAAAATGAATGCTGTTTCATCGATAAATTCCTTGTCTTTTTAATCGATGTAGCACCTCTGGAAAGGTGCTACTTTTATTGTTATTTGACTTGCACGGCTGAACTCAGTTCAGATGTAGCGCCTAAATGATCCGTCACATTGGCTGTAATGGAGGCAACTTGAGCAGTTGGTTTCCATGAAACAGTTGCTACACCTTGAGCATTGCTAACAGCAATCGCTGAACCTAAATAAAACTCTGCTTCATTTGAACTAGCGATCGAGTTTCCAAAAAATTCGACTTGATAACGCTGATTTGGTTGTCCTTTTACTTCAACAGTAAGTTGACCTTTTGAGAGTGTAAGCTTTGGTGCTTGAATGGCTTGGTTCGGTTGCGGATTACAGCCTTGTTCATTTGGCTGCTGACAAGTTTTTTGTAGGTTTGCAGGATCAATCTTGACGCCATGACCACGAGAACCAACATAATGTGCATGTTCTAAGCCTGGAATATCAAAAGTGATCGCACCTAAACGTTGGTTTGGCTCACAGCTTCCGCCTGCTTCACAGCGTTTAATATCTTTCGCATTATTCCAGATTTGATTTTTTGTTAATGTAATTCGTGCATTGGCATCTTTTTCAGAACGGATCGCAATACCAATACGATTGCCATGAATTTTATTGCTATCTAAAATATTACCATCACCCGTTAGGTTAAATCCTAATGAGTTATTGGTTAGCTCGTTATAGGCGATATAGTTACGTTTGCCCCAATTAATCTGTAAACCATCTGAATAATTTTCAAACTTATTACCTACCACTGCATTGTCATTGCCCCAAAGGATTTCAATCCCTTGTGATGGCTCTGGATTTGCTGAAGTTGAAATAAAATGGTTATTCGCAACTAAATTAAATGCAGCACCACGGGTTAGCTCTAATCCATCACCATTGTCTTGGAAATAGTTATTGAGGACTTTGTTGTTATTGGTGGTGGTTGCTGTTGGATTGCCTTTACCATCATCACCTGTCAACATCACCCCCGCGCCACCATAATTGTGCATAATGCGGTTATGTTGAATCAAGTTGTTGCTGGCACGATTCATCAAAATACCAATACAGAAGTGACGAATTTCTAAACCTTGGATGGTCACACCATTAATGTCACGTAGCACAATTCCCGGTAAAGTGGTTGTACGTACATTCGTCCCATATTGCCCTTCTACAGCGCCGGGACACGCCTCAACGCCACGACCTTTAATATAATTTGAACCATCAATAGCGATATGTTCGCCTGTTTTCGTCCATTGCGTACCAATGATTTTGACTGGTGCTTTAATTTCAGGAAGTGGGCTATTTACCTTGATGGCATAAGGTGCTTTCCCTACTGCCTGAATTAGAATCTCACTGGTTTCTGTCGGCTTGCTATTGGCTTGTTCAATCGCCCAACGCAGTGAACCTTTTTCAGTGTCGTCCTGAAAACGGTCTACGATGTAAGTTTCAGCTACTGCCAAACCTGATACTACTAAACCGATTGCGAGAGCGCTTAAACGTAAAGAAATAACTTTCATTCTAAAAATCCTTTTCAATTATTCTGTTGGCTGAACTGTTTTTAACAGCTGTTTCAATTGGGTCACATCAATTTGACCTGGCGCTGATGCTTCACCGATCATGCCAAAGCTAAAACTACCGCCCATGTTAGCTGTCGCAATACGTGAAATTGTGCCTAGTTTGCCCATCGACATGGTCAGCAATGGTTTATCAGAGAGTTGGCTAACTTTTAGCGTGGCATTCATCAAGGTAAAAACATCTTGTTTGTTTTTCGGCATCACTGCGATTTTTAAAATATCTGCGCCAAGTTCATCTTGTTGCAGTAGACGCTTAACGATTTCATCTTCACTTGGTGTTTTCTTAAAATCATGATTCGACATCACGATCAGCACTTTTTTGTCATGTGCGAATTGCACTGTGTTTTTGACGATCTGTTGATCACGGAACATTTCAACATCCAACATGTCCATGAACGGTTGTTTCAAATATGCCTGATAGGTCTTGCCATAATCAGCATCGCTAATGGTGAGTTGACCACCTTCGTTATGGGTACGAATGGTCGCGATCACTGGTTTATTGCCTAATATCTTTTTTAATTCGTGTCCTAAAGCAATTACCTGTTTGGTATCAGCAGCAAAATCGAGCAGATCAATACGAAATTCTGCTAGATCTGCATCTTGATTGGCTGCAATCACCTTAGCTTGAGCAATCGCTTGTTCTTTAGTTTTTGCAGTAATCGGTACAATCGTTTTAACTGGTGACTTAGCAAGCTCAGCCAATTGAACTGGGCTATGAACATTTTCTTGTGCCTGTACCATTTGAACCGTAAATAAAGGGCTAACAAGCAGTGTTAATGCTGCCAGTGTTTTCATTTTCATCGTCCTTAATGGATTGCCTGTCTTTCCCAAGAGCAAGCAATCATTGGTTATTCACTTAAAACTTAAAAAAACTTTAAATATCAAAAAACACCGTTTCATCATCACCTTGGATACGAATGTCAAAGCGATACACCACTTCACCATCCACTTCGGTACGTTTTGCAATTAAGGTTTGACGACGAGTTGCCCACTCAATACTGTTTAGAATCGGATCATTGGCATTTGCTTCAACTTCATCATCAAAGTAAATACGAGTATGCAAACCGAGGTTGATACCACGCGCAAATACAACTACCGCAATATGCGGCGCTTGGGTTGTGCCTTTACGACCTGCCACAGCACCCGGTTTGATGGTGTTGAAACTCCAGAAACCTGTTTCAAAGTTTGCACCCGTCCGTCCCCAACCTAAAAAGTTTGGATCAACAGCCTTACCTTGTGTATCGGCTTGACTTGGGTAAACACCATTGGCATCGGCTTGCCAAATTTCCAACAACACGTCTCTTAATGGCAAACCTAGTCCGTCAAATACTTGTCCTTCAAGACGGATACGCTGACCTTGCGTTTTTTCACTCACCAACTGATTGTTAAAATTGTGTTCAAACACTTCGATATTGGCTTGCTGTGGTAACAAACCAATATGTACATAAGGACCACCTGTTTGTGATGGGGTTTCTTTCAATTCCTGAAAATTCCACGCGTTCATTGTGTTACTCCATTAAGTCAAATCATTTTCAAAATAAGTCGCACGACGACCACGAAGATGAATATCAAAGCGGTAACAACGGCTATCTGATTCAATGAAATTGTTTTTGTCTTCTAATGCAATCAAAGCACGTCGCTGATCTTCAGATGGGATCGTTTTCAAAATTGGACAAGAGTCAATCAGTGTATCGCCTTCAAAATAGAACTGCGAAATTAAACGCTGCGCCCAACCGTCTGCAATTAATGAGAAATGGATATGTGCAGGACGCCATTCATTGATACGGTTACGCCAAGGATATGGACCTGGTTTGATGGTACGGAAAATATAGAAACCATTTTCATCCGTTAACGTACGACCACAACCACCAAAATTCGGATCCATCGCGCCGATAAATTTGTCATTTGGATGGCGATAGCGACCTGATGCGTTGGCTTGCCAAACTTCCAATAAAGCATTTTTCACTGGACGACCAAACTGATCACGCACATAGCCATGTACAATGATGCGCTCTCCAACAGGCAAACCCTCTTTGGCATAATTCAAAATCAAATCATTGTCTTTAGGACCAAAAATGCTGGGTGAAAAATGTGGTGATGTCACCTCGGTTAAAGTTTCATTAATCGAAATCAACGCATTTTTTGGCGAGCGTAATACACTGGTTTTATAGCCCGGTGTATAAGCTGGCGGGTGATCATCAGTATTCCGTTGTGGATATGCGCCCAAAGTATGATTAAACATGCTCATCTCCTTAATCCTGTGGTTGTGCAGAAACGGGTTGCACCTCGATTCCAAGTTCTTTAAAGACTTCTTCTGCCATGTGCATTGCAGCATTTGCGGCTGGTAAGCCTGCATACAATGAACTATGTAAAATCAGCTCTTTAAGCTCATCCTTGGTCACACCGTTGTTAAAACAAGCACGTAAATGCATTCTGAGTTCGTCTTCGCGTCCCAAAGCCAACAAAATAGCGATGGTAACTAAGCTGCGGGTATGACGTGGCAAACCTTCACGTGACCACACTTCCCCCCAAGCAAAACGGCTAATAAAATTTTGAAAATCTTGGTTAAAGTCATTTAGGTTCTCTAAAGAACGCCCGACATGCTTTTCACCCAGTACTTCAGTACGGACTTTCAGCCCTTGTTGATAACGTTGTTCATCATTCATTGACGTTGTCCCGAATTGAAAGAAAATTAGGTTGCATCCGTGTGCGCAACGACCGATTTAACAAAGATCGCCACAGCAGCAGCCGTTGCAGGAATAAACAACATGCTTAAAATCATGGTGAATGACCAATTATTCCCAAGTAAAACAGCCCCGATCCACGCACCAAATACAGCACCGAAACGACCGATACCTGTCATCCATGCAATCCCTGTTGCACGACATTGAGTTGGATAGAAACGAGCACTCAATGCTGGCATCGCAGACTGCGCGCCATTGATCGCAATACCAGCGCATAGAACTAAAACAGCAAGTAAAGTTGGATTTGCTAAGCTTTGACCGACTGCAATCGCAAATAGCCCTGCTACAAAGTAGAAACCTGCAATAATTCGATTTGGGTTGAAACGATCCATTGCCCAACCAATAAATAAGGCACTGAGTACACCACCAAACTGAAATAGACCGCCAATAAATGCAGCACGCTCCATGGTTGCGCCAGTTTCACGCATTAAAGTTGGTAACCAACTGGTCAGTAGATAAATCACGACCAAACCCATAAAGTAGGTTGACCACAATAAAACGGTACCTTTGGAATATTGTTTAGAGAACAGCATGCCAAACACATTTTTCTTTTGTGCAACCGCGGAGTGTTCTTCTGGGATATGAAACTCGGTCACACCTTGAACTTTTGATGGTGCGATACGGGTTAAAATTTTGCGTACTTTTTCAGGATTCTTGCCTTTCACAATCAAATAGCGATAAGACTCAGGTAAGAAAAAAATCACCAATAGCATCAAGATCAGCGGCGACCATCCACCCAATAAAAATAGGCTGTGCCATCCAAAAGTTGGAATCAACCAACTACTGATAAAACCACCTGTTGCCATACCCAAGTTATAGCCACAGAACATACAGGTCACTAGTAATGAACGAATACGATGAGGACAATACTCTGAAAACAATGTCGTCGCATTCGGCATCGCCGCACCTAGACCAATCCCCGTTAAGAAACGTAATAACACCAAACTATCTAAATTGGTGGCATAGGCAGAAGCCAAAGTAAAACCACCAAAAATCAGCATGGAAATCGTTAAAACAATCTTACGACCAAAACGATCGGCTGTAGGCCCTGAGACCAATGCCCCAATGATCATGCCGCCAAGTGCGGCACTCATCACAGGACCAAGTTGAGAACGGTCAATGCCCCAATCTTGAGCCAAAGCAGGTGCGATAAAACCCATTGCCGCAGTATCGATTCCATCTACAAACACGATGAGAAAACAAATGATTGCAATCATCCACTGATACTTACTAAGCGGCGCATCATTAATCAGTGCCTGTGCATCCATACTATTTTTTGGGGCAGCAAATTCCTGTGCCATAGTTGCCTCCTTGTAGGCGAATTCCTTTCTAACCTGAAACGGTTATATTTTCTGAATAAACGTTGACAATGCCTGATTGAAAACTTGAGGTTGCTCAATATTCGATAAATGTGAAGCTGCCAAGATTTCAAGCTGACTGTGTGAAATAGACTGATGCATAAATGTTGCATCTTGAACCGTGGTAACAGGATCAAACTGACCTGCAATAATGCACGTTGGGATTTGGATCTGTTGAAGTTGATCACCTAGATCTGCATCCGCTAAAGCTCGACACGCATGGGCATAACCTTGTGCTGGTGTCACAGCTAAACTTTGAATGGTTTTCTGTGCCAGCACATCATGGGCATAATCAAAGTGTTCACTAAACCATCTCGTATGCGTGGTTTTTACGATATCCGCTAGACCTTGCTGCTCCACACGATCAGCACGTGCATTCCAACCTTCTGCTGTCCAAATCTTTGCAGCTGAATTTGCCACCGTGACACTCAAAAAACGATTGGGATGGTGAATTGCGAGATACAATCCAGTAATTCCCCCCATTGAAATGCCACAAAAATGTGCCTTTTCAATTTTGAGTGCATCTAAAATATCAACGACATCTTCGGCAAGGTCTTGCAGCGTACTATTGGCTATCACGCTGCTCATACCATGCCCGCGTGTATCGTAAGTCACAATCTGATAGTGCTCTGCCAATGCGGTAACTTGTGCCTGCCACATACCCTGATCTGTTCCAAGCGAGTTAGAAAATACAATCACTGGCGCATCTTTTAGACCTTGGACTTGCACAGCAAGTTGATGTCCTTGACGATTATGAATATTGATCATCATTTTGAGTTTCCTTGCGCTGCTTGTAGGACTGCATCAATTTGCGCCTGAATATTGCCCAAATATGACTCAGGCTGGAAAAGCTGATCTAAGGCTTGAGCTGAGAAATGTTCTTTCACTTCATCTAGATTCGATAAAATATTTTTTAAATGCGTATCTTGTTCAACTGCTTGCTGACAGGCTTGCTCAACCACATGATGTGCATTTAAACGACCAATCTTGGCCGCCAGTGCCATCATGACGGACTCCGCCATAATCAAACCTTGTGTCGTTTCAAGATTACGTTGCATTGCATCTGCATTGACTTCTATGCCTTGTAAAACCTCATTACTGCGCTCTAATGCACCCGCACATAACTGAAAAATCTCAGGAATCGCTAACCATTCAGCATGCCAAGCACCCAAAGCACGTTCATGTTCTTGCACCATGCTTTGATATACACTTGCCATCAGTGCAGGAACACGATTTGCTGCTGCAAGAATCGAAGCCGCTGCAACTGGATTACGTTTATGTGGCATGGTTGAAGAACCACCACGACCCTTTGCAGTCGGTTCAAAAACCTCAGCAATTTCAGTCTGCATGAGCAAAGACCAGTCTCGCGCCATCTTGCCGACATTACCGACTATCATGGCAAGTACACTGGCAATCTCAACCATACGGTCACGCTCACCATGCCATGTACATTCTGGTGTTGTGAGCCCTAATTCAGCCGAAAAGGCTTGAACCACGGCAGAACCTTGATCTTGTAAAGAGGCCAATGAACCCACAGCACCACCGAGTTGTGCGGTGAATACTCGATCTTTCATTGCTTGCAAACGCTCAAGATCACGCTTAAATGCCGCCGCATAACGTGCAAACTTATGTCCTAAAGTAATCGGCAAAGCCTGTTGCAGCCATGTTCGCCCAATCATCACTTGATCACGATAGCGTTCAGCTTGTTGTAGTGAAATTTGATATGCAGATTGAAGTTGCTTTTCGATCAATCCCAAGGCATCACGACACTGTAAAATCGTCGCAGTATCAATGATGTCTTGACTGGTTGCACCCCAATGTACATAGCGAGAGGCATCTTCATCGTGCTGCTTCACAATCGCTGTAAATTGCTTCACAAACGGAATCGCAATATTCCCAGCTAAACCCGTTGCTACTGCCAAAGCATCGAAATCAATTTTTTCTAATGCAGACTGCCCAACCTGTTCAATCATCGTTGCTGCTGCTATAGGAATGACATTGACCTGAGCCTGAGCTTTAGCCAAAGCCACTTCGGCTTGAATCATATAATTCAATAAAGCTTGATCACTAAATATGGTAGTGACATCAGGCTGATAAAATAAGCTGGCGTATAACTGGCTCATAGCAGACCTCACTCAACTCGCTGGATAATCAAAGCAATACCTTGACCCACACCGATACACATTGAACATAAGGCATAATTCCCACCTGTCTGCTCAAGCTGATTCAAGGCTGTGGTGACCAGTCTCGCACCCGATGCGCCGAGTGGATGACCTAAAGCAATCGCACCACCATTTGGATTGATCCTTGCATCATCATCTGCCAAAGCTAAATCACGCGTTACTGCCAAAGCTTGAGCTGCAAAGGCTTCATTTAACTCAATCACATCCATCTGAGCTAAAGTCAGGTTGGCTTGTTTCAGTAATTTCTTGATCGCAGGTGCAGGTGCAAAGCCCATGATCCGTGGTTCAACACCGACGGTGGTTGCTGCAATAATTTTGGCACGTGGCTTAAGTTGGTATTGAGCAACTGCTTCATCTGATGCAATCAAGAGTGCTGCTGCACCATCATTAATCCCTGAAGCATTGCCTGCCGTAACTGTCCCATCTGCTTTCACTACGCCTTTGAGTTTCGTCAGTGCTTCAATGGTGGTCGATGCACGAGGATGTTCATCAGTATCGATAACGACCGCATCACCTTTGCGTTGTGGAATAGTGACTGGGACGATCTCTTGTTTAAAAAAGCCTTTGGCTTGCGCTGCAGCAGTGCGTTGTTGGCTCACCAAGGCAAACTGGTCTTGATCGGTACGATTGATATTGAATTGTTCCGCTACGTTTTCAGCGGTTTGTGGCATGGTATCTACACCATACATCTGTTTTAGTTTTGGGTTGATAAACCGCCAACCCATGGTGGTATCTTCAATCTTTTGACTACGCCCAAATGCACTGTCTGATTTCCCCATTACATACGGGGCACGACTCATGCTTTCGACCCCACCCGCGATGATTAAATTCGCTTCACCCGCTTTAATCGCACGCGCTGCCATTGCAATGGCATCTAAAGATGAACCGCACAAACGGTTAATTGTGGTTGCAGGTACTTGATACGGCAAGCCCGCAAGTAGTGCAGACATACGACCGACATTACGATTATCTTCACCTGCTTGATTGGCACAGCCATAAATTACATCGTCGACTTGCTGCCAATCCACGGTTGGATTTCGTTGCATTAAAGCTTGTAGTGGAACTGCACCGAGATCATCTGCACGAACAGGTGCTAAACCACCTGCATAACGTCCGAATGGGGTGCGAATCGCATCAATGATATAAGCGTTTTTCATATTGTTTTCCTTTAATCCTCACTTAATCCCTCCTTTAAAAAGGAGGGAGACCTCATCCGACTATTTAGATGAAGTCCCCCTTAACAAAGGGGGATTTAGGGGGATTGTGCAATCCTTAGGCTTGTGTCGCATCAACCAATTGAGCGCCTGTCAACGCCTGTAAAGCTTCAAAGCTCAGACCATCCACTTTCTCAATCACTTTTAAACCTTCTGTGGTCACATCAATCACACAGAGATCGGTATAAATACGATCGACACATTTCAGACCTGTGGCTGGATAAGTTAGCTCTTCAACAATCTTAGGTTCACCTTGTTTGGTGACATGATCGGTAGTGATAAACACTTTTTTAGCACCGACAGCTAAATCCATTGCACCACCCACCGCAGGAATCGCATCGGCTGCACCTGTGTGCCAGTTAGCAAGATCACCATTGGCTGCCACTTGGAAAGCACCAAGAACAGCAATATCAAGATGACCACCGCGCATCATCGCAAAGGAATCACCATGATGGAAAAAGCTACCACCTGTCAGCATGGTGACGTATTCTTTGCCTGCATTAATCAGCTCAGGGTCTTCTTCACCTTTGGCAGGCGGTGGACCGAATGCCAATAAACCATTTTCAGAATGTAGAAAGACATCTTTATCGGCAGGTAAATATTTTGAAATTTTAGTCGGTAAGCCAATGCCTAAGTTGACATAAGCCCCATCTGGAATATCTTGTGCCACTCGTGCTGCGATCTGGTCACGGCTGAGTTTTTGATAGCTCATGTTGTTCTCCTTATTGTGCAATCACGGGCGAAGTCGGTTCGACTTCAACCACATGTTGTACAAAAATCCCTGAGGTAATGATGTGTTCAGGATCGAGTTGACCGAGTTCAACCACTTCGGACACCTGAGCAATGGTAATATCCGCAGCCATCGCCATGATCGGACCAAAGTTACGCGCAGATTTGTTATAGACAAGGTTGCCCCAACGATCGCCTTTGTAGGCTTTGATCAAGGCAAAGTCAGCTTTGATGGGAGATTCAAGCACATAGTCTTTACCATCGATATGACGGGTTTCTTTACCCTCAGCCAATAATGTGCCGAAACCAGTCGGCGTAAATACCGCACCTAGCCCCATACCCGCAGCTTGAATACGGCAAGCGAGATTGCCTTGTGGGACAAGTTCTAATTCGATTTTTCCTGCATGGTAGAGTTCATCGAACACCCATGAATCAGACTGGCGTGGGAAAGAGCAGATGATTTTACGGACTGCGCCTGTTTTTAGGAGTTTGGCTAGACCATAATCGCCATTGCCTGCATTGTTATTGACGATAACAAGATCTTTGACACCCAGTTCAATCAGTCCATTGATCAGTTCAGCGGGTTGGCCTGCGGTGCCAAAACCACCAATCATGATGGTTGAACCGTCTGTTATTTGGGATAAAACCTCGGTCAATGAGGTGCTACTCTTATCAATCATCTGCCTACTTCCTGTACGATAAGTCACTTAATCTTTCACACTGAAAAGCGAGAGCATGAAGCCAAGTGTTCTGTTCGGATTGCTTGTATTTATTCTTGATAAATTTTGAACGTACTTCTACGCTTTAAAGTGTATTTTGTTCGATATATGATTTTTATGTTCGATGATCGAACATTATCCAAGTAAAATAGTCGCCTTTTGATTAGAATAATAATGAGAGACTAAAAATGACGAATCGGAGCTTCACCATATGGATCGTGATCAAGAAAAAACTGTTCGATTTATTCATCACAGTGAAAATAAAAAATCAATTCGGCATGAGGACTTTATTGCAGGCATTGCGAAAGGTTTAACCATTTTGGAGTGTTTCGGCCCAGAACGACACCGCCTAAACATTAGTACCGCGGCGGAAAAAACGGGCATGACACGTGCCGCTGCTCGACGCCATTTACTTACTTTAGAATACTTAGGCTATTTAGAA
This sequence comes from Acinetobacter sp. 3657, assembly GCF_031456775.1. Classification (NCBI taxonomy): domain Bacteria; kingdom Pseudomonadati; phylum Pseudomonadota; class Gammaproteobacteria; order Moraxellales; family Moraxellaceae; genus Acinetobacter; species Acinetobacter sp. 3657. Next base: position 192,759 of record NZ_JAVDVH010000001.1, on the reverse strand, counting down.
TTTGATGGGCATTATTATTTTTTAGCCCCTAAAATCCTTAAATTTTCAGGTGCTTACTTAGATGGTTCGCCACTACCTAAAATCTGTCAGCCTTTACTCAATTTGCTCACCAATCAGACTTCATTGATTTATTCGGTTATGGTTTTAGATGGCTATGAAGCCATTACGATTGCACGTAGTGCGGCACATCAACAAACCGATCGAGTGAATCCATACGGTCTGCATCTTGGTAATCGACTCCCTGCACATGCCACTTCAGCAGGTAAAATTTTACTTGCGCATCTTGATTTGGATGCACAAAAACAATGGTTGGAAAAATATCCACTGAAACGATTGACCAAATATACACATACCGATAGTGAGGAATTTTTAGCACTTCTACATGAAATTAAAGAACAAGATTGGTGCTACTCATGTGAAGAACATGAGCTTGGCGTACATGCTGTTGCTGTGCCGATCTATGACTCAAATGCAGATGTTGTTGCGGCGTTAAATATCGTCTCGCCCACCATGCGTACAACAAAAGATTATTTAATCACTCATATTTTGCCTTTACTGATGGAAACCTCACGTGATTTACGCCAAGTGATCTGATCAATCGTCTCCCGCTCCTTCCAAAGTCACGCACAGCTTTGGGAGCGAGTTTCAAATTTTTATAAAAAACGCTTTTATTTTTATTGAACTCGTTCACATCCTGTTCACATCAACACTTTTAGTATAGATCTTAAAGTGGAATTGGATATTAGATATGGCTCTCTTTAGAACATTAGCAGTTTCAACGCTGACCTTAATTTCATTAGTCGGATGTAAAAGTGTTCCAAGTTATACATCTGATTATCAAAATGCAGATAAACAAATAACAGGGATCACGCTGGACAATGAAAAAGCTCAAATAATTGGTCAACGCTTCGCTACCGCTTTTAATACGTTAGGAACAGATGATTTCGTAAAAAATGCAAGTCAACTGTATGCAGATCAGCTTTTTATAAATGACACACTTTCTCAATTTTCCAATAAACAAGATTTAATACAACATTTTGAAGGTATGAATAAGCGTGTGAGTAATGTGACTGTAAAACTGGTCAGTGCCACACATCAAAGTGATTCAGCTTATATACATTGGTATATGGCCTATGATTTTAAAATGTTTGGTCATACTAAATCGATGGCATCCTATGGCATCACCCAAATCAAGATCAATGGTTCAAATCAGATCGTTTTCCAACAAGATTACTGGGATCCTGCCGATGGACTTTTTCGTTCTCTGCCTTATGTCGGCAAAGCTTACTCAATGATTTTACCTTTTAAAAATAACTTAAAATCCAGCTCACCCCAGTAGAAAATCATGGAAATAAATTGAGCACCTTCATGATTAAAGTGAAGGATAGATAGACAACTTAACTTTTAAATATTGAGGTCTGAGATGCATGGCTATTACAGAAATTTATTATTGCTATCGAGTACGCTTTTTTTATTAACGACAGCCTCTCAGAGTTCTGCGAATACGCAATTGTGTAAAAATGCCGCCCTTATCGTCACCAAAAAAGAGGTCGGTAATGTGAGCTACTATGCGGCAGACTGTACACAAAAATGGGAAACGCAAGATATTCAATTAGATTTCTTATACACTCGTGACATTCCTGAATGGGCATTCAAACGTGCCGCAACACATTTCCTCAAGAAAAATATTCCTGACTATTCAGAAAACTCGCCTTTAAATCGCATTACAGCACTGTATAAACCTGTACGAAAAGGTGATCTATATTCATTAAAATACACCCAATCCAATCAAACCCTTTCATTATCTCTCAATCAAAAGCCACTGGGAAAAATCTCTGACAATCAAGCCAATCAGTATTTCAAAATTTGGTTTGGAAGTTCTCCATTCAATGCTAAATTAAAGCAACAACTACTAAATCAATAACTTGAATCTAATTATGAACAATCAATTTATTCTGATGGTCGAAGATCACTATGAGCTTGCTGCAACTGTATGCGAGTTTTTAGAAGAACATGGCTTTGTGATCGACCATGCGCGGAATCTAGATGCAGCAAGAAATTTTCTAAAGCATCAACCCTATCATTTGTTATTGCTTGATATTAATTTACCTGATGGATCAGGTTATGATTTATGTGAATGGTTGCGGAATGATCAAGGCAAAGATATTCCTGTGTTGATGCTGACTGCGAGAGATACGCTAGATGATAAATTAAAAGGATTTACTGCTGGTACAGATGACTATCTGGTTAAACCTTTTGATTTTAATGAATTGGTCATGCGTATACGTGCTTTAATCAAACGCTCTCTTGGCGAAGTTTCTTCAAACAAAATTCAGATCCACGATCTTATTTTAGACAGCTCGACTCAGACCGTAACTCGTGCGGGTCAACAAATCGATTTGGCACGCATTCAATTCAAATTATTAAAAATTTTGATGCGAAACTCGCCCAAAGTCATTACCAAACAAGAAATTATTATTGAGCTTTGGGGCGATGAAGAACCAGAAAGTGATGCCTTACGCAGTCATATTTATAATTTACGTAAAATGGTTGATAAACCGTTTCAACAAAAGCTGATTCACACCGTTTCAGGTGTTGGATTAAAGGTCGCATTAGAAGATCACTCAAGTTAGTTCATATAAACAACAACAATGAGACCTGTTGTATTCTCGAGTTGAAGGTGCGGGTGTGTGTTTAAATAGTACTGTCGATCAAACAACTCTACACGCCATCCCAATTGATTACAGAGTTTCTGCACCAGTTGTAATCCAATACCATGCCCTTTTGCTTTAATTTGAAGCTGACTTGCGCTTAACTCTTGTACTTTAGAATCATTTGGCATATTGATTCCGATACCATTATCAGCGATCACAATACTATTCTTACGTTGAATAATATGAATATGTGTCCCTTGCGAGTAATTCAATGCATTGCGTAAAATATTGCTCAGCACCATCTTGGTCATCGAAGGATAGATAAGTCTTGGAAATTCGTGCGGATCATATTGAACCAAGATTTCAATGCCCTTGGTTTGGCCGACGGACTCGAGATCACCAACCAACTCACTGATAATATTCGATAGACAAATTTGCTCTGCCGTTAAAGTGTTGGTCGTATTCCGCGCGATTGCCAATAAAGTATCAACAAGTAATTGCATATCCTCGATGGTATTCGAAATACGACTTAAAGATTTGTCATTGCCATAACGAGACTGACATAGTTGTACATTTCCTTTTAGGATTGTCAGTGGAGTGCGTAACTCATGGCTTACATCGCCTGTAAACTCACGTTCTCGGTTGATAAAGTCATTCAGCACTTGATGATATTTTTCTAGTGCTTGCTTGAGATATTCAGCTTCCATATTGCCATTGGTACTGATGCCTTGAAATGGAGACGCTTCTTTATTTTGATGCGCCCAATCAATATGTTCTAAAGCATTTGCCAATCGTGTGATCGGTGAAAAATATCGTCGCGCTCGACGGTTAGACCACCATAAAAAACTATACAGCACGATGAGGCTAAACATCAAAGGCGCGAGACCGAACATCCAAACGATTTTATTGACGTTGCTTTCACCAAAAACCAGCAGCACATGCTGCCCTTTTTGTTCGCCATACACCGTCATTCGCTCTTTACCATCAACAAATATTCGATGCACTCCTGCTTTTAAAACTTGATGTTTAAATGCCATTGGTGGTGTTTCAGTTTCCCAACGATAGCCATATAAATTTTTTGTATCAGGCAGATCAGCATTGGGATTACGCTCAATTCGCATCCAATAGTGATCCATTTCTTGTTCAAGCGCAGTTTTTAACAGTGAACCCTTGATGACCCAAGCACTACAGGCTATTCCGATAATAATCGAAAGTGCGATCAGCCCAATTTGCAACCAATAATGGCGATTAAACATCTCACTGAGTGGATGCGTATTTGCATCATTTTTATTGCGTCTAAACATAGGCTGATCTACTGGCAGATTCTCATTTCATTATACGGCTTTCTTTTTGAACAGGAAGTGACCAACCACCCATTCTTGACCTTGCTCAAAACCAAATAACTCTGCGCAAGCCATGAAGAATATACGCCAACGTTGCCACCATGCCTCAGCATCTTGCGCATACACTTTTGCAAAAAGTGGTTTTAATTGTTCAGCGTTGCGATCCATATTTTCCAGCCAAGCATTGGCAGTTTTTTCATAATGAGTACCTGACCATTGCCAATGCTGTGCAAGTTCTAAATGATCTTGGAAGTGTAAAAAAGTTGAACTTGCCGGCATCAATCCACCTGAGAAAAAGTATCTCGACATCCAGTCATATTCACTTTTGATTTCAAAAGGATAATGTAAAAAACGATGACAAAAAATGTGACACCATAACAATCCATCCGTTTTAAGCCATGATTGAATTTTCTCAAACAGCTTGTGATAGTTTCTGACATGCTCAAACATTTCTACAGAAACCACGCGATCAAATGAATTCTTTGTTAATTCAAGGACATTGACATCACAAGTCATTACTTCAATATTATTTAAATGACGCTTTTCGGCTTCCGCCAAGATATGTTTACGTTGGGTTGCAGAGTTGGACACTGCAGTAATTTTTGCATTGGGATAGCGTTCTGCCATCCATAATGTAAATGAACCCCAACCACATCCAAGCTCCAAGATCTGTTGACCATCCTGCAATTGCGCCCGCTCACTATAAATGTGCAGCGAAAATTCCTCTGCATCATCCAAAGTGGTTTTTTCATGTGGAAAAAAACATGCACTGTATTTTAACCTTTTTCCTAAAACAGCCTGAAAAAAAGCAGTTGGCAATTCATAATGTTGCTCGTTGGCTTTGTCCGTTTCGATTGCAATTTCACTGTGCTTCAGCATGTTCAGCACATCCATATAACGTTGAGCACCTTGTTCAGGGTCATAGCGCCCTTCTTGAATCAAGCGCTTTTTGCTCAATGCACGGATTGCGGCACGAATCGCCTGATCAGGTACTAGACCGCTCTCAACGAGTTTTAATGATTTTTGAATAATAAAGTCCATGCGCGTACCTACTCTTTGGGTTTCCACGGAATAAACATAGAAGTTCGTTTTTGATAATCGAGATAATTTTGACCTCGATTCTTTAAAGCCTGTTGTTCGCTAAATGGAATACCTGTGATGTAGTACAAGAACAACCACATCAACACTGGATATATCCACAAGCTATATAAACCCGCTGCCAATCCTAAAACTGGATAAGCAAACCAATGTATCCATTCAAAGAAATAATTTGGATGGCGTGAATAACGCCACAGACCTTGATCCATGGTTTTGCCATGATTTTGCGTGTTTTGCTTAAACCGATAAAGTTGTTGATCTGCGATCACCTCACCGATAAAAGCAATTGCCATGATCATGCCCGCAATAATCAGAAAATCATTGCTTTGAACACTCCATACGGCGCTTGGAACATTGAGCAAACTCCACATTGGAATCGTAAACAATATCGCCAAGCCTGCCTGAAACATAAAGAAAGCGAAAAAACCAAGATGTTGATATTTCCCCATCGCACGACGCATATTGGCATAGCGTCGATCTTCTTCATGCTCTGCTAAATAACGGCGTAACAAATGCCAGCTCAAACGCAAGAACCAGATTGAACTGAATATTCCAATGAATAACTGGACATTGATTGGGGCAACATCAACCAACCATGCTGTCATGACGATATTAAGAACAATACAAAAACTCCATGCCACATCAACGATGCCTGCACGATGATTGTATGTTGCCCATAACCAACAAACGGTCATCACCACTGCATCAAGTAAAAACAATTGCCACAACATTACTGCCTCCTTGATGCTTCAAATAAATGGATTATTAATATGGACTTGCTTCAAATAAGAGATGCACATCACTGATCACCCCCTCTTTAAAGCCACCTTCGCAATAACAAAGATAGAAATCCCACATTCGAATAAAGTTTTCATCAAAACCTAGCGCTAAAACTTGCGCTTTGGCATTTAAAAACCGCTCCCGCCATTGATGAATGGTTTCCGCATAGCTCAAACCAATATCTTCAAGATGCTTTAAACGTAACTGTTGTTCAGATGCAGCTTGAGTCAACACACTGATACACGGAATAAAGCTACCAGGGAAAATATAGCGTTTAATATAATCCACTGTATTGAGAGCTTTTTTATAACGAGCATCTTCGATCGTGATCGCTTGAATCAAGCCCAAGCCGTTGGGTTTTAATAAAGATCTACATTTATTAAAGTAGGTCGATAAATATTGCTCGCCCACCGCTTCGATCATCTCGATAGAGACTAATTTATCGAACTTGCCTTCCAATAAACGATAGTCTTTAAGTTGAACATCTACACGGTGGCTCAAGCCAGCATCTGCAATACGTTTGGTTGCTTCGTCATATTGAGCTTGTGAAATAGTAATGGTGGTGACTTTACAACCGTAGTTTTGCGCGGCATAAATTGCAAAACCACCCCAACCACTTCCAATCTCAACCAAATGATCCATCGGCTTGAGTTGTAATTTTTGGCAGATCAACTCTTTTTTATAGTCTGAGGCTTGCTCTAAAGTCATATCCTTGTGCTGATACACTGCACTGGAGTACATCATTGAAGAATCGAGAAATAACTTAAAAAAATCATTGCTCAGATCATAGTGTTCAGCAATATTTTTACGACTGCCTGTGAGTGAGTTTTTGCGGGTTTTGTACCACGCTTTTAACGCCAGTTGACTCACTTGAGAAATGACATTTTGGTTGATTTTGTCGAGCACATGACGATTTCTCGCCAATATCTGAATAACTTCGACTAAATGTTCACTGCTCCAATATCCTTGAATATAGCCTTCAGCCGCGCCAAGCACACCATTTTTAAAAATGAGATTGATTAACTCTTTATTATGAACCTCTATCGTCGCTTCTAAATCTGAAACCTCACCAACAGTGCCATTCCATTCTCCACGAAAATGAATTTGACCATGACGAAGTTTAAGCAAGCTTCGTAGAACCAAAGGCAGTGAATCGTGTTCACCGAAAATTAGCGTTTTCATCATGTTGTTTTAAATCCTTATCTTTTTTAGGATGCCGATAAAAAGGAACTTTCTTTCGCCATAGATGAAATGCTTGTATATAAATTGAAGCTAACATCTTGAAAGGTTCGAAGGCATGATGAATAGCATATCGATTGAGCTGTGAAGGAAGTGTGATGTTCACCAAGTTGAAGCGCATCGTTGCATCAAAAATCATTTTTTGCGACTGATACAGTTGCATATGAATGACATGCTGCACGTCAGAAAAACTAAACTTCCATTTATATTGAATGTCCATTGGCATAAATGGAGAAACATGAAATGTTTTCTCAAAATCAAACTCAAAACCTTGATATTGGCTGTGGTTTTCTAATTTATGTCGACAATCGTGCACATAAACTTTTCGTTCATTCCACGGTGTATTGCTAATCTCAGTTAATATAAAAATAGGTTGTTGCTGCTGATTGAGAACAAAATAAAACACCACCGAATTAAAACTAAAACCAAGCGTTCGCGGTAAAGCCAATACACGAATTTCTGCTTGAGCTGACAAAATGGTATCGGCTTGCTGCAACAGGATTTTTTTTATTTTCTGTCTGATTGTCCCTGTATGCTCTCGAAGAAAATCATCTTCATAAATATTTAAAACATTCCAGCGACGTGTAGAACACAGCCATGATTTGCCCAAATTTGCCGTTATTTGATCGGGATCAAAGCATAGATAACTCAACGATGCCTCGAAGTGATGTAGTTTTGGCGCAAAACGGCGATGCCTGATTTTTGCTTTTGCGATCGAAAGTGAATCATTAAACATATCATCACTCCCAATATCAATCAGATAACTTCAATAAAGGTTCGACCACACGTTCAGCACTACTTGCTCCGTCCTCATGGAATCCCCATCCCCAATACGCACCACAAAAGGAACTGCGATTTTTGCCATTTAGTTCATGCCAACGCGCTTGTGCTTGGATTGCTTTTTTGTCAAATACAGGATGTCGATAATGACGTTCGACATAAATCTTGTTTTTTGTAATTGGCATATTCGGATTGAGTGTCGAAAACACCTGTGTTTTACACGGTAGATTTTGCAAGCTGTTCATCCAATAGCTAAATCCATAATGCACATTATTTACATTAGATTTTTTCTTAGACTGATCTTGGGCTGTCACATGCACATGCCAACTCGCCCACTGTGATCGACGTTTTGGCATGATCGAGCTATCACTGTGTACGACCATAAAATTATCTTGATAATCGAAACAGCCTAATATATCTCGCTCTATTGCCGAAGGATTTCGGATCAGCTTTAAAGTGTCATCCGCGTGACTGGCAAACACAACCCAATCAAAAGTTTCCTGATTTTTTTCGGTAATAATCGTAACGGAATCATCAGCACGTGTTACCTGTTGCACTGGGGCATTCTTCCACTGTATGGAAGGACAAGCCGCTCGAATTGCGTGAATATAAGATGCCGACCCACCTTTTACCGTCTGCCATTGCGGTCGATCTTTTAATTGCAACATACGGTGGTGTTGAAAAAAACTCACCACAAATTTATAAGGGATTTTGCCCACTTGATCGACAGGACTTGACCAAAGTGCGCCACACATTGGATATAGATGTTCGTGTCTAAACACCTGCGAATAATCATTTCTATTTAAATAGTCTTCAATTGTTAAATCAGCATCACACTCATCTACCGAAACATCTTTATTGTCCTGATAAAAACGAATTAAATCAGACAACATGATCCGAAACTTTTTATTTAAAAAATTGTGTGGTCTGGTCAATAGTGACCATTTTTTTGAAGGGTTGTACTGTAGCCCTGTCACCTGATTATTAACTGAAAAACTCATATCACTGCTCTGAGCTTTTATTTGCAATTCAGCAATCATGGCGCTGAATAAGGGATAGTTATAATCATTAAACACAATAAAACCGCTATCGACCGCCACGTTTTTATCATCAATCAATAAATCATGCGTATCAGTATGACCACCAAAATAATTTTCTTTCTCAAAGATCGTTACTTGATGCTGTTTAGATAATTTCCACGCAGCATACATGCCTGAAATACCAGAGCCTACGATTGCAATCTTCATCAAGACTCCTTGCTATGAATTTTATTTGAGTTCATTTTGAATTTTTTGAGTTGGCTTTTACGTGCAGTGTAAATACGTTGTGGCACAGGCTTTATTCCCCATATCAGTCCCAGCCAAGACATGACTTTTAAAAGATAATAGCTAATATCTATTTGCCACCAAAAGAAACCCTGTCTGGTACTGCCTGCATAATAATGATGGTTGTTATGCCATCCCTCACCTAATGTGATAATGGATAGGAATAGATTATTTCGACTATTGTCATTGGTCTCAAAGTCCCGACTGCCATAGAGATGCGCAAGCGAATTGATACATAAAGTCGCATGGATCAACAAAACGGTTGAAACCACAAAACCCCAAACCAACAACTGTAAACCCGATGTCCCTAAGCTTGGATAAGTAACAGCTACCCACTCGCCGAAAGCGTAAATAGCCAAAGCTGTAATGAGTACTACAGGCAAACTAAAACGATCTAGCCAAACGATCTCAGGAAATTTAAGCCAGTCTTTGATCACTTCTTTACGGGTAGAAAAATTCTGCTCATTTAAAAACCAACCCACATGGCTGTACCAAAACCCATGTTTTGATGAATGAGGATCATGTTCCGTATCGGTATAACGATGATGATAACGATGATGTGCCGCCCACCATAATGGACCGCGTTGAGCGCTCATTGTGCCAATCAGCACAAAAATAAATTGTACGATTCTCGAAGTCTGAAATGTTTTATGCGATAGATAGCGATGGAAGAATGCTGTTATCGCGAACATACGAATGAAATAGAAGAACAGCATAAAAGCCACAGCAAACCAAGACACTCCAACCCAAAAGATGGCTAAACATGCGAGATGCAAGAAAATAAAAGGTAGAATTCTGAGCCACTGAATTTTGGCATCTTTGAAAGTTTTTAAAGTATCAAACTCATTTGTCTCGGAAGCATGCGTTATCGACCAACTGTCTATCCATCGCAGAAAAAATTTAAGCATTGATTCTTCCTGACCCATCTCTTTTTTTATAGTTATGATTGTAGTTAATTTGACATGAAATTTATGTGAAGCTCGAACGCAATTGATCAAGCTACCATGCTCATCATAGTATAAAATTATTGAATAAGCATATATTTTTGTTGATTTTTATATCTTTAAACTAAAAATTGATTTCGTTGCTATATCGAAGAAAATTGGATTGATACATAAAAAAGCGAGTCACATCGAACTCGCTTTTTTACACTCATCTTAAATTAACTTTTCAGATGAGGATTTTCTGGGATCAAATCATTTTCTAAATGCTCATCAAAGATATCGGTCAGCATGCTGTCATAGCGTTTTGCGTTGTATTGCAAGAGCTTTTCTGCTTCGCTTGAGTCAATGAAACCAACCGATATTGCATCCGCAATGTGCTCTTCGAAAGTAAGCCCTTTAAACTGATCTTTGGATTCAGCTTTTTTAAACTTATTCCATAGCGGTTGCACAGTGAGCAACATTTGGAAAGTTGACTCCATTCGTCCCATCACATCATCTGCTTCAGTCGTGTAATAAACATGTTTTTTCAACTCTTCTCGGAACGCATGTTCCTGTAGAAGTAATTGAGCAACGTCTTGTTTAAGTTGATCCGAAGGTTTTGAAATAGGTCGACCAAATGGGAAACAAATCAATTTCACCAACTGAGCTGCAATCTTGACTGGAAAATTTTCGTAAAATCCGAAAAATGCTTCTTGTGCATTATATAGCGCTTTATTTAATGCCAATTCAGCATGCTTCTGTTCAGCCTCAGTACGTTGACCATTTTCATAATATTTTAAAATCGCAGTTGCGATGAATAAATAAGAATGGATATCAGCCAAACGTCCTGAAAGCATTTCTTTACGTTTTAAATCCCCTGCCAAAATACCAAGTGCCATATCTGCTGTTAAGGCAAAATCTGCACTCATACGATTGATGATGCTGTAGTAAGGTTTTGAAAATTGATCCGACTGTTTAGAGCCATGATCTGAGCCACCTGTGATGCCAAATGCAACTGCTTTTGCTGCACGGTTGAATGTATAAGCAAGGTGTTTAAACAATAATGGATTAAATTGTTTTAAGGCAGATGCTTTATCTTCCGATTGCAACAGCTGTAACTCTTCGAATAAATAGGGATGACAACGCATCGAACCTTGACCAAAAATCATCAACGAACGTGTCAGAATATTGGCACCCTCAACCGTAATCGCAACTGGAATTGATTGATAAGTCAACGCAAGGAAATTACGCGGCCCAAGTTGAATTGCACGTCCACCTACAACGTCCATGCCATGATTGATGACTTTCCTCATCGCTTCAGTGGCATAGTACTTCGCCATCGCGGTCATTACTGCGGGTGTTCCACCTTGGTTCAAACCACAGGTTACTAAGTAGCGGAATGACTCCAACATATAAGCATCACTGGCGATATCGCTGGTGGCTTCTTGCACCCCTTCAAACTGCCCAACAGACACTTTGAACTGCTGACGAACACTGGCAAAAGCACCGACCAACAGATAACTCATTTCACCCGCAGCCGTTGCCAATGCAGGCAGTGAAATACCTCGACCGACACCAAGACACTCCATCAGCATGCGCCAGCCTTTACCTGCATTTTGCTGACCACCAATAATCCAATCAATCGGTATAAAAATATCGGTCCCTTCAACAGTACCATTCATAAATGGTGCACCGGGATTATGCCGAGCTCCAATTTTTATGCCTTCGTGACTTGCAGGAATTAAGGCACAGGTAATGCCATATTCGACTTTGCTTTTGTCCCCTAACAAGCCATCAGGATCATGGAGTTTAAACGCCAAACCAATGACAGTTGCAATCGGTGCAAGTGTGATCCAGCGCTTGGAAAAATTCATTTTCAGACCAAGCACTTCTTGACCTTGATACGTTCCATAACACACCACACCTGTATCTGGAATCGCGCCCGCATCTGAACCCGCTTCTGGACTGGTTAAACCAAAACATGGTACTTCCGTTCCGTTTGCTAAACCGGGCAAATAACGCTGCTTCTGTGCTTCTGTTCCATAATGCAGCAACAACTCACCGGGACCCAATGAATTTGGAACCATACAACTCACGGCAGCAGTCAATGAACGCGAAGCAATTTTGCTCATAATTCGGCTTTGTGCAAAAGGTGAGAATTCTTTGCCCCCAAATGACTTGGGAATAATTAACCCTAAAAAACCTTTATCTTTGACGAATTGCCAAACTTCAGGCGGCAAGTCTTTATCTTGGTGATGAATTTTCCATTCATCTAGCATTGAGCACAATTGCTGCACTTCATTATCTATAAATGATTGTTCTTCTGCTGAAAGCTGAGGATAAGGATACTCATCAAATTTTTCCCAGTCGGGAGAACCCATGAATAACTCTTTTTCCCACCAGCTTGTACCTGCTTCTAACGCTTCTCTTTCTGTGCTGCTCATACTTGGCATCGCTTTGGAGAGTATGTTGAAAGCGGGACGACTAATAAGAGCTTCACGCAAGGGAGGAATGAGTAAAATCACACTCATTATGATGATCGGTAATCCAATCAATAAACTCCACGGTGTGATAAAAACACTACACAGGATAGCGATGAGAATAGAAAGAATACTACCGGTTGTTCGATTGAGTTCGAAATAAAATACAGCCCACAGTATAACAAACTGAATCAACAAGCTAAGCAATATCAATAGTAGAGTCATGGTTGCTCCTTTGGCTTGAACTTGAACTGAGAAAATGAAGTCTAATTAATTAACTTTATAATTGAATCTAGTCTTGAATTAGTGAAGAAAGAGTGAAATTTTATTGTACAGAGAGTTTTTTTATTTTCCCTATAAGCTACCAAACATTACATAATTCTTGCAAAACAAAACTTAAGTAAAAAAGAGCGATTATTTTAATATGTATTTGATACCAACTGATATATCAGCATGATTATTTAAAACATCAACAAAAAAGTAAATAGATATATAAACAACAACTCAAAATAAATATTAATTTATATATCAATTAGATAAATAAAAATAATCATCACTACTTGTAGTGCTTGCATCACCAAAAAATTTAATTACATTTAAAAGTTATTTTCCATTATTATTAAAAAGAATGATTTTAAACATGGATCTATAAAAACTCGTTATTTAAAAAATACTTCTAGAATATTTCACCCATCAATTACACCTAAATTAAACAAGATGTTTTTATCACAGTGCTTCGTTTCAATATCAAAGCGTTGCTAACAATAAAACAGCTTAGAGTGATCTGACAGCTCAGATAACCATTAAAACTCTAGCGCTGAAATATCACTTTAGCTGGGTAATAAAGACTAAAAAGCTAGAGTTCCCTATTTATGCAATCGCATGATTTAGAAAACTCTAGCTCACCTTCCATTACAGATCGTAAACCACTTTCATCACTATTCAGACTCTTTGTATTTATTTAACGATCATATCCGCCCATTCAACAAACGGGTTATCAAACTTTTCCCATTCTTCTGCACCTAATGCCATTTCGTCATCCGTTAATAAACAAGCATCGAATTGTTGGATTAAATTTGATTCATCCATATCCATGCCAATCAATACGATTTCTTGACGTGCATCACCCGTTAGCTCATCCCAGTTTTTCTCTATAGCTTCACGACTGGGTTGATCTTCAGGCCAATGCTCATCACCTACAGCCGCCCACCAATAACCTGCGACACCATGTCGCGCCATCGCGCCTGCTTGAGACCAAGTGCCTGCAAATTCAGGATTGGATGCCAACCAAAAGAAGCCTTTTGAGCGAATAACGCCTTTCCATTCAGCGTTTACAAAATCAAAAAAACGCTGTGGATGAAAAGGTTTTCTGGCACGATAAACAAAACTGCGAATGCCATATTCTTCTGTTTCAGGAGTATGCTCACCTCTGAGTTCTTTTAGCCAACCTGGTGCTTGTGCCGCTTCATTAAAATCAAAGAGATTGGTGTTTAATATACGATCTAGATTTACTTGGCCAAAAGCTGAAATTTCAATTTTTGCTCTCGGATTGAGTGAATGTAAAATTCCAAATAACTGTTCTTTTTCTTGAGCATTAATTAAATCAACTTTATTTAATACAATCACATCACAAAACTCGATTTGATCAATCAAAAGGTCAACTACATTTCGCCCATCTTCTTCCCCGAGTGATTCGCCTCGCGATTGCAAACTATCCAGCGAACTGTAATCTTTTAAAAAATTATAGGCATCGACCACCGTGACCATGGTATCGAGACGAGCAAACTCACTCAGTGAAACACCATTTTCATCTTCAAAAGTAAAGGTTTCAGCAACAGGTAGTGGCTCGGAAATTCCCGTTGATTCAATCACCAATTGATCGAAACGATTGTCTTCAGCTAAACGGCGAACTTCAATGAGCAAATCCTCTCTCAAGGTACAGCAAATACAACCATTACTCATTTCCACTAGCTTTTCATCGGTTCGTGACAACTCTGCGCCACCCTCACGTACCAAAGCGGCATCAATATTGACTTCTGACATATCATTCACGATCACTGCGATTTTTCGCCCTTCACGATTATTCAATATATGATTAAGTAACGTGGTTTTTCCTGCGCCCAAAAATCCTGACAAAACGGTGACAGGCAGTTTAGATGGAGTGGCTAAAGAATGATTCATTGGCTTTCTCACTTTTAAATTTGCTGGGTTTCATGTTTGGAAGTACATGAAAAACATTGACCTAATACTTCTAAATATTGGTATTTAGGATTGAACTTTTTGGCTTTGATGGAGGATTCCACACAGTTTTTAAGCTGTGGAATCACAATACTTTGTACCTGTTGACACTCTGTACACACGGTAAAAAGTTGGTAACTCGCTGTGATTTCAGCTTGACTGAGGACATACATATTCAATGTATTCAGTTTTACGATCAGGCATTGCTCTGAGAGCTTTTTAAGAATGCGATAGATTTGGATCGGTGCATGAAAACCATAGGGTTTTGCCTTTTCTAACAACTCATAAGCACTCATGGCTTTGTTTTCTGTTTTTAATATGTCTAAAATATTTTGCTGGGCTATGGTTCGTTTCATTCCGATTTACTCATTGTTATTATTAGAAAAATTATTTATGCACGGTGATGACGTGTAACGGTGATCGACACCCCATGTACGATATCCCGCCGCATCGATATGAATTTGTCCTGATGCATAAACACCTAAACCCATATTCAGTGCTGCACCTTTCTCACGCCAAAACTGACAAAGTTTAGTTTTTGTTTTCTCGATACGGATCTGTTCAATCGGATCTGGTTTTTCACTGCCAATGCGAAAATCGAGCGCCGCATTAAAGACGTGTTTAGATGCGCCCGCTCCGCCAGCACACTGATTTAAAGCATAGCTTCGATAGACCGATGTCACCGTAAATTGATCTATCAACTTTTTTTCAACAAATTGATTGAGAATAGTTAAAGTTGGAACAATGTTGCGCCATAACTCTCTTGGTGGAACTTCATATTCGGCATAATTGCATTTCTGCCAATCTCTAGCGGTCTGAAAAAATTCAGCGTCTGGAATGTAAGAATCAACACCCTGAGCTTTTAAAAAATGTTTATATGCCAGTATTTGTTGTTGATGCTCGGCTTGATTCGCCCATTGTAAGTAAGAAGATGGTAGGCGCTTTTCTTGTAGGATAATTTTTGGAATAACCTGTTTCTGTTCAAGCTTGGGTTGCTGATTTAGCTGAGCTGCTTTATCAGGGTAATGACATGCAGAAAGACAACTAATGAATCCAAGCAGATAGATTTTGTTCATTTTGATTTGCCAGCGTCTCTCAAAGTAAATTAACGACACAACGAGCTTGTCGATACTTATTGTTATGTTATAACATTACACTACGCATTACAACGTAAGCAAACAAACAAATGAATCTTGTTCTCCCCGATATTTCTGCTGAATCTACCTTACCAAAAGCATATAGCCATTCCCTTGACTGGGTCGGTATGGAAAACATTGCGCTACCAGTACATATCGAAAATACACGTTGCCCAAGCCAAATCAATGCCTTTGTCAGCCTAGATGATCCTTTCGCCAAAGGCATTCACATGTCACGCCTGTATACCCGACTTTTAGAACTGACCAAAATCAGCAATCTCAACCTATTTGATATCAAACATGTTTTAAAAGACTTTTTGGAAAGCCACAAAGATTTATCAACACATGCAAAAATTGAAATTCATAGCGAACTGTATATCGAACGACCAGCCTTAATCAGTAAGCTATCGGGCTGGAAAAGCTATCCTTTTGTTCTGTCATGCCAACTTTTAAAGGATCAATTTGAAGCGAGACTAAAAGTCGAGATTCCCTATTCTTCCACCTGTCCTTGTTCCGCGGCGCTCGCTAGAAATATTATTCAACAACGATTTCAAACGGCATTGGCTAATCAAGAAATCAGTTTAGATCAGCAACAAATCGTAGATTGGCTCAATACCACGGACGCGATCGCAGCGACACCGCATAGCCAAAGAAGCTTTGCCATTCTCAATTTCAAACTCGATCAAAATATTAAACACATCCCGTTAATTTTATTCATTAATCAAGCTGAACAGTCACTCATGACAGCCGTGCAAACTGCGGTAAAACGTATTGATGAACAAGCATTTGCAGTCGCCAACGGTCAAAACCTTATGTTTTGTGAAGATGCATTACGACGTCTCTATGGCACATTTCTACAGCATAAAAATATCAAAGGCTTCAATTTTAAAGTCATTCATGCCGAAAGTTTGCATGCACATGACGCTGTGGCTCGGGGTTCATGGCAATGGTAGACCTTTCAATTTTCGAGCGCATGGAACACGGTGCCTTAGGACAAAAGTTTGATTTCAACAGTGTTTTTGAGCAGATCAAGTGGAATCAAGATGGCCTGATCCCTGCCATCACGCAAGATCACCATACCAAAGATGTACTGATGATGGCTTGGGTCAATGCCGAATCTCTAATCGAAACATTGACATCAAAACAAGTGTGTTACTGGTCGCGCTCACGTAAATGTTTGTGGCGAAAAGGTGAAAGTTCAGGTCATCGGCAGCATTTGATTGAAGCCCGACTTGATTGTGATGGCGATAGCCTTTTGTTTCTGGTCAATCAAATCGGCCCTGCTTGCCACACCCAACGCCCCAACTGTTTTTATCTTGGTCTAAAAGGTGATCAGGTCGAGATTTTAACCCAACCGATGATTTAACTTTTTTAAAATGGTAATTCTATGCTTCGTAAAAATCCATCTGGTCATCTTCCTGTGATTGATCAATCTGCTTATGTCGATCAAACCGCGATTATTTGTGGGAAAGTTATTGTGCATGCCAATGTGTTTATTGGTCCTTATGCAGTGATTCGAGCAGATGAAACCGATGAAAATGGAGAGATGGAACCGATTATTATTGGCGCAAACTCCAATATTCAAGATGGTGTGGTGATTCACTCCAAAGCTGGAGCAGCAGTGATTATTGGTGAAAACTCATCGATTGCACATCGCTCGATTATTCATGGTCCTTGTGAAATCGGTCATCATGTTTTTGTTGGTTTTAACAGTGTGCTATTCAATTGTAAGGTTGGCGATCATAGCGCGATTCGACACAATGCCGTGGTGGATGGACGTGATTTACCCCACCATTTTTATGTGCCAGCTATGAGTTATATCAATCCTAAAACCGATTTAAGCCAATATCCACCTGTTGATATCTCAATCAGTGAATTTTCTGAAAGTGTGGTTACGACAAATATCGAACTAGTCAAAGGTTATAAGGCATTACACAATGAGTTTTAAACAATATCCAAAAATCATTATTCGCAATGCCAACTTGGTTAATGAAGGCAAACAGTATATTGCAGACATGCTGATTCAAGATGGACGAATTGAGAAAATTGCCTCCAACATCACAGGTATTTTCAATGCGAAAAGCATTGATGCAAATGGTGCTTGGCTGATCCCCGGCATGATTGATGATCAAGTGCATTTTAGAGACCCTGGTTCACCACAAAAAGGCAGTATCGCATCGGAATCAATGGCCGCAACGATTGGTGGTATTACCAGTTATATGGATATGCCCAATACCAATCCCGCAACATTGAACTTAGAAACCTTAACGCAAAAAAAGCAAATTGCAGCACAACACAGCATGGCAAATTATGCATTTCATTTTGGTGTGAGTTCTGACAATTTAGACATTATTGAACAACTTGATCCAAAATTGGTCAGTGGTGTCAAAGTGTTTATGGGTGCATCAACGGGGAATATGCTGGTTGATGATCCTCAAATTCTTGAACGGTTGTTTGCCAATGTGCCGACGATCTTATTGACGCATTGCGAATATACGCCTCGGATTAAGGCACAAGAAAAGTTATATTTGGAGAAATATGGCGAAAATATTCCAGCAGCAATGCACCCTAAAATTCGGGATAAACAGGCCTGTTATGAAAGTTCACGACTGGCTGTTTCATTGGCTGAAAAATATGGAACGCAATTGCATGTTTTACATATTACAACTGCCAAAGAACTTTGCTTATTCAAAGACTTGCCCTTAAATCTAAAGCATATTACTGCTGAAGTTTGTATTCATCATCTCAGTTTTGATGATTCTGATTATGCTGCGCTTGAGCATTTAATTAAATGTAATCCTGCAATCAAGACCCCACAGGATAAAGAGGCCTTGATCCATGCAATTTCTAACAGTAATCGTTTGGATATTATAGGCACAGATCATGCACCACATACATGGGATGAAAAACAGCAAACGTATTTGAATGCTCCATCAGGGCTACCCTTGGTTCAACATGCACTTCCTGCACTAATGGAACTGGTTGCAGATGAGAAACTCAGTATCGAAACTATGGTACGTAAAACCTCTCATCAAGTGGCTGACTTATTTAAGATCAAAGATCGTGGTTATATTCGTGAGGGATATTGGGCTGATCTCGTTTTACTTAGAGAAAATACCCAACGTATGGCTGTGAAAGATCAAAGAAATTACATGAAGTGCAATTGGAGTCCTTTCCAAGATAAAACTTTCCATTATGAGGTTGATACCACTATTGTTTCAGGACAACTTGCGTGGCACCAACAACAATTGTTTTTAAGTTGTCGAGGCAAAGCTTTAGAGATTGATCGATAGAAAGGATATTCGATTAAATTCCGAACTTGCTTGTTCTACAACTTTTAGACCTGTGTTGGTCTGCTCAACGGTGTAAGTATTATATTGCCCCGTTGAAACTAGACCAAATTGAAGTTGAGTTCTTAAAATTAAGAAAACCTCACTACGCTCATCCTTGAATAAGGGATTGATCCTTTGTAAGTTTTCTACAAAAAAGGAATTATTGGGCTTTGTTAATAGATAACTAAAATTTAATTTATAAGTTCAATCTATTCCTTTTAATATTTCCCCTAATATTTTAAGATTCTGTAACTCTTCATCTGTATATTTCATTTTCGATAACAGCTCATGATCACTTATAATTTTAATATATTGATCAAAAATATTAATCTTATTTTCTAACAAGAATTCGACAAACTCCCCACCGTTTTCATTTCGATGAAACTCAGTAAAAAATAAAGTTGTATAAAAGGTCTTTTTCTGCTTATCATTTAAACCTAACAGAAATGTATCTAAATTATTATAAAACTCACTGTAGGACTGACTACCACAGAAGATATTCTTGTCAATAAGATTGATTGAGTTAACAATTTGAATATCTTGTGTTAAAACAGCAACCCTATTGTTAAAACTATTAATGCAAGATTTTTTTTCAATTGAAGAACACCCTGTAAATGACAATACTCCAATTATAAATAAGGTTTTTTTGATTTTATTTAACATTCAGTTCCCCCCAATTTGTAACCTCCTTTCTTTTCCAACCAAAATTCATCCAAGTATCTGAACGACCTCCTTTCCAAACATATTTCTGTTGAGTTTTAGTAGTAGAAATCATTTCATTTAACTTATTCCACTGCTCATTATTTCCGGTAGATTTAACTGTAACGCATCCTAAACTTAACCTTCCAGGATGTAATCGAAATCCACTTCTTTTACCATCAATTGTAAAATCATCAATCCAACCATCATCACCATATAAAGCATACCAATCTGGATGTCTATCATCAGGCACCAAAAAATATTTCCCATTCGGTAATCCAGTACCATTGGAAGTAAAACCAGCATCACTAATTTGCCCACCAGTATACACATCACGAATAATTAACTTAGTATCTTTCTCAATATCTCTAGCAACTATTATATTTTTATCTTTATAAAAATCTAATACAACATATAATCCCATTGGATCCGTCAATTGATTCGGGTTGCTAACATATTTCATTATATTTAACCCACCCTCTAACCCAATCGGATCTTTACTCACATATCTTGCACTATGGGGTTCGTAATAACGATAACGGTTATAGTGTAATCCTGTTTCTTGATCGTAATATTGACCTTGGAATCTCAGATTACTTTGCTCGAATGGATTGTCTGGATTTACTGTTTTGAGGTCGAGTGTGCTGCCCCAAGTATCTTGGGTAATTTCCCAAACACACTCACCTCTTGCATTGGTCATAGTTTGTGGCGTACCGACTTGATCGCAATGATAAAAAGTGATCTGCTCTAAATCAACTCGATTTTTACGGGTATCATTACGCCATACAGGATCCTTATAAACCGAATAAGGTTTGCTTTGATATTCAGCATAATCAGGGGTTTCGATCAGTTGAATAAAACCTGTATATCCTGCTTGTAACAATGGAACGAAGCTATCAGGCTCATAGATATAGTGCTTGGTATAACTGTCTTGTTCTGATTTGAGGGATTCCCAAATCATCAAATCACCATCCCAACCAAACAAGGTCAGCGCATCTACCGTTTTCTTGTAAAGTCTGCGCCCAAATACGTCATAGCCATAGTCCGTAACTTGACCATTGTGATCACTTCGAATCAACCGATTTTGATTGTCCCATGTCAGTTTAAGCGTTTTACCTGCTTGTTTAGCCTCTATGACATTGCCTTGTGCATCGTAGTGGTAATGTTTTCCTTGATAGCTTCTGACTAGATTATTTTTTATTTGTGCCGTACTAGATGCGGATACAGAATCAATCAAATTACCCGCAGGGTCAAAGCTAAAACTCTCTGTTTTATGTGCGCTTTGACTAGAGACTAGTCGTCCGATTGGATCGTATTGATAATTCAATTGTCCTAAACGGCTATCTTCGACTTGGCTTAATAGATAGTTTTGGTCGTAATGGTAATGTCGATGCGCTTGGTATTGTAACTGGTCTTGCGTTTCTTGTTCAGGCTGAATCAATTGGGAGCTGAGTAAACCCACGTCATTATAATGTTTGGTTTGTATTAATCCATTTGCCAATAGTCGGGTTGTTTCTCGATGTAAGTCATCGCGTTGGAATGAAACCACGTCTTGTTTATTTAGGGCAATGGCATATAAATGTCCTGAGCCATAGCTTAAATTGGCTTGTTCCTGTCCATCTGGGCGTATGGTTTTACTCAGATTACCGAGTTCGTCATATTCATAACGTAAAACTGCTGTGAGTGGACCAAGCCCTGATATTTTGTAGTGCTGATGTTCTCTAACCAATTGCCCAAGTGCATTGCGATAAAAATCAATTTGGCTAACCTCATTACTGACTCGGCTCAGTTGATTGTTGAGGTTGTAATCAAACTGCTCTGTTTGTGTTTTCCCCATCTGTAAATGGCTAAAGCTTTTCGACGCGATTTGTCCATCTGCGTAATAATCAAATTGGGTCAGAATGTTCGGTTGACGGATTTGGAAGAGTCTGCCGATTTCATTGTAGCTGTAGTGTTTTTCTTCTCCATCAAAGGCTTGTTCACGTATCAAGTATCCATTTTGGTTATAGTCAAATAGGTATTCTGCTTGGTTTTGGTTGATCAGTTTTTGGATGCGTCCTTGTTTATCCCATTGATAGCCAATGCGATGTCGATTGGCATCGATGCGTTGTTCCAGTAATCCCGTGGCATTGTATTGGTACTCAGTCACTAAACCTTTAGTATCAATATGTTTGAGTAAACGCCCTTCTTCATCATGTTCAAAGTGTTCTTTTAGCCCATCAGGATAGACGATGCTTTGCAGTTGTCCTTTGTCTCGACCTTGAGTGCTGTAAAGATACTGCACTGTCTTATTATTCGCAGTTTGTTCGGCTGTTAATGCGCCATCCTCATCATATTCCCAAGTACTGCTTTTGCCTGAGCAATCAGTATAGGAGGT
The DNA here is from genome assembly GCF_031456775.1 of Acinetobacter sp. 3657. NCBI lineage: Bacteria > Pseudomonadati > Pseudomonadota > Gammaproteobacteria > Moraxellales > Moraxellaceae > Acinetobacter > Acinetobacter sp. 3657. Next base: position 170,355 of record NZ_JAVDVH010000001.1, on the reverse strand, counting down.
CATTTGTCCTAATTCATTGTATTGAATTTTTTTTCTGCCGCCTTTGGCATCAATCACTTCGATCAATTGATTATCATTGTTGTATTTATATTGGGTAATGTGACCCAAAGGATTTATTTCTTTGCTGACATTACCCTTGGCATCATATTCTCGTTTCCAAATATTGCCTTCAGGATCTTTTGTTTCGAGCAAATTGCCTTGCTCATCATATGCAAAGCGGATTACCCCGCCATTTGGCTGTACGATTTTGATGAGTTGGTCTTTGTCATTGTATTCTTGTTGTGTCTCACGTCCTTCAAAATCAATTTGACGAGTAATACGTTTTTGACTATCACGGCTGTACCACGATTCACGTCCATCTGCTAAACGAGTACGGTAGGTAAAGCCATTCAGATCAAAATAGTAATAGGTCGGAATATCATAGGCATCGTAAACCGCGACTTGGCGTAAACGTGGATGCCATTTGAGTTTGGTGTGGTAACTGCCATCATCCGCCCATTCTTCGATGGCTTTGGCTTTGACTTCAGTTGATTCATAACGAATATTTTGCCCACGTCCTGTACGATCTGTATAGCGTGTGAGTTGGTGGAAATGGTTGTATTCGTATTCACGGACATGTCCATTTTGGTCAATGGCTTTGATCAAATTACCTTGTGTATCGTAGTGATAACGCGCTAAAGGTTCGACTTCCTCATCGATAAATACCGCAATGATTTTAACTTGCTCATTAAAAGCAAATTTCAATTTGTGTTGGGCAAGTTCTAATTGGAAATCAACGCTTTGTAGATAGGCAATTTCATCAAAAACAAGGTAGCTTAAAACAATTTTTTCTTGTGTATTTTCATTAAATTGTTGAATCAATTGATAAGGCTGACCAGCCGAAAATTGATGAAATTGAAAATACCATCCTCCACCGAAGTTTAGTATTAAATCACTATCTTCGAGTGGTTGTACGGTTATTCCTTCAAATGGTACTTCATAAGCTTCAAAGAGGATTGAAGCAGGGAATTGATGTTTCCGCCCTTTACTGTCTATAAATAAATAGCCTTGAGCATTGGGTTGAATCATGTTGGAAAATGGCATCATCCAACGTGCGCCAATCATGCTTCGATCAAACTCACCCATTTGTGAGCTGTATTGGCGAATAAAGGAAAAACCGATTTTAGGTAAATAAAAATCTGCGTGTTGAACGCGTTCCGTGCCGATTGAATAACTGATACTTTTTTTAGATTGCGAATCCTCACCCTCACATGGTGGGGCATTTAGGGCATCTGCTTGTAAGCTCACAAATTCATAGGTATCACCTTTGGTCTGTCTCTCATATTCTCCAGTTTGATTCATTGGTACACTGGCGCTGCCTTTATTTTCTAATGCCTTAATCGCACTCAAAGTTTCTTGTATCAACCACGCCAAGCTATATTTTTGGCTGGCATTGGCTTGTTGTTGTAACACTTGTGCGAGTGTATTGATCGCCTGAGTTGCTTCTTGTTGCAATCGACTTGTGATATTGGGTTGTATTTTAGGCGTTAAATCTGCTTGGCTCGGTGTCCCAATCAGATCGATCAATGGAACTGCCCAGTTGCTAAATTTAAGCTTGGGATCTCGTTTCTCCGCTGAAGCACCTGCTTGAGCTGCAACGCCTGTATTGATACCTGTAGCCATGCTCTGTAAAATACTCATACCCATCGTCGCGGCTTGGGTGAGTAAGCCACTTAACTTCGCTTGGGTTTCTTTTAAAAATGTTTCTAAATCCCCTGCCACCATTGCATTGAGATGTAAGCCTAAACGTTTAATATCAGGCTCTTTGATTTTTCCATTTTTAGGATATAAGCTTTCCGCCATTAAGCCAAACATCGGTCGTAACGCCATTCGCGCATGTGCTTCATTATTCGGTTCAGGAAACAATCCGATTAAATTTGCCCCGAGTAAAGCACCACGCTGTATATCAGCATCGCCAGTCTGCGGTGTTGTGGCATATAAGAGTAAATCTAAAACACTACCTGTTAATGCAAAAATATTAGCAACTGTAGGTACATTAGCGTTGCTTTTGACTTGTTCGAGCGAGGTATTGCCACAGACCTGTAAATACAGTTGGATTTGATTTGCGATCACCTGCAAATCAGTGACATCCCGAGTACTTTCTAAGTTAAATACTGCGAGCTCAACAGCGGGTTGTTTTGTTGTTTCTGCCTGTTGTGTCTTTTCAGTAGCCATTAATATAAAACCTTTAATTCATTTAATTACATCAATACTTTGACTTAAACTCAGTATTTCTTTTCATCTGATCTACTTTTTAAGCTTTGTAAATGTATCCATAACACCATATTGAATCGGAGAATCAACTTTAGTGAATTGAGTGAGTTTTGCTGAGGCTTGATCCTTAAAAAAAATCCATTCCCTGCGCCTTAATCATTTCAACAGATTGGTTTGGGTTTTTCACAACCTGCCCAAGGCTTCTGATTTGATCTGGAGATACATTTAAATTAAGTTGATTGGAAATCGCACTAAAAGCTGTATCTGTCACTTGGCTTTTGATTTGCCCAACAGTTTGGTCAACTAAATTATTGACTGTGTTTTTTCCAAGGTCTTTTAAACTATTTTTGTCCAGTGAAAGAAGACTATCTTTTAACTGTGACATGGCATTTTGTCCAAATGAACCCAAAGCATTTTTCATCAGCCCAGCAACACCAGAAACAGGCTCAGCCCATGTATAATCACGGCTAAAATCACTACTTTGCATCCATGCACTACTGTCATCTTTATCAAAAATCACTTTCGCTGGACCTGGTGCAATGCCTGTCACTTGAGCAAAACCACTTCCATCAAGCTTGCCTGTAATTTGCTTACCTAGTGAATCAATAATTTTATAACTATTTTGCTTAAAGAAGTTTTCACCGCCATAGCTTCTCAATAATTCCAATGCCCCTTTCATTGGTTTGGCCTTCGGTAACTGAGGAACATTAGCACTTGCACTCGCTCCCGCAGCAAACAAATGCTGCCCCGCTTTCACTTCAAACTTGCCGCCCGTGGACGGAAATACACCAGAGCCATTAATCTTGATCTGAGAACTGCCTGCTGTAATCACAATCTCTTTTGGACTGGTGATATAGATGGCATCTTCAGTCGAAATGATTTGTATATCTTTACGGACAATGAAGTCAGCCCCATCATCTTGTGCCTGTAGCTCAAACTTGCCTTTTGCTGCAACTTGTTTAATCCCGCCTTGTGCTGCAAATAGGCTGATCTTTTGACTGGCTTGGGCAATCAAATTCTTTTGCGTGGTCAGGTTAATGCTATCGCCTGCAAATTGGTTCAGTTGTCCATCGGCGGAAAGGTGTATGTCTTCTGCTGTACTGAGTCCAATGCCATTTGGGGAACTGAGTAGTAATAAGGCTTTGTTAAATTTGGCAATATCCTGTTGGATGTCTTCTGCAAATGCTTTGAGTTGTTCTAAAGCTTCTAGTTCATCCGTCTGTTGGTTTTTTGCCACTTCACTCAAGGCTTTGGCATTGTTCTGGTTGCCTTCCAGTTGTTGTTTGGCTGTTTGCGCTTCAAGATGATCGCCTTGAGCTTGTTGTTGCGGATGGGTGGTGATCAATAAGCCTTCACCTGCTCGAATCGCACCCCATTGGTCAGTGCGGAGTTCAAAGCCTTCGCCTCGGTCGTCGCTTTCTGCTTGCGCTTTAGGATGGCTGAGTTTGCCGAGATTGAGTTGACTTGCCGCATGGCTGCTTTGTAGTTGAGCACTGATCTGTCCGGTGGTGTCGTCAAAGCGCAGTTGGTTGTAACCTGAGCCTTGGACTTCTTTGGATTTAATCCCTGCCAGTTTCTTAGTGTCGGGGAGTTGTCCTTGGTCATCGAATTTAGTCGGGCTGCGTTGTGCTTCGTGCAGTCGTCCTGTGACATAAGGTCGATCTATATTGCCATCAAAGAAGTCGATGACCACGATCTCACCAATGCGTGGCAGGAAGCGTGCCCCGTAGCCTTCACCAGCCCAAGGCGTCAGTACATCCACCCATGCTGAATCGGTGTCATTGTCGTTACTGCCTGCACCACCATCGTGGCTATGGTCGTCATTTCGGGTGAACAGGAAGCGGACTTTGATTCTGCCCCATTCATCGACATGAATTTCTTCGTTTTCAGGTCCAACTACTTTGGCACGTTGTGGGTTGGCTGCTGGACGGTGCTGCAGTGGATGGTATTCGGGTACCGTTTTGATGTTACGACGTTGTAGCGTCAGTTGGTTGGCTTGGCGTTCTGCTGGGTTTGTGTGCTTGTGGTCTTGCTGCCATTGGCTTTGAGTGATCAGGCTTTGGATTTGTTGGTTTAAGTCTTTGGGTAGGTTGTTTTGGTTGTAGTAGTTTTTAGCGATGATCAGAAATTCTTGGTCTGCCCCACTGTGTTGGTCAATTTCAGGGTGTTCGTTTAGTTTAAACCAGTAGCCCACTTGGGTATCGCGTACCGTGGTATTGGCGATAAACTGTTTGGCTTGAGCGTCATGGTAATGACCGAGGTTTTGGTTGAGTTTTTCAATTTGGTTGTTGCCTGATGCAGTTGCGCCATCTTCGCCTTTGAGGTCTTGCATCCATGCTGGGGTGAAGTGCCATGCATCTTCAAGTCCTAGGCTGGCATTGTCGTGTTGTCCGCTATGTTGATGGCTGCTTTGGACACTGCCTGCACCGTCTTCTTGTTCTAGGGCATCGGCTTGCCAGCGTTGGATATGCACTGCGGTCGGTTGTAGAGAGCGTTCAGCAATGAGGCTAGTCATGCTGTCAAATTGTTCGGTGGCACTGCTGCGGTGGTAGCGAATCGTTCTTCGATTTAAGGCTTGGTATTGGTTGTTATCGTCAATTAAACGCAGTTTTTGTGCTTGGATCGGGCTATTGCTGTTGGCAACAGTGAGTTGGGCTTCGTCGATGAGCCAGTTAATGCCTTCACTTCTGAGTAAGCGGGTAATGAAATCGTAGTCGCTTTCATTGGCTTGCATCACAAAGGGTCGGATGTCGTAGTCTTGTGTCACGCCGCTGATATCAAGCGTGAGGCTGGATGCGAATAAGGGACTGCGTTGTTGCCATTCTTTAAACAGGGTTTGAATAATATCCAGTACGGTTTTATTCATAAATACGCGGCTGTTACGGCGTTTATGCCAGAGTACGGTGGCATCTTGGAGTTTGAGTTTATATAGGGTCAAACTTCCATCAGATTGTCCTTGCACGGCTTCGGTAATAATACCTGTGGTTCTAAATAATGTGCCTGTGTCGGTGACTTGATCAATGGCGACTTGGCAACCAATGAATTGTTTTAATGGAATAGTGGCATTGGTTGATAGGCAAATCAGTTCCGCAGCTACGCCCTGATTAATGGCATGCTGACCTTGTATTTTTTGTAGGAACACTTCTGTGTTGAGCGCTTGATTGGCAAATTGAATATGTATCGCGCGTTTTTGGGCGGTTAAGCCAAGTTGTTCTAAAGCAAACTGAATCGTGTTAAGCATACTTTTTATTGAGTTCTTTTAAACTTGACGCGCATTTTACAGAAAAAATTGCGCTTGTGCTCAGACAGTTTCGTCTATTTGTGACAAATTATGTTCCCTCATCCATTTTTCTATTAATGCTCACTGGTGTTTTTTTCTTCAAGTTATTCATCTAACAAAAAGAGATAGATCAAAAAAAGCTATCAATTTTACGTGATATAGATATAAGAATATTTGGTCTTTTTGACCCTTAACACTTTATTTAGTTCAATTATAATTGCCCTCTTAAAAATTAAATATGATTTAACTTTATGAAAATATTAGATGGCGGTTTTGGTCGAGAACTTGCACGTAGAGGAGCACCTTTTCGTCAACCAGAATGGTCTGCTTTAGCTTTAACAGAAGCGCCAGAGATCGTAAAAGAGGTTCACTTAGATTTCATTCGAGCTGGTGCCGAAGTCATCACAACCAATAATTATGCTGTCGTTCCATTTCATATCGGTCAAGATAGATTCGACAATGAAGTTAGAGATCTAGTTCAAGTCGCAGTGAATCAAGCCAAACTGGCGGTCGCAGAAAGTGACAAAGATGTTTTAATTGCGGGTTGTTTGCCACCACTTTTTGGATCTTACCGTGCTGATTTATTTAAACAAGATGAGGCCAAAAGATTAGCAACGCCTATTATAGAAACACTTTCTCCTCATATCGATTTTTGGCTTGCTGAGACTCAATCATGTATTGCCGAAGTCGAAACTGTCCATGCTTTATTGCCAAAAGATGATCGAGAATTTTGGGTTTCTTTCACCCTTCAAGATGAAATCCAACAACAAAAGCCGCTTTTGCGTTCTGGTGAAAACATTGAACAAGTCGCAGAACTACTCAAGCGATTAAATGCAGATGCCGTGCTGTTTAACTGCTGCCAACCCGAAGTTATTTTACAAGCTATCTTAGAAATCAAAAAACTTCTGCCTGAGCATGTACAAATTGGTGCTTATGCCAACGCTTTTCCACCACAAAGCAGTGAAGCGACTGCCAATGATGGTTTAGATGAGGTACGTGCTGACTTAAATCCTGATCTATATTTAAAATTTGCCCAAGCGTGGAAAGATGCGGGCGCAACCCTGATTGGTGGTTGTTGTGGAATAGGGCCAGAACACATTGCAGCACTCTCCAAATTTTTTAAGCAGTAAACCGCTCTTATGTCTACCTCTAAAATTGGCCTACTTTCGTTAACCGCTCTTGTTTTTAGTTCAATGGTCGGTTCTGGTGTCTTTAGCCTTCCTCAAAATATGGCCTTTGTCGCCAATGGCGAAGCTTTATTAATGGCTTGGCTCATTACGGGCGTAGGAATTCTTTTTCTCGCCTTTGCTTTTTTATATTTAACTCGGCAACGCCCTGACCTAGACGGCGGTATCTATAATTATGCACGTGAAGGGTTCGGTGAACTTATCGGCTTCTGTTCCGCATGGGGTTATTGGCTGTGTACAACTATCGGTATTGTGGGATATGTGGTAATTGCGTTCTCTGCCGTGGGTATGTTTACAGACCGCCCAGACCATATCTATTTTGGTGAAGGAAACACCCTTTATGCGCTGATTGGCTCTTCAATTTTTGTGTGGATGGTACATTGGTTAGTAAGCCAAGGCATTAAAGAGGCTTCATTGGTCAATTTAATGGCCACCATTGCCAAAATCATTCCGATTGTGATCTTCATCATTTTTACTTTTCTTGCCTTCAACCTCGAACTTTTTAAGCTCAATTATTTTGATTTTTCATTACAAATGCCCGTGTGGGAACAAGTAAGAAACCTGATGCTGATTACACTTTGGGTATTTACAGGCATTGAAGGTGCTGTAGTTTTGTCATCCCGCGCCAAAAATCGAAATGACATTGGTCGCGCTACGATACTGGGTGTATTACTAGCATTAAGTTTCTACGTTTTGGTCACTGTGCTTTCCTATGGTGTAGCCAACCGCGCAGAATTGGCTGATATGCATAACCCATCGATGGCAACCATTTTAGAGCAGTTGATTGGCTTGCCGGGAACGATCATTATTACTTTAGGCTTGATTATTTCAGTATGTTCTTCTTATTTAAGCTGGACACTTTTTGCCACTGAGATTCCTTTCCTCGCTGCGAAAAATAAAGCATTCCCCCAGTTTTTCCTTAAGACTAACCGAAACAATGTCCCTATCGCATCATTGTGGTTAACCTCGATTGTGGTTCAGATTTCACTGATCGCGGTATGCTTTTTTGACAAAAACTACATGCAATTATTATTAATTTCATCAGTGATGATTTTATTACCTTACTTTCTCGTTTCCGCATTTTACTTAAAAGAATCATTGAGAAATAAGCGGTCTAAGCATATTTGGATCGCACTCATTGCTGTGCTATACGCCTCTTGGTTGCTTTATGCCGCAGGAATCTCACTGCTACTACTTTCAGGCTGCTTGTATTTAGTGGGTTTGTTTATCTTTTTTTATAGCAGATATGCAAATAAAAGAGCGAGCTACAGCAAATTATAGCTTTGATTTTCAATTCGTTAAGGATATTTTTGATTTAACAAAGCGGCGGTAGAAAACAAATAAAACCCCTTTTAAACAAGGGGTTTTATAACTTTTTAAAAGAAATTCAGCTCTAATTTAGCACTTAACCAAACTTAGAATTTTTGAGAAATACTGAGTTTATAATCTCGCCCTGTACCCGTCATATACTCCCCTAAATACATCTTGTAATCTCGATTAAATAAATTATCTATCGAAAGATTTAAGGCTGGCCCTTTTTCTCCAACAGGCTGCCAGTCGATGTAAACCCCATGCAGTGAATATCCTTTGGTTTTGGGTAAAGAAAACGAGGATGCGGCAATCGACTTATCATTATCGGAAAGACTGCGATCTTGTGCAGCAACAAATATTCCTCGCCAGCCCATCGTTAGGTGATGCTCTGGAACATTGACACCTAAGGTTGCTGTTGCTTTCTTCGGTGGAATATCTGTCATCCATGTTTTTTGATCGAACCATGGGTTCACGGGAGAATTATCACGTTGTCCCCGAATATATGAATAGGTTAAACCTGTAAACCAAGTCGGCTGATTATAGAAAATCTCCGCCTCATACGCTTTGATCGTATAGTCTGTGACATTGCGATAGAAGCCATGATGATAATTCCCATTACAATCATTGATGCTGCCATTGCCACCATTGGCATTATTTTCTGCTTGTGCTTTACAGAAAGTCGATCGGTTACGAAAGATTTCATCACCACCGCGATTACGGTGATAAGTCAGACGAACTTGTAGATGATCATCTGTCGCAAAGATATCATCAAAATTCATTTCACTTCCTAGACGGATCGCCAGCATTTTCTCTGGCAATAAATAACGACTGGTTGATGGTACCGAAGTCATGGCTGATTGCACATAATATTGTTCGTCTACGCGTGGGGCGCGCCATGTTTTACTGATATTGGCAAACCAAGTCAAATAGTCCGCCTGCTTCCATGCCAATGCTAATCTTGGCGACCAACCTGTATAAGTTTTACTAGAATAATCATGCCCTGCACTTGGATCATTGAAACGTGGTGCGCGGTTTGGAGTGCCTGTATTGGTAATATGATCGTAGCGAATCGAAGGAGTAATCGTGAAATCGTTGATTTGATACTGGTCTTCTACAAACGCACTCAACATCTGCTGATGCCCTGATGGCATATAGTTCGGCTCATAATAGCCAAAGTTATAATCAGGTTTATTTGAATTATTCTTATCGTAAAGAAGTGAGTTCTGTTCCATTTTTTGATATTGCGTACCCACTTTTAATTTATGCGTACCGTATTGGGTTTCAATATTGCTAATGTTACTGAGCTTAAATGCAGTATTAGTATACTTCACCCAACTTTCATTACCCAATAATGCTGCAGAAGCATTAACACTAGGTAATCTTTGGTCGTGTTGATCCGTCTTGGAATAGGATGCAACGGCTTTCAAATTTAGATATGGATTTGATTCTGGATTGAGTTCATAGCCAATCGAATAGCTGGTATCGTTCTGATCACGATAAACCAGACGGCGTTTCCAAGCTTCCTCATAACCATATTTTTTAATATCTGCCTCAGTTGGTACAGCGTCTTGATCACGCATGGCCGCAAATGGTTCCCAACCTTTATGACCACTTTGCATCGCATTTAGCGTAATTTTTTGGCTGTCTGTAGGATGAAAATTAAGCTTAGCTAAATAGGTATTTTGCTCTTGTGCAGAGTATAGAAATTTGCTGCCGTCTGCGCGTTTCACATCCCCACTATCTCGATTGGTATAGTACAACATCCCATCAGCCAGACCATTTTCAGTCTGACCATAAACTGCCCCAGTATAGGTATTTTGTGCATTGTTTGAGAAGCGTGAATACTTTAAAAAAGCACCGACATTGTTATCACCAATAAGTAAATCAGCTGCGTCTTTGGTTTCTAAAGTGACTTTACCGCCGAAGCCACCATTTCCTACTTCAACATTATGTGGACCTTTATCTACAGTAATTTTCTTTAAAATTTCTGGTTCAATAAAAACCGAACCTTGACGATATTTATCAAAACTTTTAATCGAATCATCCAAGCTAATCGGCACATCCTCAACGCCACCCATCCCAAGGATATTGATCGTTTGACCACCCGGTCTTGGTGAACCTGCAGAACCAACACTTGGCATGTTATCCAATAATTGCGCAACATTATTGGCTTGATAACGATCAATCGCTTTTTGGTTTAAAACACTTTGCCCAAACTGAATGGTATCTTCTGTTTCAGCTTGTACAACAATCGGATTCATCTGATAAATTTGATTCTGAGCATTCACATTCGCTACACGTTTATCTTCAGTCTCTATCGGAGGCTTTGAGCTTTCTGCGTAAGTCTGAGACATGAGCCCCATTGATAAAACAATTGCGATAGCCAATGCATGTGGTTGGAGAAGTGTATGAGTGTTGGGAGATTTGGACATATAGGTTCACTAAATTTAATCAAGATCATGAGTTGTTCTAAACACAACTGACCTCTAAGCTAGAAAAATTGAAATCAATAACTTATTTGAAGTACGTTATCGCATCACTATTTCTTAAAGCAAAGACCGTCTGAGAATGGTTAAAAATGCATAACATTAGAATAAACAATGCAACACAGCATTAATGATATTAATTATCATTTACATTAATGTATTTGTAAATGGATTATTATGATTTTTAAAGGTTTTCTGCCTCACATTTTTTAACCAGACGTTCAAAATGTTTTTCTATGATGCACTTGCCCATTGAATGTTCGATTGATTTGTATACAGGCTTATTCATTTGAGAATTTTTTTCTGAATAACCCCTTAGAGATAAGTTTGTGCAACAAAGCCCAAAGTAACTAAAAAATTCAATCAGATTTAGTTTTATATTCATTAAAAAAGGTCAGGAATCCTGACCTTAAAGACGTTACTTATGCATATTTTTCTTAATGAATAAGTATTTTCTTACAAAAGGTAATATCAAGAGCAGTCCAGACATAACCCATAACCCTATACTTATATTGCTACCCCACAAAATGCTTAACTCACCATGGGAAATAGAAAGCGCACGGCGTAGATTTGACTCCATCAATTCACCGAGAACAAAACCTAAAATTAAGGGTGCCAATGGAAAATCGAATTTCCTCAATACATAACCAACAACGCCTAAGCCAATGCAAAGTAATAAATCAAAGATCGTACTATGAATTGCATAAACACCCACAAAGCTAACAGTTGCAATCACGGGGATAAGAATATAGTTAGGAATATTGAGTAACTTGGCAAAAAAGCCAACCAACGGCAAATTCAGGACCAGAAGAATAATATTCCCAACCATGAGTGAAGCAATCAGTGCCCAGACTAATACGGGTTGCTCTGAAAATAATTGAGGACCCGGCGTAATATTATACAAAGTCAAAGCGCCCATCATAACGGCAGTCGTACCCGAACCCGGTACACCCAAGGTTAACATTGGAATAAATGATCCACAGGCAGCAGCATTATTCGCACTTTCGGGAGCAGCCAATCCTCTTAGATCACCCTGACCAAACTTACCTTTTTCACCAGCCAATTTACGTTCAGTGGTATAGGCCATAGCACTCGCAACGCTGGCACCCGCACCTGGTAAAATTCCTGAGAAAAATCCAATTAACGAACTTCGCATGATCGTTGCTAAAGAACTCATAAGCTCTTTAAAGTTGAATAAAGATCTCTTACCTTGAGCGAGTACTACTTTTCCAATGGTTGTTCTTTCAAGTAACAGAAGGATTTCACTGACACTAAATAAGCCGATCACAATTGTTGTAAATGCGATGCCATCACTTAAACCAACACTATCAAAGGTAAAGCGATAGACACCTGTGATCGCATCCATCCCAACCGTTGATAAACCTAAGCCCATTAAAGCCATGATTAATGTTTTAAAAGGTTGTGTACTCACTAAGCCAGTTAAACACACGATCGCAAAGACCATCAAAGCAAAGTATTCAGCAGGTCCAAATGCAATTGCCCAGTTTGCGAGAATAGGCGCAAAGAAAACAATTCCAATAAAGGCAACCAAGCTTCCAATAAATGAGCTTACGGATGAAAGGGATAGCGCAATGCCCGCTTTGCCTTGCTGTGCTAAAGGATAACCATCCAAAGTGGTCATAATTGCACCTGCATCACCGGGAACATTAATCAAAATTGCTGATATTCGCCCCCCATATTCGCAACCGAGATAAACTGCGGAAAGTAAGATCAAAGCACTTTCCACAGGTAAACCCAACGCGTATGCAAACGGTAAAAGTATGGCAACACCGTTAATAGGCCCTAAGCCCGGCAGCAATCCCACAATCGTCCCAATAAATGCACCAATAAATGCGATTAATAAGTTCTGTGGCTGCAATGCAACTTCAAAACCGGTCATTAAAAAACTTAATATGTCCATAAAGTTGTCATCCTTAACCCAACAGTCCCATTGGTAATGGCACATCTAATACACGGTCAAATAAATAATAAGTTGTAATACCTAAAATACAGGCGGTGATAATGGTGGGAAGTGTTTTCCCTTTAAACAGTTTTCCGAGCGCGATCGTCAGTAGTGTTGTTGCAATAATGAATCCCAACAACTCAAATAAAGCGGCATACAAGGTCAACGCAAGTGCACACAATGCAATTTTAAAAACTAAATGTTTGCTCCAACCCAGCTCAACTGGTTCAAACATAATCGAGGGTCTAACCGTCAAATAAGTTGCGCTTGCAGTGATCAGTCCCATAATCAAAATTGGAAAGGCTCTAGGGCCAACAGAGTCATAGGAAATTGGGGCATCAAAGTTACTTGCATAAATCACCAAACCCAAACCACAAAGGGCAATAATCCCCGTTAGGATACGTTCTGATTTCATCACTATTCCTTAACACAACAAAAAGTACCAAACCTGTGGTCTGGTACTTATTCATTGATTATTTTGATAATTTATATTCAGCAGATAATTGACGCATTTGGTCAGTTTGCTTATAAACATAAGCTGTGATTTGGTCGCCAGTCAGTGCAAATGGCAAAAGATCTTGATTATTACGAACGGTTTCGAATTTTTTGTTTTCCATCATTTTATCAAATGAGGTTTTCCACCATTGATAAGCATCATCACTGACTTTAGGACCCATATAAAAGCCGCGAATCACGGGCCATTCAATATCATAGCCCTGCTCTTTCGCAGTTGGTAAGTTTGAAAATTTGCCTTGTAAACGCTCATTTGCAAATACAGCAAGCACTCGTATTCTTCCCGCTTCTAAATTTGAACTGACTTCACTGATATTTCCAACCGCCACTTTGACATGCTGACCTAAAAGTGCCGTTAAAACCTCGCCACCTCCCTCCAAAGCAACAAAGCTCATATCAGTTGGATTAATTCCTGCCTTTTTGGCAAGCATTGCTGATTGCATCCAATCCTGACCACCTACACTTCCAGCACCACCAAAACTAATTCCCTTAGGATTTTTTTGTAGATCCTTTATCAGATCATCTAAAGTTTGGTAGGGAGAATCTTTATGCACGGCGACCAGACCATAATCGACGGCAACACCTGAAAGCCATTTCACATCTTTCTCTGTAAAATTTCCAAATTTACCTTGGGCGAGATTAAGTAATGACCCTGTGGAAAATGCAATCACTGCCTCATTATTGGCAGGGTCATTGCCTACAATTTTATTATAAGCAACCGCTCCTACACCGCCGGGCATATAAGTCACACGAATTGGATCATTCAAAACCTCAGTTTCTTTAAAACCTGATTGGATCAATTTGCAAGTCATATCCAGACCACCACCGGGCTTTGCAGGGGCAATACATTCAGGACGTTTAGGCTGCCCCACTTCCTTTGCAGCACTACCTGTATTACATCCAGTAAAAATCAAGCTCGAACATGCCACTAAAGCGAATGAAAGTTTTTTCATTATAAAAATATCCTTTAAGTCATCCATTACAGTTTTTCCTACTACCATTTGGGGACCTCCATGGCCTTTGTTTGGTCTTGGTGATTTGAACTTTTTTGAAATTCTTTTTTAAACAGTGGGTTTTAACCTAACAATAAAAAATGAGGCCTCAACCCAACTGAAATTGGCGTTATTAGTAACTTTTTATAGATATAAGCAAATACCGTGAATACGATAAAATTCGTATGCGTTTCTAAACTAACTTTTGTCTTTGTATGATGAGTATCCACAGCAAATTCATGTGACTTTGCACATTCACAAGCATGCAAACATTTCTGGTTTAACGCAGCATTCCCGCTGCCAACAATGAGAACATCGTGCATCGATCTCTTCCCTCTCAAATTTTCCTTACTTTAATTTGAAAAAGGGAACTTCTGTGATAGCGAGGAATTAAAGGGGTATTTAATTATTTTAAATAGTGTTGAATTTCATAGTGTTTTTCATTAATTAGATCCACAAAAAATAAAAATAAAATATTGTTTTAATTTAAGTAATATAAAAAAACTAACAAAAATATTATTTTTAAAAATATGCCCTAAATCTTTAGAACTAAGAAATTGCATTCTCTTGACTCAAGATCAATATATTTTTTGCTTGAATAATCATTAATTTTGTAGACACTGTTAAAGTTATATTACTTGATATGTTGAGTAATATTTTTTGAAAAATTTAACATGGATGCTTAGAGAATTTTTTCATGGAAATTAAACAAATAAAATACTTTTTAACAGTGGTTGAAGCTGGAAGTATTGGAAAAGCTGCCCAAAAACTTGATATTGGTGCATCGGCTATTAGTCAGCAGATCAGTAAGCTTGAGCAAGAATTAAGTATACGTTTATTACAGCGGAATGCTTTTGGAGTATCACCAACACCAGCAGGACTCGCATTTTTAAAACATTCACAATTAATTCTAAGACAGATCAACTTTGCAATTGATGCGGCACACTCAGCAAGACTTTCAGGCCATGTCAGTATTGGTTTACCCCCAACAATTACGGCTTTATTGGGAATACCATTAATGAAATTGATGTCAGAACGCTATCCTGATATCCGTCTTGAAATGATAGAAACCTTATCAGGTAATCTGATACAAGCGATTAATTCACGTCAACTTGATCTCGCCATTATTTTTACCAATGAAGTAGACAGGCAATGGTCTATACAACCATTGGTTAGAGAGCAAATGTATTTAATGGGACGTAGAGAAGTGTTAGAAAAACATCATCTTAATGACTGTATCAATAGTGGTGTGATTCAGTCTCAGCACATCGGTGATATCCCCTTAGTTCTACCTCGTCAAAGACATAGTTTGAGAAAGTTCTTGGAACATAAGATTGGTGTAGTGAACGTTGCTTATGAGATTGATGGTTTACATTTACTCATGGATAGTCTTATTCATCTGGACCTGGTAAGCATTCGTCCAGGGAGTGCTTGTCTACAAGAATATAAACATAAATTACAGCTACTTAAAATCGTAGACCCAGAAATTGAACGTATCAATTATTTAGTAAGTCTCGCCGAAGAACAATTGTCCCCTGCTGCATTAGCTGCTAAATCAGCCATAAAAGCTTGTGTTAAAACGCTTATACAAAATCAAAGCTGGCCATGTTCTGAATTAATTCTCTAGAACGCCATTAATTTTTTTAAACACCTCATTAGTTTTAGCTTCTCACTCCTAACTTTTATTTAGGTTTACATTCTTGATTGAGTAATAGACTTATTTCAAATTATTGAAATATTGGTGTCATGTTCAGCGTAAACATAAAGCATCACTCTTTTACTCAAAGGATTCTCTTTAATCTCATTTAAGTTGAATCAATTTGATTAAGCATCAGATCAGTCAAAGTAAAGCATAACAATATAGAACAAGGAGGTTTCTAAATGCCAATATATCAACACCCAAGCTAGTTTCTAACCCGTATCAGATCTCATACTAATTTTTATCTTGTGCTCTTTCATAACAACAGCGCCATGTCATGATGACGCTCAGGAAATAGTATTTAAAACAAAAATTTCGTTATTTATAAATAGTGTGATCGATCTAGTCATTTTCCATACTACGTCCAATTTAAGTGATATAACATGAAAAAATTTCCAGTCATAACAATTGTTTGCTTAGCAAGTTTTAGCTTCGGTTCAGTTGATGTTTATGCAGATACACTCAAGGTGATTAGTTCTGGTGGGTTTTATTCTTCCATGGAAAAACTCATCCCTCTTTTTGAGGAAAAAACAGGTCATACGATTGAGTTGTCTTCAGGTTCATCAATGGGAACGTCAACAACCTCAATTCCGAACCGATTAGAACGTGGTGAACAATTCGATGTTGTCATTCTTGCCTCTCCAGAACTAAACAAACTGATTGATAAAGGTTATCTTGACTCAAATATGCATGTCGATTTAGTGAACTCTAGCATTGGTATAGCGATTCCCAAAGGTGCTAAAAAGCCAGATATCAGTTCTGCTGAAAACTTTAAAAAGGCATTATTAAATGCACGTCAAATTGGGTATTCTGCGAGTGCAAGCGGAACACATCTTGAAAAAGATGTTTTTCCGAGTTTCCCACCTGTTGAATACAAAGTAATTGCCAATAAAGCTGAAAAAGTTGTAGGTGATCGGGTTGCTAAACGAGTAGCAGAAGGACAATTCGATATTGGTTTTCAACAAATTAGTGAAATCAAGCCCTTCACTGGCAAATATGGGCAAGTCGAGTTAGTTGGACCTATTCCAGCCCCTTTTCAAAAAGTAACTATATTCTCAGCAGGTATGGGAAAAAATTCTAACCATAAGGAACTAGCAAAGGAGTTAATCCAATTTGTGAAGTCTCCCCTAGCAACTCAAATTATCGATGATCAAGGTTTAGAACAAATCAAATAAGATTTTTTGATCTTACACAATGTAGTTGTGTACTTTGAATCTAAGCTATTTGACCCACAAAAAACTCCATCTTTGATTGAACTACACCCTCAAAGTTAGACAACATTCGTCTAATTTGCAGGGTGCTTTTTAATGGATTGGCCGTGCCAATTTCCCTCTCGACAATCATTTTGCTTCTGTTACTTTTTTTTGAGTGGTCGGTTAGTCTGTGAGAATAGCAATTCAAATATATTTTATGAGGTTCACAAAATCCTGACTCAGTAAATTCAAAAAGTTACTCCCAGCTCCTTATTTAATCGTGTTAGATAGTGAGTGGATAAGCTAGCTTTATAGAAATGATCAAGACAAGAAATATCCAGTTTTTCATGTTTAGCTTGTGATATTGGATTCATATTACAGTTTTCCTAAAAAATCATTTGAACTGTGGCATTAGATTTAAATATGCCAATGCCTGTTCCGTTGAACCTTCATGCAAGGGGCTATGCGTAGGATTGAAATAGCGTAAACAGGCTCGTAATATATACCCCACTCTAGGCACACGATCTTGTCTTGCTGCACGGAAATAATCTTTGAATCGAAATCGATGCGGTAATTGAGGATCCTTTGCGACCAAAGTTTCCACAGCTACATAGGCCAATAAGATAAATAAAGGGAAAGTAAAAACAGCTGTACCTGTTCGCAACACAATGTTATTGCTTAAGTGTCTAAACATGGCATCTGCCACTTCACGGTGTTCAACTTCTTCAGCACCATGCCATTGCAATAGACGTAGCATTTGCACATCTACAGGTGCTTCTTGTAGCCCTTGTGCATTTAGAACCCAATGCCCTAACACACCCGTTAAATGTTCAGCAGCGGCCACCATTGCTAAGCGTGTAGTTAACCAAATTGATTTTAAGCGTGGATGCTTCAATTCATAGCCTAATGGTTTTGGGCCAATCATGTCATTAAATATCCAATCCATCATCGTGGTATAACCACGTAAATCAATACCTAAAGCCTCTATATGTCGAGTCCCGAGAGTATGCCCATAACTATGAGCACCCTCTTGTTTAATAAACGCAATTGCGGCCTCTTTTAATTGTTCATCTTGAATAAATGGGAGCGCATCTCTAAATGTCTGACAGAACCAACGCTCTGATGCTGGTGTAATCGGATTAAGTGAATTTAATATTTGTGAAACTATTGGATCATCATAAATCCAGTGGTTGGGTGTTTGAGCAAAATCAAATATTGGACGTCGAGGAACAATGGTATGATTCTCTTTGAATAAACTATTCATGATAAAACTCTTTATATAATAAAGGCTGACTACTAACCCTGTGTCAAAATGTTAAACCCCATACGTGGACCAAATGCGATCAGGGTTTTAATTAATCCTTTAATGGCTTTAGGTTGCTGACCGCTACTAATTTTACGGAACTGAGCGGAATGCCAAGCCAGTTGCAGATAAGCATCTACTGGTTTATAGCCAAGATGAGGAATAGTCGCGGATTCTTTTACAGACTTTCCTGCCAATAGTTGTTTGGCTAAATCAGGTTGCAAAGCAAATGGCCGTGCCAAACCAATTAAATCTACTGTTCCATCAGCCACAATACGATTCATAAAATCAGCATCTCGCAGTCCGCCTGTCAGCATGATTAGTAATTTACTTTGTTTGCGAAGTGCAGTAGCGTAATCAAGAAAATATGCATCACGCTGTACAGAACGATCAGACGCATAGCCTAACTGCGCAGGGGATTCATAATTACCACCTGAAATCTCTAATAGATCGATGCCCTCAGCTTCCAGAGCTAAAGCAATTTTTATTGACTCTTCTTGACTCAAACCACCCTTTTGAAAATCAGCAGAGTTTAATTTGACGCTCAAGATTTTATTTTTACCAATCTCTTGGCGTACAGCTCTAACCGTTTCTATTAACATGCGTCGTCGATTTTCAGGATTTCCCCCCCATTGATCGGTACGAATGTTGGATAAAGGTGATAGAAATTGTGATAACAAATACCCATGTGCGGCATGGATTTGCACGCCGTCAAAACCCGCTTTTATAGCCAATGCAGCAGTGTTGGTAAAACGTTGAATCTGCTCCAAAATCTCAGAATCACTCATCGCACGTGGCATACGAATCACACTCATCATAGGCAAATCTAAGCCAACTGCTGAGGGTGCGATTGGTTTTTTTAACAAAGGTAAAACCGCAACACGACCAGGATGGTTAATTTGCATCATAATCTTACTGCCATTCGCCTGTGCAGCTTGCGCCCACAATCTATTTGCCTGTAAGAATTTTTCATCTTCGAGGACAACATTTCTGGGTTCAACAAAGGCACGGTGATCAATCATCACATTACCAGTGATTAAAAGCCCTGTACCGCCTCTCGCCCATGCAGCATAAAGTTGTTGTAAATCAGTAGTTGGCGAGCCATGTCGATTTGCCAACTGTTCACTCATCGCTGATTTTACAATTCGGTTTGGAATGCTGATCCCGCAAGCCAATTTAAGTGGTTGTTGCAAAGGGCTTAACTGTTTCGTTTGTGATTGTTTCATCGAATAGACCTATTTATTAAATTATGGTTGGAATTAAATAATTTGATATTTACGTTTTAACTGTTCTGCCTTCACTCGGTTATCGTGTTGCCATGGATGGAAGCCGAGTGCAAAAAAATCGAAATAATCTTGGCTGATTTGACGTAGAAGTCCATTTCGTCCAAATAAAAAACGTAAACCCTCATTCCAATTTTTCAAGTTTTTGCGTTGTCCAGAATGCTTTAATAACTCAAGCGTGCCTCTACTTGTGATGAACACAAAGAATAATGTGGTTTCTAGCATCACTAATCTTAAAAAATACGGACGATTCACTAATGATTGATAAACGTCAAAAGCCACTGCTTTGTGCTCAGTTTCTTCAATGGCATGCCATGCCCAGATTTTGCGTAAACCAATATCGAATTTATCCAAATCTTGGGTATTTTTACTGATGAAGTAATCAGCCATAATCGCCGTGAGGTGTTCCATACAAACGGTAGAAGCTAATTGATGTGCTGGACTAAAAGTCTGTTGCATCATCTTATTCATTTTCTTAAAACGCTTATAAATTCGATCAATCGGATAACCTCGTTTTCGCATTAAATCATTTAATTGATCATGCTCCTTACCATGATGGGCTTCCTGACCGATAAATGCCCTGACCTGCTTTAATAGCACTGGATCATCAATCTGCGATTGATAATTACGGACACTATGGATAAATTGCCGTTCTCCATCTGGAAAAGCACTAGATAAAGCAGCTAAAAAGCTTGTTAAAAAAGCATTATTTGCAAACCAAAACTCAGGAATTGCATCTGAGAAGCTTAAATTCAAACTCCGTACAGGAAAATCAATGCTTGCAGAAATCTGTTGAGGACTTAACTTTACATCTTTAGAAATCATATCGTTTGTAAGCATTGCTCATACTCCCCCTATAAGACACGTGGATTAAACTGACGCATCAGAAAAAGTGGTGTTCTAAAACGTGGAATTTGTATGGGTGGAATCAAACCACCAGATAAATCGCAACGATGTATCCGTGCTTCTACGACCTCACCTAAACCCATTTCATGCAACGGGTCATGCTCTGTACCTGTAAAGCGTAACTCCATCTCAACTTGACGGACTTCAATCGGATGTTCTTTAGGTGTAAAACGAACTTCCCTTGGTAATGCCAAACCTAAACCACCGGTGATATTACGATGCGGTAAACCTAAAATATGCGGCGCATCAGCGATGACACCTCCCAGTTTTGCATTCATTTCAATGAGCATGGTCCCACGACGTGAAGCGTGAGTGAGAATACGTGCCCCATCATTATTCCAACTGATTTCCCCCATTTTTTTCGGATAACCCAATAGCTCTCGACCTATAATCATGGCGCGGTCATCGTCTAGAATCATCCAAGGGCAAAAGATACCTGTTTTATTACCTACCTGAATATGTACGAATAAACCTGCTTCATGGTAAGCACCCGTATACACATTCTCTGGGAAATAAGCACAGAACAAATCAGCTCTAGCTGGTTTTGCCAATTTCATACCTGCTGGCAACCAACGTGCCATTTTCTTTTCATCGACTTCAAGTACCGCGGTTAAGTATTGGGCGTTGCGATACAGCTTATTTCCGAGGTTCGCCAAACCAATCGGTGTACTCAAATCATGAATCAACTGTCTCATGCTTTTAGCCTCAAAAAGATCTGTTTTAAAATCGGTAATAAAATGATGCGTGGTGTATATCTGCCTCCCAGCGTTTGTGCTTGTGCGACCAATCCCGGAATTACAATTCGTCGATTACATTCCATCCCTCGAATCGCTTCTGTGGCAACACGTTTTGCCGTCACCCACACCAAACTGCCACCCATACCATCGATTTTTGAGATGCCTGCCACTTCATTAAATTCTGTGATAGTTGGACCCGGTGCTAATAAGGTACAAGTCACACCAGTTCCATTTAGCTCACTATGTAAAGATTCAGCAAATGAGTTTGCAAAGGCCTTTGTCGCTGCATAGGTTGCATTTGCAGGTGTAGGTTGGTGACCCGAAGTAGATCCCACAATTAAGATTGCGCCACTTTTACGTTGAATCATCTTTGGTAAAACAGCTAAAGTCAGATCTTGCACCGCAACTACATTCACTTCTGTTTCTTCACGCTCTCGATCAGCATCCAATTCATGCAATCGACCAAAGGTGGCAAAGCCAGCGTTATTACATAAGATGGAAACATCTATCTTTTCTAATTCTTTTCGGAGTTGCGCTCTTTCATCACGATCAGCAAGATCACATGGGCGTAAATTCACTTCAACTTGATATTTTTGGCGCAAAGTCGCAGCTAGAATCTCTAATTTATCAACTCGTCTCGCAACCAAAATCAACGAATAACCACGTGCTGCGAATTGTTTGGTAAGTTCTTCACCTATACCAGATGAAGCACCTGTAATAACCACAGAAGCATCTTTTAACGGACGAGGTAAGCTCATCATCAATACTCAAATCAACAGAATGATCAGAGTATCAACGATATAAAACTTGAGCGTGAGACGAAGTTCAGACATACTACCAATCATTTTCGGCCAATATAAAAATAGAAATGAAAGATCCCTATGGATTATCAAAAGCCAGTATTCCTATTTCCTATGCCCATTTATTGCTAGAGATCATGGTCGAAAAAGGGTTTTCAGCATCCGAGATTTTGCATCAAAGTAAAATACCTTTAGCACTACTCAATCAATTAGATGCTCGCATCACACCTATTCAATGGTCAAAGCTAGCTTGGGTGAGTTTGACGCTAGCTCAAGATATTGGATTGGGATATGAATATGGATTAAAGCTTAGACTGACCGCGCATGGTCCGATGGGATATGCATTAATGAGTAGTCCGTCATTGCGCAATGCCCTAGAACTGGCAACGCAGTTTTTTAATATGCGATTAAAAGACTATAAAATTAATTTTTATGAAGAAAATAAAAAATCGATTATTGAAATAAAACAAACACATCCTGTTATTAGCCAACAACCTGAACAAGCTGAAATATTGAGACGTTTTTTTTATGAATGCTTAATGATTGGTGTTATTCAAACTGCTCAAGCATTAGCCAAACATGATTTATCAGATGTGGAACTTCGAGTGGACTGGTCTGAACCACCTTACCATCAAAATTTCTTACAACAATTACCCAAGATTCTTTTTAATCAAGAAAAAAATCAAATTTGTTATTCTTCTTCGATTATTGATTTGCCTACAAAAATGGCAGATCAAACCGCATTTCAATCAGCATTAGTTCAATGTGAAGCTGAACAAATCCGCTTTTCAGCACAAATCAAAGATATTGGTTTACGAGTCAAGACAGAATTAGTACTGACGCCTCATAAAGGCTATCCATCTTTAGATATAATTGCCCAACGTTTGCACATGTCTAACCGAACATTAAGAAGACATCTCAACGAAGTTGGCGTCTCATATCTTAGTTTATTAGATGAAGTAAAATATCAAGAAGCAGCGAGACTTTTATTGAGTAGTGATATGGAAATACAAGAAATTGCGATTTATTTAGGATATATCCAGCCTGCTAATTTTGCACGAGCATTTAAGAAATGGAGTGGAGTAACCCCTATTCAATTCCGTAAGCACATCAATTAAGTTGAATAGCTAGCAATTTAGTAAGTACCTTATAATTCGATAAATTCCAATTTATTTATGAGCCAAAGCTTGCAAATGATCTGCCCATTTAGCGTAGTCTGTAGAGTAATCCCTAACCCCGCGCCAAAGGCCATGAAGTAATAGATAGCGTTAGCCGTCAATGAGACTGAACTTTATATAAAAATGTGCCTTGAGGGATACGGAATAGCGCAACTTGCGGAAAGAATTGTATCGAAACACCTGAAAGAAAAGAGACTCATCGCGGTATTACAAGACTGGTATCCATCGCCTGTTTTAGTGACTTTACTTTACCCACATCAGCGTTTTCTTACACCAGCGGTACGCGTATTTTCAGACTGGATAGCCGAGTTACTCAAAGTACAAGTATTTACATGATCTATAAAGATTTGTGTCAATGTTCAGCTAAAATCAAAACAAAGACGCGATTGGTAGATATGCATCATTCAAAAATCCACTGACTATAAGTATGGTGATTTATCCATTCTTCTGATGTAGCCCAACCCACTGCGTCATTTAATAAAGCAACACAGGATAATTTTATGGACAAATTAATACAATGCCCTAAATGTGGTTCCACAGAAGTTGAAAAGCGCGATCATGATAAATTGCTGAGAACAACTGGTGGTGTCTTAATGACCGCGGCTGGAACTACAGCAGGCACAGTCGGGGGCGCTGCAACAGGTGCTTCTGTTGGGGCAGCCATTGGTACGGTTGCAGGTCCTTTAGGCGTGATTGTCGGTGGTACTGTTGGAACATTTGTTGGAGCGATTAGTGTAGGCATTACAGGTGGCTGGGTGGGCAATATTTTCGGAAAAAAAGCTGGGGTGATTATTGATAAGAATATTTTTCAGGATTATCTCTGCCTGAAATGCAAGTACCGTTTTAAAGAAAAGAACGAATAGAGCATCGATTGGAATTAAGCAGAAAAATCAGTTGATTAACGAACAACCCACCCTCCTATGATATTTTTAATGAAGTTCCACGCCCCTCATAATCTACACTTAATTATTGACTCACAAAATGCCCTTCAATCGTAAAAATATTTTGCAATATAATGGGCTTACAATGACCAATCACATTTAAAACTTTCAAATGCGGTCTTCCCATTTAATTCTTATTTTATTCAATCCAGAATTTTATGGGGGCTTTTATGGGGCACAATGTTGAATAAAAAAATAAGCCCTTGTAAAAACAAGGGCTTATTTAGATATTTGGCGGAAGCGGTGAGATTCGAACTCTGTAAATAACTTTTTAATAGATTCTATCTAGGTTTAATTCATTATTTATCAAATAATTAAAATCTAATAGAATCTTATAGATTTTATAATTTGTGCCAAATTTTGTGACAACGCCTTTTTAAGCAATGCTTTTTATAACAAAAATTTGTTGGTGATGATAGCAGTAGAGTCAGATAAATAACATACTGTTTTATTTAACTTTAATTATTATAAGGGTTGCAATTTATCCCATTTTGATCCATTACTCTTTTGTACATTTCTTGACTGGTTAAATTTTTTTCACAATAAATTTACCACAGAGAAAAGAGCTTTCCCCGAAAGCTAAAGAACTACTTTTCGCTCTGGTGAAAGCATTGAAGTCAAAGGGCAGAAAATGGAGTACAAAGCGGAATTAAGTACAAACACATGACCAAATGGATGCAATACATCATGCCAATTAGCGATCTGACTTTCTCTAAACACATATTATATTGCAATCTATCCAATTTATTTAAAAATGTTTTTATTATAACTTTCAATAACAATGTGATACATGCAATTACCAATTTTTGTGAGTAAGTACTTTCAAAAATAGTACTACTCAAAACATATGCTAAACGATCTAAAAAAAGATTAAAACCACGTGAAGAATTAGACCGCGTGGATGATCATTCAGGACTCTGTATAGAAGTCCGCCCATCTGGTAGTAAATTCTGGCAGTATCACTATCGTTTTCTAACTAAAGCTAATAATCATTAACTCTGCTATTTGACTATTATAATTAAAATTTACTATTAAAAATTTCTAATAAATAAAATTAATCTTCGTAATTTAATCTATTAATTGCATTAACTCTTTACCGACATCTGTTTTCGGTTTAAGCATATCATCTGCAAGCTCTCTCTTACTTTCTAAAAGTCTATCTAACTTCACCTCAAAAGTATCAAA
Organism: Acinetobacter sp. 3657; assembly: GCF_031456775.1. Taxonomy (NCBI): domain Bacteria; kingdom Pseudomonadati; phylum Pseudomonadota; class Gammaproteobacteria; order Moraxellales; family Moraxellaceae; genus Acinetobacter; species Acinetobacter sp. 3657. Next base: position 145,145 of record NZ_JAVDVH010000001.1, on the reverse strand, counting down.
GTCTTTAGCAGCAGATATAGTAGGATAGTAAACAAATACTTCTTTATCTTGACCAATACGATATGCACGATCAGTCGCTTGATCTTCCTTTGCTGGATTCCAACTACGTGTATAATGGATCACATGATTAGCACGTTGTATATTTACACCAAATCCTACAGCGGTAGTGGATAGAATAATAATATTAAACCCAGACTTTTCTTGAAATTTATCAATTAAGTTTTGTCTGGTTAACTCTTTCTTGCTACTGGTATTAGAATCACCATTTACCGTTGTAATATTTAATCCAAAGCGCTCCATTAGAATTCTCTTTAGAAAAACTTGTATATCTCTAAATTCAGTAAATATTATTACTTTTTCATTTTTTTGTTTTATTGATTCTAATGTTTCAAACAACCAATCTACTTTTGGAGAATCTTTTAAACCTGCAGTTGGGTAAAAGTGTAAAGGATGAGCACATATCATCCTCATACTATGTAAAGAACTTAACATTGCTCCCTGATTACCTTCAGCAGTCAACTTTTTGAATCGGTTGACTACATCAATATACAATTCTCTCTGCAATATACTAATTGGGATATCTTTACAGCTATTGATCTCAACTTTAGCAGGTAAATCTGCGACATCATGTTTCATTCTCCTTAGGACTTGAGGAGCAATGATTTCACGCAGTTTTATAAGTGCCGTTTCATCACTTCCATCTACGTTTTCTATAGGTTTGCGATATACTTTTCCAAACTCATTAAGTGGGCCTAACAAGTTTTCTTGTATAAAATCAAAGAGACACCAAAGATCAGTTAAAGAATTTTCAACGGGAGTACCCGTACATGCTATTTTAAAATCTGCCTTCTGAGCTTTAGCCGCTTTCGTTACCATAGCTGTTGGCACTTTAATTTTTTGTGCTTCATCACATATCATAATGCTCCAGTCTTCTCTTGCCAAAGAGAACTCAAGGTCACGCATTGTCTCGTATGTTGTTAGAACAATATCTGCTTCACCACGCCAATCTTCCTCTAAAAGATTTGTAATACCATGATTTTCTCTAAGCTGTGCTGAAATTAGATGTTTAGGAATTTTTCTTTCCTTTAATTTATCACCGTATAAACTTAATATTTTTGGAAATCTATTACTAAAAAATCGACTAGCTTCAGCTTCCCAATTTTCTAATAATGAAACTGGAGCGACTACCAATACGGGTTTCCTAACTTCAGCATTTTCTAGATATTCACCAATAAAACATAATAATTGAAGTGTTTTACCTAACCCCATGTCATCTGCTAATAAACATCCACTTACCTGTTCTGGGGCATACTTATGTAAATTCTGTAACCATGCTACTCCATATGCTTGATGCCGCTTTAAACTAAATTCACTGTTTCTAAAACTTGTCGGCAACCTTGCTGATGGAGAATTATGTTCATCAAAAATTAATAGATTGGATCGTTGTTTTGTAAATTCAGCCTCATCAATATTGTTCGCAATTAACAAGGTATCCTTTTTTTTCTTAGGTTGTGTAGTTTCCTGTTCTTCCAACCTTTCATCTTGATCTTTACTTTTTGATGTACGTAGTTGATTTAATAGAGTCCGAGCATGCTCGAGAGATAATTTTGTATCCGTATTTGGTACTATAATTTCATTTAAATTACTTTGTTCTGCGTGTCTAATACTTTTTTCTAGTTGTTCTATATCTTGCTCTAAATTTTTATCTTGCAACTGCTGCTCCAAATCCATTAAATGTTGTGGTAACCATTCTGATTCACCACTATCTCTTTTAATAAATTCAGAGTTAAGTTTTTCTGCTTCTCCAATACCAATTACACGGCCACTGTAATTAGATAAATCTAGCACTTGTTTTGTTTGAAGCTCATCTTCATATTGCTTTATTACATTTAGATCATTTTTTAAATCTTGAATTTGATGATCTAAATAATTATTTCGTTCTATTTCATATCCAGCCCACAAAAAAAATGGAGATTTTTTCTCATAAGCTTCAATAAAATATAAAGTCTGATCTAAATTATGTAGCTCCAATAGAATAGGATTCTGTTCTCTTTCAGAGTTTTCATAAAGCTCTAATTTTGCTGATATGTAATGCTTTAACTCATCATATTTTTTTTCTATTTGTAATGTATAAGTATAAATTTCTGCTTCCTGCTTTGAAGTTTCAAAACTTTCAGGTGAAATAACATCAACAGCATCATCACCTAATTGAGCAAATGGATTATGTAAAAATGCCTGAGCTCTTTCGCCCGAAACACGTCTACTTGGCATTTTTTTTATTTCAGTCAGTACTTGCTTTACTGTAGAAGGAATTACAACGTGTGCAATACCACCATCGGGTAGACTGATACTGTATTGATCCTGAACATGATTATATTGATCAAATGTATTTAACCAATTAGATGGAGCTTCATCAAATGTAGGTTGGATCTCAACAACAGATTCTTGGCTTATTAAATTTTTACGAAGATTTAATTGTAATTTCTCAGGTGCAAGAACTACCGTCTTTCTTAAAAATTCATCTAAATTTGCATTCGCTTTGTGTGCTAAATTTCGAATCTTAGCCCAATATTTCTGATTTAACTCTTTATCTTTATTTTCTAATCTTGAAAACTCTTTTAATTGTTCAATAAGCCTAAAACTCTGTTCATTTAATAGATACTCTACTCCATCTATTATTAAAATACTCCCTTTACGCTGAAGAATATTTTTAATCTTAACATTATTTTCATTTAACCAGCCGTCTAGAATGATTTTAAAATTCGAATCACTTAAACCACCTTCGCTTTTAATCACTGGCCGGAAAGAAGTTTGTTTTGGCAGGTTAAGCAAACTAATAACATTTTTATGCTCTTCATCCTGTAGAATTTGAAAGAGCTCTTCCCAAGGAAGTACGTAGTGCCCATCTACCAGATAAGCTAACTCCTCTTCTTCAAGACTTTGCCAATAGAAATCTGCATCTGTTTTAGCATTTTGTGAGCTTGAAAAAGTAATACCAAGCTCGTTATAACTGAAGAGCTTTGAAATATGTTTCAACTCATCATCTTTTACAATATCAGTATTTTTCTTTCTTTTCCAAAATGCTAATTTCATAAAATACTCTTACATAATTATCTATAAGTCGAAGTACGGGAAGATTTTTCTAAAGATTTAGCAAAAATCCCTCTTTTTGCTAAGCTCTCATCAAATCTTTTTTGCCAACCATTAGTATGAATCAAACGTTCAATATGATCTGCTCTTAACTCAAAAATAGAGACACGTCGTTTATTATCTTTATAAGGTAATTTCGGAGATATAAAACAAGCATTTCCAGTATCAGAAAAATCGATAATATATAAGTTACCAATTTTTAACATAAAAGCATTGTTAGATGAAGTTGAATCTACTAAATCCTTCAAACGTCCTCTATTTAAATCACGAAATTTTTTATGCTGTGGTTGTACTGATTGTAATGCACTTGGCCCTAAGAAAATTTGAGAAAATGAAATCTGATCGATAAATTTGATCCAATAATCGAAACGATTTACATCTGCTGAGGAACTAAATAATTTAAAAAAAGCTTCTAGGTCAGCTCGTACAAACCATTGAATGACCATTTTTTTTGTATCTATATTTACATTATTCCAGCCAGCAGAAGAATCATATTGTGGATTTCCCCACTGATTTAAAGCTAAATGCTTTAAATCTTCATGCACTGCTCCTCTTTTTGCAGTTCTGGCATATCTTTCTAATAAAGCTACAAGAATGTTAGTGGTATACAAAACATTATGTTCAGCTAATTTTAAGAAGCGAGGAATAACTCTTAAATACTCATCTTCACCCATTACTTTGACAGCTTGAATAGAGTTTTTAATTAAATCATCCCAAAACCAGCTATTAGCGGCTATTTTTAAACTTTCTAGATCACTTTGAATCCCAGTTGCATCTTGATCATGTATAAATCTATTTACAAATGCTTTAGTAGGGGATTCTGATAAGAGTTCGGAATAATCAACAAGTGTATTCATCCATTTTTTTGGTCGCTTTAAATCCTTATAAACGCTTGATCTGTGTGTTTTCAGTATTTCTCTTAACTGAACCCAAATTGCTGGCTTTTCTTTTATATCATTGTCTTCTAGAGCAAAATAGCTATATAACAACGGAAAATACACCAATCCTATAAGATTAATTTCCGCTTGTTGAAAATGATGAATAATCCTTTTACCTATTTCACTAAAAAGTAGTTTTTCATTTGTATCAGGTACAATCTTGCTTAAAGCCCAAGCTAAATTTTTCCAATCTCTGCGTGTAAATTGCTCAAAACCTGAGTGCTCTAATTTAGAAATTGTTCTAAAGATTTTTTCATCTAAAGGAATTGCATTCTCCAAATCATCAAATTTTTGTTCAAGAATGTGAAGTGTTCTAATTAGTCGCTGAGGTTTTAGAAATTTTGAATGTATATATTGTTCATTATAAGAATCGCTGAGCTTTTGTTCTAAGCGTAGTTTTAAATTTTCAATACTCACACTCATTACCTCGCTAATTGGCATGTTTCAATAGGAGCTGAAACAAAATGAGGTTGAGGTTCAGAGGACTCCTTCTCTTTTAAGCCATAAAATTGCATTCTTAGCTCTACTCGACGTGAAGCTTCTTTACTATCTTTAGCTGAATTAAAAGACACACCACCAGCAAGAAATAGTTGTTTCACTTGATTTTTTTGTTGTTCAGTTAAAGATAGTCCTGAACTAAATTTGGGATCAAGTAAACTGCACATAACCCACTCCGAACGACGTAAGCTCAGATTTAAGTTATATAAATACGAACCATCTGTATCTGTAAAGCCTTCAATTACAATTTGCTTAAACCACTTTTCACCTTGTGGGTTATTCGCCTCGTCAAGAATAATCGGCACAATTGTATTGAGTCGATTTTGACCAACTTCATTTAACCGATAATCATTATGTGAAAAACGTCCAGCCTCGCCAAAATTTATTCGATTATTTTTGCAATCAACTTCAATTCCTGCGTCTTTCAACTTCGCACTATGCTTAATACTCTGGCAAATATTTAAAATTTCTGCACTTCGTTGATCTTCAGCTTGAGTAGCTTCATTAATTTTTTTCGTCACAATCATCAGCGATACAGCCATAACCACGAGAAAAAGAGTCATTAGGGCTGTCATTAAATCTGCAAATGAAATCCAGAATGGTTTTTCAGCTTCATCTTTATGTCGTGCCTTTTTAGAGTACCGATTACCCAACATACTTCATGTACTCCAAATTTAGCTTTTCTTCTGTCTAACGAGATCCTCTAGCTCCTCGACGAAGCTACCCAATCCTTCAACCCCACTCGAAAGGCGCTTAACAGCTTGATCAAGCGTATTATCATAAATCCCTAGCGAATGATTAAGACTCGTTTCGACAGAAGCCCCAAAACTTTCGAAACTTTTAAATAGTACACCACTAACTTGTTCAAGATAGTCCTGTATCTCTTTTTTCACTTGATTTAATGCGGTTGTCATTTGACTCATATCATCTAGCATTTTCGTACTCATGCCAGCTTCAGATTGCGCTTGTTGAATTAGACCTTCAAGAGCCCCTATTGCTTTATTAACAGCATCCTGTGAGTTCTTATAATCACTTAATAAAGAAAGAAGATTATTGCTTGCACTAGTTAAATGAGTAGAAGTAGCTGTTACTTCTGAGATAAGCTGTGACGTCTTATCCGTAACGCTAATCAATGAAATTCCTGCACTATTAAATTGTTCTGAAGCGAGACGCATTTTTTCTGCACCACTGTTCATCCCTGTAATACTTTCAGTAGTCACATGTGTCAGTTTTTGAATATTATCTTTATATGCATCAACAGCATTTTGACTATGTACAATTAATTCTTTGATCTCTGAGCCCAAATCATTAATTAAAGTTGATGACTGGTCATGTAGTTTTTGCTGATTATCTGCAATGACTTGATCTTGTTGTATACGTTGTTTAGCAATATCAGCCATCACATTGGCCATTGTTCCGCCCATATGCTCAATAAGTTCTGAAACCTTACCATTTAATTGATCTATTGCATGTTGACCTTGTTCGCCAATTTTTTCAGCCCCTTTCGTTAAATGATCTACCATTGAATTCATTTGCTCAGCCATTGCATTTTGTTTTGACTGAATATCTTCAATCATTTTGTTCATCTGAGTTTCTAAATTTTTTGTACTACTTTCACTAGTTACTTTCATATCTGTAAGTAACTGAGTAAAACCTAGTTGCATTTCTTTCATGGCAGATACCGATCGAGTCATCATTTCACTCATACCAGTCATTTGAGAACCGAATGTGGATTCTAACTTTGTCATGAAAGCTGTAAGCACATCTGTCATTAATTCCTGAACGGCAGAGCTTTGATCACCACTCACCTGCTGGACACTGGAAGCAATTTTTTCTAATGGGGCTTGTAAATGATCCGAAATAGATTGACCTATCTGATCTGCCATCTCTTTACTTGTCTTGCTATAACTTTCCGTTAATTGAGCAGTAAACGCTAGTTGATTTTTCTTATTTTCATCAATTAGATTAGTCATCATAGTTTTTAAATCATTAACTAGGCTATCTTTTAATTGACGAGCATTAGTTTCATTTGCTTGTGATGATTTTAGTAATTGAGATAAGTATTCCTCACTTGTTTCATCAGGTTCAAACTTTAAATCTATCACAGTCGTTAGCTGTTCCAATTTCTCATAGCACTCTCTTAACCAAAACTTCTCTTTCCATGTAATGAGCATAGCTATCAAAATTGCTAATCCAGAAGCCATGAATGCTTCACCTACCCCACCTAACAGTAGAGCAAGACTACTTTGTACCTTCGCAGGATCGCCAGCAGGATCAAATGCGAGTAAACCGAATAAAAGACCTAAAAATGTTGCAATAATACCTACACCAGTAATAATTCCTGGAATATGTTTATAAAAATCAACTTTTAGTGGTGTATCAATAATTGCTATTTGAGAAAAAAACATGTCACTTGAGACCGTTGACCTCGATGAAATTATCTGAAACTCACCATCAACTTCTTCTCTAATATCATGTAAAGAGTTTTTATAATTTTCCCACGCATGTTTAAGAGTAGGATTCGCTGACAAAAGACTGTTTAGTGAATTTTTACTTTCTTGAAAATTCACTCCTTCATCGACATTTTTAATAATATCATCAAGCTCTTTAGCTAAGCGTTTGGCTGGAGTCCAGTATTCTTTAACAAAGAAAAACATCACTACAGAAACGAAAATTGCCATTGCTATTGGAATGACATAAAAACCCTGTAAAAACTCTGCAATAGCTAAAAAACTCACTACAAACCCCATAATATTTTTATAAATAACAATTAGAAAATTATATCAAATAAATCACTCTCCATATATCTTCTTCATTCTATCTAATAGGAAGAAAATATATTTTGTAAAAACTAATTAAAGTTTAACGATAACTTTTCTAAAATTTTTACTTTAGCTTGATCAAGCAAATCTGGATTTGTTTTAATACTTAGGGATTCTCTAGCTTTATTTCCTAAGAAATACGCAATTCTTTCTGCATTGGCACCTGAGGGATGTGGCAATCCAAATAAAACTTGGTGATCTTCTAATGATCCTTGTTGAATTAAATATTCAAAAACTTGGCTAACTTTAGGACCAAGAGGAATATAAATTGCTTTCGGCAATTGGCGAATTTCTTCCATTAAATAAGCATCAATCATTTCATTTAATAATGGGTGTTTAAGCATATTAGGTGTTGATCCACTATAGTCTTTACCATTAATAAATACGGGGTACTTTAATACAGAAGTTGTATGCACCAAATGTGCATCTTTATCAAAAAGACCTGCAGTACTTGAGATGCCCAGCTTTTCATGTAAGCCAATATAATCTAATAACTTGATCAAATTGTTGCGTAGTGTTCCACTAAACGCAGCTACATTCTTAGCAACTCTAAGTACTTCTTCTTCACTCAAACCTTTTTCCAAAGAGTTCTGAACCGAACACAAAGCATTAAATAATTGAGTCTTTCCTGGAGTTATACCAACCAATACAACCTTTGCATTCTTCGTAATATAATCAAATGGAATATAGTAACAACTAAGACTTCCATCCTGTTTAATTCTCAATGGCTCTAAATTTACTAAGTCTTTACTCATGCCAACTTTTAATTTTTTAATGGCTGTAACCATACTTGAGTATGACGTTGTGCCCATATTTCCCCTCTATGAGTCAGTTTGTATGAATAGTGAAGAAGCTATATTACTATCTGTATTATAAGTAGTTATAATATTTCTATCATCTGCTACAATATTTTCTGAGATGGTGGCAGTTTAACTCACACTAAATGGTAAATTAAGACAAAAGTTTATTGAGATTTTTTTATTCAGTTTTGATCCATCTTTTACCCAACCAAAATTTCTGACACGCAAGAGTACGCTTACAATCTTTGACTAGATTTCTCTGATCTAGAAATAAATCTTTTTACGATATTTCAGATATCCAATAGCAAACAACACAAATGTACCCAGTATCAAATACCGATTCACTATTTTCCCGCGAATTTTAGCATAAAAATTCACAATGAATTGATCCAGAAAAGGTGTCATCTGCGTCACACTACGTGTCTCAAAATAATGACCTAGTTGATAATTGAGCCAGACAAGAACACCAATACAAAATAAGAAAAAGATACAAGGAAGTACCCAAACCTTTGGATAACGATCCATAATCATCAGGAATGTATAAAACTCCCCTTGTATCCAACTCCACATATATTGTCCTTATCGCATAACACCCTGTTGTAGGCTATATTTCCATGACATTCTAAAAGCAGTATCTTTTGAATATTGCTTATACATATCCATATCAACCTTTCTTTGACGCAACATGACTTCATTCATGATCTTATCAAAGGCTAAATCTTTGGTATGTGGATCAGGGTTATTTAAGTACTTGCTCTCAAAATCAGAATGTTCCTTGATTTGTTTTAATATATTCACAAACTTCACTTTTTGCTCTTCAGGAGTTGCGGCCCAACTACCAAACCAACGTTCATTAAATGTTTTAATAATTTCATCTAATGGGTCTTCTTCCGTTTCACCACCATGAGCCCCACGTGGATTAGGATTTGTCGGATCGAGAACCGTTTCTTCGGCATCTAATTCAATCTGTTCATTGAGTTTTTTACGTTGTAATCCATATGAATTTAAATCCACTGAGTTTAATAACTCATCCAATGCATCTGCTTCAGGGTCTTCGATTTTAAGTTTCGGAATCAAAAATTTTAAGAACCAATACAACTTTTCCCAAGCTGGAACTTCATATGGTAAAATTGATGCCATCTGACCATAAATCTTCACAAACTGCTTTGCTTTGATTTTGAAATCTGCTTTGTCCCCAGCAGTCAATTCTAAGTCAAAACGTGCAACGGCGATATCAATAATCGGACTCAGTTTTTCTGCATCTACTGAATCAAAGTATTTTGTGGCAAATTCTTCCACTTCCGATACCTCATATACCCCAACACCATCTAACTCACTTTTTAGTTCGTTGAGTACATTGATATCAGTAGCTTGTGATAATGTAGTCGAAGTATAGAAACGATCAAATGATTGTTTGATATCTTCTATTTCATTGAAGAAATCTAGTACAAATAAATCTTCAGTTCGCTTACCTAATTTAGGTGCTGAACGATTTAACCGAGAGAGTGCTTGAACACACAGCACGTCAGCCAGTTTTTTATCAACATACATCGTGCAAAGCTTCGGTTGATCGAAACCAGTTAGATATTTATTGGCAACAATCAATAACCGATATTGATCTTCATTCACCCCAGCAGGCTTTTTCTCACCAATATAGCTGCGATCGAACATATCTTTGGTGTCATTATCAGAGAAATCGTTGAGAATGGCTTCCGTATATTCAATCCCATCGACTTTCTTCTCTCCAGAGAATGCAACGATTGCTTTAAATGGATAACCTGCTTGCTCTAAGAGTCGGTCAATCGCTTTATAATATCGGATCGCAGACTCAATATTTTGAGTCACAATCATCCCTTTTGCTTTACCTTTTAACTTCTTGGTATTTACAACATGCTGGATGAAATGATCAAGCATCACTTCAGCTTTGATATCGATCGTCTGCTGTGTTTTCTCTACATAACTTCTTAATGTTTTCTGCGCTTTTTTCGTATCAAATAACGGATTAGCTAAAATCGATTTTTCAATTTCATAGAAGCTCTTGTAGGTCGTATAGTTCGACAAGACATCTAGAATAAATCCTTCTTCAATCGCCTGTTTCATCGAATACAGATCAAAAGGTTTAAAAGAACCATCAGCTTGCTTTTCACCAAACTTTTCTAAAGTCGTATTCTTTGGTGTTGCAGTAAAGGCAAAATAGGATGCATTGCCTTTCATCTTACGTGCCAACATCGCACTTAGAATTTTGTCTTGAACATCGACACCATCAACGTCTTCGTTAGCCTTGCCCATAACTTCATTCATTTTGTCATGTGCAACACCTGATTGAGAACTATGTGCCTCATCAATGATCACAGCAAAACGTTTATCACTTAAGTCTGCAATTCCATCAATAATGAACGGGAATTTTTGGATTGTAGTAATAATAATTTTTTTGCCATTTTCTAAAGCAGATTTCAATTCTGAGGACTTATGAGCATGCGTCATAATATTTTTAACCTCAGAAAACTCCTTGATGTTCTCTTTAAGCTGTTTATCAAGAATACGGCGATCCGTCACCACAATCACTGAATCAAATAATGGATGTTCTAGCCCTCTGCTTCCTGCAATGTCATTTTCTGCTGGATAAGCTTCTATCAACTGAAATGCCGCCCATGTAATCGAATTCGATTTACCTGAACCTGCGGAATGCTGAATGAGATAAGTTTGACCAACCCCATTAGTTGAAACATCATGAATAAGACGGCGCACTACGCTGAGCTGATGATAACGAGGGAAATAGAGATTCCTTTTATCTAATAAGGTTTTCTCATCACCATCTAGTCGTACGAAGTGCTGAATGATATTTGCCAGACTTTCTTTAGAAAGTAGCTCTTTCCAAAGGTATGCCGTTTTATGCCCCTCTGCATTTGGCGGATTTCCTGCACCTGCATTATGACCTTTGTTAAAAGGCAAGAAGAAGGTATTCGCGCCTGCTAGCTTCGTTGTCATATAGACTTCATCGGTATCTACAGCCATATGCACGATACAGCGTGCAAAGCTCAGTAATGGCTGTGTGATATCTCGATCTTGTTTATATTGCTTCTGCCCATGATGACGAGCATTCTGCCCAGTCCATTCATTCTTTAATTCAAAGGTAATGATTGGAATACCATTTACAAACACCACCATATCAATTTCTTGTAATGGATTGGCTTTTGAATAGCGTAATTGGCGAGTCACGCTGAAAATGTTCTGCTTGAATCGATCTTTGATCTTTTGTGAACTGCTTGCCAACGGCGCAGGGTACATCAACTGAAAATGTGCTTGATCGACAGCGAGACCTTTTTTAAGTAGATGAACCACCCCATGCTTACGGATCATTCGATCAAAGCGTTCGTAGATTTTTCTTTGCCAATCATGTGGGTTAAATTTCTGAATCTTTGCCAGTTCATCCGATTGCGTTTGCTCTAAAAACTGCCAGAAATATTGAGTATCTAAGGCGTAAAGCATGTCGAAATTTGCAGGTGAACCTGATACAAAGCCATGATGAGGTAGAGCAATGTCGGTTAAACCTGCTTTAATATTTTCAAGGCATGTTCCAGTCAGTGCCTTTTCAATTGCCATTTCTAAAGCACGTTCATTGGTTAAACTGACCATTAGGCAACCTCTTCTCTTTCTGGGTATTTAATTTCATCTAGTACTTGTTGTTGTGCTTTGATGATATTTTTAAACTCTTGCATTTCTTCATTTGAAGCTAATCTAGAAACTTCACCAGCTTCTAAATTTTGCTCAATGATTTCATTGATAAATTTACCGTTCTTAAACGTAATTCGAAGCCTATTTTGAACTTTTAAACTTGGCATGATCTCTCTGCTAGAAACAGATAAATAATCGAGGTCTGTGCCTGTTAAACCGTATTCTGCTGTCTGCAAGGTGTGATATAAAACATAACTTCTTAGCTCCGCATGTGTCCCACTAAGCTTTGACTTTTTGAGTAAAAAGATAAGATCATCACTTTCCTTTCTAATCTGCGCATCAGAACAATACTTAAAAATATTTGCATCAAGAATAAAATATTTTCTCCAATCATAGATTTGAGCTAAATTTTGATTCCTAATGGCATTCAGTTTTTCAAAGCTAACATCCCCTTCTAACATATCTAATAAGATTTTAAGCTGAGGGGATTTATTATTTTCAGAGACTCTATTGTGATCAAATACAGCTCGCCAATTTTCTGCTCTATCACGATATGAGTTATAGGTAGCCGAACAAAAACTTAAATTTCTTCCGCGTTTAACGAAATAGTTGTTTAAGCTGTTACCTAAGCGTAATAATGACTGATGTAGTCGATATTTCTTGTCTTTGATAAATTCATCGTCAAATAATTTTTTTGCAGTTTCAGCGTAATAAGTAAACTTGTCCATAAAGATAATCTGATCATCTGTCTTTGCATAATCAAGTAAAAAATCAACGCGACCGTAAAAATAGTTATGCTCTTCATATTTCTTTAATAATTCTTTCCAAGCTGTATCTTGAAGTATGAGTTTGGCTTTTTCAATCTCATGTTCAATATGTGATTTCTCAAAAGCAGTTTTACTACAAAGCTCTATAATGTTCTGATATTGGTGCAAAGTACTAATTTTGTCGAGGACATTGTCATGACCAATATAAATTGCTAATTGTTCTAGTGCTTCGAGTACTGAAAGCATCAACTTTTCAGAGTTGTAGTAACCCTTAGCATTTTTTACCAACCAGCCACTGATTCTGTTCCAATCCTCAAATTGATCAATATTTTGAATATACTTAGTAAAATAATAAGTGGTTGCGAAGTTCGCTTGCTCTTCATAGGAAGGCTTATCTTTACTTAATATTTCGAAGATCTTGTGTTGTTTTTGATGTGCTACAGCAAAATCTAACAGCGCTGTTAAGTTATCAATCGTATTGTTGACATCATTTGAGAATAAATCTATATATTCAGTTTGCGAAATAAATAAATTAAGTCTCAAACGACTCACTAAACTTTCTATATCTTTTTCATTCGTATAATCAGAATTTTGATTTTTGAATAAATATTTTTGATGCTCACATAGCAAACAGATTTTAAAGAAATGAATAAAACTCGCATCAAAAGATTTATTCCAGTCTTTACTAGCAGTCCAAATTAAATCGGTCCACTTTGTGTCAATACTCTGAAAAAAATGATTTGCTTTGCTTGTCTCAATTTTATTTTCAAGAAAACCCTGAAGCCATGCTTTAAAGTTTTCGAATTCTGTTAGTTGAACCCCCCTGGCATTCATTTTGATATATAGCTCATCGGTTAATGAAAACTCATTCATTGGTAGCAGATAAAAATTCAGAACTGAATGACTACTCAAACTCACCCATAATTTCTCAAGCTCATCCGCCGTCTTTGACCCTAGTAATGAATCCAACTCATCTAACATCGTTAAGATTGAAATAATGGTTGGATCTTTACGCCATACTGCTAAAAACCACGCTTCGTTTTCAATCGCCACGGAAGGCTTACCGATCCATTTCATTTCGACTAACTTCTCAACCAATTGAGAAATGAAAAGCTTAGAACTTGTACGCGTTTGATAACTGAATTTCTGTAATTGTTCTTTGATTAAATCAATTTCATTTATATTTGCTTTATTTTTATTCACAAGATAACAATGTAAAAGGAACAAAGTCGTCAGACGTTGTTGCCCATCTAACAATTCAAGTGTTTTTTGATTTAAAGCCCCATAGACAAAATCAAGTTCAAGCTCTTGATTTTCAGTCAAACTTTGTACTAAGGCTTGCAAAAATGCTTTACGGATTTGAGTAATCTTTGGATCATTCTTTCGACCCTGTGCGTAATCACGCTGAATTGTAGGAATAACAATATGATATTGTTCCAATGCTTTCCACAATGTCAATTTAGCCATTTTGATCACCCCTCATTTTCATCGTGAAATTCAATACCATATTGTTTAAAGCAGTCTAACAATGCTTTTTTATAGTTTTTCCTATCCGCTATATCCCACTTCAGCATGTGGTTTGCATCGTCACTAAAATATTTAGAGAAGACCTGTTGTGATGCCAAAGGAATAAAGTTCGCTGTGTTAGTTTTAGCTAATTCATATAGCTCTTTTTCTGCTTGTAAAACCTTCTTTCTTTTAATAAAAAACGGATCATTCCCTATAGAGCGATTATCGCTTTCTGGTAAAAGGCATAAATTATCAAGTGTTTGAATATTTTCAGAGAAACTGCCGATCAGCGTTTCTAAAATTTCATTATATTGATTATACAAATACTCTCTTTGCATAGAGTCTGTGATTGTCTCATATTGGCTTAATATATCTCCAAGCTTTTGTTTCAAAACACTATCTGCTATTTCTCCCAATAGTGCCTTTTGCTCAGATACCCAAACCTTGATTTGATCATCCTTGCTAGACAACTCCTCACTTTTTTGGGCATGGATATGCTCAATATCCCACTTTACTTGGTTATAGCGTTTAAATGAAAAGCGCGTGTTGTGTCGCTCATATCTAAAAATATTAAATAATAAGAGTATCGATTTAATTTTTGGCCGACATGTTTTTAAAGCATCTTCATCATAGAAGACATGATCAAAATCTAATTCTTTGGCATTTTTGTCTTTCTTGAAAAGATTACTTAATTCAAGTTGGATAAAGTTTTTTAGCTTCGCTTCAAATTCATCTCGTTTACAGCCTTGTGCAACAACTAACCAAATCTCTTGGATTGTTTTATATTTCTGACCGATTAGATATCCAATCAAATGATATAAACGATCATTTTCATACCACTCATTTAAATACTGAAATCCTGAGAGAACCTTTAACCACTCTTTTTCGATTAGATCCTTCACATCATGAGTTTTTTTAAACTCATTTGCGTAATGGATAAAAGTTTGATGATCCACTTTCAGTTTTAACGCTTTTTTATCAGTCGATTTATCCACAATAAGATCAAAAATAAGTTCAATACGCGTGTGTTTATTGGTTTGTTGTGCTGGACTCAAGAATGCCCAAAATTCATCATTTTGTAGCGCTTGCTCTATAGCATCCCATTGATTCGCCATTTCAGTTTGTTTCTGAACTGCAAGATGATCATTCCCATAAGCTTTCGCAATTTTTTGTAAGAATAATGCTTTAATCAACTCTGCATCGGTGAGTGGAATCTTCCCCTGATTCAGTCGGCTAAAGATTTCAATAGATTGCTTTTTTGAATCTTGATCCCGATCTACACGTACAGCGTACCAAATGACTTTTGTATGATGCAGAAGCTTATTTTTCCAATGTTGTCTGTTAAATTCTGAACCCTTTTCTTCAAACCATTTTTTTACAGCTTGATAAGCCGTATAGAAGTAATAAGCATCAATCGTTGATAGGTTATTTTCAGTGAGTCCAGTTAAGTTATTTAAATGCTCTGTACTAGATTCTCTAGTCTCATAACGAAGAGAGAAATATGGTTCATTGGTTAAGTAATTCAAAATAATAAAAATTGTGGTCATCCGTTGCTGACCGTCAATGAGTTCCCAATAGTATTGGGTCCCCTCGGTCTTTCTTTTTACAACTACAGGTTGCAAGCAATAGAAATCACTTTCTTGCTGTGGTTCAAACTCATCAATGTCATCCAGCAATTCCGTAACCTGTTGTTCCTTCCATTTATAGCCTCGTTGATAACTATCAACAAAAAAATGAGCCTTCTGTAATTCACTGATGGTTTTCAATTCCAATGAGTTTTCTTTTTGTTCTAAATGAGAGATAAGTTTGCCTAGTCGATCATCTGCTATTTCAGATAAGTCCGGCTTATCCTCTAAAAGTTGGCTAATCTGTGCCAATAAATTTGCTGTATTCACCCTATACCCCCATTTTTAAATCTTTAATTCTTACTTAATCACTTGATACGCTGCATTCATATATGGTTTAAAGGCTTGCTCAAGCTTTTGTATATGTTCCAAGTGCCAAGCCGTATAACTTTGCCATAAGTCTGGGTTATGCCCTTCGGTATACAGACTAAATTCAATACGGGATGATTTCTTTGCATCTAATCTCAGCCAGTCTAAAGGCTGACCAAATTTGCGTTCAATCTCATCTTTACGCTCATAGAAAAAATCAAATAACAGTTTATTTTCTACAGCTTCTTTTTTCTCAAAAGCGAGATCTACGCGAATCGCTTTCTGCAATAAAAGAAGACGGTAAGAACATTGTGAGATCCCTGTTGCCGAGCTCAGCCAATGATCAGTCTTCGGGCTAATATTGTTATAAAGTGAATTTTCACTTTGTGAAAAATGAGTAAGCAATTGCTCCCAATATTGGTAGCGAATATTGATTTGATCGTCTTGTTTTACTTTTGCGATGGTTTCTTCATCTTCTTTTCGAGAGAGCCGCACCATATATTCCGATGCTTCAGGAACAGGAATAATTTGTTGAATATCCACTAACAATTGTTCGCCTAGTTTATAAGGTGATACCTTGACGCATTTCAGATCAATTTTACGATCAAGTAACCACAATGCGGTATTGGTCACCTCCTTACGAAACTCGCCTGCAACTAAAATAATTCGTTGGCTATTGCGTGGATTGAGTGTCGTAATCGACACGCCCATTTCCTGATGTTCTTCTAAAAAGCGTTCAATCAGTATTTTGGCTGTGTTTTTAACTTGGTCAGCGTCAAACGCATTCGGCTCTAAATCAGGATATGTCGGTCTATTCTTAAACAAATATTTTGCAAAGACATCTTCAATGTCATCTGAGGTAGACGGTGCAACATAAGACGCATATTTGAGTGCCTGCCATACAGCATCACGTCCACTGTCATCGCGCTTGTTTTCAATCAGTACAAGTTGTCCTTTGGTGTCTAATGCCAAAAGGTCTAAACGTTCGCCTGTGCCAGCAAAGCCATCAAATTCTTTTTGGATAATGAGTAGTTCTTCGCCCAATGCTTCAGGGTGACTGACTAACCATTCTTGCAAGTCATAACGCTCAGTCAGCTGTTGTTCGCTGAGTTTTGTACCGTCTAATGGTTTAAGCTTTTTATTGGCTGTGTCTACTGTATATAAACTCATATTCCCCCCGAGATATTAAAAAACCTAGCCAACCGAAGTTCGCTAGGTTTAAATTTTACGCCACTTTAATTTTGCCTGTCACAGCATCATTAATGAGTGTGGTTTTATATTCTTTTAATAGATCAATCTCTTTTAAAGTGTTTTCTATCAATATTTGATTAGCCTGAACCAACTCGGCAATAAAATTAGCAATGTGCTTTTGCTCATTTAAATTAGGGATAATTAAATAAACATTTTCTATATGTTCATTACTGAGATTTGCTTGTTTTGTACCAGATGGTAATTGATATATTTGATCTAAGAACACATCACTTTGTAGCTGATTCAGAATAAAAAACTTATCAATGTCTGTATTAAAATTAATTTTACCAACACGCTGATTCAAGAAAAACTTATTATCATCTTCTAGTAAAACAGCAAATCCATAATCTTTTTTTCCTAATGTTCCCGTGAGGGACATTAAAATATCTCCTTTCGACACAACCCATTTAGAGTGGGTATTAAGATATTTTTCATCTAAAAATGTAGGTTGTCTCTCTAAGCTTAAGGTATTCATATATAAATTTGATATTTTTAATAATTGCACTCCTTCATCTTTAAATGAATCCGACGAAAATGCAAAACCACCTTCAACCTGTGCTAAATACTTCAATTTTTTTATATGCCAATGCTCAGGAATTTGACCAATCCATTCCACACCCGAATCTTTCATGGGTACATTTGGATCTAACCCTTGAGTCACTGCTTTTTGAATCACAATTTGCTTACGTTCATTCAGTAAAGCAATTTGCTGTTCTTTAATTGCGATGGCTTGGTCGATTTTTCCCGCTTTATCTTTGATAAATTCAACAATCTTCTTTTGTGAATCAATATTAGGAAACACAAATGGAATATTCTTCATTCTATCTTTTGATAAATCCCATTGACCAATACGCACACCATCAGATGCACTTCCAAAAAAAGAAATATAGGTCTTACTTCTTATCGCCCAATGAAAAAAATCAGGATAAATTGGCTTAATGAATCTAAAAATATAGTAAGCAGGACTGACAATACCTGTATATGGCGATACGCCATATGAACCTTGCCATGCTTTCATTTTATTCATGCCAAACTGACCTTTTTCAATCAGTTTGTAATTACTTAAATCATCAGGAATGAAGTTATGATTTTCCGAATCATCTTCGATATCTCTTAAGATTACCCCTCTCTCACGAGTAATCGAGAGTAAGTCTTTATCAGCATTACCCTTAATTGAAATTGGCTCTAAGATCGTCCCTAGCCTTTCGTTAAACCAACCTGTAGGAGTCTTCCCAATCCATTTATCGCCTGAATCTTTATAAGCATCATATTTTGCAAACATCATGCTTCCCCTTAAAGACCCAAAATCTGCGCAATCAAACCATCGGCTTGCTTCTCAAGACTTAAAATATCTTGAGCCACATCTTCTAAAGAACGCAACGGCTTATGCTGGTAGAAGTACTTATTAAAGCTAATCTCATAACCAATCTTCACAGAATCCAGATTAATCCACGCTTCAGCCACATGCGGTTTCACTTCATCTAAGAAATACTGATGAATCTGCTGTTTTAACGGTACCGATTCACTATCACGCAAATCGCTATTGCTTTCATAGGTGGTGAACTCAGCTTTTTTCGCCGTTGCATAATAGCCAAAGTCTGCTAAATCAGCTTCTGTACAGCCCAAGTGTGCAAGCCAATCGGCAAGCTCAGCATCATTCAGCTTCACGACTTTTTTCACCACTTTTTCTGCGTTTTCGTCATACCAACTGACCGCATTTAAAATGTTATTCTTTTCCGAATTCGACAGCTTAATCTTTAACGCTTTGATTGCTTCATCGACTTTTTTCTTAAACAGGTTAAAGTCTGAGAACTTATCTGTACCCACCTGTTGCATGATGCTTAAGGCATTGTCCAAAGCGGTTTTTAAAGCATTCCAATGCTTCACATCAAACAGCTTGGCTTGCGCTTTATTGTTTAGCGTAATCTCTTGATCTTCACACCACGCCAATACATCTTTATTCACAGCATCAAGTTTCGCTTGTGAATAGAGGTCATCGCCATAGGTGTTAAACATATATTCCATCGGCTCAGACAATGACTTATCAAAACGTAAACCTTGTAAACGCTCTGCACTAAATTGCGCTTTACGGCGATCTGGACGCTCAATATTGACTTTGTAATAACCAAAATCTTGGTTATCAAAAACCTTACTTGCGATACCGATAGGATCATTTTGAGCATCCAGCTGACGTTCTACGTCTTGACCTGCAAGATAGGTCTGCATAATTTCAGCAATATGCTCAGGTGCAAACTCACAGTTTTTATTTCCTAAGTTTTTACGCAACTTGCGGAACATTAAACTTGCATCAATCAGTTGTACTTTGCCCTTACGATGCTTAGGTTTATTATTCGATAACAACCAAATATAGGTTGTAATTCCAGTGTTATAGAACAGGTTATTTGGCAACTGCACAATCGCATTGAGCAAATCGTTTTCAATGATGTAACGACGGATATTACTTTCACCGCCACCAGCATCACCCGTAAATAAGCTTGAACCGTTATGAACTGAGGCAATACGGCTACCAATGCCATTATGCTCAGGCGATTTCATCTTATTGACCATTTCCATGAGGAAAAGAAGTTGACCATCGCTTGAACGTGGTGTTGCATCACAGGATTCTTCATTGCCCCAATAGTCTTTTAGCTTCACTACGAAGCGAGGATCAACCACATCTGACCCATCTTTGATGTATTTTTGCTCAGATGCCCAACTCTTACCATAAGGTGGATTTGACAACATAAAGTCAAACTTCGTACCAACAAATTCATCTGTGGTCAGGGTCGAACCAACACGAATGTTTTCAGGGTTATTGCCCTTAATCATCATGTCTGACTTACAGATCGCATAAGTCTCATCATTAATCTCTTTACCGTACAAAAGCACGTCACGGTTGCCTTTTTCCACGACGTAACGTTCATCAATAAAGTTTTGAGATTCAGTCAACATCCCACCTGAACCGCATGCAGGGTCATAAACCGTAATGGTTAAAGGTAATTTCTCTTGAATTGGATCAAAGACAAAGTGCGTCATTAACTCAATCACTTCGCGTGGGGTAAAGTGCTCACCCGCCTCTTCGTTATTTTCTTCGTTAAACTTACGAATCAATTCCTCAAAGACATAACCCATACCTAAGTTGGTTAATGCAGGCAAGCGATAACCGTCAGGATCTACAGCACTTTTAGGTGTTAAATTAATATACGGCGATAGAAATTTCTCAACAACATCTAAAAGCACGTTTTTATGTGACATGTGGCGTATTTGAGCAAATAGGTTAAAGCATTGAATAATTTCTTTAACGTTAGCGCTAAAACCATCTAAGTATTCTTCGAAGTTTGCTAATAAAATTTCAGGGTTATTCGATGCCGCTGTGTAGAGTGAACGTAATGTCCACTTTGATGTGTTATAAAACACATAACCTGATGCTTCTTTTAGAGCTACATCATCAAACTCAGTGAGTTCCATTTCGACTTGTTGATATCGAACTTCTTCAATTACTACATCTTTAGTTGGTTCTAAAAGTGTATCTAAACGGCGTAATACTACCATCGGTAAAATCACATCACGATATTTACCGCGTACATAGACATCTCGAAGGCAATCATCAGCGATTGACCAGATAAATGAAACCAATTTGTTATGTACTGAATGATCCATAAGAACTCAAAATAAAGCGTAAATTTTTAATGCCTGTATTTAACACTATTTTAAAGTTTTACGGCAGGGTATATATGAATTACTTAAATATTGCTACTCGAAGTATCTTGCTGGCTCACCACATGGATATTGTTGACTTGTAGATTGCCCCGATCCTGTATGCTCACTTCGCCGCCTTTGATAGTCAGGCTGTTTAAGCGACCTTCGGTTTTGTTCAGGCTCACTTCGCTGTTGACGTGGCTCAGGCTATTGCTTTCTGATGTGCTAGTTTGTTTGCCTATCGATGCACTTCCATCACCACCATAGGTGTAACTCATACTTTGGCTATTGGTTTTGCTATGACTACTTTGGCTGTTATGTTCTATTCCTGCGGTGACATTCAGGTCTTTGGTTCCATCAAAGCTGGTGGTGCCTGTTACGGTTAGATCAACCTGATCAGCAGCATTCAGTAATACTTTTGCCAATACCACGTCAGAATCTACATTTGATTAGGTAATATTTGTCTTCATAAACTTCAATGAGTGTGACTAAAATTGCCATTTCCTCTGCTTCAGGCGTACCTTTATCTGTTTGAAAAATGCTTTCTAAACGAATAAAAGCGTTAGTAAGATCATCATCATTTCTGATTGGTTTAATATTCACTGATATTTCCTCATTCTTATAGTTTCCTCCAATTCCTAATACCTAGAAACAGGAGGATAGAAATCAATAAGCCATTCTGATTTAAGAGTATTATTTCAGCTTCGAATAAAACTTACTCTTACTATCATACTGATAAAGTACAATTTTATTTACTTTAACCATCCGATTATTGTCGTTCATATCCGTTCCCTGATAATGAATCTGGAATGGATAAAATTGCTGCCCATTTTGGTTAACTTTGATTGCTGAAGAATAGCCGTACTCTGGTTGTTCTGAAACTTTTCCTTCTTCAAACATTTGTTCAACAATATAGCTTTCTTCATTTAACAGAAGAAGTGACCATACGCTTTCCCCATAACCATTGCCGTAATAACCATCAATGGTATAGCTTCCTAGTATATTGTTTCCAAAAGCTTGTAAGTTCTTTCTAAATTCCTGAGCGTTCCATGAGGTTCGACCATATCCCTCAATACTTTCAACTCCCCCTTGGGCTGTTTTTGAAATCATTTGGAATTGTCCATTGTCCAATTTTTTAAAGAGATATAATTCCAAAGTACCTCGTGTAACATGTGAAGTTTCTATCCTGCCTTCGATTGCTAAAGTCACTTCCACAGGGACTAAATAACGGGCTTCCCCCTGCATATTCTGGTAAGTAAAAATAGGCGCGATGCTGATCACAGCGTCTGTGAGATCGTCTAAGTCGCTAGGCTTATTGACATAATAGTATTTGCCACTCCCCCAATAATCATCTTTTTGTCTTTCTCTGGATGATGTCACTTTGTAAAAACTTCGGGCAATGGTATCGGTACTTAGGTTAGCGAGTACAACTTGCTTAAAGTTCTTAGGTTCAAGCTTGGATGTATCATAGTATTTAATGGCTGTTGTGGCTGTTTGTACTGATGGCATTTGAGTGGTATTAAGCTGCTGCACCTTGGCTTGTAGTGAGTTATACATCCTGACCGCTTCAGGTTGCCCTTGCCGTGCTGCACTTTGTAACAAAGCCACGCCTTTTTCTGCATCCTGTGGTATACCATCTCCACTCAAGTACATGATCGATAATGCGTACTGTGAAGGAGCAAAACCATTCGCTGCTGCCTTGGAAAACCATTCAGCCGCTTTTTTATGATCTACAGGTACACCCTTCTTTCCCAAGTAGTAAAGCATCCCCATATTATGGTTACTTTGATTATTATCTCCTTTGGTCACGACTTGTGACAGTACATAGTTCAGTCCTGCCGACAAGTTCACTTTCTTAGTTTCAGCAGATACTGTTGAACTGATCCCTACAATACCAATGGCTACAACAAGGTGAAGTATTAATTTTTTCATCTGATTCTTATCCTTTATTTGTTATCGACTTTAAACCAGTAGGAATATTCTTTAGGCTGACCATTCACTAGAACATTGCTGAGTTTGACATCGTAGATCACGTTCAGTTTTAAATCGTCAAAATTAAACTGGATATGGTTGGGAACACCGATATTTTCATAACGAATATTGCTGATCTTCAGTTTAGCTCCACTACTTCGCTCAATGACAGTAACGGTGGCTTTAGCGTAGTCCAGATTACGATTGGCAAAGAAATTCTTTTGATCAGTTAATATTGAAATCGAGAGAATTGAGCCTGCCATATAATATTTTGCAGGATAGTTGTGGTAGGGATAAGCAATCACACCAAGTGGTGCAGTGGTTGTATGATTAAAGGGATAAACCACTTTATAGGACGTACCGACTACATATGGGAATCGAGTATCCTTAAACGATGGTGCATTGACTGAACCATACGCCGATTTTTGTAAAAATGGATTGAGCATCCAGAGTCGATGCCCCACATCTCCCACATACAGGTTTAATTTGTCATGCACCATACTGGTAATGCTTTCGGCAGGTGAATAGTCATTCTTATTCTGTCTTACCCCCATCTCAAGGCTGCTGGTCCTTGCACCTACAGCACCAATATCTGAATAGCAGTTTGTGTTAGCTTCGGGGTAATGCGTCAAGATGTTGTTTGCCGCAAGAATCAGTGCGGTCTGCATCATCTCATCTTCACGGGCATAGTCGTATGTAATACTTGGCAACCCATGCAAGGTACGAACCGTATTGATTTCATTTAAAAATTCATTTCTAAACTTTGCACTGAGCTTGCCTGCATAACAGTTTTTGATATCGGGGGCATCACTCATGGATGAGGCTTTAAACACATCGAAACTAATCGTCTGACTCTGTGCTGCCAATGTTTTGGCATCACCCTCCTGAGTGAGTTTAAGGGTACATAACCCTGCACCAATCCCCTTGAGTTCACCCTGACTATAAGTACAGGTTGCAGTAGACAGGCTGCTGATCGTGACAGAAAGTTTGGCACTGGATTCAGCATCTAGCGAATAAATACTCTCCGTCAGGATGTATTTAATTTTTAGCGGGGTAATGGTTTGTTTGAGCTTATCGACACATACATTATTTTCTAGATATTGCTCAGCCGCACAAGTTACATTGACGGCCATACTGCTGCTATTCAATGGTAGAACTTTTGCCGTGCCTGCCTGTGTTAGGACTAGAGTACACTGACCAATATTCAGGGCCTTAAGTTCACTGCCACTTACACTACAGATATTGGGTGTATTACTGCTAAAAGTCACTGCCAGCCCTTGATCTGTCTTTAGCGATAATGGATAGCTTTGACCTTGGATCAAGTTACTCAATGGGAATGACTGAATGTTCTGCACTGCCTTGTTTTTACATTCCCCCTCTTCCAGATATTGGCTTTCAGCACAGGTCACTGGCTTAGGATTGGTATTGCCATTATTAAGGTGATCCGTTCCACTGCCATTGGATAAACTGGAATCTCCACCTGAACTACCACCACCACATCCGACCATGACTGTGCTGACTGCCAGCATCAGCACAGATGGCATAAACGATCTTGAAATCATCATATTTGACTGCCTTATATTTATATATTGTTATTATTGATAATGATCAGCCGAAAGAAGTTGACGGATTTCACTGGCCATCTGGGGACTACGCCAAGGAAACAGCACTTTAAGACTATAATTCGGTTTAAATTGATCCCGTGTTCCAATATTGACTTGGAACTCACGTTTCATCGGTGTGCGATGTACTTGTTGGTTAACATGGGTTCCCATCATCGGGTTACTGATCACCGTGGTTGTGGTTCTGAAACGATCTTCAACCAGATTGTAATGTCCCACAGAAGTAATGTAGTCAAAAGGATATTTGACGAGACGTTGATCAGGCTGATCAAACAGGATGATGGTTTTGTCCTGACTGTTAATCCAGACGCCACGGTTTTGATAATTAAAGATTTCACCCTGACGTCTCAGTTGTTCAGTCATTCCATCAAAGTAGGTATTTCCATATTGATAGAGGTAGTAAATGATGACAAACCAGAAGAGATCAAAGCCAAAGAAAAAGTAGCCAAACCATCCAAAGGAAAAGATTTTGGCGACAATGAGAAAGATCACAACCGGCAAGACCACACACTTTAAAAATAGTTTGGATTTCTGAGGACGGTTTTCGATTGGAATGATTTTAGGTTTGGTTAATTCAGACATGGTTGTTCTCCGCATGTTCAATGCAATTCACAATCACCAGCAGATATAAATATAAAAAGGTCTATTTTTTATAGGCGTGATTTAGCCATCCACTGTTGGATTGTTCTTGTTAAAAAGTTTTTTAATACAGACGAATAATAAAAGTTAGCCGTCTAGCCCTCGTTGAAAAGCACAACAAGGTTGAACAGGTGGCGAGGCACAAATCAGAAAAGATAGATACAGCATAAGAAGCTCCTTGAATCTTAAGAAGTTCTGCCATATCACTGTCAAATAATGGTGGCAGAACAAAAGAGGGTTGACAGACTGGGATCCAAGGAACCAGCACACCCGAAGGTGTCCCCCTTCTGTCCTACCATAAAGATAAAAGGGGGACGAGAAGGTCCACAAAAAATAGACAGGCTATTTTTTGTGCTGGATCAACGGTCTGTCAAAACCGACTGGCAATGTAGGCCAGCGAGCCCATATTAATTTTATCCAGCGCTTTAGTCAATTTCACTACAATTAAAATCTAGACAATCAGCTCGGATGGAGAAAGTTAAGTGGCTGATTTTTGCTTAACCTCAAATTCAGCCATCAAGGTGGTTATTTTGATTTTATGGATAAGCCTAAAATATGTATAAGAATAAATATTAGGCTCACATAGCCGTCCCTAGATACTTTTAATAAATAATTTTCCAGCCGTCAGAAATTCAAAATTTCTTCAGGATAATCAATAAATTATTTAATGTTAGGATATGTAAAAAAATCATACTGGATCATTGACAGGTTAAGGTATACCCAGCTAACCTAGTATTACACAGCAAAATCTGTGTTCAGGCGTGAGAACCTGATACAATCTAGGTGCAAATTAATGTCGCACTAGCGACTATTTTTTTGCCTACTGTTTAGCAGTCGTTATGGCAGCTTGCAGGGCAACCGTAAGGTTGGCTGAGCCTAGATTCAGTATTCTCACCCCTGTCTTGCTGCCACCATTACCGTGAGAAGTAATGATGGTAAGTGTTAAAACTTATCTAGGACTACTGCTATGAACGCAATTCTTCATGGTGCAAACACTTGCACACCTAAACAACAAGCTTCTCAACTCATTGTTGAACTTGGCAATACAATTTCAAATCCTCAACGCCAAACGTTGGCAAATCTTTATATTGCGGTTGATACAGCAAACTCCTTACTCAACGAGCTCGAACAAGCACATCAAATCATTCGCCTATGCATGCATGAAATGACTGATGAACAAATTCTTGAAGTCGCAAAGCTCAATCAAAAGAGTAATTTATCTTCATTGTGGGCATTCCGAACGCACCAACGTCAAAAGATGATTGTACGGGCACAACGTGTTTTAGGAATCCGTTCTATTTAACTCACATAATTATTGATGAATTTTTAGCTTGTTACTGTGCACTGTATAAATCTACTGCATTATTATCGATTAAACAGAAATAACGTTAAATGCAATCAGTGACAGTAGCAAGGCTAAAGATAATAAAAGTCCTATTTTTAAAAGTGGTTGCTTAAAATGCATATTCCTGCATAAACATACCACCTATTCCTGTTCGTACCATACCAGTCGTTCCTATTCGTAATGAGCCAAAATGCATAAACCACAAACAGTAGATGCACAATTTAAACTTGGATTACCAACAACATTAAAGTTAAAAATTGAAAATGAAGCTCAATGCTTGAAGCGATCTATGAATGCTGAAATTGTGGCACGACTAAAAAATAGCTTTAACATTAAAAAATTAGACAATAATAGTGTACTGAACCTATATCAACTTATTGATCGCAAGAAAGAACTGTCAAATCGCTTAATCAAAGCAATAGAGTATTTTAATTCATTGCAGGCAAAAGAAATTAAATATACACACATTGCTGAACAACTAGGATATGTAACTGCTGAATCTGTCTTAGATTGGATACAAGGCAGACATGAACCATCTTTCCCCCCAACTCAGAGAGATAGCAGAGTATCTAAAAGTTAATCCGTCTTGGCTTGTACATGGTGATGGTGAAATCAGTTCTTGAACAGTAGTATCATTATTGATACTATTTTGAGATTGGAATTATTGAGCATATTTATGGCTAATATTGATCAACTCACTAGAGCAAATGCGGAATAATCCAAAAAATATTCATTTTGTGGATTTACTCAAGGTTTGCAAACAGTATTTTGGTGAGCCAAGACAAACAGATGGTAGTCACACCGTATTTAAAACACCGTGGCAAGGCGATCCCCGTATAAATCTTCAAGATGATAGTGGAAAAGCTAAACCGTATCGGGTGAAGCAAGTTTTGGCTGCACTTGATAAACTAAATGCATTGTGAGGTGGAAAATGGATAGTAAGAAATATACATACCGTATTATGTGGTCAGTAGAAGATAATGAATACGTTGGACTATGTGCTGAATTTCCATCATTATCTTGGCTTGATGCAGATCAATCTAAAGCATTTTCAGGCATTGTTAATGCCGTTGCTGAGGTTGTAGCCGATATGATCAGCAATAACGAAAAAGTACCAGTGCCACTTTCAGATAAAAAATATAGTGGTCGTTTTGCTGTGCGTGTTCCATCAATGGTTCATCAAAAACTAGCCTTAGAAGCAGCAGAGCGTGGTGTAAGCATGAATCGTTTAGTATCTGCAAAATTAGCGATGTAAGCAGTTTTAAGGATATGAGATTTTTCTCATATCCAGTGGTTTGAGAAACAGGAATGACTGGTATGGTACGAACAGTAATAGATGGTCGTTTTATTCAGTAAATCGCACTTAAAATTCAGGACCAGAGTCATTTGATTTCTGTTGCTTAGCTTCAACTTGTGGTTGACGTTGAATGTTATATTGCTGCCCCAGCATGGCAGCAATTAAGCTCATCATCAACCTGACAACTTCTTCAACGAGCTTTGCAAGTTGTAGTATTGTTGCTGTAAGTTCTGCTGAATGCTCTCGATCGAGTTGGTATTGTTGTTGCATTGATGCTGCATGCTCTTGATCTGCGTCTGCTTGTTCTCTAAGTCGACGCATATGTTGTTTAAACTGTTCATATTCTGAGTGCAGTTCAGCATCATCTCGTTTAAATTCTTGATTTGTTGCTGGTATTGCGATTGTAAATTCATCTCCTGCTTCTCTAGTACGTCGAAGCGCTTGATCAAGCTGGTTGTTAAGAGCTGTAGTTTGTTGATCTGTGTTTCGCATAACATGCTCTGTTCTTGAAGTCGCTGCTCTTTCTGATGCTGTAACTGCTGCTGTTGCTCTAACTGTTCTAATTTTTCCTGCCTCGATTGTAACTCTTTGATCATCAATCCAATATTCTGAAATAGATTGATCTCGACTTGGCTCAAGTCTGACGGACTGCTGAAACCTAAGATTTTCAAGATCTTGTTCATGTCGTCTCTGTTGTTCTGCTCGTAATACTCGATCACGCTGAGCCTTTTTTTCATCTTCTCGACGTTTTCTTGCAAGTCTTGCATAGTACTCAGCGATGATGGCGTCAAAGCTAAACTCATTTGTTCGAGTAAATCCAAAATCATCTGCTGTGTGTCGCTGCCGTTGTGATGCTGAATAGTCGTATGTTGCTGTTCTTTCATGGCTCATTTCTCCACAATGCATGGAAAGGTCAGATGAATATTCGGCTCTGTTGGATGAATCATTTTTTTGTTCAAATTCAGAGTATTGCAATCGATCCATTTCGGAGAGGTAATTGCTCGGAAACGATTGCCCTTGCCGTCCGTCAAGATTTCGGTCTGGTTTTTGGTTAAAATCGGCTGTGTGAGATAATAGTTGGAGGGTAATATTACTAAAATATTCAGCAGCCCCATTCCAAGCGCCAACAGAATAAATGTTTTCAGAATCAATTTGGGGTTGTGAGTGATCGACTGTGTTATCGCTTGATCTACTTGCGACTGTAATAGTTGCTTCTGATCTTCTAATACCCGTATGATGCTCTGAGTATTGTTCTGAATTTGGGCTTTGATCAAATTCTGATTGTCTTCGATCGTCTGTTGCAATTGGGCTTTGCTCTGCTGGAGATGCTTTTGCATGATCTGATCGATTTCGTGGAGATGTGAAGACAGCTTCATTTGTATATTGTCGATATTCTGCTTCAGCTCTCCTCGATATGTATTCAATCCTAGGATCAACGTCTGGGTCTCGTTCTTCTGGTGTTGTAGCAGATGCATAACGTTGTCTGTTGTAATCTGCTCTTGCTTGTCGAGCTCCTTGCAAAGCTTTTTCTGCTCGATCTCGAAGTTGAGCACAAGGCGTTCGAGTGTATTTTGAAATCTGATTAACTGTTCGCTGCTCATCGTTTCCACGTTCTCGATCTGCTGTTCGAACTTGTTCAAGAGATTTGATACGCTCTCGAATTGTTCTTGAACATTTTTCGATGTTGAATTGTCTTTCATAGATTTCTCCTTGAAAATAAATAGGTTTTTTGCCGAAAGGTGGAACTAGGCTGAACTGTTTTTCTCGAATTTTGACTACTTCACTTGCCAGCTTGTTGTTTAATACAAACTGCATAAAGTCATCACGGTTTCTGACTAAAAGTTCAGCAGGAATTACTTGAGCATGCTTTTTTTCTTGTTGTTTCAACGATATTGATAAAAGCTGTAAATAAGTGTTTTCAATGTACTGTTTATAATTCTCTCGATCTTTTCCAACCTTTTTTAGCCCAGATTGCAAATATGTCTCATGACCTTTTTTTGTGAATCGGGCACGGTCGGGATCATTCGGATCTGCCCAGCCGTATTCGAAATTCAGCTTGTCTTGCAACATATGAAAATGCTTTTGGAACCTGCCAGGAGGTGCGATATTCATTGCTTTTCCTGACCTGAGTTCAAGCCGAGGGACAAGAATATGAACATGTTTTGAACCATTTGGTTCTTGATGCAACACAGCGGTCATATGATATTGATCAGGTTCGAGACCGCTGAAGGCCAATGCTTCAAACTGTTTTAAGACATCTTTCATTTCAATATTAGTAGGTTGATCTTCTTCAGCAAAAGCAATCACAGCAGACGTATATTTATGTTTAAAAGGAGAACTATCTGCAATTTTTGCAAAGAGATGTGGATCACCGCAGAGCACTTCGACATGCGGACGGACAATATTCATGTGATCCTTTTCATCAAGAACATAACTTGCTGCACGTGCTGCACTGCCCGTTCCATGCCTCAACATCTTAATCAACATACCCCGCCCTCCCGTTTAAAATAAAATTAAATTTCTAGACGGTCATTAGAGAGATCAGCATCTGGGACGAATTCAAGTTCATCGTCTCCGACAACTTGCATTTGTCGCAATAAATCAGCGAGATATTTTTGTTCAATATGCTGATGTCGGCGCTGAACAGTCTCATCAGAACGATGCAGTGACGGAGAACAAGGCAGTGGATAAAGTTGATAGATTTTTTTTAAATAGTCTTCGACCAGTAGGTAAGTTCGAAGCAAGTCCACAGGACTCCCCATTTTGTTAGCAATGTGAATTGCGCGAGTAACTTGGTTGAGATTATTGCCAATTTTTGCAAGTTGAAATGCAATGCTCTCTCTATCTTCTTCCCTTCTCTGACGAAATGATTGCTTGACAACGACATGCGATTCACGAATTGTAGATTGATCAACATTCAAGATATTTTGAATATAGTGACTCACGGAAAACCGAATAAAATCGCTAGTGGTTTTATTTAATAACTTTGCCGAATTTTTAATTAACTCTAACTCACCATCATTTAAACGCAACTCAAGCCGACTTACTCTTTTTGATTTTTTACTAACAATTTCATTAATCATAAGCACACCAAAATCATCAATCCATTTTTAAGCTATAATATTTTTTAAAATAAAAAAAGAGTTTTTTAATAAAAATTTAGAATAATTTTAAATTAAAATAAATAGTTACTCTAAAAATTTAAAATAGCTTACCTATTAAAAGTGGCGGTTTGGCTGCAAGCCAACCAGATCCCATTCGTACAAAACCCCAACTTTTGTTGTGATTTTGTACGTACATGGGTAATCTGGCTCGACCGGTTAAAATCATATTTAATGTACTTTAGACTATTAAGTGTTATATTAATTTTATAAAGATTAAAAGTATCATGATCATCAAAGAATAACTAAATAATCTTCCCAAAGGATAAATATCTAAAGAAAATAATTCTGAAATATTTTTCAAAAGCATACACTTAGTTAAAAAAATACTGAATAAATTATTTCAATACTAAAAATCTATAAAATTAGTAAAAAAATAATCCCATAGAGACAAATCATGCATTAAAATTTAATAAAAATTAATCCAAATCCAATGAAATATTTATCTAAAAATAAAAAACGACCTTTAAATATTAAAAACCAAGCATCCACAAGTTAAGAACCCCAACTTTAAATTAAAAAACAACCTCGATCATACAAAAGATTAATTACTATTATAATAAACATAAAATCAGTTTAGAAAATAAACCTATTTTTTGATTTTTTACACCAAAATCATTTTTATATAAAAAAACATGCTAGCTTTCAAAGTATAGAAACTTGTTTTACTCTTAAGATCCCAATTACAAAAACGAGGATTTTAAGACAACAAGGCTTTCTTCAACTGTATTAAAAATTGAAGAGGTCAAAATGATTAAAGATCTTTATCTAATAAAATTCATTATTAGATATACACAAACTTTAGCAAGACTTTCGAATAAGAATGCGGAGGTTCAAAAATGAATAAACATTTTGAACTGGTGGATTGGGTCACCGCAGAAAAGTTTTGTGAATTGACGGGCGAACAGATCTCAAACCTAAAAAATCTACGTCCACAGTGGGATGAAGGAAAAGTCTGGGTGAAAGTGTCTGATCGTAAAATATTATATAGCATAAAAGGTTATAACAGATGGGTCGAACAAGCAGCGCTGGTCTACCAAAAGGCACAAGAGCAAGATCGGGGAAAATACAGATTAACTTTAAATGGAACAGTAAGCGCGAGTGGTTCACTCTCGACCTCACTGACACACCAGCCAACTTCAGTAAGGCGGCTAAGATTAGAGAAGATTTTGTAACTAAGGCCAAGTACGGAATCTTAAAGATTGAAGACATCGAAGCGGTTACGGTCAAACCCATCAAAAAAGCTGACGCTGCGCAAGAATCATTGCCAGCGTCACATGGCCCAACATTTGCCCAGTATGCGCAAGAATTTCTCTACAACCTCGCTGACCATAGGCAAGGCACCAAGCAAAAATATCTATCAATTTTGGAACGGCTGTGGATGCCATTATTTGCTGACATGCCAATTAATACGATCACCAGCCAAATGTTGCGTACAGCCGTTAATGGACGTGAATGGTCATCAGCGAAGACTCGAAATGATGCGCTCATTCCTTTACGTGGGGCATTCGAATTAGCCCATGATGATGAGGTTATTGATAAGAATCCATGTGATCGATTAAAGAATCAGAAAACGCAGGAAGCTGAACCTGATCCATTTAATGAGATTGAACGAGAAAGAATACTGAACTGGTTAAGAGAGAAATATCTTTCAGACTATCCGACTGTGTATTGGTATTTTGTGGTGGCATTTTGGACAGGTTGCCGTCCATCAGAAATTATCGCGCTCACTTGGCAGGATGTAGACTTTTTGAATAAGCAGATTCACATCAATAAAGGTCGTGTGAACGGCGTCCAGCAGGAAACTACTAAAACCAATAAAGCCAGATTTGTAGATTTGAATGATTTTGCTTTCGAAGCATTCCAACAACTCAGATTACTAACCTATCTCAAATACGAGCATGTATTTATTTGTGATGAGACTGGTGAGGAATTTACTACGCAAAAATCATTGAGTGAAAAGTTTGTGGCTGCATTGAAAGCGAACGGCATACGCTACCGCCCTGCCTATAACACTCGTCATACTTATGCGACTGTATGCTTAATGAATGGACTCAATCCGGTCTATGTGGCTTCACAGCTGGGTCATAGTTTGGTGATGCTCATGAAGCGTTATGCGAAATGGATGAACTCAGATAAGAACAAAGAAGAGATTGCTAAAATCTCGAATAGTGCCAAAATTGTGCCAAAGAAAAAGGGAATCAAACTATGTATTTGATTCCCTTTAAGATATTTGGCGGAAGCGGTGAGATTCGAACTCACGGAGGACTCACACCCTCGTCGGTTTTCAAGACCGGTGCATTAAACCGCTCTGCCACGCTTCCATGTGCGTAAGAATACAAAGCTTGTTTGCTTTATTCAAGGAATATTTAACTGCAATGTATTCAAATGCATATTGTTTCATCAATTGTTAAAGTCGAGCAGCCAACTCTGCGCCATCACGAATCGCACGCTTGGCATCAAGTTCAGCAGCTAACTTAGCGCCACCGATAATATGATAGTTTGCAAAAGTCTGTTCACCCTCTTTAGGCATTAAATCTTTTACCGACTCTTGCCCAGCACAAACCACAATCGTATCAACACGTAATAGCTGATCATGTCCGTTATGCTCAACCCATAAACCTTCATCCGTTACCGCTTTATATTGCACGCCCCGAAGCATGCGTACAGCATGTTTTTTCAATTGTGCGCGATGTACCCAACCTGAGGTTTTGCCTAAGCCAATACCAAGGGGGGTAGTCTTACGTTGCAATAAAAAGATTTGGCGTACAGGCATTTCAACTTCTGGACGCTGCATACCACCTTCAGAAATATAATTCGGGTTTGGATCAACACCCCATTCACGCTGCCAATCTGCAAGCGGTTGTGGCTGAGGTTGATGTGCTGGTTTTAATAAAAACTCCGATACGTCAAAACCGATCCCCCCCGCACCAATCACTGCGACTTTGTGACCAACTTCTGCCCCTCTTAATACTTCCGCATAAGATAAAACTTGTGGAGCGCTACTACCTTGGATTTTTAAAGCGCGAGGAACAACACCCGTTGCCACAATCACTTCATCAAAACCTTCACGCTCAAGTTGTTCACGACTGACTTGGGTATTCAAACGTAAATCAACGCCTGTTTGTTTGAGCTGTACTTTAAAATAACGAATGGTTTCGTGAAATTCTTCCTTACCCGGAACAACTTTGGCCAAATTAAACTGACCACCGACATCGTTACTTGCTTCAAACAAAGTCACAGCATGTCCACGACTTGCCGCAACAGTTGCCGCTGACATCCCCGCAACACCACCGCCAACAACTGCGATACGTTTTGGTTTTTGCGTTTTGATATAGACCAACTCTGTTTCAAAAGCAGCACGAGGATTGACTAAACAAGTTGCACGTTGATTTTTAAAAGTATGATCTAAACATGCTTGGTTACATGCAATACAGGTATTAATTTCATCAACACGATTGGTCGCGGTTTTATTGACCCAATATGCATCTGCTAAAAATGGACGTGCCATTTGCACCATATCGGCTTTACCAGAAGCGATAATATCTTCTGCGACATCAGGCATATTGATACGGTTTGACGCGATCACAGGAATAGAAACGTGCTGTTTAACAAATGCGGTATAGTCCACAAATGCGGCACGAGGAACTGAAGTCACAATGGTCGGAATACGTGCTTCATGCCAACCAATCCCCGTATTTAATAACGTAACGCCAGCTTTCTCTAATGCTTTCGCAACCAGAATAACTTCTTGCATGGTATTACCGTCATGAACCAAATCTAGTAGAGAAAGACGGAAAGCAATAATGAATTTTTCGCCAACTTTTGCACGAATTGATTTAACAATTTCCACTGCAAAACGCATGCGATTTTCAATATCTCCCCCCCAACGATCAGTACGTTGGTTGACATGACGACTTAAAAATTGATTCAGTAAATATCCTTCCGAACCCATAATTTCAACGCCATCATAGCCTGCTTTCTTCGCTAAACTGGCACAACGCGCATAATCATCGATGGTATCTAAAATATTTTTATTGCTCATTCCACGTGGTTTAAACGGTGAAATGGGTGATTTCACAGAACTTGAAGACACCACAAATGGCTGATAACCATAACGACCCGAATGCAAAATTTGCATCAAAATTTTAGCGCCATGCTTATGTACAGCATGCGTGACCAGACGATGATGCGGAATATCAACCAAACTGTTCATCGTACCACCAGCAGGTAACAACCAGCCTTGACGGTTCGGAGAAATACCACCTGTGATGATTAAGCCAACACCACCCTTCGCTCTTTCTTCAAAATAAGCAGCAAGTTTAGGGTAATTAAAGAAACGATCTTCCAAACCTGTGTGCATAGAGCCCATCACCACACGGTTCTTAATGGTGGTAAAGCCTAAATGTAATGGTTTTAAAATATTTGCATAGCTAGTCATGGTATTCCTTCTCTATTTTTTGGCTTTGCAACTTGTTGCATAGTACTTTAATACTTTTTTGGCATTTTGGGATGACTCTTTTTCATATTTTCGGTGTTGAAAGTGTCAATTTTGCACGAGGATCTCAACAATTTTTATTTAAATAACAAAACAGAATAATGACTTACAAATAGACCTCTTTCATAAATACCTTTTTGATTCTCGCTATGGGAGAAACATAAAGAGATGTAAGTCATTATGAATGGGATCTCATGCATACAATGCTTATGCAATCCTTTGAATAAATTAAAATAAAAATCAGCCATGTACAACATAACTGATTTTTTTGATAAAAAGTGAAATGACCTTTTTTTTTGATAAAAAGTGAAATGACCTTATGCAGGTCGATTAAGTAATGGCACGATTTTTCGATATTTTCATTTTCAAAGCACTGATAAAAATGCCAAGACAAATAAACGCGGCGCCAATTAAAATATTGACTGTTAATGGTTCATGCCAAACTAAATAGCCAAACAACAGACTTAAAAGTGGAATACACATAATTGAAATTGAAGCAATAAAAGTATCAACCTGACTCACAATCCAATTCCATAACACAAAGGCAAAACCTGTCCCAATCACTGCGATATAGAAAAGCATCGACTCATTCAAAGGATTCAGCCAAACTTTAAAATCAATCGGTTCAAAGATTAAAGCGCCTATCAAAATCGCGCTGCCACCCATCAACAATTGCCAAATGGTCAGTTTTACTTTGTCATAAGTAGCAAAATTCTTTTTGATATAGACTGTTGCCATAGCCCAAAAAAAGCCAGAGCCAATTAAAAGTACTTGCCCCATCAAGGATACGTTCATGTGTAAATGGTGGAGTTGTGGCCAAAGTATCGCGATCAGCCCCAAACTACCGAACACTAATCCCAAAATTTTCTGAGCATTTAAACGTTCATTTAAAAAATAATGCGCTAAAACCCCAATAAAAATTGGCATGGTAAAAACCAGAACAGCAGATAAACCAGAGTCAACAAATTGCATCGCAAATGTCTGTGTCGCATAGAATCCGAAACAAATCAATAAACTTGAAATGATCAATGACCTCCATTCCCCCTGTTTCGGCAAAATCGATTTTCTGAGAATGAATTGCAACACCATTAATGTCAAAGCAGCAAGAATCAATCGCGTAGAAATAAATAAGAATGGCGGAAAGACCAGTAAGCTATGTTTAACCAGTCCCCACAACGATCCCCAAACCAGACACAGCAACGCGATTGCACTGATGACTCTAATATTCACACATTTTACTCAACAGATGGAAAGTATGGCTAGTTTAAAAAATAAATGACATCATGAATAATGCTATGTTTTAATGTATACATCATTTTTTTTAATGTTAGTTTGAAAAATAATCTTCTACATTTTTGGAAATAGAGTTCTTTCATAAGCATTCAACCCCTCTCTGTATTTCTCGCATCAGGGGAATGAGCAACGATTGAAGTTCCGCAAGGGGTTTATCAAGCGCGCTAATGCATGAGTTGTCATATTGAGGATAGAGCGTGAATATTGACATTAACGATATCAGATCATTTGTCACCGTTGCTGAACTAAAAAGCATTACGGCTGCGGCAAATAAGCTTAATTATTTACAGTCTAATATGACCGCTAAAATTAAAAAAATTGAAAATCATTATAAACGTCAGCTGTTTATTCGTAAGCCCAAAGGTGTTGAGCTGACTGAGTCAGGAATCAATTTATATACTCAATATAAAAAAATGATTTTCACATGGGAAGAAACCGAAAATAAACTGTATCAGCAAGAGAACTATTTACGTTTCGGTACCAATACCAGCTTAGGTGGTATGCGTTTTTATCCGTCGTTCAGTCAGCTCTATTCCGCCTACCCTGACCTTTCTATCACCATGAAAACAGGTGCTACAGGTTTTATTGAAGATGAGATTTTACAAGGAAATCTCGATATTGCTTATGTACTCGGCCATCCCACACAAAAAAATCTTCAATACATTCAAAAAGCCAATGATCAACTGGTGATCATTGGTAAAAATGTCATCAATCACGATAATCTTGAGGACTGCCTCAATCATCAAAATATTTTGCTTGCTTCAGAAGAATGTTGTTATGCCACCACACTGAATAATATTTATGCAGACTATCAACTTAGCAAAGGTGAGTTAACACATATTTATGACCATGAAGCCTTGGTTCATTTTAGCCAACTGGGTATGGGTGTCTCGATGATTGCCAAATCTCTAATTAAAAAATTTAATATCCAATATTATATGGAAACACCTGAGCCCTATCGGAATATTGGTTTATATCTGATCGCTCGTCATGATCATGTATTTACCCCGATTGAAAAACAATTGATCGGCTTAAATGATTCGCTCTAATTTAGGTTGATGATTTCGAGAAATCAATATGCATATTAAACCTAAACATTTATTCCACGGTTCATCCCAACATCTTGAACGACTGCAACCCACTCAAGCAGTGGGCGATGGACTAAAAGATAATGCTTTTGGTATATATGCAATCGAAAATAAATTGATCGCTCAGTTATTCTCAATTCAATATATCAGCCTAGCTAAAGACGCTAGATTCGCGATTAAGCTTGAGAATGATCAAGTGTTCGTGGAACTAGATCGGTGTACTGTCGATTGGGAGCGTGTGGGTTATGTCTACACCCTGCTCTCAAATGACTTTGTTAAAATTGATGATCTGCAATGGCTATCGACAAAAAGTGTGCTGCCACTAAAGATTGAACAAATTAATCCTTCCGATTTTAAAAAATACATACGCCAGTTGTAAAAATGAAAATATCTGTCCTCACAACCAATGGATATCGCATTTTTTAGCGTTCTGATTTGCTTGGTGCGGGCCACTGGAAAATTGCGATTAAGATTAAAGCAATGTAACCTCTAAAAAGGTTTAAATTTTCCTTAAGATCAACTCGATTTTACAAAACCATGACGCACGAAAAGTGTTACAATAGTTCCGATTTTTGATTATCCAAGACCACCTGTTCGGGGTCTTATTATAACGTTAGGACAAGCAATGACTGATAATGCAACTATCTTGCAGCACGTACCTGTAGGCAAAAAAGTTGGGATTGCCTTCTCTGGTGGTCTCGATACTTCAGCGGCTTTATTGTGGATGAAACAGAAAGGCTCAGAGCCTTATGCTTATACCGCAAACTTAGGTCAACCTGATGAAGATGACTATGATGCGATTCCAAAAAAAGCAGAAGCTTATGGTGCAGTCAAAGCTCGATTAATCGATTGTCGTTTACAACTTGCCTTAGAAGGTATTGCTGCGATTCAATGTGGTGCATTCCACATTAGCACTGGTGGTGTTCCTTATTTCAATACCACGCCGTTAGGTCGTGCAGTGACAGGTACGATGCTTGTAACTGCAATGAAAGAAGATGACGTCAATATTTGGGGTGATGGCTCTACTTATAAAGGTAACGATATTGAACGTTTCTATCGTTATGGTTTGTTGACCAACCCAGATTTAAAAATTTATAAGCCTTGGTTAGACCAAAACTTTATTGATGAGTTAGGCGGCCGTGCCGAAATGTCGCAATTCTTAATCGACAACGGCTTTGACTATAAAATGTCGAAAGAAAAAGCTTACTCAACTGATTCAAACATGTTGGGCGCGACGCACGAAGCTAAAGATTTAGAATATCTTGATGCTGGTATTAAAATCGTTGATCCAATCATGGGCGTTGCGTTCTGGAAAGATGATGTCGAAGTTCTGCCAGAACAAGTGAGCGTGACTTTTGAAGCGGGTACTCCTGTTGCTTTGAATGGCAAACGTATTGATGATCCTGTTGAGCTTATTTTAGAAGCCAACCGTATCGGTGGCCGTCATGGTCTAGGTATGTCTGACCAAATTGAAAACCGTATCATCGAAGCAAAATCTCGTGGCATCTATGAAGCACCGGGCATGGCATTATTACACATCGCTTACGAGCGTTTAGTGACGGGCATTCATAACGAAGATACCATCGAACAATACCGTATTAACGGTTTACGTTTGGGTCGTTTATTGTACCAAGGTCGTTGGTTTGACTCACAAGCACTGATGTTACGTGAAACTGCTCAACGTTGGGTTGCAAAAGTAATTACAGGTACTGTGACTTTAGAATTGCGTCGTGGTAACGACTACACCATTATGAACACTGAATCTCCTAACCTCACTTATGAAGCTGAGCGTTTAACCATGGAGAAAGGTGATTCTATGTTTACGCCGATGGATCGTATTGGTCAGTTAACCATGCGTAACCTAGATATTACCGATACTCGCGCTAAACTCGGCCTTTATACAGAATCTGGTTTACTCGCTGTGGCGCAAGGTTCAGGTTCTGCGATTCCTCAACTTGAAAATAAATCAAAATAAGTGATTGATAAATAAATTTATCTCACTTGAAAAGGCTGAATAATTCATTCAGCCTTTTTTATTAATCATAGTAAAGATACATAAAACAAAATCATTCTATTTATAGAACAATATGTCGCAATAAAACACTATCTAGCATCATTATGAATCGATAATATTATGCTTAAGCAAAACATAATAATTTGGAGATGCAAGATGAATGCTTATCTACATCGTAGTGAAAACCGTGGTCATGTCAAAGCAGGCTGGTTAGATACTTATCATAGTTTTTCATTTGGTAGCTGGTATGACCCTAAATATATGGGTGTCAGTGCCTTGCGTGTGATTAATGACGATACGGTTGCAGCATATAATGGTTTTGGTACTCACCCCCATGACAACATGGAAATCTTAACCTGTGTACTTGATGGTACGATTTCACATAAAGACAGCATGGGAAATGAAGGACAAATCAATGCGGGTGAATGGCAGTTAATGAGTGCGGGTACGGGTGTGACCCATAGTGAAATGAATAAGCATGATAAAGCCGTGCATTTATTACAAATTTGGATTCAACCCAATGTGCAAGATGCTGAGCCAACTTATCAGCAAATTCTGCTCAATCCTAAAGATCATCCAAACCAATGGCATTTAATTGCTGGCGATGAATCTGCACCCATGTTGATTCGTCAAGATGCTGAAGTGAAAACTGCGGTAATTGAAAAAGATCAACGTTTAGAAATTGCAACACAGAAGAAAGTAAACTATGTGCATGTGATTTCGGGTGAAGTAATGATTGCTGATCATTTGGTTAAAGCAGGTGATGCTTTGCTGTTTGATGAAACTGCAACTGTTACCGCACTACAAGACAGCCAAATGATTTGGTTTGATTTACCATAACCCACTATAAGTTGTAGACATTAAAAAAGCCCGATTTACGGGCTTTTCTACAACCTTGAACATTTTTAAAAACGATCAGAACCGTTTCGTTCGTTGTTAGCTGTTGTATACGGGTTTATCATATCTTTGTTCATTTAGGCAAGATCGCTCTTGAATCCCAAATAGTATATGACTTCCGTATTGTTTAAATTATCACCATTTTCAATTCGGGTCAAGAGGTTTGGAATATCACTGAAATTTAAAAAAATAAGCAATAAAAAGACTGATAAACTTTGACTTAACAGTCTTTTTTCAATCTTGGTAGGTATAAGCAGACTCGAACTGCTGACCTCTACGATGTCAAGATTGCGTCAAAATCGATCTAATCAATTGAATATTAATAAAATAATGCTCTTTTTTCACCTAAAAATCAGGTCAAAAACTGCTTACCTAACTTCAATAAAATCAGTCATTTAGAAATTCATTCCCCGAAAGTTTTTCGAGCGTTTTTTAATCAAACACGAAAGTTTTCACTATAAAATTCAGGGATAAAATTACAGTAATCTTAACCTTTCATTTATGGTTAAATTCCATTGATGAGCATCCAACTTTCTGCGTAATGCTGCTTTCTCAGATTCATCTACAAAGCCCCAAGCGACGAATGAACCATCTATGAAATAGTCGTGTACGGATGAGGCAATATTCGGGTTAATTTTACGGATAGCTTCACCGTACTCTTTCCACCACTGGCGACACCAAATCATGCAATGTGCTAAAGCAATCGTATTCATGTCTGCCGTTCTATGTTCTCTATAGCTAAATAAAGCAATCAGATGATGGACGTATTCAACCGCTACAGGGATCTGATCAAGTGAGATCTCATCTATGCCTTTCACACTAAAACGTTGGTGAACGAGCTTGTAGGCATCGGAAAAGTTAAGATGTTTTGATTTCGCCACAAGCATATTTACTGCATCGTTTAAAACCACACGTTCAGTTTTATGGTTCTTGGTTTTAGGCTGTACTTCCCTATCCAAAATGTCTAAAACCCATTTTCGGAATTCTTTTGCGACTGCTGTCTTTGCAAACATAGCAATCAAATGACATCCACGTAATGAAAAAACTCGAACTTCTCGCTGTTGACCCTGCAACGTCATTTTGACGTTACGGGACATATGGTAGGAGAACTCATCTAAATTACGCTCGTATATTTTGTTTACTGCATCATCTCTCGCATATCCTAAAGCTTGACCAAGCTCACGAGAAGTAATCCATGCTTGTGATCACACTCTAAAATATTAAAAGTTGTTTCATGGAAAGTTAGTGCTAAACTAGCCATATCAATATCCTCATAGGTATTGGTAAGTGCCCCGCGATCCGCCAAGATTCTTCGGGGCATTTTTTTAAAATAATGTCCACTGGACATATTGCAAATATATATGTCCACTTGATACCATGTCAACAGAATTTATTAGGACTATGTCATGGGTAAACATTTAGGTGTTGCTTATAATTTGCGTTTACCGCAAGAACTAAAAGATAAAATTGCAGAGTCAGCCAAAGAACTGAATCGCTCTATGAATGCGGATATTGTTGCACGCTTGGAAGAAAGTTTTTTAAGAAATGAAAGTTCAGCTCCCCCACATTCAGAAGTTAAGATATTTCATTTAAAAAACGGTAAAAAACGTGTTGTTTATGGCAAGCTTTTAAACAACCTTAGCCTAGATTACACACAAGAACTTGAGCAACTTCGAGATGATATTGATCTTTCTCTTGAAGTATTAAGTGGTTCTTCATTTTGGAATTCATTAAAATTTTTTAATAAAGAAGTTGTAGTTTATAAAGGTAACAATCATATTGATGTTGTAGATAATGGAAAAAAAAGTCTAGGATGGTTACGAGTTGAAGATCATTATCAACCTGAAGATGAAGCGTAATTGGATTTTAAAATGCTAAACAAAAAAAAGACTGGTGATACAAAGACTAAAAAATATATCTTACGTTTTCAAGATTTAATGCAGCCGGGAGATGTAATACTAACTGCTGCACCCACTATATCCAGCAAAGGAATTCGAAAAGCTACTAAAAGCGATTTTTCCCATGCAATTCTCTATCTAGGCAATTCTTATATGCATTCTGACTTACATGGAGTTCATAGTGGTAACCCTCAGAGGTTATTATTTGAAAGCCCTAAAGATGTAAAAGTATTAAGATTAAAAAAAGAATATATCAATACTCAAGTAATTGAGAATATTTGTACTTTTGCACGGTCTGAACATGGAAAGGAGTATTCAAAATTTGAAGCTGCAAAAAGTGTTCTAACACCAAATGCATTGAGACAAAAAAATAGACAATTCTGTTCAAGGCTCGTTGCTCAATCATTTGAAAATTCAAATATACGAATTGTCAACAATACAAATTATTGTACTCCTCATGAAATATCTATTTCTAAGTGTTTTGAAGAGGTAAAAAATGTAATAAAACTTGCGACCGATGAAGAAATAGAGTTTTCAAAATCTGACAACCCATTATATATTCAAGAAAGTATTATAAATAAATTACTTACAGATATTAGAATTTTATTAAGTAATGATATTCAAACCTTAGAGGAAATTATTCCTTTTTTAATCTCAAATCATGAATATGACTCACAGATAACAAATGTTTTAAAAGAATCTGGATATTTAGATATTTGGAGGATAGATTATGATAAAAACCCTTGGAGATATGATGGTTCTATTTTTTTGAAATTTAAAAATAAAAAAGAACTTATAAAGTTCAAAAATAATATTGGCGATCAATCTCTAGATTATGATGATTTAAGAATAGCTATGGCATATGGTGAACTTAGTTTATTTTCAGGTATAACGCCATCAGTAAATGAAGGTTTAAGATACGAACATCAATATAACTTATATTCTTATTTATATAGAAAATACAATTTTGATTATTTTTACACAAAAAAAAATCTATATGAGCAATTGTTAAAAAACTGCAGAAAAAGAATAGTTGCTGCTGAATATGTTTTAAATCATTATAGATAATATATAAAATTATGTAAAATCCCCATTACAATGAGATAGTT
Organism: Acinetobacter sp. 3657; assembly: GCF_031456775.1. Classification (NCBI taxonomy): domain Bacteria; kingdom Pseudomonadati; phylum Pseudomonadota; class Gammaproteobacteria; order Moraxellales; family Moraxellaceae; genus Acinetobacter; species Acinetobacter sp. 3657. Next base: position 101,270 of record NZ_JAVDVH010000001.1, on the reverse strand, counting down.
AAAAAGCATCGTAATGGGTTAAGTAATTTAAGATTTTTTCGTTTTAATTTTAAAATTCATTGTCATTGAAGAATATGGATGAAAATCTGGTATGAAGCTATACATTTTATCATCTTTAATATAATGATGTGCTATCGATGGAAAAAGTTCGCGTGGCACTGGATATTTAGCATTCGGATTATGAAACATAGATAGCCCTTCAGCCCATGTTTCATTTGATTTATTAGTAACTTGATATCGAAAGAAACTAGGTGTAGTCGCACTCTCATCATGATTATGACAAGTACCAAAACGAAACATTGTAATATCTTGTGATCCAAAGCCTGCTTGTTTGCCAATTCTATTAAACTTTGAGATAGTTCCACTCGCTGAAAATAAAATAGCGCTTATATGTTCAGTATCAGGTTGAGAGAAAAAGCCTGAGGGTATAACTTTATTCCCTAATTGATGTTTGTCAATTTTTACTGCTGAATGTATAAACTGTCCATTCTCAAATCTAGTTTCAACTGAATATCCGTATAAATATCGCATTAAAGCATTACTTGACCATTGCATAGACTGATCATCGTGAAAGTCTGCTATTGCGAATACCAATGGATTTCCTTTGACATGCTCCTTTTCCCAATATCTTTTTTTTAATTTAGAAAATAGAGGACTACCAAACTTAATTGGCATTTCATTTTTACATTTTTCTAAAATTAATGATGGACTTAGTACTTTAGGCAAAGTTTTCAATAATGATGGTTGGTTATCTTGCTTTCGTCCCACTATCACAGCTTCAATTGCCACTTTGTATCCATACTTTTCCACCAAAAAATCAGGAGCATAGTGATCTCTGTTCAAAAATAGATTTTCTTCATGTAAATACGTATCTAAATAAAGCTCCCATAATCTTGCATCAAACCCCGTGCTCTGAAATTGTTCAACAAAGTTTCCATCAATATCTCTATAGTGCCCCATTAAAATATTAATAACAGTTTTAGCTGGAGTAAAAGATTCTTCATTAGATAATCTAGTAAAATAGGGATGCTGTTTATCGATAGTTACCACAGGTGAGAAAAGATCACTTTTTTTACCACCATCTCCTTGAGGGAAAATTTCTTGATTTTGTCCAATATGCCATTTAATTGTATTGCAAATCCAAGAAAGTGCTTCTTCTTTTGTTTCAATATTCGCAGTTACATCAAAACATCTATAACGACCTTCTTCATCTCTACCTAATATAACACCGCCAAAATCAAGATCCGTTTTATCTTGTACCAGACAGCCTAAAACAATTTCATTATCATCTGCCAGCCAGTCAAGCTCTTCACAAATAAAAGGAAGGTGAGGTTGTCGTGAGTGCGAAACTAATGCACGAAATCTTTTTACATCTATCCTTTTTACTACTATTTTTCCCAAATTTTCCATTTTATAACCCACAAGCACCTAATTTATTATTAGTTAATTATTTATATAACTAAAATTTACTGAACTCGATCACTTTCCGTAACTTCTACACTAGCCATCTGTTCAAAATAGCTTTTATCAATGTAATCAAAAACAACAATTGGTAGGCCTAAGCAATCTACAATTTTTTTTATACCCTTATCATGTGTAACAATCATTGAGGCATGATTGGCAATTGCTATTCCTAATATTTGTAAATCGACTTTTATTTTTTGATTTGGTCTTTGACTCTGATTACTCTTAGCTAAACTAGCTCTATAATCTTTATAAATTTTTGCTGCAACTAAAGCTGCTTTAGCATCAAAGTCTAAACTCTTAAATTTAGAACCAGGCTTAATCAAACTTAAAGCTCGATCTTCATTATCATCGCCCGCAATAAATTCAGAAATAACAGGCATAGGCAATGCTATTGTTTCATGCAACAAAGCTCTTAAGGCAGCTATAAGATTGTAATATTCCGAACTAGACTTTTCTCCATCAAGAAAAGTAATTAAGGCATTCGTATCTAAGATGATCAATCTTGTCGCTCCTTCAGCCACTCAGCTATCGGGTCATCGTATTTAGACCAATTCGATGCACCTTTTGCTCTAAAGTCATCAATCCACGCTTCTAAACTGACATCCTCAATGACATGGAACTTATTGATGATGTACTTCTTAAGCGTCAATTGATAAGTATTAGATTTCGATAAATAAGTCGCTTCCCCTTCAAATCTTAAATTTGTATCTTTATCAAAGTATGGGTGTAATTCTTTTAATAATGTCTTAGAACACTGTGCAGGAATTTCCACACCATTATTCAAAATAATGGTGATGTGATCTGATTTGTCACGACCTTTTTGCAGGCGAGTTAAACGCCCATCCAAAGATTCTTCTTGAGTGAAAACCTCTTCAGTTTCTAGTTCTGGTACGACATATAAAATTTCTTTTGGTTGGTAAATTTCATCTTCTTTTAAAGTGCCGTATGAAATTTCGGCATCATGCAAATGATACTTACCCAATTCTTTTTGTATGCGAGCAACTTGCTTATGTTTTGCTGCAGTGTCTTTGGTTACGTTTAGGATCGCAGTTGCTTTAAGATCATTCGGAACAGTAACTGCAATCGTAGTAGAACCTTCTTTAATGGTTTTAAAACTGGCTTGTTTAATACCTACAATTTGACCTAATGCAGAAAGCAAATTGGCAACACTAGAAATTTCTAAATCATGTAAATGACCATCGTGGATTTTTAAAACAAAATCAAGATCACCACCCTGTTCTTGCTGAACAGATGGATCATACAGATCAAGATTTTGTTGGGCTAATTTGCCCTTTTTACCCACTTTTGACATTACAGTTTATTTTAAAGTCTCGTTGTTTATATTATGTTCAACTTATAGAACAAATGAAAGATAACTTACATATCAATTCAATTTCACTATTTAGGACTAAATACAGGATTTGTCAACCAAAAAATCGGGCCTATTCAAGAGTTTGTCAACTAAACTAGCTTTTATAAGACTTTTTCACTAGATTCATTGAGTAAAATACTTAAGTATTGTTAGACTTTGGCTAATATTATGACTTTAAAATAATTTATGAAAATTTTACTTATTTTAGTTTTGGGGTTCACAACTATTCAAGTTTATGCAAAGAAATGTGCTGACTTTGGAACTCAAAAAGAAGCACAAGCTTGGTATGAGAAACGCAAAAAGTCTGGTCAAACTGGATGGAAAAGCTTAGATCGTGACGGCGATGGTCAAGCATGTGATTGCTTGCCGGGTGGAAATGGCAAGAAATGCCCGAAGAAGAAAAAATAAGGAAATAAAATGAAGTTTAATTTTTCGTTGGATACAGCAATTATTGTTACTTTGACAGCAATATTTTTATTTGCTTTAGGGCAAGCCTATTTAGGAGGCTTACTTCGCCCTTTCTATGTTGATCCTCTAGTATTGAATTTTAGTGTACAAGACAAAATATATTGGGGATTTATTAAAGGGCAAGCGCCTTTGATATACTTTTTTATTATTAGTACCCTATTCTACGTATCAAGATATATCTTTGTTTCCGCAGAAATAGATCAAAAAATCGTTAATTTATTGAGAAGTAAAATTAAGCTCAGACTTCCACATGAAGTTAAACCTCACAATACGAGCTTAGAAGATGAAAGAGAACGAAACTATTCTGTATTTACTTTTACAACGATCATAATTTATATGCTATTTCTTGGTGCTATTTTCTCTCTAAGCCATATTGAGCAAAAAGGAAAAGCTGTTGGTCAAACTGTACTTAAGGATATGGAAAAACAGCCCTTAGTAAAAATTATTGGCATGGATACTGATCTCAAACAATACCGCATCCTATGTGGCTCTGCCCTTTGTGCGGTCATAGATGAACAGAAGAATGTCTCTTTGGTTGAACCCAAAAATGTTGTGTATTTGAGTTATAATTTTGCTGAAAAGCCTGAGAAAAATAGTTAAGGAAGATTGGAGAAATATAATGCTCTACCCGTGTTTATGTTGCGGCTATTTAACAAGAAGCGAACCATCAAACGGCGAATATGATATCTGCCCTGTATGCTTCTGGGAGGATGACCCTGTTCAATCAGAGGATCATGATTGGGCTGGTTGTGCAAACGTCCCTTCACTTAATCAAGCTCGTGAAAACTTTAAAAAGTATGGTGCAATGGAAGAACGGTTTGTTAAGAATGTGCGAAAGCCAAAAGATTATGAAATTCCAGAGAGCTAATCATTTGTGATTAGTTTTGATTTTACCTTTACCACAATTTCAAATAGTAGATAAACCATGATTTTTTGGATTATTTATTTTATTGTTATCAAGCCATGCTTTCACTAGCCAATTGTAATGTCAGCAATCTGAGTACAAAAATCCTTTATAAAATTAAGAGTTTTTTAGATCACAGTTCAATGAATAAAATTCAGCATGAAATATTACAGTTTTATGACAGGTAGCCCGTATAAAAATGTTTAAATTCATATAGATATTTTACTTAATTTACACTATTCTTCAATGAACTCTTAAAAGTGAAGCATTTTTGAAATGAGTGATACAAGTCTTCTAAATGAATTAAATTCAACTATTGAATACTATGTAAATAGAAATGGATACCAACCCACGCGGATTATTTTAGGATATAAAGCGTATTCAAGCCTCATGAAAGACAAGACTTTTGCAGATGAAGTAAACAATTCCGCAGTCAATCCAAACAAACGCAAATATAAAAAATTAAAAATTAAAGTGACCAAAGATGACTATCAACTAGAACTTGAATGACCATTGATACGAATAAAGCCCTCATCAGAGGGCTTTTACACATATCCCAACATGCACATTGCTATTGATCGTATGCGCTGAGCATCCTGACAGTAAGCACAAAACTAAAACGCTCACAATCAATGATGACCATGAGCGTTTGCAATGATGAATTAGTTTGTTATGCGATTCGATTGTTGATCCAGCCATAAAAGAACTGCTCCTGTGTAGGGTTGCGTTCGCATATTTCGATATAGCGCTGCCCTTGCATAATGTTGAGCACTCGGATTAAGACCTTTTCACCCTCTTTACCGCGCTTTGTGAGATAGGTTGTAAATGCATTCATCGTTTCTGAACCATAGATTCCATCAATTACTAAATCTGGCCATCCTCCTTTACCTTGATTGTTCAAAAGATTTAAAGCACGTTGCAGTAATGGCTTGGCAAAGCCCGTCCCGCAGTTCACACCTGTGTCGAGTAGTTCTTCAGCCACGGCGGCACTGATCGTATTCACTTGATCAAATCGTGGCGAGATCCAATACTGTTTTCGATAAATGCCTTTGGCTACATCCAATGGTAGATCTCGCATGTGACCTTTAAAGCCACTCGCACGTGCGACCGCTTCGGTGATCCCAAACTTAGTCGCTCCTCCTCGATCGGCAGGATTATTTACATACCCACCTTCACGTTTAATCAATTCATTAAGATATTGTTCGATGTTCATTTTTACTTTCCTTTAGGTAATAAAAAACCGCCTGAATTGGCGGTCTGATGTTTAAATCACTAAATTATTTAATTAACTTCTATCAATAAACTCTAGGTATCCTCTACCTTGCAAATCATTGCCTTTAAACATTCCTTGCCACGTGTATGAACTAACAAAACCTGCCGCTAGACCATAGCAATACGGCGTATCTACTTCGGCAAAGATCTCTAAAATCTTCTCACCGTTATGATGCGCAACCCATTTAAATGTGTCGGGTACATTCATACTGTATCCATCAGGGGTGATCTGAGGTTCAGTCTGATTCTTTGTAACTTCAAATAGCACATCGCCATTAAATTGAATTGAAGTGCCATCGATATGACGGTAATAAACTGAGGTTAAAACAGGTTGATTCTCATAACATATGAACGCAAGTAACAATTGTTGATTTTCATCTAAGTTGATTACTTGATAACTGAAGACCTTTACAGGAATTTGGATATGTTTAACAAGCAACTGGTTTTTTAGCATTGAAGTTGCGACGGCTTTCCAAGACTCCAGTGTACAAAGCCCTTTAATTTTTACTATTTTACCCTTTTGAACCATTTGCCCTTCGTAATGCATCAACACGCTAAAATGCTTATACAGCGAACTATACGCAAACCAAGTAACGGCTTTAGTAGGTTTCAGTTTTAACTCAAGCTGCAGATCATCTCTATTCGTAGTGAGAAGATATCCATCTTCACACTCTTTAAAAAAAGTATCATTCTTAAAATTGACCGAAAATGGATCTTTACTAAATTCTATATCGTCAATTATTGAGTAAGTCTTAAATGCCTCTTCAGTTGAAGATAAGGCTGTGCCATGCACTAGTGAAGCTGTATCACCTTTTCCTCTATTGGATATTTGATACTCAGAGTCAGTTATTGGAAAACCAACATAACCAATCACAGACGCCCAAGACAGATATCGATAAGGTTCAGGCAGATCAGGAATCATCACGCCATAATGAGTACTTCCATAGCGCTTATATTCAGTATGTGGGCTCAAATCATATTCTTTAGGAAGCAACTCCTGTCTATCAGGTGTAACCGCACCCAATAAGTCACCAGATATTTTTGCTAACTTTTGGTTAATCTTATCTTTAAGACCTTTATTCTTTGAATGGCTTGAAACTGGCATAAAAGCTTGACCTCATGGTTAAGTTCAATAATAAGTTCTATATTAGAACTTTGTTTTTTTAACTTGAATGTTAATAGAGGTCATCAACATGCCTTTTGATACCCTTCAAAAGTTATCTTTGAAATCTTTCATTTCTTTAGCTACGTCGAAGATGGTTGCATCCTCTCTAGCATTCACATAGTTGAATGACCAACGGATGATGGCCCAAAATGGCAAACCTGCAGCAAAGAAAATGCCCCCTATTGCACATAGACCCGACCAAGTTAAAAGATAATCATGTAGTTCAAAATGCTGAATTAGGAATCCACCACCTGCGATACTCCCCACCACCGTAGTGATTAAACTCACGACCCATTCACTGCGTGTACGAGGCATTCGAGTCATAATGACTACCAAATAACCCAAAACCACCGCTATAGCCGCAATGGCCATCAAAAACCACATACCATAAACTTTAATTACAGTTGCGACGCCAACACCGCTGCTCATAGGCTCTGCCATTTTTCATTTCTCCAGATGTAAAAAAACCGCGCTTCGGCGGCTATTGATTCAGACATAATCTTTATCATTTAAATAATATTGATCAGTGTAGTTTATTGCAGTGATTGAAGACTCAGTACCACCACCAGACTTTTCAGTAATCAAAAATAGATCTCGCTTGCTATACGTGTCGGTCGTAACCAGATAGGTTGAACAACTGATATTCCCCTCGTACTCAATAACAAGCTGCGAAGTTGGTGCACGTGCTAATAAGACTTCTCGCTCACTATCTCCTTGTGTCACCTGAACAACGTCCACTTGGCCATTTGGCAATTGAAGATGAACGACATAACTTTCATCTTGTTCTAGTACACACGGCTGTGACAAAGTTAAATACAGTCCATCTTGATCAATGACAGATCCTGAACTAATCAGCATCGGACGCGTATCATCAGCAACAAGAATTAAGTCATTCCGAGTGACGAGATCCGCTTCACTATAAGCCGAAAATTCAACGGTCTTCTTCTGATATTTCAACTTATTCAATGCTCGATGCGCTAAAAGCATCGCTTGCTGAAGATTGGTAATACCTTTAATTTCCAACTCTCGCGCATTGGCCACATTATCATTAGGCAACTTGATTTCAGATTCAGACCAAGAATCAGTCGGATCGACCCATTTGAGTTTTACCCCGTCATAGTCTTTGTTTACACCAAAATTGACAGAACGCTTCTCGCTTTCAGGTTTTTTATTCCTGTGATTGAACAATAAAGTCGGCACTTGTTGCGGCTTTTCAAATACAAAGAAAACTTTGTTTGATTCACGGCGCGCATCACAAAACACTGCATTCGCAATCGTTGTAAGTGTCTCTTCATAAGACATCTTGGCATCATCAAATGTGTAGTTAAACTGAATCGGCACACCAAAATAGGCATCGACCTCATCTGCCACTGCATAGAGATTAGCGAAATCAAGCGTGCTTATATCTCTACGCCCTATCAATTCATCGGTCGTAATCGCACAGACGATATCTGCAAAATTACTTGTAGGCATTCTCTCCACTGACTTAAAGCCGGTCCGATATGTAAAAAGCTTACGTGTGGCGATACAGTTCAACATGCGGTTTTTAACGCTTGTTGCTTCATTGGTACCGATGGTTTTGGTCCGTACGATCGTGACATCGTCATAAGTTAGCTTGTTTGATACTGAACATGCGTACACTGATTTTAGTTTTGCCTCCCTAAATCGTTGCTGTACATTCTTTGCCCATGTTTCAGGTTCTTTTTTAATCCTAAATCGCACTCCGTCTTGAAATTTTTGGCTTAGTTTAATTCTGGTTGATGCGCCAAAACCTGAAATTGTATTGTCATATGCCCATTCAATACGCTCAGAAACAGGACCAATTGGCATACCACTTACTACTTCTTGATACTGAATGGTCCAACCAACCCATTCATTGTAATAATTCCCTCGCCAACCAATAAGCCTTAACCCCTGTGGAAAATAAACATTAAAAATCAGCTCTTCAATGTCGTTGTAATCGATGTAATACCAACCAAGCCAACTTGATACAACTTTTCTGAGATTAATATCTGTTTGACTAATAGAAATGCCCTGCAATTGATCCCACTCAGGTTGTAATGCTGTTGGGACCTCCAAATCAATGTAGTTAATACCTACACCAAGAACTGAAGGATACTCTCCTCCAAGATCGATTGAATCAGTATTGTTTTGCAATATTCCAGAAAAAAATGCCGACTTCTCATCAATATCTACAATCAACGACCAATTAGAATTGACTAAATCAGGATCAATTAAATTGCAGATATATCCACCAACAACTTGGGTTATGCTCGATATTTGATAAGCACCAGCCAAATTCAGATCATCAAGAATAAGTGATGTAATTTGTAGCGTCTTAAAGTTAAGACTATCTAGCAATTGCGTAGTTTGTATATGAAGTTCGCCTGTGCTTTTTGGAGTACATTCGCTTGATATGCTTGCATTCGCTACACCTAGCTCTGACATATTGAGAAGTAAAGTATTGCCAATTTGAAAATAATCTCTCATATCAACTGAAGGATTAAGTGTCTGTAGGCGATTTGGATAAAGTGCTGTAAGTTGAAAATCAACATCCAAATTAGTTATATCTTCACTGCCCTCAATCAAGGACTGGCCATTGATAGCTGTGCACATCTTTGCGACCAAAGGATTATCTGTAAAATCCTCACCAATCTTGATTTGTGGTGTACCAATGATGCTGGTATTTGGCTCATAGATTGAACATGCTGATCCGGCAATTGTAGATAAAGTGGTATCACCATCTTTAATGTCTTGAATGTGATAATAACCACGACCTAAACACATCAATGATTCTTCAACTTCTTGCTTGTTTACATAATAAACAAAGCTAGGTGCAATCAGATCAGGAATAGATTTTATCTTTCCAAATGGGTCCGCAACACGTTGACCAATCCGCTGCTTGTTTTCACGACTGGTTAAATCATTATTACTTGAACCAAGTTCCTGTGTTTGATTGAGAGTAGGTACTTTTACGAGTGCATTAACAATAGAACCAAATATTTTAACGACAACATAGTTCACTGCTGAAATGATGTCACCAGCATGACAAACAATATGAAATTGATCCTCTGGTCCAGCATCTAACAATTTTAATGCAGTGACTTTATCAATTGGGGTAACTTCATTTTCATGACAAGGCGTATTTTTATAAATTCGTGCTTGTGTAAATTTCGCTTTAATTTCTAAGAATCGACGCAAAACATTATCAGTCTGCTCAATCGTGATCGTGCTTGCATCAAGCGGATCTTCATAAATCTGTAAGTGGCTCATAGTATCTAAACCTTGTGTAGAAACATTTCATGCTGTTTAGTGATAAATATTGAGTGCCCGATTCATTCAAGTGCAAAACCTTGCCACAATAAAAAAGCCCTACGTGATTATTTCCCGTAAGGCTTGTCATGAGGACAATACAACCATGTGTTGGCTCTTTTATGTGTTTATTGCGAATGACTGTCTGTCTTGATGTTTGAATGGAATCATTTAGCGATGCAGTCAAACCAATAAAGCTTTTTGAATAATCTTGATCTAGCAACTGTCTTGCAGCATCAATCACGAAATGAACACAATGATAATTCTTAACGTTGTATTGCATTTCAAATAATGAAAGCAATTGCAGATTAAAATCTCTCATTCGCTAAACTCACCATTTATGCATTTTCCACAGCACTTGAAAGCCGAGTTACATCGGCATCACTCAAAGTCATTTCGATAACTTTTCCGCTTTTAAACGTGAAAATAACATCATAGTTTGACTCAGATCCGCGGCTACTACGGAAACGTCGCTCAATATTTGAGATGTCTTTTAGATCAATCATGTAGTCAACTGAGTGAATGCTATCGTGAAATTCAATCATTTCTTTACCTCATTAGTAAAAGCCAACCAAGGTCGGAAAATTCTCTTTTGTGAATAACAATCCAGTACCAACTTCGTTAAGCTGCTCTGCTTCAGCTTCAAATGTCGTTCCTTGATAGTCGTTGTTCTGGCTTGTGACTTCTAAGTGATCGATCTGCAAAATTGGATTTGATAAATCAATGCTTGAATACGCTCGATAAGTAACTTGCGGTCGCTCAAGTGATACTTGCTCAATAATTTGATCAACAAGACCAGGAATGACTTTACCCAAATCCCCGACCGTTATCGCTAACTTCTGATCAAGATCATCACTGACACTGCCGCGATCAATTTTGAGCACTGCATATTCATAAAAAGTTGGCTGACCACTTTGAATGACTGTTACACCTTCAGAAACATTGGTCACATAGCGCAACGGCTTTGGCCAGAGACTATGATTTATCTCGATACACTCAATCAAATAGGCGTTATCTGGACCGTATAAAAAACTCTCAAGCTCTGACATTCCGTGACTCCGCTATCGTTTTAATTGCTGATTTATCAAGATCATTATTCAAGATAAATAACTGAGCGCTTACTTTGAATACAGCACCACTTTTCGTCATCGAAACGCTGTCATATACAAAGTGTGCTAGATACTGGGTGCGTGGACGTTGATCTAAAACTAGATCTATATAAAACGGCTTGCGTTTATGCTGCCAGACTCTGAAAAATGATATGAAGTAGTCAAAGTCTTTTTCTTTCAGATTGAAAGCGACCGACACCACATTTTCTATATTTTCAAATTGGGTTCTCAAAGCATCTTCATTCAACCCTTCAGCTTTGATGACGCTATTTCCGAATTGAACACTATAAGATGCCTGCAGTGAACACAGATCCAGATAATCAAAACGTAATGCTTTATTTCGAGCATCGACATACATCTGATCTAAAAACAGATCAAAACCATTCATGATCTTTGTAGCAAATCCAAATCTGTTGTTGGTCATCATCCCTATTTGAATGAGTACCTGTCCTGCTCCCAGCTCATACTCAATTTGATAACGATCTCGTTGCAATCGAATACAAAGTTGCTCTGCTTTAATATATGCAAAAATCACATCTGCATTTGCTGAATAAATTGTGCGGTGATCATCGAGTGATAACTGTGGGGTAATGATCAAACTACCGAAACTCGTTGTCACATGCCGTGCAACTGCAGTGTCATACCACCACAAAAACACTTCATGATTTACAACATAAGTCACAACAGGACGCATATTTAAATCAAATGCAAAGCTTAATGCTGTCACATCATCGACAGTGATTAAGTCATGAATCACTTGATCTGCTTTGGCTTTGATAACTCCACTTTCATAAAAACAAGTCCATAACTTGGCTTGCAAACCCTGCGATGCGTCATATAAATCACTACCACCCCATTCGTAATCGATTAACTCATCAATGCGATTGGGCACTAAAAAAGCAGCGTAAACGCTGCTTGTTGATAATGCATTATTCGGCATCATGGCATATACCTATCCCATGTTAGCTCAAACATATATCTTAGTGTTTGCTGATTACTCTTTGGAATTGGTGGATCAATATCCCATTTGTAACCGATCAGCGCAGACGAATCTCCTTTAGACAACAAGTTTGCAATCGGAATCAGGATGCCCTTGTGATCCCAATCATTTCCCTCATTCAGACCCAATGTAAATAAACCAATTAAAGCTCTGTTATTTGGTCTTGATTGGGACATGACTTTGGTTACAGCACCTGTAGTATTTGGATATGATGTATTTAATGGATTTACTGAATTTGCCATTACTCTTGCTGCTAGTAATGGCAAATCTACACGAACAGACGCTACTGACCATGCTATACCATTATTGTGAAGTACAGCATTGCCAGCATAGTCATGTGCACTAACTACTTCGTCAAATTTGTTGAGTAACTGAAATTGACCTGAGAAATTTGTGGATGGATAAATACGTAGCTCAACGAGAACATCTAGTATCTCATCTGCTAGAACCGTGATTGACGTAGGGTTGCCTGAACTATCTCGAATCAAAGCTCTGTTAAATAAAGAACCTGCACCATTACCAAGCCCTACCTCAGACAAGTTTCCAGCCGAAGCTCCAAGAGGAAAACGGAATGTTCTTTTACAAAAATAATAATAAGGTAAAGCGGATACCTGCAATCCCGATTGATCGCTACCTTGTGTTGTACTTGTTCCAGCAATAGCATTATCTAAACTAACTTGAGACGGAACTGGTGCAGAATTCCCCGATCCAACCCATACATGAGAGATTGCTGCACTACCAACTCCAGCCATCGCGTCGAGTCCTGCATCAAGAACCAAATTATCACTCCACGCACTTTCGCTTAATCTTTGTTCATCAGACTTTCTAACAATAAGCTTAAATCTCGCGCCAACTTTTATATTCGTTTTAAATAACATATTAAATCTCCTCAATATACTTGGCACTTAACACAATGAATTCCGATTGCATCAGATCAGCATTTGTCTCATGCGTAATTAACACATCTTTGATCACCGCATTTTTGACTGAAAAAGCAGACTTAATTTGATCGATAGGTTCATAAGGCAAAGTTTTATAGGTGATTTCAGACAGATACTTTGCATTTCTGACTGAAAAATCTGATTTAACTTGATCAACAGGTTCGTAAGGCAAAGTTGTATAAGTGATTTCAGATAAATACTTTGCATTTTTGACTGAAAAATTCGTTAAAAGATTCTCATTGTTCAAAACTGGATCGAATGTTCTTGGATTTACTGGAAGAGCACTTGATTTAATAGAATCATAAAAAAATAAGGGATACGGCTTTGAAGTTAGAATCTGCACTTCCGAAGTCACCACAACGAGCTGCGCAGAGACTTTAAAAATCTTTCCGCTTAACTCATTAAATGTGAAAGAATCAGGCATAAACTGAGTGATATATTCTCTAAATTCGCTGTCTTCAATAATTAAAGACATTAAAAAAGGCAGCGGGTTAAGCTGCCAATTTAGATAAAATGCTCTGAAATATATGAAGTCATCTTCACGAAGTGTAAAGGCCACATCGACCAAATGCTTTTTAGCGTTTTTAGTTTGAACATATCGACCAAACCCACCGCTTAATACTATTCGTTCAACTGATGTACCATACTTGACTGAATAACTTGATTGAAGTGGGCAAAGATCGAGTTTATTCATCGTACACGCCCCACATTAAAGTTATTCCGGATCTGCTTAGATTCAAATGAGTTCGCTTGATTTAAATTGCTAAACGCTCGTTTAACAAAATTCTCCACCACATCAATCGTCACATTCCCACTACCATCACGACTTTCATTTGCAGTGTAACCAGATGGCACATTGATAATAATATTCACACCATCACCACGCCGATCACTTTGGCTTGATGTTGATAAGAAACGTTCTTTACCAATTAAACCTCCCGTTGCAAATCTTGACGGCAACATACCAGTACGGTTGATGTAATCAAGATTATCCAATCCTAATTTTTCAACAGCGGCAGCACGAAGCATATATTCACCATTAGATGCCCAAATCGGAATATCATCACTTGTACCAGTTCCCTTACCAGTAATATGTCCACCAGCGGCAAAGCCCTGTAAATTCATTGATCTGATTTGTGCGGCCTGACCAAGTTGAACTGCTAAAGCACCACCAGCAACAACTGGCGCAATATATGGACCGATCATTGGAATTGCTGAAACAGAGTTATACACATTCGAGAACGTTTCAGGTGCATTCAAAATTACTTTGGAAAGTGCAAACATCTTGGATGCAATAAACATAGCTTTATAACCAGCGGATTGTTTACCAAGTAAGCTTCCCATCAGATCAGCCATTCCAGCAGTTGTATTAGCTGCATCTTGCAAACCTAACACTGCTTTAGCACGATAATACTGACTTTCACTTTCAAGCATCTTTTGCTGATACTCTTCTTGAGTAATCAACTGCCAGTCCAATGCTGCCTGAAAAGCTTCAGCACGTTGGGCCGCTGCTTCCTCTTGTGTCGTATCAATACCCGAAGCATTCAACATCCCATACAATGCTGCATCCCGCCCTTGGGCTTGATCCATGCTTTCTGTTATACGAGATGCATCGATTAATGCTTGACGCTCATCTTTGCTAAATTGACTGTTTAAGATGATTTGCTGACGCTCAAACTCATACTTAGCTGCAATATTCTGCATGTCAGTTTGAAATACTTGTGATGCATCGTTTAGACGCATGTTCTGCTCAAGCCTCAACCAAGCCATTGCTCGAGTATGTTTTTCTTGCAGTGCATTCAAATACTGTTGTTTTTCAGCAGTATTTATATCAGTTCGATTTGCGATGATTTGCTGATCAATAATAAATGTCGCTTTGGCTTTTGACTCTTCATTTATCTTATGTTCTTGAAGTTCAAGAGCCTGCTTCATCTTATAAAGAACTTGCTCATCTTCAAACCTAGCTTTTGCAGTAGATAAAAATTGACTACGTAATGCTGGAGAGAAATTGGCATCGTTAATATCTACTAGCACTCTTTCGTAATCAATTTTCATTCGTTGAAGATCAGTGGAAAACTCATAAGTTAATGATTTTCGAATTTGAGCTTGTTCTTCAAGAAGTCTATTTAAGTCTGTTTGGGCTTTTGAGTTTTTTTTAGTGGCATCACTAGATTTATTCTGTTTATCAACCCATTCATCAAGACCTTTTGTTACACCAGATTGAGTTTTAGATAACTCTTTCAAGCTAGCCATTTGTTTTGCTGTTGAAGCGTCATTGCCCTCCCACATTTTATCCATGCGTTCAGCCGCACCGATTACCGTATTATGTAAATCAGACTTTATTTCCGTTGTAAGTGCACCGATTTCTTTTCTAGCATCATAAGCAGCTTTAACAAATCCAATTGGATTCATTTCATACCAATTAGCTTCACTAAAAATCGCTCCACCCACAGCAGCCATTCCACCCAGTGTTTTACCTACTAGCTGAATCGCTGTCACCGCACCAATCGCTACTGATGCAACTCCTTTCAATGATTTTGCGACACCATCTGCAACTTCGGTGAATTGCAGACCTTGTTCTGAGCCACTAAAGAATGCTCCTGCTATATCTACAAAAGCAGGAATAACAGCTTGCATAAGTTGGTTTTTTGCTCCGCGCAACTGCAAATCTAATAGATATACTTGCTCTTTTAAAATCTTTGATGATGCAATTGTCTTTTCATTCATCACTAAGCCAGCACGTTCAGCAGCATCTGAATAAAGTTTCATTCCTTCACCACCATTGATCAACAACGGGATAAGGTCTGTCATGTCTGATGCCATGCTTTCTAGATAAAATGACATCTGCTGTTGTGTTACACCTGCTTCCTGCATCTTATCGACATAAAGTTGCAAAGCATCTGGTCCACTTAGTTTTTGCATTTCTAATGCAAGTTTTTTCGCACCTGCAGCACCACCCTCAGTTTTGGTTGCGATCTGCTCAAAAAAGTCTACCGCTTCCCCTGAGCCAATCGTTGTAAACTCTCCCAATCTCTCATTGAAATCTTTCATCATGTCAGAGAGTTTTTCTTGTTGGATACCATAGGCAGCAGCACCTACTGCCATCTTTTGAAACTCTTGGGTTGATGAGTTTGCTCGCAGTGCAAATTTCTCAAGCTCTACTGCACTTTGTGCTGTTTGATATGCTAGGCCAGCCAATCCAACAATCGCACTCGCTGCTACAGCACCAACAACATTGCCATAGGTATTAACTGCACCACGCATTTTTTTAAAGGCTGAGTCTGTTGAACTTTCAGCATTTCGCAAACCTTGTGTATATGATCCTGTATTTGCAATAAGATTTAATGTCAAAGTACCAAGATTGGTCGCCATACTTTTCTCCAGACAATAAAAAAACCGCCAACTGACGGTTCACTTTCATCGAAACCCATTTTCCATAGCTTCATCCAACGAGATCTCGATTTCTTTAGGTTTATCCTCATGTGGCATAAAAAGAGCAGGTTCGAGATAATCTTCCTCTTTCACTTTGCCATTGTGATAAAAGGCCATGAAACTTCCAAAAGCCTGCTCAATACGGCGACCAATAAAAAGAGAGCCTCGTCTTTCACGATAGGCTCTCCATATTTGAAACTCGGCATTGCTTAGGTTTCGCTTGGCTTCTCCAATGGTGTTTCCACCGATTCCATTGATAACAAGCTCGCACCAGAATTCATTTTCTGAGAACTCTTTGTCCGAGACTTTCCCGAAAAATTATTAACCTCACTGGAAACGGCATATAAGGCATTAATGAAATTCGGATCTGAGCAAAGAACATCATCTACAGAACTAAAGAAAAGCTTGCCATCTAAATCTTCACAAACTGAACCTAATAACTGTGCAGCCTGTAATTGTCGATGATCCACAGCCTTTACCTTTGAGTTTTCAATATTGTCGTAGTCAATATCCCACTCGATGGCCTTTGAAGTTTCAGATGTATCATTAAAGCTAAGTTTTTTAATAAAAACCTGACCTTCTAAATCTACCAATTCCCCCAAAACGATTTCACTATTACCCGTTTGTTCACGTAGAAAATCAATATTATCGTCATCTGCTATAACGACCCATGCCACAGTCCGCTTAACAGGCGCACCAATTTTGGTGACACGCTTAAGATCCTTAATACTTTTCATGATTATGGTCCAATAGTACGGATTGTTTCTTGGACTGAAGAACGGCGTTTCAGTGGGAATGAATATCCAACATGTTGTCCTTTTTCAAAAGTTGGCGCTGCACGTTTAAGATATCCATCAAACTCCCACCATGTACGTGTTGTTGGTAATGTTACCGCGCCCCCTGTCACAGTTGGTCCATCAGTACTGTGTGAAGAACCTAGATACCAGTGTACTGTTTGCTTTGGATCTGTTTTAGATAAGGCTAATAATTGAAGATGTGATGAGTTTTCATCATCAAAGTCAATTGCAAGTGAACCTTCACCGGGTGTGACTTGACCTGCATCACTATCAACCTCATCAGAATCAAGACAAGTTACATCAACATCTTCTTCACTGTCCTGACCTAAATCAATTGTTTTTGCACAGACCACAGGAACGATTGCAGTTCCATCAAAATAAAATACTTGGGTTTTTTGAACTTTAATACGCGCCATGAGTAGCTACTCCTCAAACAATAGGCAATAAAAAACGACCATTTAGGTCGCTATCTTTCAAATAAAACCTTTAGGCCTCGATCAACCAGCCACATGTGAACGTCCCTCTGTAAATACCAGGAACACCTGAACCAATATTTGGAAAGTTATTAATAATGCTGTGATGCTTTAATACATTTCGCACCGCTTTAAATACATTGTCTCGGTCTTGTTCAGTCTTAGCATAAACATCGATCTGTATTTCAATACTGTCATCCACCGCAGGAACATCTACGTTGTCGATGGCATGGCCACTGACTAACGTCCACACAGCATAAGGGTATTGCACTCCCTCACTTGCCAAATCTCGATATACTCGCAACACACCATCACTCCCCTTTAATAACGCTGTAACAGATGGTGCATCATTCAGAATTGTGCGTATTGGAATCATTGGATTTTCCTCAACTCCTCATCAATACCCGCCATAAAATCAACTGAAAATGTTCGAGTAACAACTTCAATATTGTTATCCAATGCTGGTCGTAGAAATGGAACAGCCATTGAGTACCTAGTACCTAACTCTACATGCCACCAATACGAAGTATTGTTGGGTACAGGTGTGTAATAAGGATTTGGTATACGCTCATTCTCACCACTTGCATTGTTTTTGCGAACCATATTTTTATGTATTCGCCAAAACTCAGTACCGCCTTTCACACCAACTCGCATCCGTACAGAATTTCTATCTTTAGATTTCCCAGCTCGGACAACGATATTTTTTGAGATTTGTTCTGATGTTTCAGGATCATCAATTAAACTTGCATTTGCAACAGCGGCATTCTTGACCAGTGTCATAGCTTTACGAGCCGAACGAACTGCCAGTTTTTTAGCTATCTGAGGATTACTGAGTTGATTAAGTCGTTTAGAAATCTGCTTATCACCAGTTAACTCAAACTTTGCTATATCCATTCCTTTAGCCCCTCACTCAGTTCGAGAGTGATATAAGTTTTACGATTGTGTAAATCACGTTTTGGATTACCGTTTATTTGATAAAACTTACTATCGAACAATATGCGCATGGTGCTATCAATTAATACAGCTTTAGAGCTATAACGAATCACAGCACGCGCTTGTAATGTAGAGCAAATTGACTGAGCCTGTAATGTATCTCTGGTTGAAAGATCCTGAACATCTGCCCAAACAGTGCAATATTCAACCCATTCCTTAGTTAAATATTCAGGGTTATTATCATCTTGATATTCAGTATATTTCTGAACGGTAATGCGGTGTTTAAGTTTTCCAAACTCCATAAATCACCCCATATTTATAAACCGATGTCGATTCCAAGCCCACGTCGTTGATTTAGGTAATAGCTCCATGTTGCCTGTTGCTTCAGGATTTTCATGCCAATATCCAATTAAGGCTAAAGCACCCTGAACAATGAAAGGCGATACATGTATCCCATTGGTGACATCTTCAGGAATAACCTCACCCACTTCATACAGTTTTCGATTTGTTACTTCTTCAAATGCAGAAAGCGAAGCATCTATTAATAGTTGAAGATCTGCATCCTCATCTTCGCTATCAATTTTGAGCCGCTGCTTCACCTGTTCCAATGTCAGAATTGGCATTTTTGCTACCACCCTTTTTTAGTACAGCGACTTTAAGTTGGTGAATGGCCACATGAGCCACACGATCATCAACCATAAATTCACCTGGTACAAACTCTACAACTTGATTACCGTTATCGATTGCAATCTTAAATTTCTCTTTAACCGTAATAACTGGCATTTGAACTCTCCAAAAAAGAAAGCCTCTTAAAAGAGGCTTTCAATACCCAAATTGAATTATGCTTTTAAAGCTAAAACTTTAAATGCACTACTATCTGTCAACATTCCACCAACACGTTTTGTTGTGTAGAAACCCACATAAGGTTTATTTGTGAATGGATCACGTAAGATACGCGTGCCCATGCGATCAACGATCGTATAACCACGTTTGAAATCACCAAATAAAATAGCATTCGCATCCGCTTCGGCTTCTGGCATATCGTTGTTTTCTTCAATTCCATAGCTTAACAAGGTTGAAGGTTGTCCAGCTTGTAGACCAGGTTGCCACAGGTAATTGCCTTCGTTGTCTTTCAACTTACGGGCTTTAGATTGTGTAAGATTGGTCATCATGAAAACTGCGTTCTGACGATACCCCGCCTTAATTGAGTAGATTAGGTCAATTAGGTTGTCGCCATTAAAAGTTCCAGCAGTACCAGAACTCAGTTGTTGGATCGTTCCGAATGGACGAGTTTTATCATCCGTCGCTGCAAAAGGATTATTAAGAATACCTTTAGGCTTGTTAATTCCATCACCCAGCAAGAAAGCTAAGCCTTCTTTTTCTGCAAACTCACGAGCAACTTCATCTTGTAGCCATGTTTCAACATTAAAGAAAACATCATCTAGTGAGGTTTGTGTGGCTTGTGGATTAGCGTAAATCTCCCCCATGGTAGCCATAATTTGTTGTAATGTTGGTGTACCTGTTTCAGGACGTGCGGCTGTTTCACCAACCCAACCACTACCCGCGCCACCCAAACTGACTAATTTTTTATAGTCAGATGTACTTACGGTGATTTGATTACACACTTTGCGCATTGGACTTTCATCATGAAGCAACTGCAAAATGGTTCGGTCTAGTTCCTCTGGTACGGCATAGCCACCATCTGCATCCACACCAATTTGAATTGCCTTTTTTTGGAGATCAGCAAGCCCATCGTCATTACCTTTGCGCAAGAATTGTAAAAAGCCTGTTTTATGTGCTTCAACATCCCCACCACTTGGTGCACCCGGTCGCTTCGCTTGTTTAATTTCCTTTTCAAGCTCTGCTTTTAAAGCATCTAGATCACCCAATTTTTCATTAAGTTTATCTGTTACTTCAACTTGCTTTGCCTTTTCCGCTTTAATCGCATCGAGTTCTTTATCATTTGATTTTTTAAAATCTTCAAATGCACCCTTTAGATCTGTGATTACTTCGCCAAGATCTTTTTCATCAATAGCCATGAGTATTTATCCTCTTAAAAATGCTGTTAAGTCTTTAATTGAATCGACTGTGCTGGATTGACTTTCAACATCTCGCTGAGAACCTAATGCACTGTAGCCTTTAGCCATAAAAGCCTTGGCCTGTTTTTGAGAAAGTCCCATTACCTCTCGTAATGCTTTCTCTACACTGGACGGCGAAGGAATCTCGCCTTTTTGAAGTGATGCTTTCACTTCGGTAATCTTTGCTTCAGTATTTGCAGGCATGGTCACAATAGACACTTCCCACAGATCAATTTCTTTAAGTAAAAATGCACCCTTTGCAGAGTCATATTCCCAATCTTTCAGCATGTAACCAATCGACATCCCTTTGACACTGCCAGCCTTCATATGAGCATGCGCACGTTTTGCCAATGGATCATCATCAATAAGTAAACGACCACGAACAAAAAGCCCGTAATCATCTTCTTTCATCTCGGTAAATGGTCCAATCGGTTCAGCCATTTGGTGTTGCCACAAAACTGAAGGCAAATCATTTCTTTCAGCCCAACGTTCTAATGACTTTTGGAATGCACCACGGACTACGATATCGCTGTAACTATCAATGACATCAAAAACAGATGCGTACCCTTCAAATTCACCCGTATCTGATACAGATTTGATTTTTAGAGGAACATTTAAATATTTAACTTCCACTATCTTTCCCCTTATCAGGATTGGTCGTCATATTCATTGGTGTGAGGTAAATGTCACCGCCTTCGCGTGGGTCCATGTCTTCTAGTTCCCTAGCATCGTTTGGACATAAAAAACCCCAGTTGATACCGATCGCATATGACTCATATCTGGTTTTCAAATCACCGCGGATCAATGCTCCTGCATTGAACTTGGCATAATATTTATTTCGTTCACTTGGTTTGATCAGACCGACTTTGATGCGTGACTCAATACGCGTCATATAAGGGACAAGTGAATAACTCACAAAGGACATACCCATGTGCTCAATATTATTCAGTGTCATTTTTTCCAACATGCCCGCTAAATGCGGAGGCACACGATACAAAGCGCAAATTTCATTTGATTGATAATTTCTCGTTTCAAGAAATTGAGAGTCTTCAAGATTGAGTGCTGTTGGTTTCCACTTAAGTCCCTTCTCTAAAATCATTGGCTTATAAACATTGGTAAGCCCTGTATGATTTTCAGTAAACTCTGTTTTAAGCCGACCAAATGCTGTATCTGTAAGTTCCTCATCGGTTTCTAAAACACCAGAAGTAACAGCACCATTTTTAAAAAGATTTGAGCCGTGCGTCTCAAGATCTAAACCAAGAGAAAAACACTTTCTAGCGTAGGCAATTGGATTTAGTCCATTTAAACCATCTAATGTGAATAATCGAACATGCCAAATTTCTTGCTGTGAAAGGATCTTCACGCCATCTTTAAATGAAACGTGATATTCAACAGTCCAATCATCTTTAAGTTTTGGAGTAACGGTTGAGGGTTCAAGCGGTAACAACTCAACAACTTGGCCCAGCGCATAAACTTTATAAGCAAAAAAATTGCCGCGTAGGCACAAACACACCATTAACAACTCCCAAAACTCTTGAGCAGTCATGTAGTCATTTGGTGCAACGTAAAGAAGATCATGTAACTTATGATCTTCAGCAGGAATCTTTTTCTTGCCCTCTTTGCGATATAGCCGACAAGGCAACATCCCCATGCTTTCAGACAAAACCCTTACACATGTAAATACAGTTGTTAATTGCATTGCTCGTGTTGGGGTTATTGGCTGACTACCAACGACACAATCAGCACCCCAAAGTCTGGCTAAATCATCAGGACTAGAAATGATTGAGGGCGAATTCTTGAAACCAAGAAACGCCCCCATTTTTGATAATAAATTCATTACAATCTTCTAACCCCGTGTTTCTCCAAGTGTTGAGATAAATTCGATTCTTGTTTCTGGCTGGTTAATGCAAGCACACGACTGATACCCATCAATAATGCGACAGCACCATCAATCTTCTTTGCACTTTTCTCTTTACGAGGAAAATCATTTTCATTGGCATCAGGCTTACTAATTACGTTTCCGATCATCCAAGATAAAATCGGATTCCCATCATGATGGAAACGTCCAGATGAAATCGCTGCAACTAGCTCTTTCATCGCGGGTGAAAAGGTTTTCACATTCTTTGGAATTTTCACTGCCTCATATCCCGCATCTGTAATGTCACGTGCGACCTGAAAACCACTCCATTCATCATAAGGAACCTCAGTCAGAGGTACTTTACTGGCATCATTAATCAGATCACTTGCGACAAGCGTAAAATCATTTTCATAACCATCATGAACTTCTAAAAACCCTAAATTCATCCATTTCTGATACCGATCAATTACCTGCTTTTCCTCACCATTCATCACAGTGTCTTCTGGCAGATAGAAGCGAGGATCAATGCAGTAATAATGTAATTTCCCATCCTCAATCCTGTAGAACAAATTGATTCGAGCACAAATATCTATCTTGGATGCCAAGTCGATTGGCATTAAACATGGAACAGTGAAAAAATCTTCAAATTTAAGGTTTTTATCCGTACAACCTTGCCACTTTTCCATGTTGAAATAGGCAGTTCGAGAAGATACCCAAACGTTTAGATGCTTGGTCTTAAATGCGTTTTGTTTAGATGCATTCTGTATTGCTCGACGCTGCTGTGATTCTAGATAATCACCGTAGACAGAAACGCCATAATTTGGATTGGCTTTGGCCAAAACCTTCGGATCAGTCCAATCATCTCCTTCATCAATGGTCCAAATCCAACCGAAAAGCTCATCATCGGGTACCGTACCCAACAGCATTTCCTGCACTCGTCCACGTAGATCGTAGCAAGGCCCCTCAATATTGAAACCTGCTGTGGTGATCGTAAAGATCATTGGCTGACGGCGAGCACCCATACCTGTTTGCATCGTGTCATATAGCGATGAAGTCTGATGTTCATGGAACTCATCAACCACAGCACAGTGTGGTGACTGACCATCTGGAGGATCACCTGTGATTGGTTCAAAAACTGAACCCTCATCTGGTATCTCTAGACTTCCAGCATTGATCAAAATGCCTGCCGCTTCAATAAATTCAGGAGATCGAACGGCCATTAATCTTGCAGGTTTAAATACTTCCCAAGCTTGCTTCTCTGTCGTAGCACCAGCATAGACTTCTGAACCGAACTCACCATCATTCGCAAACATGTTAAGAGCGACACCAGCAGCAATCGCAGATTTACCATTCTTGCGAGGTACTTCCCAATAACTCTCCCTGAAACGTCGGAATCCATCCTTTTTTCGCGTCCATCCAAAGGTGCAAGCAATTCCAAACTTTTGCCAAGGTTCAAGCGAGATCTTCATTCTCTTCATTGCCCACTCACCCTTTGTATGGGGTAGCAATTCAATGAAAGCGATCTTCTTTTCTGCTAATTTTGGTTCAAATTTATATGGAAATTCTTTCTTTTTAGCGTGAATTAAGTCATTTAAATGGCGCTGACAAGCCAGTTTTACCCATTTGCACGTAGGTATTTTTCCTGAAACAACTTGCTTTGCCCACTTGTTTGCTATGTCAACGTTTGGGAAAGCTGTCATTTCTGCCTCGTCACATATTCAATACCTTTGCAAACGGGTTATCTTTTGGTTTGCCATTTCCACCAGTTAAACGACTACGAGATGACGGATCCAAACCCAGCAATGAACCGAAAGTAACCATCTGTTTTGATGCTTCGTTTAGCACTGTTAAAGCCGGATTTTTTATAACGCCACCTTGATCATTTGTCATCGTAACCCCGAACAAAGCTACTTCTTTTTGGGCTGAACGCCAGTTGTGGTAAGCAATACAGAAAGCTTCAACATTGTGCATATCAGTAATCCGAAGCACTTTGTTTTTCAGTAACTCCGGAATCACCGAACGCCACATCATGGCTGCATGCTCCATTGGAGTGATGTACTCAGGAACCTCGATATCTGTAACTTCAGAAAACTCAGGAGCATTATGATTAAGCAGTCGCTTACCCTTGTTGCCTGATGCCTTTTTTGTCTCTTGAGGTTTTGGCTTTCTACCTCGCCCAGGAACAGATGCAATTCCACTCATTTGTCAATACCCTGAATTTTTAATTTCGCGCACGTAAAAATGTGACTTGGGGGGCGGTCATTTAGGGGCAAAGGTCTGAACTTTTTGACTCCCCCTCCCATTCTTACTGTCTTCTTTTGCCGTTTTCTCTTGGTGGCACGGCGAACAAAGCGATTGGAGGTTAACTAAGTCATCCGTACCGCCATGTTCCTTGGCCACGATATGATCCACGTCTGTTGCTTCTACGATGTAACCATTGGCCGCACAATTCACACAAAGATAATCATCACGGCGCAACGCTTGCTCACGTAGCAATCGCCATGCATGTCCGTATCCACGCTCTGTGGTTGATCCTGATCGTTGTGGGCGTTTGTTCCAGTTGCTTCGCTTGCTGGCGTGATCATCACAGTACCCTTTCTGATCTCTTGTCTTAACAAGATTAGGGCATCCATATTCTCGGCATGGTCTTGACATCATTAGTCATCCAAAGATTGATGCTGATCCTCATCCGTTGACTCATCCGTAAGCAAACATATAAGTTCTTGAATGTGATGGGATTGGTTAGTGTTGATCTGCACTAACTGCTTTATCGCTTTGATCAGTTCGTTTTGGTTTACGATCAGTTGGTTGTTTTGCTTTAGGATCTGGTTGTTTTGTCCCAACACTTGAGAGAGCGTCAATTGCTCGCTGGATGGAACTGATTGATTGTTTTGCTCGGTCATGCAGCCATTTCCTCCGTTGTTCACAACCCTGACAATTTACAAACTTCATAGATTGATCCTCGAATTTGAAAAAGAAAAAGCCCCGCTATCACATCTGTGTTAGCAGGGCTTTGTTTTCCGTAATAAGTTCGGCAAGTTCACGATTAACGTAATATAAATTACTGAGGAATTTTATTTACTTATATATCCAGTATCAAAATCAACTCTTTGTATCAGTAACTGTTCCAAATCTAGCTTTATACTCTTCGTCTGTCATAATCGAAACAAATCGCCCTTCAACTACAATCCATCTTTTTGCTGGAACTAATAGATCTAAACCATTTGGTAATGTAACTAAGAAATGATCAGGATAATCTACGCAATATCCAAGATCTAAACCTAATTCATGACAAGCATTTAAAATTCTCATTCCTTCACGAATAAAATGGGATTTCATCTAATATTTATCCACTAGTTAAGTTTTAAGTATATTTTTCATAAAAAAGCCCGCATTAGCGAGCTTTTAATAAACTTAGTGAACTATTATAACTTCGCTCACTATAGCAGAAATATGCCATACCCTTTGTACAAGGTCAAGTTATGAAATTAATGAGCAGCTTGTGGGACAATTGCAATTTTTAATCCCAATGCACCAACCACTTTTGCAATCGTTTCATAACGAGGGCTTGAATCACCTGATAATGCTTTATATAAGCTTTCACGGTTTAAGCCTGTTTTTTCTGCAATTTCTTTCATACTTCTTGCACGAGCAACAGTACCTAAAGCTTGAATAAATGCCTCTGGATCATCTTCTTCCAAAATCATTGAAAGATAATCAGCGATCGCTTCTTCACTATCTAAGTGGTCTGCCATATCAAAGCGTTTAAGCCCAGAGATTTTAACCATGATCTAATCCTCCAATGTTTTAGACAATTCAATGGCTTTGGCTATATCTCGTTGTTGAGTGGATTTATCACCTCCACCTAACATGACAATAATCACATCACCATGTTGTATGTAATACATACGCCAACCAGGACCAAAGAATTCTCGCATCTCCCAAACACCCTCACCTACTGGCTTTGTATCACCAAGGTTTCCAGATTGAACTTTCTCTAAACGGCGAGCCAATCTTCGTTTGGTTGGGTTATCACGTAGTCCATTTAACCACTGATCAAATTCATCTGTTAAAAGTACCTGATACATGACAACCTCTTTCTGCTTGTTTAAATTGTAGCTTATAGGCTACAAATGTCAACTAATAGCTATATCGGATTTAGCTAATATTTGCTCCATTCGCAATTTGAACCGAAGACAAGAAAGATCCAAAACAGATAAACATAAGAATACCAATTATAAAGCGCCAACTTTTCCGAGTCGGCGCTTTTTTTTGTTTACAATTCTATCAGTATTTTTTTATAAAAAAATCTTTAAGCAGGCGCATTAAACCAATTCGGATTTGTCTCCATCAACTCACCGTTAGAAAAAGAAACCTGTCTGAAATTTTGGCTGACCAGTGGCTCGCCGTTTTCCCCTTTCAAGTTGTATCGTTTACTCAGTTTCAGTGCAAGCTGATTAGAGCGAACGATTAAGCCTGAGTAAGTAAAGAAATCATTTGGATTTAAATATCTCAATGCATTCCAAACACCCATCATCTTAAAGTTTTGTTGGATGACGGCTTCTACTAATTGTTGAACAGCATGTTGATCTTGGCGTTGTAGTTCATTACTTCGTGCGACTACCGCAGTTAGGTTATGCACATACTCAACGGCGAAAGGTAGAACATCCTGTGGAATCTCATCGACTTTGTTCACATCAAAGCGTTGATTAATCATTTTATAAACTTCAACAGTATTGAAGTTAGATTTACTGACTAAAACCCCTACTGCTTCTGCTAGCGGTATGCGATCTCGTATATCGGTCAAAGGTTTTGGTTTGCTTTCTTTTTCTAAAATATCTAAAACCCATTTTCTAAATTCTTTAGCAACTTGGGTACGGGCAAACATGGCAATCAGATGTGCGCCTCTTAATGAGAAAATTCGGTTATCCATTGCAATTAAGCCAGTCGTTCTAACGGTAGCCAAATTGACCACCGTTGTCATACTAGATAAAAACTCATCTGAGTAACGATTATATATTTTAGTCACTGATCGACTATCAGAGTAACCTAGAGCTTTAGCTAGCTCTGATGAAGTAATCCAAATTTGGTCATCGTTTTGTTGTATAGGATGAAATTGGATAGCGTTAAATGATAGACTATTCATGTCTTATCTCCTTGCAGGGATTAGATAGAAGCCTCGATTGCCGTCCAAAGTTCTCGGGGCTTTTTTGCACCTAAATTTAGGTGCATTGACATTAATTTACATGTACCTATAATTAGTGTCAAGAGCAAGGAGATAATCATGCAGAAACAGACAAATTTCATTAAAACGCAAGTCCGCTTACCTCCTGAATTACATCAACAATTAGTAGATTTCGCAGATGAGTTTGATTATTCGCTTAACAGTGCAATGATTGAATTATTAAAAAAAGCTTTGGAAAATAAAATAGATACCAGTGAAGAGAAGACTAGTGTTGAATCGAAGAACTCGGGGAGATCAATTTATTTCAATGACTTAAATTGTATAGCTGAGTCAAAAAATGAACCTCTACACGAACGTACAGCACGTGTGGAGCAAATGATTTCAAATCTGTTCTACCGCAATCCTCAATTTGAATTAATTAACATTGAAACTCTAAATAATGGTGAGAAAATCCGCTATTGGTATTCTATTCCTAGAAGTGAAAGTTTTAGGGATTAAAAAAAGCACCGTGAGGTGCTTTTTTAACTATTTATAATTTTTTAATTCATGATGCTGAATTATATTATCAATAATTGCTTGATAAATAATCATACGACTAGATGAATCATTATAGCAATTATTCTTAAAAAACAAACTATGATGAGGAAAATCATCTACAATAATTTCCAATAAATCTGTTTCTAAATTAGCATCATTTACAGCTTGTTGTAAATTTATTTCTAATAGACTACTATTTTTATGGCATGTGTAATTATTTTTCTCAAACTCACATATAATGTTTTTAACTTTTTCAGTAATGTTCTCAATTTTAACTGGATTATTTGAGCGATACGAACTCGTCATAGACGATAATTCACTATCTTTCAACTTGAACGCATCTACGTAATCTGGGGCTGTTTTTGAACAAGTCGCATTAATATGACGCCATAAAGGATAGTTAATAATACTCACAGTAAACTCTTATTAAAATATTTTAAATAATTCATCTATTCTATAGAAAGAACTATTATCTTTCATTACTAGATAACCATTCATTCTTGTTAATCCTTGCTTTCTATCTACAATATTAAAATTAATTTTCTTATGACCTGTAAAAGAAATTGTCAAGGATTTATTACTAACCCTATTATTTTCATTGTAGTATAAAACTAAATTACCATCTACAGGATCAACAAAAAACTCTCCTTTTTGTAGCTTGTTAGAATTTAAGAACATTAAACATTGATTTAAAGATGCAATATCTACTTTATCTTTTTTAGTTAACTCATTTATTTTAGTTAGCTGTTCCTTTAATTTTTTATTTTTTATTTTACCCTTTATTTTTGCTAAAGTAAGATTTGTATCGCCATCTATACATATTAAAGTTTCATTTACTATTTTAGTGTAATCATGCCAAGACAAAGATTCATCTCTTTTAAAAACACTCTTAATATCACGAAATAAAAGTGGTTTATTTTCAATATTAGAATGTATTTCAGTCTCATTGACTAAATTTTCTGTGTCTTCATATAAACTTTCTAATGATGAGAGACTATTATTTATTATCGATCGGGTTATATACATTACTATTCTTCCGATATACTTAATGAATCAAAATGAGTTTGTATAGAGTCTAGCAATGTTTTCGCAACATCATTAGGTAATGCATATGAGGATATTAAAGCATTTTCTTCTTGATTATTAACCCCATCTAAAAAATTTACTATCAATAAATCATCCGAGCCTTTTATTGTTAATCCACTTACAAGTATTGGAGGAGAAACAGTAACATTACGTCTGTATAGTGGTGGCTGTTTGTTTTTCATACTATTGGGTAATTTTGCCATAATTTCACCTAGTTACATTCATTATTAGTGCTTTTCAAATACTATATTACTATATCAGACTCTTCAATAGAATGTAATAAACCCATACCGACAATGCAACGCAGCCAAGCCACATTTAACATCCATACGTGCATCCATCTGACTGCGTTCATCTGTCACCATCTCAGCCCATGAGTTGCCATAAAAGTATCGGCCGATGATTGCATCCATCCAATCATCCATGATCTCAGACTGACCAAACATATCTAATATCAAACGCTGTACGGCGCGAGCTTCATTGTCATTGATTTGACAGCTTATACGGCTGTTCTTGATCTTAGGTGGTTCAAAGTCCCCTGCGAGATAATCAACAATGATCTGTTGCTGTTCCTTTTTAGAGAGCTTCTTATACTTTCTCGCTTTGGCTGCACTGTCCATGGCCACAGCAATTGGATTAACAATGCGTCCACACGTACCCATTGCAGATAACATCCACGCACCGAACTGGTAGAGCCAGCCTTCCAAATCAAATCGAGTCCAATCCACACTTTGCAAGATATGTTGGTTTACTACTGCAGCATTCATTCTCTATTCCTCAAAACTTCGCAAATCGTTTAAATACCAACATGGCCGCATCTCGCGCATGTTCATTGGTTCGACCTTTCCAACCTGTCATTCGGATAAAGTCTGTCGCTTGCTTTTTAGTGGCATTGGCTGCTGGGTGAATCATCTTGTAGGTGTAGCCCTGCTCTTTGCACCAATCTTCCCAAATCTGCGCATCACGTTTTACAGATCCAACGCCTTGAGCTTTTTCTCGTCCACCTGTAAACCAAGTACGTTTTCGGGCATCTTCGATATACAGGCAAATGTTTTGGATACCCCATGTTTGAGCGTACTTTTGGACTTTGGCCATTGCTTGTGTGATGGATAGGCTTTCAACATGTTCAAGCTCTCCGCCGTTACCACGGTCTGCAGCTACGGCGAATCCTGTATTCACGCCAGTATCAATTCCGATCATGATCTTCATGCTTGCACCATCCCCAACTCGATCTTGTTATTCATAAACATGTGATTCACCGAACCGATGTATCCACACCAACCAAACACGTCGCTCCAGTAAGACCATGTGCCGTTGTGGTTTTGCCAAAATGTCCCATCGTTTTCGATGTGTGTTCTGCCCTGAGGAATCATGCTGCCTCCTTCAAGTTGCCGCTAAATCCGACTTGCTTCAGGTAGCTTTCCCATTTTTTGGCTTGGGTTGGGTTTTGTAGTTTCACGGCGATGCGTGCTGCCAGTTTTTCAAATGACTCACCCGGTTCGCTGTACTTGCTCGAAAATTCAGGATGGTGTGCCAGTTTCTGAGCAAAGCTCGCAATTTGTTTGTCGCTGAGCTGCTTTGGGTTTTCGGATGCAGTGGTTTTGCTGTACCCCGATTTTTCAGTGTTTGAATATTTGCTTCGGTATGCGTTGAGCAACCAATCGGCAAAGTGAAAATTCATCAGTGCATCGCAAAGGGATCTGTCTTGGTTGTAAATCTCGAATGCGCGTTTTTCTCGTTCAGCCCATTTTGCGTTCAGGATGGTTTCTGGTTCGATGCTGTCATCCGCCAATGAAATTTCTTCACGAAGTTTTTTCAAGCAAAGCCAGTCTTTTTTGTTTTTAGATTCTATTGGAAGATTCCTTGGGAGATTCTGTGTCCCAATTTCGGTACTGGTCTCGGTACCGTTTTTGGTACTGGTACTTGTTCCGTTTTCGGTACTAGTACCAATATTGGAACCTGTACCTAAATTGGAACTAGTACCGTTTTTACCACTAGTCCCCTTTTTGGTACTGGTTTGTTCATCTTCCCGACCGACTACACCGAGCAGTTGATAAACTTTTACGCCGTTGCCAACTATGCTGCCTGTAAATTTAATCAGGGCTTTTTGTTCTAGGTCGTCTAATACTTTGATGATGGTTTTACGGTTCATCTTGGTGTCTTTGACCATACGCATAATGCTTGGGTAGCATTTGTGGTCTTCTCCTGCACGGTCTGCAAGTGAAAGTAATATGAGGCGTTGTGTGGAACTGTCTACTTCCGCTCTCCAAGCCCAAATCGTTGCATCTAAGCTCATGGGGTTACCTCTTTTTTATCGTCTACGCATTGGTGTATCTGCGTATCGAGTTCTGCCAATATTTCGTGGAGTCGGTGGATCACCCTAGACATGTCTATGGCTTCCCCGCGTGTGATGCGTCCGTCTGCCATCATTTCTTTAAATAGCGTGTAGACGTTTCCGCCTTTCATTCCAAAGCTCAGGACGAGATCGGTTAATGCGGTGTCTCGGCTTTCGGGTATGTCAGGCAGGTTGATCGCCACTTTGCCGTGTTGGGCATTGAGGCTTTGCAGAATTCGGTAGTCATTGGTGAGTGCCATCAGTTTTGATGCTTCGAGTAGCGTCAAGTGATGGGTGTCAGTATTTGGATTGACTTTGCTGTTGAGCACGGCGGGACTTTTAATGCCCATACGTGGAGCAAGTGCCGATGCGCCACCTTTGTAGTCATGCACAGTGTTATAAGCAGCATCTAATATGTTCATATCGAGTTCCTTTGAACGTGTTTATTCGATGGGTGCTTTATTACTATTTTTAGTAGAACGAACGAATGCCCAATTGATATCAGGTCTTAAATGCTCTGCTTTAACTTGTTGATTGGTTAATTCTTCAATAGACAAACAACGTTCTTCAGGAATTCTATCGAAATTCCACTTACTTAAAGCCCACGGCGTAATACCTATACTGCGGGCTAATGCCGACTTACTGCCTGCTATTTTTATAGCTTTTTCTAAAGCAACCTTTGGTGATGACATTATGCAACCATTAACACTACTTAAAGTAGAAGACAATATACTACCTAAAATAGTATTGGTGCAACTTAAAATACGAGGTAATATTCTACCTGTGGTAGAAAATGGAAAGAAATCCAAAGTGCAAACAGCTAAGTATCATGATTTTGCATCAAGGCTAAAAAGTCTTATGGATAAAGACGACTCGCCGATAAAGACTGTAAATCAGTTGAAAGATGCAATAGAAGTCACATATGAAATGGCTCGTAGATATACGCTTGGAATTGCAAAACCACGCGAAGAAAAAATGCAGATATTGGCTGAAAAATTTAATGTAGATATTAGCTACTTAGATCATGGAACAGGATTAGAAACAAACATTTCAAGCCCCTTTCCAATTGCAGGT
Source organism: Acinetobacter sp. 3657 (assembly GCF_031456775.1). Classification (NCBI taxonomy): domain Bacteria; kingdom Pseudomonadati; phylum Pseudomonadota; class Gammaproteobacteria; order Moraxellales; family Moraxellaceae; genus Acinetobacter; species Acinetobacter sp. 3657. Next base: position 68,472 of record NZ_JAVDVH010000001.1, on the reverse strand, counting down.
CGATTAGTACCCGTAATTTCATGGGTACAAGCTGGTACTTGGACTTCTACTGAAGGTGTGCCAGCAGGAACACAATTTGAGGAATGGCTACCGCCGAATCCTAAATGTGGAAAACATGGCTATGGTTTAGAAGTTGTTGGGGAATCAATGCTTCCAGACTTCCGCCCTGGCGACAAAATATATGTAAATCCTGACTTTCAAATAAGTGATTTAAAAACAGGTGATTTGGTTATCGTTGCATGCGACGGGGAAACAGAAGCAACGTTCAAGAAATTGATCGTAGAAAGCAACGGTATGTATTTGGAACCTTTAAACCCCAAATGGCTAGAGAAAATCATGGAGCTTCGTGAAGGATGCAAATTGGTTGGAAAAGTTGTTGGGCTTTATAGGGATGTATAGGTTTTTTAATAAGATTATTTTATGTACACCCTTTGTTAACTTAATGGTTTTAGTATATTTTTTATAGTTTTACTATGTTAAATTCACTTATTGTAGTTTTAAAGTAAATTATCAGGGTTTTATATGAACATTGAGGCTGTTAGAAACCAATATAAGACTCCTAAAACTTATTATGAATTAAGCGCATCTCAAGTCAGCACTCCTGAAGATGTTGTAAGTTTTTTCTGGAGTTTAGTAAAGCAATATAGAACTGACCCTTTAAAGAACATTGTTGACTTTGGTGCAGGTGATGCAAGATTTAGTCAATCAGATCACTTTGAACATTATTTGGGGATTGAAATAGACCCAAATGCAATTGTTAGTAGTTTTTCAAAAAACACTCGAATCAAAATAATTAATGATTGTGCATTCAATTTAAAAGAAAAAAATTTTGATGCATGTATAGGTAACCCTCCCTATGTAAGACATCATGATATTGAATCTCCCTGGAAAGAAAAAATAGGTAAATATCTAGAAAAGCAATTGAATATTAAATTCAACTTGCATAGCAACCTATTTTCTTATTTTATAGCTTTAGGATTAATCAAAACACATGAAGCTGGATTAATAGCGCAAGTAATTCCCTATGAATGGGTTTCTCGCCCATCCTACAATGGATTAAGAGATTTACTTATACGGGAAAAATGGCAGGTTGATATTTATTGCTTTGAATATCCAGTGTTTAAAGATGTTCTCACAACTGCTTGCATTACAATTATTGATAAGTCTAAAAAAAATAGTCAATGGAACTATTTTAATGTTGATAAAAAGCTCAATATTTCAAAAAGACAAGGTGTAAGTGGTACAGGTAAAGAAGTACTTGCTTATAGTAAGCATACTACTATTCGAGCGCGTCGGGGAATAAGTCCAGGTTCTCAAAAAATTTTTACGTTAACCGAAGGCGAACGTATCCATAATCGAATATCAAAAAATGATGTTGAACCATGTGTTACTACTTTAAAGGGTCTACCCGATGATTTATACATATTAGATCAAGAAAGCTTTAAAAAATATTTCGTAAGTCAAGGAAGAAAATGTTGGCTGATTAAATCTAATCAAGAAAATATTAGTAAAAATCTTAAAATTTACTTAGATAACATTCCAGAATATTCAAGACAGAATTATACTTGCACACATCAACATCCATGGTACAACTATGAAAAGTATATTATTCCTCAAATATTGATTCATTCAGGTTTTACTAAGTTTGGTCCTAGAGTACTACAAAACAAAGTCGGTGCAGTAGCGGTTGGATCAGTAATGGCTATTGATTCTGATAAAAATTTTGAAGTTGTGGATTTGATTGATTATTTACAAAATTTTAATTTTGAGGATCAGGTTGTTGCACACTCCAATAACCTAAAAAAAATCGAAGTTCGACAACTAAATAGTGTTATTAATAAATGGATAGAGTCTTATGAACTTAAGCACTAATACTGATTCAGGAAAATTAACTAAAACAATTAAATTCACGATTGAAAGTCGAATTTTAAAAGAACTTGGAGAGCGTCTTGTTAATGATGCCTCTATCGCATTAACTGAATTAATAAAAAACTCTTATGATGCAGATGCTTCATACTGTGATGTAAATATCACAGAAACGCAAATTATTATCAAAGATGATGGTCATGGTATGACTTTCAATGAATTTAGAAATAAGTGGATGAAAATAGCCACTGCCAATAAATTGATTGATAATAAGTCTAGAATTTTCAATCGCAAAGTAACAGGTTCAAAAGGTATTGGACGCTTTGCTGTAAGATTTCTTGGAAAAAATTTAATTTTAGAGTCAGTGGCAAAAAACGAACATGGATCTAAAAGTAAATTAACTGCTATATTTAATTGGGAAGAACTAGATGAACAGGAAGACCTAACTACCCTAGAGGTACCATATTTTACTGAAGAAACTACAGAATCATGTGGTACGCAGTTAATTATAAGTAACTTAAGAGCTGAAGCCCATTTAACTGATGAACAGATTAAAAAAGTAAAATCAAATGTTATTCAGAACACAGCCCCTATCTTTGCTTTTATTAATGATGTAAAAAATAATTTAAACAATAAAGATACCCCTGAATATAAGACGGTAGCGCATAAAGTAATTCATGGTGAAAATTTTAACGAAATTAAAATCAAGGATCCTGGATTTGATATTTATTTCAACATTGATAATAATCCTCAAGATAACTTAGCTTCTTTAATTTTAAAAAATTACGTGATAAATGCAAAAATCTTTATTCAAGGTACTCACCTAAAAGTTATTTTTGACCACGATATTGAAGATATAGATCAAATTCCACCATTCGAAATATTTAACTTTGATAATAGACTGGGCACAGATATATATGGTGATGTTCGTTTTTTTCCTAGACGTGCAGGAGTATTTTTAAGTAAAGGTATTAATGGTCAAATTGCATGGCAATGGATTAAAGAAAATCAAGGTGTAAAAGTTTTTGACCATGGTTTTAGTATTACACCTTATGGGCATGATGATGACGATTGGCTTTATTTAGATCGGGATACTGCTCATAGTAGAAGGGATTGGCGTTCATCACTCATGAATGAATATTTCCCAATGGATCCAGAAGATGCACGCAGCCCAAAGCGCAACCCAATGGTCAGCTTGCCAAATAATCACCAATTAGTGGGTGCTTTATTTGTTGATAGTGATCCACATGAAGAAGATAATACCTTACTCCCTAGTATGGATCGACAAGGCTACATCATAAATAAAGCATTTAAACAATTAAGATCTATTGGTAGATTTTTAATTGAACTGATTGCATATTATGACAAAAAAATTAGCCTCAAACTTGAGGAACTAGAACGCCAAGAACGATATGGTCATCGTATTGATGAGTTTGATGCTGTTATTCGTGAAATTCAAATATCTCCTACTCTTTTAGCTGAAGATAAAGAACGTATAGTTGAATACTATTCGAAAGTAAAAGAGGATTTTAAAGAATTAGAAAATTACGATAAGGAAGCTCGTGAAAGTCTTGAAGTGATGAGTCTATTAGGTGTAGTTGCAGGTTTTATGACTCATGAATATGAAGCTGCTCTTCATAGCCTTCAAACTGCTTCTGCAAAAATTAAAGCATTAGCTGATAAAGATCCATCTTTAATCGATGCTGCCAACGAAATTGATAAATCGATAAGTAATTTTAATGGCTATATTGAATACACTCGATTATTTGTAGAAAACATTCATCAAGCAGTTATTAAACCTTACTATGCATTATCTGTATTAGAATTAGTAACCGAAACATTTGAAAACTTTAGAAAGGAGAGAAATATCTCTTTAGAGTTTGAAATTGACGAAGATTTACAAGCGCCTCTAATTCCTGCTGCAATGTACCAAGGGCTTGTACTAAACTTATTTACTAATGCAATAAAAGCATTAGTAAATGAAAAACATAATAATAAACTTATTGTAATTCAAGCTTGGAATGATTCAAAAAAACATATTATACAAGTAATGGATAATGGCCCTGGTATTCCAACAGGAGTAAGAAATCGTATTTGGGATCCTTTATATACAACAACATCTAAAGATACTAACTCTCTTGGCTCTGGTATGGGGCTTGGGCTTGCCCTTGTTAAACGCGTAGTAGAAAGTCAGAAAGGAAAAATTATATTGCTTGATCAAGCACCAGCAAATTTTAGTACTTGTTTTAGAATAGAACTACCTTTAGGGGCATAAGACTAATGATCTTATTAATTGATGATAAATCGGATATTCCACGCCAAATTAAAGATGCATTAATTACAGAACTCTCATCTTTCAAAGATCAAATAACTATTTGGAATCCAGATAATCTGAAAGAGTTAACACAACTTTATGAAGAAAATAAAGGAGATCCTAATAAAATATCTGCAGCTGATGAGGATGTTTGGAAACGAGTTCTAGAAAAACTAAATGTTGATATGGTAGTAGTTGATCATGATTTATCTGGACTAGATGTCCGTATCTCTGAAAGTGCGATTACTAATGCTTGTAAACAGCTAGCTATCCCTGTTTGCAATTATCATAGAAAGCCGCCCAATAACGATTCTCAGAACTTAAAAGATAGGGTCAATCAAGCTCGCTCGTTTTCAATCGAAATTGAAATTGATGGGGATAATCAATACAGAGAATGTGCCAAAGAAATTATTAATGTTTATCAAGGTTTCATGTTTCTTAAGGATAAAATTAGTTCTTTAGATATAGAGACTCTTAGTGGTGGTCCTGCAAAAATTATTTCTGTAGTTCTACAAAAACCTGAACTTGAAGCAATTTTTGCAAGGTATGCTTCTAGCTCTACTCTAGCAACAGATATTATTCAATATGATGATGAAGAAACACCCGATGATGAAATACCTTTAGTTTTAAAAGAACGAATTCCATTCGTTTTAGGTTGTTGGCTGTATAACTATATACTTCCCTTCCCTGGTATTCTTCTAAATAGTATAGCAGCAGCTTCTTATGTCAATTTAGATCCACAACAGTTTATTGAATTCGCCGTAGAGTTCGAAAATGCAAAATACAATGGGCCATTTTCTACTCACTCATATTATTGGTGGAGATATGATTTAGATCAAATTTTATTCGATGCAAATGTTGAGGATGCTGTTGAGTACTTAACAATGAAAAATAAACAAAATATTATGCCCTGTAAGTGTTCTGTAAATAATGATTCTAATGCTGGATATTATTGTATTGTTAAGAGACAACCTATTTCATATGAAGAATCAGTAGGTCATCTAAGTTGGATTCCTGAAGGTTCTGATTTATGTAGAATAAACAAAAAAATATACCGTCGTTTAGCTCCAATGATGGGGCTATAAATGACTCATAGTGATTATATTTTAAGACGTGTCGATCAAAGATTTAAAAATAACCTTAATTTTTTTAATTCTAAGATTAAACAAACGCTTTCACGCTTGAACTCAAAAGTTTATTTTTCAGATATTACTGTTGTAAATTTAGAAAATAATAACAGAGATATTGAACTCTTTTGTTATATCAAAAATTTACCAGATTGTGGCTCAAAAGATAAACCATTACAAGACATTGTAAAACTACCATCACATAGACTTAGCCATTCTGTATTTATTACTGCCATACTTACCTTAGATACAAATTCAGAGAAGTTAAGTATTATTAAATATAATACTGAAGTTAAATACTGTGAATTTATAAAGCCTGCCACTCCAACTAGCTTGAAAGGTATTATTGGATTTCATTACGATTTTGATGACAAGGAGCAACCAAATCATCCTATATTTCACGCGCAGCAAAATAATAAATGCGGAAATCGAATTTTTACTGAAGAAAAATATAAATCATTCCGATCTAATCACACATGTGAATTAGACTTAGAAGGACCTTCACAGCTTAAATATATTAGAATTCCGACACCGCAAATGGATATTTTTTCGACAGTCATTGCTGTTCTTGCTGACTATATAGTTCATCCAACGGCCGAACAACATAAAGATCTTTTCCGAAACTTATTAAGAGATATTCACCCTTATATTCTTCCTTTCAATTTTAATGAATTTGGTAGAATTAATAACGATTTTAAGCAGAATAAGAGTACTGTAAGCTATTGGTATCCCAATTTCTAATTTGAACAAGCCGATTAAGCCTCGCATATGCGAGGTTTAATTTCAATTAAACTACTTAAAGTATAAATAATTTTATTTTTTGTTGAATATTTTTCTACTTATAGTAGTATTTATCTCGTAACCAACAAAAAAAGCACCGTTCTTTACTGATCGACATATTTAAATACTTTGTGGCAAATGGTTGGGCGAATGAAAACATTGCTGAGAAAACCTTAAAACCGATTCGACCTAAGAAAACACGGCAAAGACTTAGCAATGAAACACTTGCTCAAATACGTGCTGTTAGCCCTGATTGGTTGAAGTATGCAATCGACTTGGCACTGCATTCCACTCAACGTCGTGGCGATCTGGTGGCACTGTTACGCACTGCAGTGAATGTGAAAGAAAATACATTTACCGTCCTGCAGCACAAGTCATTAAATTATGACAAGCCGATCTATATCGAAGTAGATATGCATCCTGAACTGGCGGAAGCTGTGGTGAAGTGCCTTGAAAATTCGTTTCGTTTGAACTGCCCTTACCTCATCGCAACTCGACCTGATCGCATCACGGCGCATAACCGAGCCGTGAAGTTACATGCATTTGCTGTGACAGAAGATCACCTCACCAAGCAATTCCAAAAGTATCGGGATTTGTCGGGTGCATGTGATCATTTGGAGCCGAGACAAAGACCATCTTTTCATGATCTGCGTGCGCTCGGTATTTTCAATATTACCGAGAAGTATGGCAAAGCTTATGCTCAGGCATTGGCTGGTCATGCAACCGAAAAAATGACGGATCACTACCTACAAGGACATGAAGAACCGAAGCCGCAACGCATCAGTTTTAGATGATTTTTTAAATTCTAAATACGGCGATTTATTGTACTTATTCACATTAAAACCGAACGGAGTTCCCCGAAAATACCCCGAATATTCCCCTAAAACAAAAAAGCCCACTTTTTGAGTGGGCTTTAATATACTGTTTTCACAGTCAATTTTGGTAGGTATATCCAGACTCGAACTGGAGACCTCTACGATGTCAACGTAGCGCTCTAACCAACTGAGCTATACACCTAGAATGAAAAGCATGATATTCATTTTTTTGCATGATCACAAGTTTTTTTGATCTTGTTTGATCACAACCGCACAGTCTTTAAGCAACTTTTTAAATTGTTGTAGATCAGAATCATTCATTTGCTCTAAAAATACGATTTTCTGATAAAGCACAACCACTTGTTCAAATGGTTCTGAATTTTCAATAGTTAAAGATAAACGCTGCATCCACGTTTGGAAGGTTTCAACTGGCATTTTTTGCAAAGGTTTTGGAAGCTGCTTCTGAAACTTCAAAATCATCCGCTGATATACTGCTTGTTGCTTACGTTGTCGCCACCAAGCAAAAAACAGATAAGTAATTAAAACTCCACTTATACTGACGATTAACACCACCACATAGCCATAAGTTGAATCAAGACCCAGTTTAGCCAGCCAATTTTTCTGTTTTTCAGCATCGTAGCCTACAACCTTGCTTTGCCATTGATAACTTAAATAATCATTCCAAACCCGTACATTTTTAAGAAACTTAAACTGATGTAAGCGCCAAGCTTTCGCTTGCTGATCGCCCCAAATACGTTGATCTTGCGCCAAATAATCCTGCATACCCGTATCAATACGTTGCGGTGCAATCATTGCGGTTGGGTCTATTCTTTTCCATTTTCCATCTAAATAAACCTCACTCCATGCATGAGCATCCAGTTGACGAACCTCCCAACTTTTCGCATCAAATGCTGGCTGCCCTCCTTGGTAACCCGTCACTACTCGAGCAGGAATTCCGACATAACGCATCAGCATCACGAAGCTAGATGCATAATGTTCACAAAAGCCTTTACGACTGGAAAATAGGAACTGATCTATACGATCGCCACCTAACGTTCCCGGACTTAATGTGTAGACAAAACCATTTTTACGATACCACCCTAAAACAGCTTGCACATATTTTTCAGGATGTTGGTGGCTTTGCTCAAACAGCTTGCTCGCTAATTGTTGGGCCTTTTGATCTCGTGTTTCATCAAATCGAGTGTTTAACTCAAACTGACGTTCAGCGAGTACACTTGGCTCTGCGGTACTTCGTCCTAACCAGTGCATTTGTATCGGTTGATTTCGTTTGATCAGTTTTGTAGGACGAATACTATCGTCCTGATAAAGCTGTAAATATCGCTCTTGGGGAATTGAATATTCTAAACCCATAATCCAGTTGGCTTGTTCATCAGCAGGCAAATACTGATAAGGGACACTCCGTGCAGTGCTTTGCGTGCTTTTTATTTGTTGATTAAAAAAACTACTGGTCCATGTCGCACCATCATATTCATCTAAAACTAAAGCACGCCAATACAGTTCTTTACGATTAGGAAACTGATACATGTCAGCTACAACACGAAAGGCCAAAGCAGTAGACTGAGATAAGCGCGCAATATCTCCGGGTGACATTCGATCGCTCATCCCCGTAACTGCTCGATCATTCTGAATCGGAATGGCCCAAAGCGGTGGTAAGCGCGGGAAGAAAATAAACAACAAAATAAAAAATGGCGTTGCTATAGCAATGAACTTAAAAACTTGTTTAACATCTTGTTTTAATTGACTGGAAGACAAAGTATTTTGATTAAACAAACCTGTTTGAATACGATACAAGCCTAATAAGCACATAACAAAGGTTGCAAGAACAATCATTGCCATCCAAAAAGCTTGGCTATGTAAAAGTAAACTTGCACCCACGAATAAGGCAAAATTAAATACAATCAATAAATCACGGGTACTTTTAGCTTCAAGACTTTTGGCAAATAGGCAGGCACTCAGTAAAGCAACACCAGGTTCAACACCAAGCAAACTTTGATAATGCAAATAGATCAGCGCAAATGATGCCAAAGCAAAAATAATGAGTAGCAGTTTCGGAAAAGGCTTTAAATTTTGTTTGTGATAGCGCCAAACCAAGATCAACCACACAATTCCCCATAAACCACTGAGCGAGGTGGGGATAAACGCAATCTGTCCCAACAAAATCAATGCGAGCGCAGCTAAAACACAGAAATAAATTTGTTTTGTCATGCTTAGGCCTGCGCCAGTAAAAGTTTTGCTTGAATCAACTGAGATGAGCCTTGTCCACTTTCCAATCTGGCATGTGGCAAAATCAAGGCATAATCATCGCCAAACTGTTCACACTGCTCAATCAATCCCATCATAAAACTTAATTTTTCTTCATGACTTTGTGCAGGTATCTGTTGATAATCAATTTCTAAATATTGATGATTGGCTTGGGCTTCAAACATTTTAATAAAAAAACCCTGTCCTCGCGCGACTTGCTTCCATGCCACATTTTGATAAGAATCCCCTTGCTGAAAAGTTCTCAGTTCACGAAATTCATCCAAACGATCGTTGGCATTGCTTGGCTGATTTTTATGTTCTTTTTGCCAATCATAAGCTTTCGGTGCAATCCACACTTTTTGCTTTAGATATAAATAGCTCCAAGCGCGAACCAATCCCAATGGATAAGTCGAATAGATTTTTATCGCATCAAAAGAATATTCGCCACGTTGTTGTGGGAGGAAATAAAGTTCAAAACTTTGTTGCTTTTGATCTAAATAAAGATTTTGCTCTTGTTCTTGCCATTGAATCCGTAAATATCGAGCTGCATTCGATTTCTGTTTAAGAATAAGTTTGAGTATTAAAACCTGCCCCACTTGTCCGACTTCAGTGGCAACAACATCAACCTGTAAAGCATGTAACTGTTTAAATGTTAAATAAAAACTGACACATAAAATTGCACTCATTAAAAAGCAAAAACCTAAAATCAAGTTATTGCCATAGTTAATGCCAGCGATAAAAGTAATTAAGATCAAAACAAGATATAAAAAGCCCTGTGTATAAACAAAAACTAAAATGTCTTTTTGTAAGAATGTTTTGCTGTGCTCTATCTGAAATCGTTTAGATATCCATTGCAATATCTGAGGCTTGAAGCGACTTCGCATGCATCTATCCTCAATTACAACACATCAACCAATGGCAAAATTTGTTTTGCCTCCACTTCGGTCAAGCTTAGGCGATGAGCTACTACAGCCACAAAAACAGCTTGTACATCGTCTGTGGTCACAAAACTACGACCTTCAACCAATGCATGTGCTTGTGAAGCCGCTTTGAGTGCCAATACACCGCGCGTTGACAGACCATGACGTTGTTTACGTGTTTCAGCAGCCAAATCTAAAATATAATTTAAGACGGCATTACTTAAAAATACCTGCTGAGCCAATGAACGCAAATGCAATATATCGGCTTGGTCAAATACCGCGACTAGCTGATGAATCAACACATGACGAGAACTTTGCTGTAAGAGTAATTTCTCAGCTTGGCGTGATGGATAACCGAGCGATAAACGCATTAAAAAGCGATCCAGTTGCGACTCTGGCAATGCGTATGTCCCACTTTGAAATAGTGGATTCTGAGTCGCCAACACCCAGAAAGGTTGTGGCAATTCATAATGCACCCCATCAACAGTGACCGCCCCTTCTTCCATTGCTTCCAGCAAGGCACTTTGGGTTTTTGGACTACAACGATTGATTTCATCTGCCAGCAAAATTTGCGTGAAAATAGGCCCTTTTTTAAACTCAAATAAATGTTCTTTTTGATTAAACATGTTAATCCCAATCACATCACTTGCGAGCATGTCATTGGTAAATTGAATCCGTTGAAACTGCAAACCTGTTAAGCGTGCCAATGCACTGGCTAATGTTGTTTTTCCAAGTCCGGGTAAATCCTCAAACAGCACATGACCACCTGCCAATAAACAGGTCAGCGCCAATTTGGTTTGCTGCGGTTTATCCAGAATAAGCTGATTCACTTCGAGCAAAAAACTTTTGATCTTATGCCCATACTGCTGAATGTCTTGTTGTATTTTTTGATTTTGCTGATTGTTTTCTTGAACTGAAACTTTTTCCAGACCCCACATTATTCTATCCCCCAAAAATAAAACAGTGTATAAATCAACATACACTGTTTTAGATTTTTTTCAAAGAAATCAAATAATTTCTATTTCTAACAAGGGCATTTCTTCATCCCACCGCCCGCACTTGGATAGCGCGAATCAACACAATGCCGATAAAAAGTTTTAGCATCCATTGGGGTTAAATCAGGATGGTGTGTTTTCATATGCTGCACATAATTTTCATAGTCAGGGACACCGACCATTAAACGAAAACTCTGTTGCAAATGCTGCCATAAAATCGCGATTTTCGACCAGTTTCTTGGTGACAATAACAAATGTTTTTGCGACAAGATGGTGAATTTAATGATCTTCACAATCACTGCACTTCCTTTACGAGCAATTTTAAAATCCATCATCACTCTCCTTTGATACTGTTTGCAGTCATCGGCGTTTCGGTATAGACCGCAGGTGCTTCATTGGCTGTTGGTGTTGGACTTGCCAAGGCTCTCCGAATCGCGCCAATCGAGGCAATAATCATCACAATAGCAACAATCATAAAGAACGCGCACAACCCTGCATTGATCTGATTTGACAGTACAATGGTTTGCATCTCAGCCACTGATTTTGCAGGTGCAAGTACTTCACCACGTGCAATCGCATCCGAAAAACGATTGGCTTGAGCAAGGAAACCAATTTTAGGATTGTCATGGAAAATCTTTTGCCATCCAGCGGTCATTGAAGTAATGATCAAAAAAACAGTAGGTACAATCGTAACCCAAACATATTTTTCTTTTTTCATTTTAAATAGAATAACCGTACCTAAAATCAATGCCATGGAAGCAAGGATCTGGTTACCGATACCAAATAAAGGCCATAAAGAATTGATACCACCTAGAGGGTCAACTACACCTTGATAGACAAAGTATCCCCAACCTGCAACCGCAACAAACGTTCCGATTAAGTTCCCAACGAATGAACTTGAGTTTTTCACTGCTGGAACAACAATACCCACCGTATCTTGCACCATGAAACGACACGCACGTGTACCAGCATCTACCGCTGTTAAGATAAATAAGGCTTCAAATAAAATCGCAAAGTGATACCAAAATGCCATCATCGAACGATTATTAAAAATTTCAGAGATGATATGCGCCATACCAATAGCAAAAGTTGGTGCGCCACCTGTACGCGATAAAATCGAGCTTTCCCCCACTTCATGTGCCAAAACAGTCAACATTTCAGGGGTTACCACAAAACCTAAATTTCGTACCGCTTCCGCAGCAGTTTCAACACTTGTTCCCAAAACAGCAGCTGGTGCGTTAATGGCAAAATAAATACCCGGATCTAAAACAGTGGCACAAATCATCGCCATAATACCGACGAATGATTCCATCAACATACCACCATAGCCAATCACACGAATATTGACTTCGTTATCCACCAGTTTTGGGGTTGTGCCTGACGCAACCAAGGCATGGAAACCTGAAATCGCACCACAAGCAATGGTAATAAATAAGAAAGGAAATAAACTTCCAGAAAAAACAGGACCCGTTCCATCAACAAAATGCGTCACTGCTGGCATTTTTAACTCAGGCATCGCAAATAAAATACCGACTGCAAGACCTGCGATCACACCAATTTTAAGGAATGTAGAGAGATAATCACGCGGTGCCAGTAGCAACCAAACGGGTAACACTGAGGCAATAAAGCCATAGATAATCAGCCCCCACGTTAGCTGTGTTCCAGTTAAGGTAAAAAACTCACCCCAATAAGGATGTTTTGCCACATCTCCGCCAAATACAATTGCCGCCATCATCAAGACAAAGCCGATGATCGAAACCTCTGCAATTTTCCCGGGGCGCAGATAGCGCATGTATATGCCCATGAACAGTGCAATTGGAATGGTTGCCGCAATACTAAATACCCCCCATGGACTTTCGGCCAGTGCTTTGACCACGACTAAGGCCAATACGGCAAGGATAATCACCATCACGCCTAAGGTACCCAGCATGACAATCACACCAGCAAAGGTGCCCAATTCCTGTTTTGCCATTTCACCCAATGAGCGACCGTCGCGTCTGGTAGAGATGAACAACACCAAGAAATCTTGTACTGCACCTGCGATGACCACACCCACTAACAGCCAAATTGTTCCGGGTAAATACCCCATTTGTGCAGCTAGAATAGGTCCAACTAACGGTCCTGCACCTGCAATTGCGGCAAAGTGATGACCAAATAAAACGTATTTATTGGTCGGCACATAGTCCAGACCATCATTCAAGCGATGCGCTGGGGTCAACCGTTTAGGGTTTAACTCAAAAACTTTAGTTGCGATAAATAAACTATAGAACCGATAAGCAATGCTATACACGCAGACCGCTGCAAGGACCAGCCAAACTGCATTGACATGTTCACCTCGACTCACTGCGAGTATCCCAAATGAGATAGCGCCTACAATGGCAACCAAACTCCATAAAAGTTTGGAGGGAAGCGATGATTTTGTTTGTGTTGTTTCCATTCAGAACCTCTCAAATACATAACTTTTCGTTAGTTGTTACATGGCTTTCCATACCTATATTTTCTCTTCGGAAATATCTTCGTAAGTTTATCGTTTTTAAAAGATGATTTATCTAATACTTTGGCATTAAAAAAGGGGATGATTTTCATCATCCCCTCGATAATCTTATCGTTAGATTCGATTATGCACGTTCTAAATAATCACCAGTACGGGTGTCTACACGAACGCTTTCTTCTTGCTGTACGAATAATGGAACACGTACTACCGCACCTGTTTCTAATTTGGCAGGTTTACCACCACCACCAGAAGTATCACCACGTACACCTGGATCAGTTTCAATGATCTTAAGAACCACGAAGTTTGGTGGGTTAACGGTCAAAGGTACGCCATTAAATAACATAATGGTACATTTTTCATTTGAGTCGTCTTTTAACCATTTCGCAGCATCACCCATCGCAGTTTTATCTGCAGCGATTTGCTCGAAAGAGACAGGATCCATGAAATTCCAAAGTTCGCCATCGTTGTAGAGGTAATCCATTTCAACTTCTACAATATCAGCCGCTTCCAAAGAGTCACCTGATTTAAACGTTTTTTCTAATACTTTACCAGAACGTAAATTACGCAATTTTACGCGGTTAAATGCTTGACCTTTACCTGGTTTTACATATTCATTTTCCATGATTGAACATGGGTTACCATCAAGCATAACCTTAAGGCCTGCTTTAAAATCATTTGTAGAATAATAGGCCATGAAAGGCGCACTCCAAACTTAAAACTCAACTTTATTAATGCTAGACTACAACACACAGGCGTAGTCCTCACACTATTTTTACGTATGGCATGATAAACTATTTACATCAAGAGAAAAACTGGCAATCACAACTCAGTGATCTAATTACCGATCCTTTAGAGCTGTTAAATCTGCTTGAGCTATCTACCGAACAGTTATTATCTGGGGCAATCCTCGCCTCTGAGCAGTTCAAATTACGTGTTCCTCGTGCATTCGTCGGGAAAATGAACATAGGCGATCCTTTAGACCCGCTCCTACTACAAGTCTTACCACATCATTTAGAACTAGAAGAACATCCTGCATTCGTTACAGATCCATTAGGTGAAGAAGCGGCTAACCAAATGGCCGGCGTTTTACACAAATACCAATCACGGTTTTTACTTACCCTCACTGGCGCGTGTGCGATTCACTGTCGCTATTGTTTTCGCCGTCATTTTCCATATCAAGAAAATCTGCCTAAGAATGATGATTGGATCAAGATCAAGCAGTACATTGAGCAAAATCCGAAGATCAATGAAGTCATTTTAAGTGGCGGTGATCCACTCACACTTAGTAACCGAAAACTCGCTTTATGGCTAGAACGAGTCGCATCTCTCCCTCAAATTAAAATACTGAGAATTCACTCACGCGTTCCGATTGTTATCCCCAACCGCATCGATAAAGAGCTGATTTCTATTTTAAAAAACAGTAGGCTACGCATAATAGTAGTGGTACACTCAAACCACGCAGCTGAGCTTGATGATTTCACTTGCTCAAAGTTATTACAGTTATCATTACATCATATTACCGTGTTAAATCAGGCGGTTTTACTCAAAGGTGTGAATGATTCTGCAAAAACGTTGACTGAGTTGAGTAGCCGTTTATTTGAAGCAAGAGTGATGCCTTATTACCTGCATGTTTTAGATAAAGTCAAAGGTGCTCAACATTTTGATTTAAGGTCTTCAGAGATAGACCATATATACAGTGATGTATTAGCAAGTTTACCGGGATATTTAGTTCCAAAACTTGTGAGGGAAATTGCGGGCGAAAAAAATAAAACACCGCTTTTTGGGGCTCAAACATTCTGAGATTGATAACACAATGATGAACACAGCTTTTTCGGATATTTTTCAAATTCCAACTGTACTAAGACGGGACAAACTGAGTTTTTGTGACACAAACACCAAAAGTTTGAATGAATGGATTTCCAATCTATCCATCATGCAATTAGGTGATACATCCAAAGCACTCTTTGCCGCATTATTAGAACTGAGCGAGTTAGAATGTTCTGAAACTTTGCGTTTTGATTTAGTCCAAGTGCTACACCCGACCATTGAAAATGTTTTAGGCAGTTTAGAAAAGAATTTTTTCAATCAAGGTGTGATTAGCTCTGACCGCAATGAACATATCATTGAACTTGCGATGTTATTGCGCTGCTACTTTGCAGCGGTTTATATCAATATTGTAAGACGTAGCAATGAACAGTTAGACCAGCAAAAGTTCTCTATATTTGCACTCAATCAAAAGAAGAACTTGCAAACAGCAAGAACACTGGCAACGTTTCAATCTTTACAACAACTAACCCAACTCTTATACCAACAACATATGTTGTATAGCGAACCCGTTGCAGGACAATGGCTCATCGCACATCAACTCTATGATGCCGCTGTTACACATAGATATCACCATACCAACTTAGATCAAGTTCACGGGACATCGAGTTCATTAGGCAATATTTCTCAAGCCTACGCCCAACTCATTTTGATGGATATTTTTAATACCAATCAAATTCGCCAATCTGAAATACAAGCGCTGTTCCAGTGTAGTTTTGACTGGGCGAAGATGGTTCAAATTCTACCCAAAGAAACAGACTTAACCAAATATGTGGTCGATACAAGCAAAGATCACCCACCGATTTATAATAAAAAGCAAAGTTCTGGTTTCCTACCAAATATTTTTATTAGTACGCATAGCCTATTGGATCATGTCACGGCCACTCTGCATAAAAATGCGGAATACGTATCCAAAAATGAAAAGGTCTATCTCACCCCTGCTTTAAAATTTCATGTGCAGACGATTTTAGGAACCATCGCAGAGCGTCGCCATGAACGTTATGAATACAACGCTCAACTGCATATTTGTTTTGGTCTTTTGACCGCACATTTTTATCTTTCCAAAGCAAAGAACTTTTCAGAAACATTGTTTTTAGATCATAGTTATGGACTACAGAATGAATCAAGGTTCATGTCGGCGTGGGACAAAAAGAACACAACAGAAAACCAAGAATCTGCGATTCAGCGCTTAAACCGTGAAAGTAAAACGGTATATCAGGCAGATATATTGGATATTAGTGTCAATGGTTATCGTATTAAGTGGTCTGGAGATGCACCCAAGAACTTAAGAACAGGTGAATATATTCTCGTCAAAGAAACCTCACATGGACATTGGCGTGGTGGTGTGATTCGCTGGCTCAAACAGTCCTCGGAGAAAAGCTTAGAACTGGGTTTGGAAGTACTAGCACAAGAAATTTTCCCTTGTGCTGCACGCATCCAAGCCGATCTGCATATCAGTAATTACCATCCAGCACTTTTATTAAAAAACCAAAATTTGGATGAAACCAAAACAACTTTAATATTACCAGGTTCGCAAATTTTTCGGGAACACCAAGCTGTTCATTTAAGATTGGGGAAAGAGGAAGTCAAAGTGTATTTATTAAACGCGCAACTCATTACCCAAAGTTTTGTTCAGTTCGAATTTGAACTACTAAATGATGAAGAACAACCTGTTCTTCGTCGATTTATGGCACAAAAAAATATGGATAAAATTGATCAAGACTTATGGGAAGCATTGAAGTGAGAAATTCTTTACTCTCTAAAAAACTAAAACGGACTGAAACTCGTTTACTCATCATTGATGATAATCAATTACGGTATAATCAAATTTCGGCATTATTTGCGGCTCAAGATCATCAAATTCAAGCAACCCTACTTGATGACCTTAAAGCATTTGAAAAGCAACTGAACTTAGCTTGGGATATTGTAATTTTTGGTCGTGCATACGATTTAAAGATTGAACAAACCCTATCGCTCATTCAAGCCTCAGCACAGCCTAGCTTACCGGTTTTATTACTTGAGCCAGATGATTATCAGGCTGAACAATATCAGACCTATATTCATAAAGGTATTTATGATGTCTTGAATCTTGAATCCCCAGAAAAGTTTTACATCAACATCGTTCGCACACTTTCCTATAGTCGTTTGGTTCAAGCTGAGCATCGTTTATTAAGTGAATTAGAAGCAGCTCAAACCCAAGCCCAATCTCTAGTTGCAGAAAGCCACAAAGCCGTTGCGATCTTACAAGAAGGTATTCATATCGAAGTAAATGCTGAATACGCAACGCTATTTGGTTTTGACCGTGCAGACGATCTAGTTGGTTTACCGATTCTTGATGTTTTACAGCCTGAAGATTTGAGTCAGTTTAAGTTACGTTTCAAGAAAATTTCACAGGGGCAGTTTGAACAAGCACGCTTTGAACTACTTACTCAGAATCCAGTCATAAAAAATAATCCGCTACACGTTGAGTTCCTCCCTTCTGGCAATGAAGATGAAATCCAACTCAATATTGAATGTGAGACAACACAACAATCTGTAGCTGCTACGGCTCCAAATACCACAGCAACTGAAAAGAGCTCGAGTTTGTTTAATGCCTTCCAACAAATTAACCGCCAACTCACAAACCACCCAGCCAATTCAAATGCACTGGTACTCTTTAGTCTAAATAACTGTCCAAATGAAGTTTTTCAAAAGGATTGGCACGCGACAAAAGCCTATTTCTCCAATATTCCAAACTTCATTAAAGAACAAGTGAGCGTTCCTGTATATCAAGTCGATACTGCACTTTATGTGGCTTTATTCCAAGCAGAATCCAAAGTGGTATTAAACTCGTTATTGATTAGTTTGAATGGTCTACAAAAGCCACAACTACTGATCACTGAACAATACAACTTCCCATTACATTTAAAATTGGGCTATTGTGAACTGACCAAACAGATTCCAGACGAAGCTCATTTTGAACGCATACTTTCTAAAGCATTCTTACTGGCGCTACCTGTCTTTAACACGCCGAAGATTGATACCAATATCGGTTTAACCACTGAACATATCCCTAAAACGGTTCAAATCAGCCTATTACAAGAACTAAAACAGAAATTAGATACAGGTGATATTCATCTAAAATATCAGCAAACTTATGACAAACAAGATCAATACACCCATACCTACGAAGTTTCCAGTGGGTTTATACATAATAACCAATGGCAGGATTTAAGCGATCTTGCTGATTTAAAAGATGATCCTGAGCTGTCCGTTCAATTAGACCGCTGGATATTGGTAGAAGCATGTAAACAATTACATAATTTCATTACCCAATATCCAAAAGCAAAACTGATTATCAATCTGAACCATCACATCCTATTAAGTGATAAAAAGCTTCCTGAATTAGTTGCAAAATTATTGACCATTATTGGAAGCAAACAAGCCCATCCAATTATTTTGCAGTTCTCCGAGCAAGCTCTGCAACAGAACCTAACACAGGCACAGCCGCAAATCGCTTTACTTCGCCAATATGGTGCTGAGGTTGCTATTCGTGGTTTTGGCAACTCTATTTATAGCGATACGATTCTTCAGCAAATTGACACCCAATACGTCAGTTTTCACCCGTCATTATCGAAAATGCTCGCATCAGATAAAGAGATGGTCGCTTTACAAGAAAAGGTACTGCATTTCATTGCCCAGAAACCTGTTGAAATATTCTTAAATGAATTAAATGACATGAACTTATTTGCAAATGCATGGAATGTAGAGAGTCGTTTCTTACAAGGCAATTACTTTCAGAAGAAACTTGATCGTTTAACTGACGTACAAGATCAATAACCCCCCCTAGTATGTAATTGATCTATTAAATACTTTTAGAATCCCCCTTTGATAAAGGGGGACTTCTCCTCTCTTTTTAAAAGGAAGGTTGGGAGAGATTTAAAAAATACAGACACAAAAAAACGGGCATATTGCCCGTTTTTTGTTTTCTTGATATTAACGTTTGATAGAACGTGACATACCAGAAAAACGTTGTTTGAATTTGTCGATACGGCCGCCAGTATCCACATTCTTTTGTTTACCAGTATAGAATGGGTGGCAAGCTGAACATACGTCAAGATAAAGCGTTTCTTTACCTAAAGCAGATTTAGTTTCAATAACGTTACCACATGAACAAGTAGCAACTAAAGTTTGGTATTTTGGATGAATATCGGCGCGCATGCTCGATGCTCCTAATTAGTAAGAAAGGCTTAAGCTGTTATCGCAATTGATCACTCTCAAAATGAGGAAAGCAAAGTGTTTTACACTTGCAGATCAACACCACAACAGACCATTTCTTTTGACTCACCGAGACTCTAAAGGTCAGAGCAAAGCCAACAAGTGCCGAGCATTATACGCCAACAAAATAGATTTAGCGAATTATTCTTGTCTTGTTTTCGACCAATGATTGGCAATTATCCCACAAACCATCAACTGGATTTGATGAAAGATCATAATTGGTAAAACAATCATGCCTAAAGGTTGTCCTATAAATAAAATTTGCGCCATAGGCACCCCACTCGCCAAAGTCTTCTTTGAACTGCAAAAGAAAATTGTCGCTTGATCCGCTTGATTAAAACCAAGCCACTTTGGTAGATAGAAAGCCAATAGCATCACAATGGTGAGCAAAACTGAGCATGCAAGGATCAAATACAATAGTGTTAACCCACTCACTTGCTGCCACAACCCAGCAACCACGGCACTGCTGAACGCCCCATAAACCACCATTAAAATAGAGCCTTGATCAAAGACCTTGACCAAACTTGGTCGTTTGAGCATTGCAGGAAAAATATAAGGGCGTAATATTTGACCTAATATAAATGGAACCAATAATAATAGTGTGATTTGAATAATTGACTGGGTTGGATCAAAACCATGTTGGCTTTGTCCAAGAATAAAATAGCTGACTAAAATAGGGGTAATAATCATACCAATGATATTGGAAAATGATGCACTACACACAGCACCTGCGACATTGCCTTTGGCCATCGAGGTAAATGCAATCGAAGATTGTACTGTTGATGGCAGAAAGCACATAAACAGAAAACCCCAATACAACTGCTGTCCCAAAAGCGGCTCTAAGATTGGTCGGGCCATGAGGCCGATTGCTGGGAAAAGTAGAAAGGTAAACGCAAAGACGAGAGCATGCATTCTCCAATGCAACATGCCTTCAACCACAGCTTCACGCGACAACTTTGCACCGTGTAAGAAGAAAAGTATCGCAATAGCAACGGTTGTGAGAATATTAAAATAAGATGCAATCTGGCCTGAAACTGGTAAAAATGTTGCAAGTACAACCATCGCAACCAAGAGTAATGTAAAACGATCCAATGCCAAAATTTTGAACATATCTTATTCCTACTCACCCACTAATTACAATAAAGCCCAATACAATATTGTTGACCATTTGATCGACATATCATACTGGGCTATATAAATAATGCTAGCGCTTTTAAATGAGAAATCTTCAGCTTAAGATGAATTCAAATTAGTTATTACGTGCATTTTGATCCTGTTGAATTAACTCAATCTTATAACCATCTGGGTCTTCAACAAAAGCGATAACCGTTACACCGCCCTTCATAGGACCTGCTTCACGCACCACTTTTCCGCCACGCGCTTTGATGTCTTCACATGCCTTATAAGCATCTTCTACACCAATCGCGATGTGTCCATAAGCATTACCAAGCTCATAGCTCGAAGTATCCCAATTGTGAGTTAACTCAAGTACGGTATTGTTTTCTTCATCGCCATAGCCAACAAAAGCAAGGGTAAAACGCCCTTCTTCATAGTCGCGTTGGCGTAGCAATTTCATACCAAGTACCTCAGTGTAGAACTTTAAAGATTGTTCTAAATTACCTACACGTAGCATCGTATGTAACATGCGCATCGTTATTCACCTGTCTGTTGTGTTGATGGTTTTTCATGCTCGCGTAACAGCTTTGCAACCCAAACCACGAGGATTAAAATTGGTACCCCAATCAAAGTCGTCATTAAAAAGAAATTCGGGTAGCCCATATTGCTGACCATCGTGCCCGAATAGCCACCCAATAATTTCGGTGTTAATGTCATTAATGAACTAAAAATAGCATATTGAACCGCAGTAAAAGAAACACTGGTTAGGCTCGATAAGAACGCAATAAATGCTGCGCCAGCCAAACCTGCAGCAAGATTATCCACCACAATCGCAAAATACAACCACAAAGAACTATACTGTTTAATGACTTTACCCTTGATTTCGACATCTTGAGTAGACTGAGGATTAATCAGTGGTAAAGGATCAATATTCACATCAATTTCATTTCCAATGCTGTGGTTAGTATTCGACTGATAACCATGCGATATAGATAATATCGACTGATCGCCATCCAACACCGTAACATCAAGTTGCTTAGATGGCGAAGAAAGCAATTGTTTCGCTTCAATCACGGTGCTAAAAACACCATTTCGATCTAGTTTTGCATCAAAGTTTTGACCATCCAAATCAACCACAATTTTTTGTGTCGCGGTTAATGGCTCACCAAAATACTGTCCTCTCACCACGATACTACCCGATTGCTCATGTAGAGTGATTTCATTATTACTAGTGATGGGCAACATCTGAATTTGTGGTTTTTGTGCATCTCCAACCAAATAAGGTTGTGAAATCGAGATCGGTTTTTCATGCACTTTATCGAGATAAGATGCAGTGACTTCAACTTTGTTCGCTTCACTCAAAACAGCGGGTGGCACTTGTAACTTCCAGAAACCCACTTCATCCGTTGGTACTTGATAAGACTGGTTGCCGACTTGGACATGAACCTGATCTAATGGTTTTCCAGATTTTACTAAGCCAATAAAAATCAAATTGGTTGAACTTGCAAGCACTGCACCGATAAACATCAACTTCATGATATTCATTCGTTGTGCCAGCAAACCACCTAAGAAACCACCAACTAAGCTAAACAAGACACCATAAACTTTAACTGCTTCAGCAATCTGCTCTTTACTAAAGTTCAAGTCTTGATAGAACACATTGGAAATTACCCCTGCGATAATGTCAGAGATTCGGAAAAAGCCGATAAGCAATAACAACACCAACGCGAGTTTCACGCCATAACGTTTAAAGAAATCTAGAATCGGCGCGACCCATGTTTCTTTCGCCATCTGTTGGTTTACAACACCCATTTTGACCAGTCCAAAACCGATCAATAAAGCACAGGCTGTGGCTGTTAAAAACCGCAAAGCTTCTAAGCCAAATAATGCTGCTGTGTCTTTAATCGCTGTTGCTTGAATCAAAGCCTGTGTAAGTTGACCAGAATAGATATAAGTCAGCACAAATGTGGCGACTGCGATAAAAAAGACAAACACCAAACGGTAATAATCTGTTTTCTTATAGTTTTTATAAATACGATTGACTAGTGGCTCACGTACGACCAGTGTGGTTACAATCCCGATCACCATGACAGCAGCCATGGTCAAATAGGTATATTTCCAAGCTTCGTAGATATAGTTGCCTTTAGCTGTACCCAAATAAGCAGCCAAGAATAAAGCACCTGCACCTGCAACGATCATCCCAATACGATAGCCTGCATTATAAGTCGATGCCAATACTGTTTGCATTTCTGTTTCAGCCAACTCAATACGATATGCATCAATCACAATATCTTGAGTTGCCGCAGAGAAGCCTAACAATACCGCACCTGCTGCCATTTGAATTAAATAGCTTTGCCCCAGTGCAGGGTCAGAAAAAGCCATAATACAAATCGCACAAATAATGAGACATTGTGCAATCAACAGCCAAGCACGGCGACGACCTAATGTTTTGGTCAAAAATGGAACTGGCAACTCATCAATCAATGGCGCCCAAACAAATTTAAATGAGTAGCCCAATGCCGCCCAACTAAAAAACGTCACCGCAGTTTTATCAATACCAGCCTCTCCTAGCCATAAAGATAAGCTAGAAAAAATTAAAAGGATCGGTATACCTGCTGAAAAACCAAGAAAAAACATAATCAGCGCACGGCGATCTAAAAATGCTTTAAATGCAGCCGCCCAACCAGAGGCTTGAGTCGTCATTGCTTATTATTTTCCAAAATGTTCAAATGTGCCTATTCAATCGTTTCTTGCCTCAGCTTGCAAGTTGCTTTATGCAATCATTGTTTTGTTTTGTCGATAAAAAACACAAGTTCGCTTGATCTTTAGACCCAAAACTGTATACCTTTAATTACTTAACTTTCGTTTCTTTGTTGGATAGCAATAGTGACCCAAAAACTCGACCAAATGACTGCAACAACTTTATCTCTAACACCAACAAACACGATTAAAGCAAATACCAATATTTTTCCAAATGCTTTTGAACAACCCGATATACAACCAACACTGATAAATACAGCTTTGCGCGCTGACCAACTAACGCATATTCCAGATTTAGCCAAAATCCCAAGCTCTACTAAACGCATAAAACCGCTAAATAACTTTTTAGGTCAAGATCGTGCGCGTGCTTCAGTTGAGGCTGGGATTTCACTCCCTTATTCGGGTTATAACATTTTTGCAGTGGGAACAGCTGGACTGGGTAAACGTACCATGATTAAACGTTTACTACAGCAACACGCCAAAACCATGCCGACTCCTGATGATTGGGTCTATGTTAATAATTTCAAAAACCCAAGACAGCCGCTTGCTTTGCGTTTTCCTGCAGGTCAAGGTACAAAGTTCCAAAATGCACTACAACAAGCATGGCAAATCAGCTTAAAGCAATTGGAACGTCGCTTTAGCGCAGAGAGTTATCACAATCGTATTGAGCGCATTCGCCAAGACACAGGCGAAGTACAACAACAGGCATTGGTTGAACTCACCAAAGAAGGTGAAGAACTGGATTTAAAGCTCATTTCTCGTAATGACAAACATGTCTTTATTCCGATGTTACTCAAAAATGATGAATATCACGAGTTAACACAAGATGACCTAAATACGCTCACCAGCCAAGAACGAGCGGATATCAAATCAAATCTCCGCTATATGGAGAAAAAACTAGAACGTTTAGGTCTACACTTAGGCGATTTAGAGGATGACGCACGGGATCAAGTTTCGACCTTAAATCGAGACATTGCAGCGCAAGTAGTAATGCCAAGGATCAACCAGATTCTAAGCCGACATAAAGAGGTCGAACATCTCGAACAATACTTAAAACAATATGCTGATGACATTATTAATAATGTTGAGCTTATTTTAGAACAAGAGGAAGATGATTTTACCCCTGCTTTATTCAATCGCGTGCCTGCGCGCTATCAAGCAAATGTAATTACATCAAACAAGCCAAACAGTGGTGCGCCTGTCATTTTTGAAGACTTCCCAACCCATTACAATTTATTGGGTCATGTCGAACAGTTAACCCATAATGGCACTATTACCACAGATTTCACTTTGATCCGTCCTGGTTCATTGCATCGCGCCAATGGTGGTTTTCTATTACTCGAAGCTGAGCATTTACTTGAACAACCGTACGCATGGCAAGGTTTAAAACGTGCCTTAAAATCAGGAAAACTCAAGCTTTCGTCTTTGGAACACATGCTGACTTTAACAGGTAGCATTTCGATTGAACCCGCGGCAGTTCCTTTAGATATTAAAGTGGTTTTACTGGCAGAACCTGAAATTTATTATGAAATTTTAGAAATAGAGCCTGAGCTTGGTAGTGTCTTTAAGATTCGTGCTGACTTCACAGATACATTACAACGTAATGACAGTAACGAACAGGCTTACATGCAATTGATCGCCGACTATGTTCAAGCAGATAAGCTATTGCCCTTTGATCGTTCTGCGTTGGCCGCATTGTTGACAGACTCTAGTCGCCAAGCTGAAGATCAAAGCTCCTTGTCATTACATGCTTCAACACTTGGTGATCTCATTCGAGAAGCCCATCACCATGCTTTTAAAGCGGATGACAAGCTAGTCACCAATCATCACGTCAATCAAGCCCTGCATCATCGCCAATATCGCTTGGGCTATCTCCGTGAGCTGTACTGGCAGGATTTATCGCGTGGCACGCAATTGATCGAAACCTCAGGACATCGTCTAGGTCAAATCAATGCCCTCTCCGTGATTCACTACGCTGATGTTGAATTTGGCTTGCCTTCTCGCCTCACTGCTTCAGTTTACCAAGGTGGCGGCGATATTCTAGATATTGAACGTAGCGTAGAGTTAGGTGGCTCACTTCATGCCAAAGGTGTGTTGCTAATGTCTAGTTTCCTCAAAGCACATTTTGGGCGTGAGCAAATTCTACATTTCTCTGCGGCACTCGCTTTTGAACAAAGCTATGGACAAGTCGATGGTGACAGTGCCACCGTTGCGGAATTGTCAGCTTTAATCTCGGCGATCTGCCAGATCCCAATTGATCAATCTTGGGCAATTACAGGGTCGATGAACCAACTTGGTCAAGTTCAACCCATTGGTGGTGTCAATGCCAAAATTGAAGGTTTCTATGATGCATGTAAGTTGCAAGGTCTAACTGGCAAACAAGGGGTGATTATTCCACGCCAAAATATGCAACATCTGATGCTACGTCAAGACGTAAGTGAGGCTGTTCAAGCGGGTCAATTCCATGTACATGCGATTGATACCATTGATCAAGCCTTAGAGATCTTAATGGCGCGCCCAGTGGGGACATTAGACAAGAAAGGAAGATATAGTAAAAACTCCATCTATGCTGCCGTAATGGAACAACTGGAATATTGGCAAGCGATCGAAGATGGTGATGCCGTTGAGGATGAAACACCAAAGAAAAAGAAAAAGCGGAAAAAAAGCAAGAAAGACACCAGTACAACTAAAGCATCTGAGGAGGTTTTAGCCGAGACTAAAACACTCAAACCCTTCACTAAAAAGCGACGTAAATAAAGAAAAAGCCATGTTCCCTTGAGGAGCATGGCTTTTTTTAAATCTCGAAGCTATGAAATTTCAATCGCCTTAAGCAACACCCTGTAAGGAACGTCCACCGGGTAGTTGAGCAAAATACTGTTTAAGTGCATCAATACAACGATGTACTTTTACTGGATATTGTTCACGTTTGGATGTGAGTGCTTGTAAGGTATAAACAGGCAGTTGCCAATCTGGTAAGATTTCAACCAACGAACCGCTGATCAGTTCTTTTTGAACATCCATATATAAAATACGCGCGATCCCAAGCCCCTGTTGACACAGTGATTTCGCTACAAAAACATTATTTGTGCCCAAACGTGTTTTCATATCAACATTCACGACATCACCACTTAAACCATGACGAAATGAAAAGTGCTGAACGTTTTGCATCAAAGTAATGGGCAATAATTCATGATGACATAAATCTTGCGGATGAGTAATTGAGGGTGCTTGGTTCAAATAGCTAGGCGATGCAACTAAAACCTGATCGACACGCGCTAAAGGAACAATCGTTAGTTGGGGATCATCAACTTTTAAACTCATACGTATCGCAATATCAATACGTTCTTCAATCAAATCAATATAGCGATGGTCTGCTTCAAAATGAACAGCTAGACCCTTATGCGCTGACATCCAATGAGAAAGTGCTGGAACGACATGTAATGCACCTAGCTCAGGCGTAGTTGCAATACGTAAATCGCCGACCAAATCATCACGCAACTCATTGATTCTAATTTTGCCACGCTCAGCCGCAGCCAACATTTCTTGGCAACTAAAAAAGAATGCCTGTCCAGCCTCTGTAAGACTGAGTTTTCTTGTTGAGCGATGAAGTAATGTGACATCCATTTCTTGTTCTAATGAACGAATTTGTTGACTGACCGCACTTGTTGTTATTCCTAAATCCCGGGCGGCTCCGCTAAAAGAGCTTTTTTCTACAACGCAAGCAAAAACCCCCATTGCACGCAATTGATCTAACATAAACTTCCCTCTCAATTTATTAATATGCTTATTGTTCTAATAAAAGCAAACATAATAAGTATACAGAGAAGTCTATTGTTAGACTAGAGATTATTAACAATTTGTTGAGGGTTTGTTTACGTTATGAAACTAGTTAGGGAGTACTGTTGTTGGGTTAACTGGCTTACCATCCAACCGTACTTGGAACTCCAACATGACACGTGATGCCCCTGAAGAACCCATCTCTGCAATTTTTTGTCCAGCAGTCACATTGTCGCCGCTCTTGACCAACATTTTGCTGTTGTGCGCGTAGGCAGTAATATAACCATCAACATGTTTAACCAAGACCAAATTGCCATATTCTTTCAAGCCATCCGCAGCATAGACCACTTGACCATTTGCAGCAGCAAAGATTGGATCACCTACATTGCCACCGTAACGTGTGCCTTTTACATTACTTGCCAAATTAAAAGTTTGAATAATTGGACCATTTGATGGTTTAACCCAACGTAAGCCAGAGGCTAAAGTAGATGGCGGGTTGACAGGCACGACTGGAACAACAGGTCGTTGGGTCGGTGGTGTAACTGTTTGGGTTGGTGGACTAACAGGTCGTTGGGTCGGTAAATTGACACTTTGACGCTGAATCGGAGCTGTTTGCGCCATCGCTTGCGTCGATGTAGTCCGCTGCGCAGCTGAACCTTTCAAGCGCAATGATTGGTTGACATAAATTCGATATGGCGGCGCAATATCATTGAGCGCAGCAATATCTAAATAATTCATGCCATAACGATTTGCGATACCACTCAAAGTATCACCAGAGCGAACAGTATAATAGTTGGGTGCGTGTGTATAACTTGCACCACCGCTCACCTGTGGTTTAGATGCACAACCTGTTACAACAGCCGCTGTTGCAACCGCCATAGACAATACGATTGTTTTGATCATTTTTTGTGAATGAAAAATCGAGACATGGTTTAAGTGCATCTTCGCCCTCATCGAAAAATCCTTAATCTATTTGCGCCTTAGAGTACCAAAAAAGTGAGAAAAAACGAGCATTCACGCACGATCTTCACAAAGTTATAACATTCAAGTTATTTACCATTCACATGATTATGCAAATTATCTAACACTGTGTAATTGGTTGCATCCATTTGAATAGGTGTGACACTGACATATCCACTTGAAACAGCAAAGAAGTCTGACTGAATCTGACTCGAAGCTTGTTGAGGATCAGTTACTGCCTCACCGGCTAGACCGATCCAATAAACTTGACGCCCCCGTGGGTCAACATGACTACTAATCGGTTTTGACTGCGCTCTGCGTCCCTGATAAGTAATTTGAGTGCCCTTGATCTGTTTAACATCAGGAATATTAATATTGAAAATATGACGTGGCGGTAAAATTGGCAAGCCTTGAGCAATAAAATCATGCACCCACTGTGCTGCTTGTGCATATTGTTGAGGGTGGTCGTATGCGCGTACATTTGCTCCTGCTAATGAAACTGCAATAGCAGGATGTTTCATTAAGCGCCCTTCAAACGCTGCGCCCACAGTGCCTGAATATAAAACATCATCACCCAAATTCGCTCCATTATTGATACCACTGACCACCAGATCAAATTCGAAATCAAAAAGCCCATTGGTGGATAAATAAACACAATCTGCAGGTGTGCCATTCACCGCCCAAACATCTTCGGAAATCTGAATAGGACGTAAAGGACGATCTAAGGTCAATGCACTTGAGTAACCACTCCGCTCACTTTCAGGGGCAACCACAACAACTCGACCTAAAGGTTTTAATGCTAAAGCCAAAGCTTGGAGCCCAGGTGCGAATACACCATCATCATTTGCAATTAAAATATTCACTAAAATCCAGTCTCTCTCATTCGCGCTTGCTGCTACTTCAACCATGTATTGATAGCATGTCAATAGCCCGTCTACTACACAGTTTTTTCAATTGAATTATTCATTGAATTATATATATTTATTACTTCATAGTATTAGAAATTTATACAATCATGAGACATTTATCTAAATTTATTCGAGTTTTTGGGGTTGCTTTCTCACTTTTAACAGCGCAAGCAATTTATGCAAATGAAGCGGTTTCAGTTCAAGAAGCAAATGCATTGATCAAAGATGATATCGCCAATGCGCAAGTGCTGATCGAAATGTGTCCAAAATTGATCGGTAAAAATGCCCAGTTCGACCAGAACATTAAAACCATCATAGCGTCTTACTTAAGTGGCTATTCAGACAAATCAGCTTCACTTGAAAGCTTGCAGCAAGATGCCGAGTTCAAAGATTTGTTAAAAGATGCACGAGAAGCGACAAAAGAAGTTGACCGAGCTGAGCAAAAGACAGTGTGCCAAGAAGTCGTAGATTTTGAATCGTAATAGAATCGTCTATTTGTGGTTTTAAATATTAAACTTCTTTCATACATGCATACATCCCTTTTATTTCACCTCATAGGAGAAATAAAAGGGCAAATAATGATGATAGAGGTCGATTTAAAACCACATTTAGTTCAACTCTGGCAACTTAAAAATACAATGAAATTACCAAGCATCTGGCTCACGAACCATATGAATAATGTTGGCTGGATTTGTAATCCATCCCCCTCGGAACCCTTCTGGCAATGGTTCAATTGCATCGCAACGAACAACACCAGCATCACTAAGATATTTAGCGGCCTTAGTAAAATCATCCGTAAATAGTTCTAGCCAAATCTCGGCTTGGCTCATCTCTGGCGCGATATCAATCCACAATTTGACTGGACCGAATTCGAAGCCTACGTCCGCTCCCTTTTCTGTAATTTGCTTTAGACCGATAACATCACGATAAAAAGCAACAGTCGCTTCGAATTGATGTGGTGGTAACTTCAGCGCGATGTCAATCCCGCCCTCAAATTTGGTCGTCATATCCTGCTCCTTATCAAGTAGCACTCCTGTGATCCCTAACAGGCTTGCGTAGCTACTAGACTCAAAGTCTGCTGCTGTGAAAAACGAAGCTTGCGCAGAGTGACCACAACGCCACATATTTATTATTTAGATTGCTCATCTGCTGAAACATTCTGAAAAGTTAGTCTCATCAGACGTTATATTTTGATTGTTTTTTAATCATGTCGTAGAATAAATCGCAAGTCAAGCCAAGACCAAAAGCAACTCAACCTAGCGATTAAACTCTTTAATTTTCGAAGATGAATCAATTATTAAAGTGCCGCAGCGGTTTAACACACCGAGTCTTTAAAACCACATTTCCTCCACTTTCCCTACAGCAAATATACAATTTTATTTTTCTTCTATGCTATAAGTTATTCAAATTGTTTAAGTCTTAATTTGAGTTTGGTTTGTTATGAAGAAAAATGTTTTTAAAACACTAGGTTTATCATTGCTTATTGCCTCAAGTGCTTTAACACCAGTTGCATATGCAGCAAATGCAAAACATGAGTCAGAAAACATTGAAGTGACTCCTATGTCGCAAACAACAACGCAAGAAGAGTTAGCTGCAATTTATGTGCTTTCTGAAATTTGTCCAAGTTTAATTGACGAAGATAAGAAGTTTACACAAGGCTACGAACGCTTGGTCAAAGAATATTTACCAAAAGAATCTAAAGCCGTTGACGCCCTAAATAAACGTGCAAAAGCAAAAGATTTCCAAAAATTCCTCGTCGAAGCGCGTAAAGATGCCAAAGCTGCCGCGGATGAAAAGAATCGTCAAATTTGCGAAGATGTTCGAAATTATTAATTCAAAATAACCGCATCAACGTATCAGGTATGAGCAAATAAAAGTCCCCGATATGTATTAGTTACAATACTGTATGAAAAAGCCGACTTCCCCCATAGAAGTCGGCTTTGCTTTATCCTAAAATGCTAGGCTCATCCGTACCATACAAGATATTGGAACCACCTAGAATGACTAGAAAAAGCGCTATTGCTGCATTACTACTTTTGCCAAGCTTTTCATATGCAGCAACTGTCCTATCTGCTCCACCAGAATTAAATAATAAATCCTATGTATTAATGGATTATGAAACAGGTCAGATCCTCGCTGCAAAAAATGAAAATGAAAAACTTGCACCTGCCTCGATGACCAAGATGATGACCAGTTTCATCATTGAACAAAAATTACTTCAAGGCAAACTGACCGAAGAAGAACAGGTCCGCATGAACGAATCGGCATGGTGTCGTGGAAGTAGTGCTGAGTCATGTATGTATGTCCCATTAAATGGTTCTGCAACTGTGCTTGAAATGCTGCGTGGCATCATTGTTCAATCTGGTAATGATGCATCAAAAGCAATGGCTGAACATATCGCGGGCAATGAAGGTACATTTGCTCATATGATGAACCAAGAAGCTAAACGTCTTGGCATGACCAATACCAACTTTATCAACTCAACAGGTATGCCTGCTGAAGGTCATTACTCGACTGCAAAAGATATGGCGATCTTGGCGCAACATATCATTAAGGATAGCTCAAAATACTATCCGATTTATTCAGAAAAAGAGTTTACCTATAACGGTATTAAACAAGGTAACCGTAATGCGCTGCTTTACACTGACCCAAGTGTAGATGGTTTAAAAACAGGTCATACCAATGAAGCAGGATTCTGTTTAACCACCTCAAGTAAACGTGGTCCAATGCGCTTGATTTCAGTGATCTTCGGCACACCAAGCATGAACGAACGTGCCAATCAAACGCGTGCGCTCCTTTCTTGGGGCTTTGCAAACTTTGAAACTGCAAATGTGCAGCCTGCTAACCAAGCCATTGCCAAAGCAAAAGTTTGGTTTGGTAAAGAAGATGACGTTCAAATTGGCTTAGCTGAAAACTTCAATGTCACCATGCCAAAAGGACAAGCTGATAAAATCAAAACTCAGCTCGTGGTACAACCACAACTCAATGCACCTCTGGCTCAAGGTCAAGTCATTGGAAAGTTGGTTGCTAGCCTTGATGGTAAAGTGATTGCTGAAAAACCACTTGTTGCGTTAAAACCGATCGAAGAAGCAGGTTTCTTTGCACGTATGATTGATCATATTAAATTATTCTTTGGTAACTTATTCTAAATCCTGATTTTTTAAATAAGCGAATTAAGCACTCTGACTATTTAGTTTGAGTGCTTTTTTATTTTATAATTCCGCTATCTTTTATGTTGACACCCCTTATGACCAAGAACATTCGCGCTTATTTAGACCAAACACCTGATATTGATTCAAGCTGTTATATTGATGACATGTCTGTCGTGATTGGTGATGTCAAATTAGCTGAGAATGTTTCAGTATGGCCATTTGCCGTGATTCGTGGCGATGTGAACTCGATTCAGATTGGCAAAAACAGTAATGTGCAAGATCATTGTATGTTGCATGTCAGCCATAAAAATCAATCTAAACCAAATGGTTCGCCTTTAGTGATTGGTGAGGATGTGACTGTTGGGCATCATGTGACTTTACATGGTTGTACCATTGGTAATCGTATCTTAATCGGAATTAATACCGTTGTTTTGGATGACGTGATTATTGAAGATGACGTGATGATCGGTGCTGGTAGTTTAGTTCCACCCCGTAAAGTCTTAAAAAGCGGTTATTTGTATGTCGGTAGCCCAGTACAGCAAGTCCGCCCTCTCACAGATAAAGAGAAAGCATTTTTACCTTATTCGGCGCAGAATTATGTAAAAGTGAAGAATGATTATAAAGATGCAACTCACTAATAAAAGAGACTATGTTATGATCAAATAATCAACGATTCTTATAAAAAATAAACGTGAGGTGTACCATGACATCTTTAACCATTCATTTACCTGATGAATTAGTTAAAAAAGCAGAACAAGCGGGCTTACTTGAATCTGAGGAATTAGCAAAATTATTAGAGCAAGCACTACAAGCAAAAAATGAAAATAGATCAAATACGGGTTTTGGCATGCTCAAATCGAATAAAAACCCTGTTCCTGTAGATTTTGATGTTGCGAGTCTATTATCAAAATGATTGGCTTAGATACTAATATTCTTGCCCGCTACTACATAGAAGATCAATCAGATAATGAAGCGCAGAAGCAGCGATTACTGGCAAAAGACATCATTGAATCGACTGAACAACTATACGTTGCAAAAACAGTATTATTAGAGTTTGAATGGGTAATGCGTGGATTTTATCAATTTAATCGTCAACAAATTTCCAGTGTGTTTGAACATGTATCGACTTTAAGCCACATCAAAGTTGAAGATGAAGTAAATATAAAGCAAGCCTTACAATATTATGAAAAAGGTCTGGACTTTGCTGATGCTATACATTTAGTAAGTTATTCGGCTTGTGAAAAAATCTATTCATTTGACGATAAAAAATTCTCACGAAAAGCAGCAAAACTTGAAATTCAACCTGAAATCATTGTGCCCAAATGAAAAACTTCACCATAGCCAAAAAGCCCCAAATTTTGTAGAATACGTTTTTTAAAATCATGGTGCTTTCTATGACCGCTTGGACACCTCATGTCACAGTCGCCACTGTAGTCGAAAAAGACGGACGCTTTCTGTTTGTCGAAGAACACAGCGAGGGCTATGTACATACCGTGTTTAATCAACCTGCTGGTCATGTTGAATGTGATGAAACCATTATCCAAGCAGCAATTCGTGAGACCTTAGAAGAAACAGGTCATCATGTTGAAGTTGATCACTTACTCGGTATTTATACCTATACGCCACCGATGTTTCCTGATCGTACCTATTACCGTTTTTGCTTCTTGGCACATGTCACTTCAGTTGAAGAAAATGCGGAACTCGATACAGGCATCGTTGCTGCGGTATGGATGAATGTAGATGAACTACAAGAATCAGCACGTGCGCGTAGCCCATTGGTTTTAAAAGCTGTTCAAGATGCCCTCGCTGGCAAAAAATATCCTTTATCGCTTATTTATGAGCACCCTTTCTCTCCCTCATTAACCCCTCATTTGGATGCTTAATCCTATGCAACAACGTGTCATCGTCGGTATGTCTGGTGGTGTAGATTCCTCTGTTTCTGCCGCGCTTTTACTTCAACAAGGATATCAAGTTGAAGGTCTTTTCATGAAGAATTGGGAAGAAGATGATGGTACGGAATATTGCACAGCACTAGAAGACTTGGCTGATGCTCAAGCCGTTGCAGAGAAGATTGGGATCAAACTACATACCGCGAACTTTGCGATGGAGTATTGGGATCGTGTGTTTGAGCACTTCTTAGCAGAATATGCGGC
This sequence comes from Acinetobacter sp. 3657, assembly GCF_031456775.1. Classification (NCBI taxonomy): domain Bacteria; kingdom Pseudomonadati; phylum Pseudomonadota; class Gammaproteobacteria; order Moraxellales; family Moraxellaceae; genus Acinetobacter; species Acinetobacter sp. 3657. The sequence goes on along the minus strand of NZ_JAVDVH010000001.1, from coordinate 33,992 downwards.
TGGACGTACGCCTAACCCAGATATTCTCTGTAATAAAGAAATTAAATTCCGTGCTTTCCTCGATCACGCGATGACTCTTGGCGCAGATTTTATTGCAACTGGTCACTATGCGCGTCGCGGTGCAACGATGCAAAACTCACGTGGTGAAACGTATGCGCCGTTATTACGTGGTGTAGATAATAATAAAGATCAGACCTATTTCCTCCATGCAGTTCATGGTCGTGAAATTAATAAAACCTTGTTCCCTGTCGGTGAAATTGAAAAACCTCAGGTACGCAAAATCGCAGAAGAACTAGATCTCGCTACAGCCAAGAAAAAAGATTCAACAGGGATCTGTTTTATTGGTGAGCGTCGTTTTAGTGATTTCTTAAAACAATACCTCCCTGCTCAAGCTGGAAAAATTGTTTTAGACAATGGTAAAGAAGTTGGTGAACATCACGGCTTAATGTACTATACGCTGGGTCAGCGCGGTGGTATCGGGATTGGTGGTATGAAGGGTGCACAAGAAGGTGCATGGTTCGTATTACACAAAGATATTGCCAATAATCGACTGGTGATTGGACAGGGACACGAACATCCACTCATGCAAAGTACACAACTTTGGAGTGAGTCGATTGATTGGGTTGCTGGCGAACAGGAAATTCCGAGCACAGGTTTCCGATGTACTGCTAAAACGCGTTATCGTCAGTCGGATCAAGCATGTACAATTTACCGCGATGAACAGACAGAAAAAGGAATTCGTGTTGAATTTGATGAACCACAAAGAGCCGTTACCCCTGGGCAAAGTGTGGTGTTTTATTCAGGAGAGGTCTGCTTAGGCGGTGGTGTTATTCACCATACCAATGCACCTCAGCCAGATTTTATTTAAGGACATTGGAAGCGAAGCATGGCGGAGTTCCCCTTTCAGCCCACTCAAGCGTTGAATGTTAGACAAAACCGTGCTTTGGCATTGGCAGCTGTCTTTCAGGCAACTCAGCTTACGCATATGACGGCGATGGCAGGTCAACAAAGTATTGGTGACAGTGGTAATTTCTATTTAGAACTACTGATCAAAGCCAGTTTAAATATTCGTCCCGCCAGTAATAGTGCAACGCAGACCTTAGATTTTTTTAATCAACTCGCTGATATTTCATTGGGCTTAAAAACCCTAGAAGGCTGTATTACCCAGCCTTTTAATACCGCGCCTAAATCAAGAATTCCTAAACTGGGCACTGCCAAACTTCCAATGTCTTATGCAATGGCGCTATTGCAGTTAGAAAAGAAAGTTTATAGCAACCCAGAATATGTAAAAATCATCGAAAAAGCACAACAAAAAATCTTAAAACAGTTGTCTTTTTTCGATAATAACTATTTACACCCAAGTATTATTGCCAGTTTAGCGCAAACTTATGTTGAAACTGCGGGTCAAATTAATCCACGCATTTTAGTCCGTGGCAATGCTGAAGCCTTCAAAGATATGAACCATACCAATCGCATTCGAGCTTGCCTGTTTACGGGCATCCAGCTTGCACACTTATGGCGACAACTCGGTGGTAGTTCATGGGGTATGATTTTTAGCAAACGTAAATTATTGCACGATATTCAAGCTCTCGCTCGTTTGCAGTATCAGGTGGTTTAAACCGATGCTACAACGAATTTATTTTTATGCCTTTTATGTACCCTCTCTAAATCTCTCCCACAAGGAGAGACTTAAATTTAAGGAATCTGTATGAATGCTTTAACCGCACTCTCACCACTTGATGGACGTTATGCAAGCAAATGCGATGCACTACGCCCTTTTTTGTCTGAGTTTGGTTTAATCCACGCTCGTGTCACAGTTGAAGTGCGTTGGTTACAAGCACTGGCAAATCGTGCAGAAATCATCGAAGTTCCAGCATTCTCTGCTGAAACCAATTCCGCTTTAGATGCAATTGTTGCAGACTTCTCTGAGCAAGATGCCAACCGCATTAAAGAGATCGAACGCACCACCAATCACGATGTAAAAGCAGTTGAATATTTCCTTAAAGAAAAAATTGCCAACATTGATGAATTAAAAAATGCAGGTGAATTTATTCACTTTGCATGTACGTCAGAAGACATCAACAACTTATCTCATGCATTGATGCTTAAAAATGGTCGTGAAGTTTTAGTTACAAGCATGAAGCAAATTTTGAATGCAATTTCTGCTCTAGCAACAACACACGCTGAACAACCAATGTTGTCTCGTACTCATGGTCAAACTGCTAGCCCTACTACGTTGGGTAAAGAAATGGCAAACGTTGCCTATCGTTTAGCACGTCAAATCAAGCAATTTGAAAATGTTGAATTATTAGGCAAAATCAATGGTGCTGTAGGTAACTACAATGCTCACCTTTCTGCTTATCCAGAAATTGACTGGGCAGCGCATGCACAAGCATTCGTTGAGTCTTTAGGTTTAGCATTTAACCCATACACCACGCAAATTGAGCCACATGACTATATGGCTGAATTGTTTGATGCATTACGTCGTTATAACACCATCTTGATCGACTTTAACCGTGACGTTTGGGGTTATATCTCGCTTGGTTACTTCAAACAAAAGTTAAAAGATGGCGAAGTGGGTTCTTCAACGATGCCACATAAAGTGAATCCAATTGACTTTGAAAACTCTGAAGGTAACTTAGGTATTGCCAATGCAGTATTGGGTCACCTCGGTGAAAAGCTTCCTGTTTCTCGTTGGCAGCGTGACTTAACTGACTCAACTGTACTCCGCAATATGGGTGTTGGTTTTGCACAAAGCTTGATTGCTTTTGATGCATGCCTAAAAGGCGTTGGTAAACTTGAGCTGAATGCACAGCGTATTAATGAAGATCTAGACCAAGCGCAAGAAGTGCTTGCCGAGCCAATTCAAACCGTTATGCGTCGTTATAACGTTGAAAAACCATACGAAAAATTAAAAGCATTAACCCGTGGTCAAGCAATGACACGTGATATGATGGTGAACTTCGTGAATGGTGATGAACTGTTACAAGTACCAGCAGATGAGCGCGCGCGTTTAGCAGAGCTTACACCTGCTACATATACAGGTAATGCTGCTGAACAAGCAAAACAAATCAATGATTTGATCAGCAAAATTTAAGTTTTTCAGAAAAATTAAAAAGCAAAGCCTCGGCTTTGCTTTTTTTATTTGTGATCAAAATTTATGAAGACTTAAAAACTAAATCCAATATTCAAATTAATACGATAGAGCCACTTGTCACTATTTGGAGAGACAGTTGAAGTAAAGCCTGTGGCATTGGTTGCACCACCAATGATATTGGCGTTTTTGCCCCATGTGTAGTCAGTCCATACCATAAACGGCGAAGCAATAAACATCATGCCTGTTGTATTCATTTGCGAATCAGACCAATCATCCCTTTTTTTGTCTAAGTAACTATAATCATTGTAAAAACGGATCGCTTTGAGTTTCCCCATGTCTTGCACAGGCAAAGTATAAGCAAGGTTTAAACTGGCAATCGTTCCTTCAGAAGCAATAAAGTAGGCGGGTGTAAACCCATTCGCGCCCATCAAGGTCATATCGCTATTTACACCGTCAGGATTTTTCGCATCATACTGATAATGAATCACTGAACTTTGTAAATTGAAGCGTTTGTAGTTGTTGTTACTATGCAGCCCCACTGCATAATACTTACCATTGTCATCGGTAATTTTATTGTGCAACTGAGCAATCGCCCCTGTTACGCCAAACTCTTGTTTACCGAATTCCGTCTCTAATTTGCGTACAATCCGTGTATTCACCTGATGACGTTTTTCATTTTGATAGGCTTGCTGTGTTGGAAACGCATTTTCAGCCAAATCATCATAAGTGGCACTTTCAGGTGAGTATCGTAAATTGGTTGCGAGCATTTCAGGATAATAGCCGAGCTTCATATCCCAGTCTTTATTCTGAAAATTCCAATTCAAGCCGGGTGCGATATTATTTCCATATCCCAAGAAAAATGGAATGTGGTAAGTCCAACCATTTTGTGGATAAGGATAAATTGCAAAAGGCTTATAGACCAAACCAGCCTCGATGCTGTGATTCTCATTGAGGTTATAACCGACATAGGCTTTCTCAATTGAGCGTTTTCCTTGATCTTGGAAAAGATAACTCGCATTAAAATAGGCGTCGTCAAATTTACCTTTCAGATCAATTCTGAAAATATCAAAATAGAGTTTGCCAAAGCCACCGTTTGGCCCTTCCCAATTTTCATAGCGTTGATTGAGTCGAACCACGCCACCCAATTTGACAGAATCCGTTCCGTCTTCACTTTTCCATTCTAATGCTGAGCTTTGTGCAAATACATTGGTGGTCGTACCCAAAGTCAATGCAGCAAACATCGCAATAATAAATGTCTTATTCATATCATATTCCTTCGCTTTTGTTCCAACGATCCTGTTGGCCTGTTTTTGTTTTACCTGTAAAACATAGTTTTCAACCCATTGTAGGCAAAAAAATTTGCCTACAACTTATCTCGACATTCGGAAACACCTCCCAATGACCCGATGCCCAAACGGATTAGTACAATTTTTTCTGTGGTGGTCCAGCAAAGTTAAGTGGGCCAATCGAGTTCATATCGAGTTCAATGACCGTTGGTCCTTGGAATGCAACGGCTTCTTGAATCACGGCTTTAAACTCATCAGCACTATCGACTTTCCAACTTTTCACCCCCATCGCCTCACCTAGAACTTTGTAGTCAGGTGTATGTAATTCGTTGAAATATTGACGACCACCAAAGTAATTTTTTTGGATGCCGCGCATCACCCCATAACCACCATCATTCATGATCATGAGCACCATATTGGTATTTTCTTGCGCCATCGTGGCAATTTCACCAATCCCTAACATCAGACCGCCATCACCGACTAAACCAATCACTTTCTTGTCTGGATTGGCAATTGAGGCACCAATTGCGGTTGCTAAACCTAAACCAATTGCGCCTGCTAAAGAGTGAATATTTTGGTTTGGTGCTTGTACTGGGAATAAACGGCTGCCCCATGTACTACCTGACATGGTGATATCACGAACAAAGATGCCGTCTTGTGGCAGTGCTGCACGAAGGTGATCACAGATCAACGCATATTGGTCAAGCTGTGTACGTAAAGCATTGATTGCTGCCTGTTTCGCATCAACAACTGCTGCATCATAATCAGCATCGACTTTTGATACACCTTGTAAGCCAGTCAATACTCGTTGCAATACATCGTTGGCATCGCCACAGATAAAGTTGCGAATTTTGTAATTACGCTGTTGCGCCACTGGGTTGGCATCGACCTGAATAATATTTTCAGGGAACTGCACTGAATAGGTTTTGGTTTCGTTACTGCGTAAGCGAGACCCGACTACAATTAATAAATCAGCATCTTTTAAAAGTTGTTCAACGCCTGCTGAGTTATGGAATGCACCTAGGCTACGCGGATGATCATCTGCCAATACACCACGCGCATGGGTTGAAGACACCACTGGAATACCCAAGTCAGCAATCGCTTTGACTTCATCGACACTATTCAGCGTACCACCCCCAATCCAGAAAATTGGACGTTTGGCTTTCCTGATTTCATCAATAATTAAATCAACTTCAACTTGATCTGCTTGAGGCAATTCGAGAGCTTTAACTGGACCTAGATTCAGTGGTAAATCGATTTCTGCTGCTTGTACATCAATTGGTAGCTCAACACTGACTGGCCCCATTGGCACTGTAGTCGCTACACGAATCGCTTCACGAATGACCCCAACCGCATTGTCAGGGCTAGTAATACGAAAAGCAGCTTTGCTCGATGCACGTAAGAAAGTCAGTTGATCTTTGGTTTCATGAATAAAACTTGCATCACGATCTAAATATTCACGTTCAACTTGACCAGTTAAATGCAACACTGGACTGCCTGCATTCATCGCTTCAATCAATGAACCCACCGCATTTCCTGCACCCGCACCTGTACTGGTTAAAGCGACACCCAAACCTTTAAAGCGTGAATGACCATCTGCCATCGTCACTGCACCTGCTTCACCACGTGCTGCCACGAAACGGATTTTTTCACGACGACCGACTGCATCAGCAATGGGTAAGTTATGAATCGAGATCACGCCATAAATACTATCCACTTGATGTGCTTCTAAAACACGCGCGATGGCTTCGCCTACATTTACACGTTCTGTCATTGGTTTATTCCTCAAAAAAACTATTCATTCCATGAATTTATTAATCACACCAAGGATTTGGCTGCTCGCTCAATCCCATATAAATACTTTTTTGCTGCATGTAAGATAAAATGCCTAAACGTCCTTTTTCACGTCCGATACCACTTTCTTTAAAGCCACCAAATGGCGCAGAAATAGAGAATTTTTTATAGGTATTAATCCAAACTGTACCGACTTCTAAAGCACGGGCAATTTGCCAAGCCTTGCGGTAATTTTCAGTCCAAATCCCTGCTGCCAAACCAAAACAACTGTCATTGGCTTGAGCAATCAGATCAGCTTCATCGTCATATTTCATCACGACTAGCACAGGACCAAAAATTTCTTCCTGACAAGTTTGTGCTGAATTATTGAGACCTGTGATAATAGTCGGTAAATAAAAACTACCCTTTGCCAACTCACCATCAGTCAATGCATGACCACCAACAAGGACTTGCCCCCCTTCTTTTTTAGCCAATTGAACATAAGCATCCACCGAAGCTAAGTGTTTTGGATTAATCAAAGAACCGAGATGCACACCTGCTGTTTCAGGATGTCCGACTCGCAAGCCTTTGGTAATTTCAACCAAACGATTTAGGAATTGCTCATAAATACTGCTATGCACAAACAGGCGAGCGCCTGCAATACACGCCTGTCCCGCTGAACTAAAAATCCCATAAGCCACACCTTTCGCAGCGAGTTCAATATCCGCATCTGGCATCACGATCGTTGGTGATTTGCCGCCAAGTTCTAAAGACGTTGTAATCAACTTGTCTGCGGCAATATGTGCCAAATGGCGACCTGTACTCGTTCCACCTGTAAATGAAATTTTGCGTACCAATGGATGCTTCGCAATCGCATCACCAATCACCGAACCACGCCCGACAAGCACACTCAATAAACCTTTAGGTAAACCCGCTTCTTCAAAGATTTTTGCTAATTCCAATGCGATCAAAGAAGTCACTTCTGCGGGTTTTAAAATCACAGCATTTCCGCCCGCAATGGCTGGTGCAAGCTTTTGTACTTCACTGGCAATCGGTGAGTTCCATGGCGTAATCGCTGCTACAACGCCCACAGGTTCATGCACACTCATGGTCATGAAATCTGCTGCACGTTGCGTGGTCAATTCATCATTCATCGTTTCACAAGCTGCTGCCACATAACGCGCTGTTGCAGCTGCACTCATGGTCAAGGCACGTGTTTCCGCCAGTGGCTTTCCATTATCACGTGTTTGTAGTTTAGAAAGTTCATCAACACGCGCTTCGATAATGTCTGCTACCTTATATAAAATACGGGCACGTTCATGCGGTAGGCTATTGCGCCATTCAGCTTTACGCCATGCCAGATCCGCTTTCTCTATCGCTTCATTGACATCTTCCAAACTCGCGGTTGAAATCTCAGCATTCACAGACTGATCTGCTGGAAACAAACTTTGAATCGTACCACCTTTGCCTAATCGCCATTCACCTGCGATATAAATTTCTTTTATCATGATCAAATCCTTTTAAATCTGAATCGCTTGAACACTATTGCGACACGCACGAATCACACTTAGTGCTGCCAAAGTCGAGGTTTTGGGATTGCTTGCCAATGGCACCCCCACCAACTCAATGGTCATTTCACCAAACAGCCCTTCTGCCACGATGGTGTGTTTATTCTTGTTCATCGTCGGATCAACTGTGAGCTCCACCATGGTTTCATCCATGCCCAAACCTGCCAGTGCAATAGTTGCCGCGACATTGGCATTGGCTGGAAACTTCAATGCCGCCTCTCTGGCTGTACCACGGAAAAAAACCGTTGCTTCACGAACCTGATCAAGATCAACCAATTGTTCGGCATAGCTTCCGCGCCAACTATTTGGGCTTTTACAGCCTTTGTAGGTAACCCTTTCTAAACCGCCTTCTTTCGCGGCAGAAATACCATCGATTCCAGCAATTGCACCTGCAAGCAGATGTAAGTGTGCATCATGTTGTTCCGCCGTATTTTTCAGTTGAATGAGAAAATCGTTATCAGCCAAAGTTCCAACAGAAATCAAACCGATGGTCCAACCCTTTGCGAGTACCTTCTGAGCATGCTCTTTCACAGCGGCTTGGCCAGCAACTTCAATCACATAATCAGGGTTGCCGTGACACTCATCAATTGAACTAATCACCTGAACATCGGGCGAGACTTGTGCCTGTACTTTTTCCACGCTCCGCACAGGTACCACAATCCATTTAAGTTGTAAGTCATGTGGCATATGTGCATACACTTCTGCTGCCATCGCGCCAAAACCGATCATCATCAACTGTTTCATGTGAGCACCTTATAAATGTTTATTAAATCCACCAGAGACATCTAATGTTGAACCTGTGGTATAGGATGCCAATGGCGAAGCCAAGAACACCAAAGCACGTGCAGGTTCTTCGGGTTTTCCTAAACGCTGCATCGGGATACCACGACTCTTTGCAATATTTCCCGTCCATTGTTCCCACGATAAATTTGGGTCTGATCGGGTTTCAAAACGGCGTTTCCACTGAGCCGACTCCACCATACCCAGTAAAATCGAGTTCACGCGAATACCATATTGGGTAAATTCATGTGCCAGTGAATGCGTTAAATTCAACAATGCTGCACGCGCAGATGAGGTTGCGATCATGTGCGGTTCAGGTTGCAGAGCTAACAATGAGTTCACATTGCTAATCGAGCCACAAGCTGATTGCTTTAAATCATTTAAAAATGCACGGATGGGATGCAATACACTGAAATACTTGAGTTCAATTTCTTTCATCCAATCTTCATCTTCGGTATTTTCAAAATTCGACACACGACCCTGACCAGCGTTATTGATCAACATATCAACATTGCCTAAATTTTGATTAACTTGTTGTGCGAATCGTTTTACATCTTCTTTGTCTAAAACATTGCAAATACTGGTGTAAATATTGGCATGCGGATATTTCTCTAAAATATAAAGTTTCGATGCTGCTAAACGCACTTCATCTCGACCACACCATGCGACCTTTGCACCCTCTGCAACTAAAATTTCCACAGCAGCCAAACCAATGCCTGACGAGCCACCTGTTACCACTGCTACTTTTCCTTCAACTTGGAAGCTCATATCCATATCTCTCGTTTAAATCTTAATTTGCCGATAAAACAATGTCGTTAAACTGTTCAGGTTGATCGACATAACTCAGATGACCTGCATCTGTGATGAGATGACATCGGCTCAATTGCATTTCTACAGTAAGTTCCTTGATCGCTTGCGCAGGGGTGATTTCATCCTTGTCACCTGCAATCACCACACAAGGAACGTTGATATTGGTTAAATAATTTCTGATTTCGTCATACGCCAGCAAGTACGATGCCCGCGTAAAACCGTCTAAAGTTAAATGGCTCATAACCTCGTTCACCAAAGCAAGTGCCTGAGGTTCTTGTTTATAGATTAAATGTGGTCCACGGCTCGTCGCCATGCCCGCATTGCCCAAGCTTTTCAGCATATTTGGGCGTTTTTGATAGACCTGTGCTTTGGTTTCATCATCTGCACGTTGGTAGCCTTGTGCCACATTGGCGATGATTAAGGTTTGCACACGTTCAGGATAAAGATGAGCAAAGGCACTGGCCTGTAGCGCACCAAGCGAATGCCCTACCACAATGGCTTTTTGAATCGCTAAAGCGTCCATTAAACCCAATACACGTTGTGCATAATCTGCGGCATTGGGCTGTTCAGTATTTAAGCCAGTTGATATGCCATAACCCGGTGCATCCCAAGCAATGACATGAAAATGATGACTGAGCACATCGAGCTGATTCACCCAAGAGGCTGAACCTGAGCTAATCCCATGCAATAAAATCAGTGGTTGTCCTTGACCTGCTTCACGGTAGGCTTGCACTTGACCATTGACCTCAATAGTTTTCACTGGGTATTTGGCTAATGTGTCGATCAAAGTCATCATTTCATTCCTTTTTTTACAGTTAATCGAGTCGATTAACGCTTGATTTGAGACAATGGATGCTCAGGTGGATAGTTAGGAATGGTTGGTTTCCCAGCACCTAACATCACACACATCAAGGCATCTTCTTGACCAGGATTAAACAGACCACGATAAATCCCTGGTGGAATTGAAATCAGATCACGCTCTTTCAGCTTGGTTTGAAACTTCTCACCGTTATGCTCAATGAACAGATCAATCTCGCCACGCAACATGAAAAACACTTCTTCAACGTCGTGATGAATATGCAATGGGCCTTCACACTGTGCAGGTAGTACCATGGTTGAAAAAGTGAAGTTTTCTGCTGGTACGGTGTTGCCATCATTGACCACACCTGTTGCCCCAGTTCCCATATAACGCATTTGAGCACGACGATATTTCGGGTCATAATCTGCTTGGAACTTCAACGCATCAAAGTCATATTTACGTGTTTCAAAACGAGCAATACGTGTGTTTAACCAATCATCTAAACTAGTGCCTTCAGGCTGTTTCCATGATTCAAATTGTTGAGTATTCATGTTTTAACTCCTAGATCTTTTGATTAATAACGTTTCAATAAAGGAAGCAAGAAGAACGATCCAAGAACGGCAACTGCTGCCAAGAAGGTAATTCCTAAATTAAAACTATGTGTTTGCATTACGATGTAACCAATCAGAACAGGTGCAATTGCACTGGCAAAATTACCCATTCCATTGAAAATCCCACCCGCAGTTGCACCGACGTCAGCCGTAGTTACACGAGCGAGCAAAGCGAATACAGATGCCACACCAAAACCCCAAGCCATCGCACTGAAAGACATCGCAGCAATCACCAAGATTGGATCAGTCATCAGTACCATCACGTACATGAAAATACCTGCGACCAATAAACCACCAAAAACTTGGATTGCACGGCGACCTGTCTTATCAGAAAGGAATGCACCGACGATTTCACCAATCAACATGGCAATGAATGGCAAGCTTGAATACATTCCAAACTCTTTAAGGTTGAAACCTTTGTCTTGGATTAAATAAGAAGGCACCCAACTGTTTAATCCCCACAAATACGTCATCAATGCGATATTGAAGATACAGACCAACCAAAATGAACGGTTCTGTAATAAAACTTTGGTGTTCTGAATATGACCTTTGAAGTTGACGCGCTTGCTGGTGGATTGCAGCTCAATGGTTTTCTTAAGCTTTAAATCACGTAAACCAATGATGATCGCAAACAAAGCAACAAGTGTTAGAGCGGCCATCACAAAGAATGTGGTATGCCAATCGTATTTTGCTAATACCGCAGCAGTGATCGGAAAACCGAGGAAAGCACCAATCGGTGTTCCCAACAAAAACATGGTCGAAGCACGTGCTTGCTGACGATCGGTATAGGTTTGTTTCACAATGGTATAAGCCAAAGCGAATAAAGGGCCTTCAGCCAAACCGAGCAAAATACGTAAGAACAACATCCCTGCATAACTGGTGGTAAAGCCCATGCACAACATAAGCACACCCCAAGATGCGACACTCCAAAACAGCATTTTCTTTGGGTCAAAAATATCGCCAAGGAAACTGAGGAATACAGATGAAAAACCGTAAGCCAGCAAGAAACTGGTCATTAACCATCCGAGTTTGGCTTTGTTCTCAGCAATCTCCATTGCACCTTGGAAATGTGGATCCGCAAACAAAACCGCAATACTGATTTTGTCGAAAAAAGCGAGAACAACACATACCATCAGAACGAAAGCTGGAACCCAATGCTTCCATCCACTTTTCACTTCATTACTCATACTTCATTCCTTCGATTGAGTCATGAACCGGATTTAATGTTTATGGTTTTAATTTCATGACATTAAATTCAGGGTCTGCTAATAATTTTGGGTCTAAAATGGTATTGGACTGCATCCAACGTTTAGCCAATTTGACCAGTTTTGAATCATTGATTGCGATCATATTGATTAAGCAATTTTGATCGTCTAAATAAAGATAACTACATTGATCATCCGTACTTTTACGTACCACGATCTGCTTGGTTCTTTCAGGCTGATAAGTCCCTAAAATTTGAATATTGAAGTGATATTGATCGGACCAAAGCCAAGGAATATCAGCATATTCAGTATCCATACCTAACATCGACTTCGCTGCTGCGATCGCTTGATTCTGAGCATTTGCCCAAGACTGAATGCAATATCCAAGCATTGGATGAGTTGCAACATCGCCTGCGGCATAAATATCTTGATCGGAGGTTTGCCCAAAACAATTCACCACGATGCCATCTTTGACCTCCAAGCCTGCATTGACACCCAGTTCTTTGGCAATATCTGCACCAGCGCCAACCACCACACAATCAAATAATTCACTTACATTTGGATGATTCACCACTTCAACTTTCTGATGACCTGCTTCAATCAAATGCAAATTTTTACTATTCAAATGAATCTGAGTGCCTTGTTGTTCATGCATCTGTTTCAAGAAATCAGATACATCAGGGCTGACGCTACGAGCACAGAGACGATCGCCATATTCAAAAATATGGACCTCTTTGCCTTGTTTTCGTGCCGTTGCTGCAATTTCAAGACCAATCCAACCACCACCAATTACCGCTAGTTTTTGCGCATGCAGTAAGATTTCAGCAAGACGCTCACAATCTTGCACATTACGTAAAGTCACTACATTCGGAATAAACTGCCATGTATTGACTGGAATACGGGCACGACTTCCTGTTGCGATCAACAACTTGTCATAAGGTAAAATCTGACCACTTTCTAAGACCACATGTTTTTGCTGACGATCAACTTGGGTCGCCACAGCAGGCTTATGCCACTGAATGTTAAATTCTTGCACTTGCTCTGGAGAAAACAGATGCAAACTTTCATAACTGGCTTCTTTTGATAGCACCTGTTTAGAAAGTGGTGGACGCTCGTAAAAAACTTGGTCTTCATTGGATATCACATGAATCTCACCTGAGTATCCATTTTGACGTAGCGTGCTTACCGCCCAACCTGCTGCCTGCCCTGCACCCACGATTACGATTCTTTCCATAGCTTGATCTCCCTGCCCGATTAAGTCTTATGCAGGTTTGACTTGACGACGGGTATGATCATCAAGACCGCCTTCAATCGCCCATTCAGTGAATAGTTCTAAACAATGTTCTTCAACCCGTGGTTGCCATTCTTCAGTCAAATAATCATCATTGGTGTAATACTCAAATGCACCGCCTAATGGCGAGTTGACATACCAAAAGTAAGCTGAAGAAATCGGGTGACGCCCTGGACCGATAAAAGTCGACCATTCAGAACGATTCATATTTAATCCACCACCAATCACTTCATGAATATCACGGACCACAAAGGCAACATGGTTTAGACCTGCGGGTTTATTGGGTACTGAAAGCAAGAACAAATCATGATGATAACCCTTGCCTCGGCAGCGTAAAAATGCACCACGATTGCGATATGCATCAGATAAGTAGAAACCCAGTTTTTCAATATAGAACTTTTCGGTTTTTTCCAAATCTGGGGTGAAGAACACCACATGTCCAATAGCAACAGGCTGCCCTTTTTCATACACAGGACTCGCTGCATTAATACGATTTACAGTTCCGTATTGATTAATCCCTTCTGTTCTTAGCGCAGGTATTTCATGGGTAAAGCTTTTTTGAAAGCGAATGGTCATTCCATTGGGATCAGTACATTGCACGGCTTCTGCTGTTGTCTGAAAACCATCGACCTCTTTCAATCGAACAGCTAAATCAGACAAATCTTCTTCAGGTTGATCAACGCCCCATGTCACTTCGCGTAAGGTTGATCCTGACTCGATTGCTGGAGGTAAACGTGTATCATCACAATCAAACAAATAAATCTTGCTGCCGTTTTGGGTTTGATAAAGATCAGCACCTTCGATATCCGAACTACTTTGCGTTAAACCAAAGTCTGCCAAAAATTTATTCGAAGCAGCTCTGTCCTCAACGCCAAACTTTAAAATCTCAATCCCTGTAATCATGAGACAACTCCTTAATTAAAGACAAAACCGCCATTTACGGGAATATTCTGTCCCGTCACAAACGAGGACAAATCCGATAATAAATACAAGGCTGTTCCGTTTAAATCCTGCGGTAACTGCTGTCGTTGAATGGCACGACCATTGACGTATAAATCATGACGCTCTTGTGGCACATATTCGGTGGCTTCTACCAAAGTTAGTCCCGGTGAAAGCGTATTAATACAAATATTGAACTGCCCCAATTCTCTCGCCATTGAACGAGTCATCGCCAATAAAGCACCTTTACTTGCCACATAGGCCATCAGATTTGGGGCGCCCCAGAGTGCTGTATCCGATGCCACATTAATGACTTTTCCAGCCTCAGACTCTTTGAGATAAGGCACACAAGCCTTTGTCACCAACCAAGTGCCTTTGACATTGATACTCATCACCCGATCCCAAAGATCAGCGTCATAATCCATCATGCTTTTGCCACCAACATTGGTTGCAAGTGCAGCACAATTCACCAGGCCATCTATTCCACCTACATATTCAACGGTGTGCTGAACAGCTTGTTCAATCGAATCTTCATTCGCCAAGTCAATCGTGACAGCTTCTACGTTTAAACCCTGTGCCTGCAAAGTGGCTGCTTCTGTCTGCACAAGATCGGTTAGGATATCTGCCATGACCACGTGAGCGCCTGCTTCTGCAATTGCTTGCGCAAAATCTCGCCCCAAGCCTCTTGCCGCACCAGTGACAAGGACTTTTTTACCTTGTAACAATGCGACATTAACCATGCGCTTCTTCCTGCATTTCAATACGGTTTGAGTTATTCAACGCTGCAATTTTCTTTAATTGCTTTTCTGCTTCTTTCTTCATCAAACGGCGTAAGCGTGATAAACCGACATCGTGTTGATAAAGAAATTCTTGTTGACGTGCATTCGGAGCAAGGTTCTCTAAAATAATGCGATCTTGTTCCAATACATCCCAATGCAATTTTTCTAAATGATTACGGTAGAGGAAACGCCACACATTGCGCTGCCAGCCACTGACTTTACGACAACGCCAGAAGAACACACGGGTATTATTGGCATCAATCGGTGTTGCATAACCCACGATCCAAAACTCACCACCCGGTCCGAAATCTTTACGATAAGGGATCGAAAGACGCAACCAACTCGCCCCTGTATTGGCATACTCAACCCAGTCAAAATTGACACCAATCTGACCTTCTTTTTCAAAAACAAAACCATGCTCAGTAGAACGATGTTTCATTTCCGCGGTGCGATCACCTTCTGCCATTGAGTGCGACGTGCAATGCAGATAACTACCATGCATTGGGTCCATCACATTATCGATCGCATATTGATGATTGACTTTCCAATCGGCTTGGCAAAGGAATGAACTCCATTCTTCGCTTGCTAGTTGTTCAGGAAACTCAAGTGCTTTAGGTTCTTCATTTGGGTCGATCCCAAACCACATAAAAATCGCACCGTGCGCTTCAATTACTGGATAGCTTTTTATACATTTTGTGCCTTTCATTGGGCAGTCATGTACAGCGGGTACATCTTCAACCACACCATCGTGGCGAACTTCCACACCGTGATACCAGCAAGCAACGCGATTGCCCAAGTTCCAACCGAGTGAAAGGCGTGCGCCACGATGCGGGCAACGATCTTCTAAGGCATGGACTTGACCTTGGTCATCACGCCAAACCACAATATTTTCACCTAAACGAGTGATCCCCACTGGATTTGCTGCAACTTCCCAACTTGCAAGCACTGGATGCCATTGATCACGTAAACCTAAATCTAAATACTCTTCGACACTTGGCATGGCTAATACTGCTGCGTTCATCACTATTCTTCCTTGAATCAATAACCTAAACGTTGCATTTCTTCTGAGAATGATTCAGAAGTCCAAAGTTCACCAGACTCACAACGAAAACCTTGTTGGTTTAAAGACTGAATCAAATCTGCAAGTTCGGTTACACCTGATGAAAATGCGCTGATTAAGTGCTGAACAAAGTCTTGCTCATAAACCGTTGGTTCTTTATAACGCGTTTGCCAAACCAAAAGCTCTGGCTGTCCCGGTATTTGAATATTGTTAATCCCTGCTTCTGTCGCTGGCGTGGCATGAATCCAGTTCGCGAGCTTCTCATTAAATGTTTTCATGAGATTCCATCCTTATAAATATGACTTATAGTTGAATTTGAACGTCCTGCCCTTCAACACGTACGGGATAAGTACACAAATTTCGGCATCCCGGACCACTTTTCAATTCACCTGTTTGAATATCAAAAATTGCTTCATGCAATGGGCATTCCACGGTTTGATCTTCAATAAAGCCTTCTGTTAATAAGGCGTAGGCGTGTGGGCATACATTTTCAATAGCGAAGTAATTTTCATCGATGAAAAATACCCCAATTTTTTTACCGTCGACTTCTATGGCTTTTGGCTCGTCTTCGGTGATGTCGTCTTGCTGACAAACTGAGATCCAACTCATCCTTGCATCCTCATTTGTTTTGTATATAAAACATAATTTGATATAACAAACTTTAATTAAGAATACCCCTATGCTCATTTTTTTGTCAAACTATATATATTGTTATTATTCATATACTTGATATTTATTACACATTATTTTACGTTTTACTTGTGAAATTAGGTTTTATATATAAAACTATCTTCCACATCAATTTTGCAGTTACAATAGAAACATTAAGAAAATGAAATTTGCTAATTAGCGTTTTTACAGGAAAATTAAGTCGATGAATTCAAGTGTTGAAACAGACTCTCAAGAATCTGATCTAATAAAAAATGATGACCGTTATTTAGTACCCGGCTTGGTACGTGGTCTGGCAATTTTGCAAGCTTTTAATCAGCAAACTCAAGAAATGACCATCACGGAAATTGCTGAAATTTTAGACGTAAACCGTTCTAGCGCTTTCCGTCTGATCTACACCTTAGAATCCTGTGGTTTCCTCAGAAAAGCATCACAAAAAACCTATGCTTTAGATTCAAAAGTGATGGAACTCGGTTTCAATAGCCTATCCAAACAATCTTTATTGGATCTAGCCACCCCTTTAATGAAAGAGCTGCGCGATCAAACCAAACTTGCGGTACATTTATCTATTTTGGAAGGTACACATATTGTCTTTATCAATAATGTGCAATCGAATGGAACATTTAGCAGCAATATTGGTTTAGGTACACGTTGGCCCGCCCATGCAACAGTCATCGGGCAAATGTTATTGGCAGACTTAGCAGAAACAGAGATTCGTGATCGCTATAAAAGTTTTAATCAATGGGAAACCTTTTCAGAACTGACGCCGAAAAATCTTAAAGAACTGCTTCAACGCCTCAGCTTTGTAAAAACACAACGATCGATGGTGAGTTGGGGGCATTACAATCACGATATGGCCGCCTGTGCTGTGCCCATTTTTAAACAATCCACAGGTAAAGTTACAGCCGTATTGTCTGTCAGTTGCCCGCTCGGTACGTATGAAGAGGATTATTTTAGAAATGAAATTGCAGATGCAGTCCTTGAAAGCGCAGATAAAATTTCTAAGTTTATTTATTAATACAATACAGAGTTATATCAGTTGTCATTTTTCTACAACATCAACAAAAATCTCTCAACCATCGATAAGATAGTTGAGAGATTCAATTGAAAACCTACTATAAAATCAACCGCCCAATGTTGCTCCACCATCAACAACTAAATCATGCATCGTAATATGGGATGATTGCTCACCAATGAAAAACATGACTGCATTGGCAATATCACTTACTTTCGCAATTTTCTTTAACGGTATCCCCACCTTAAACTGCGCAAGATTACCTAGAATTGTATTCTGTTCACCCTGAGCATTTTCCCATAATTGATATTGCATAGCCGTCGCTGTTGAACCTGGGGAGATAATATTAACGCGGACACCATACTGAGCCAGTTCAAGCGCCACTGTTTTGGTGAAATATGTGAGTGCAGATTTTGATGCACCGTATGCAGACATACTCATGCGGGGTACTTTTGTTGAATTAGATGAAATGATGACCACATTTCCCGTCATTTTCTTTTTAAAATATGGACTTAAATGGCGAAAAAAATGAAATGGTGAAAATAGATTGACCTCAAATGTTTCTCTCCATTGTGCAAACGAAATTTCATCATGTTCACCCAAATGTAAAACCCCAGCGACATGGATAAAATAGTCAGGAGGACTCTCTAATAATAATGTACGACAGAGTTTAGCGATTTGCTGTTCATCACGTATATCACAAACATGTATCATTTCCTTAAAATGCTCAGGGACTTGATCTTTTGCTTTATCTATACCGACCACCTGTATATTTTCAGCATATAAACGCTGCATGACTTCCAGTCCAATTCCTTGGTTTACTCCAACCACCCATGCAATCTTTTTCTCAGTCATATTCACAATCAAATTCTCATTATAAATTTTATATCCAGTGTGTACTGATCAGAACTCATCATTAAACAGCACTGTTCGCATTAAAAATATTTAACATCGTTTGCATTTTTGCTTCGGTTTCAAACCATTCTTCTTCAGCATCAGATCCCTTAACAATTCCTGCACCTGCATAGACGCGCATTTTATTTTCACTGAGCAAACCACAACGAATAGTGACAACCCACTCTCCATTACCATCTGCATCCATCCACCCCACTAAACCAGTGTAATAATGCCGATCATAACCTTCATGATCTAAGATAAATTGCTTAGCCACATCTGTGGGTGAACCGCATACTGCGGGTGTCGGATGCAACTCCAATGCAAGATTGAGTGCATTGGGTGCTTGTCTTTTGAGAACACCTTGGAACTCAGATGATAAATGCAACATAGTTGAGGTTTCTAAGATATCGGGAAATTCAGAAACTTTAAGCTCAACACAGTAACTCACTAGATTTTTAAGTATGTTTTCGACCACAATTCGATGCTCATTCTGATCTTTTTCCGAATGATGTAATTCTTGTTTACTGCACAAATCTTTTTCTGAAATATTGGATTTAGGTCTGGATCCTGCCAAAGGGTTACTACTTACAATGCGATCCTGTTTCGATAAAAGTAATTCTGGGCTGGCACCTAAAATATAATGATTATGCTCTACGGGAATCACAAAATTATAGGCATTTGGATTTTGTTTTAATAATGCACTTAACAAATTTTCAGGTTTTTGTTGATGATCAAATTCATACTCAACAGCTTGAGAAAGAACTACTTTTTCAACTTTTTTTGCCTCAAAAGCATTTAGAGCGAGCTGCACTGCTCCTTCAAACTTTTGACGTTGAATTAATAGTGATTTATTTATGACTTCAACTTGATCACGATCTCGCAACGGATGAAAATTCGATGTTTTTTGTGGTTTTTTTTGATAATCAGCGTAAAAATTTAGGCTACTTTTCTTTGTAATATCAAAAGGGATTGCACCGATCAGAATCGGATTGCGACTACCCTGTCTTTTCATCTCATCAAAACACTTGGCAATTTCATCATTAAACAATGTGATATTTGCAGCAGGTGTATTGATTGTCTTAACAAAGTCATTCACCGTTAAATGATAATTTTTCGTAGAAAAACATGAAAATTTATGTTGATCGTTATGTTCTAAGTTTTGCTCTGCGGATGTTTTAGTTTGCATCATGTTTAAGTTGCCTCTCGCATTGATTTTTTCAAGCGGATTTAGTGTTGCTTCTTCTAAATATAGGAAATGTATAAGTGCGTAAACACATTAATACAAATGATTATCATTATCAATAATGCGTAGTGTTTTAAATGCAAGAAATTGTAATTATCTCGTTATCTGTATCGAAAAAATGAACTTTGGTTACGATGATATTCTTCAGTGATGAAACGGGATGAATACGAAAATAAATAAAATCATCTACTATCCCATCAAAACTAATTAATTTAAAATCAATGACTTGATTATATTTAATATAAAAGGCTTTGATTACACTCTCTTTTGCAGAAAATACCAGCAAATATAAATCAGGTTTTTTAAAGCCTATATTTGCAAGAGCTGCTTGCTCATATTTACTCAGAAAAACATGGTAAATTTCATCATTCTGTTGAAAAAAACTTTGGCACTTTTTCGATTCTATGTCGATACCAAACGTCTTATCAGCACAATTATGATTTTGAGCATATGCAATAGCACAACATAAACGCTGAGTACTGACATGACTAATACTTCCAATAACAGCGTCAGGCCATATTGGTTCACCTTGGTGACCTTGATGAATGACACAATCCTGCAAATTCAGATCATGCAAGGCACATTTCGCAGCCAGACGTCCCGTAAAAAACTCTAACTGTCGAATTAACCCTGCATTCTTTATATTAGGAGGAAAAAAGATATTAAAATGCTGATAGAGGTCATCAAGCTGAGCTAGCGTTGTTAATTGTTCAACTTGAATATTATGAATTTCTAATCCGCAGCGCGTTATTTTTTCATGTTGGATATTGAAATGATCCAAGGATTGTATGGACTGTGTATTCCAATCTGTTGTCTCAGAAATGGCGCGCATATCAAGCAACATTCAACGTCAGTTTTTCTACTGTTTGTGAAATTTTTTTAAGCATTTTTATTCGTGTCTCGGGATCTAAGAAATAAAAATGATCTCCGTCCAACTCAACACTACCTAACCAATTGTCTGTGTGTTGCTGCCATGCATCCATCATTATTTTGTTTGGAATATCAGGATCATCTTTACCATAAAATGCGATGACAGGAACTTTTGTTTTACTCAGTTTTTCACCCAACAATTGACTACTTAGATAAAAATCATTACGAATAATTCTGAGGAAAAAAGTCAATGCCTCAATATTATTTAGGATTTCATCGGGGAAATTATTATATCTCTTTAATTCATTTATAATTTCTTTATCCGTCAACGCATGTTTATAACGCATATGTTGGATATAACTATGTTCTGGACGACTACTAATTGCAATCAATTTCAACTGATCAATCACTGGTTTTTCATTCAGATAATTGAGTACTTTCCAGATCAAACCACCTCCCACACTATGTCCAAATAAAATAAACGCGGTTTCGGGGTAAGCTTGTATTTCATTGGCAATTTGCATCGCCAATAGATCAGGATCATCAAGCAAGGGTTCATTTATTTTTAGCCCATGACCCGAATACTCAATAGGAATAATACGAATATTGTCAGATATCTGCTTCTTCCATGGATGATAAATACTCGCACTACTCCCTGCTGGCGGTAAACAGAACATATTATATTGATCTTTATTCATTTTAATGATCCTACAACCCCTAAGCGTTGCAAAAGACTCAGGGGCTGAACAATAATTAAGTCAGGTCGGTTAAAGTGAGGGTTTCGGTTGGTTGCCAAATCGTTGCATCACGATGGGTAACGAAAATAACGGTAGAAGACAGACCACAGATTTCGGCAACAATTGCTTGCTCAGTCGTTTCATCTAAAGCAGAGGTCGCTTCATCTAGTATTAAAATTGGCGCATCTTTGAGTAATGCACGGGCAATCGCAACACGTTGACGCTCTCCTCCTGACAATGCTGCACCGTGTTGTCCGACTGATTGATTGATCCCTTCTGAACTACGGTCAATAACCGTGCCCAATTCCACCCTTCTAGCGACAGTTTCTACTTCTTCTAGGCTGGCGCCAGGTTTTCCCAACCTGATATTTTCCGCGAGGCTTCCCGTGAATAGAATCGGCTCTTGAGTGACATAAGCAATGTTTGCGACCAAATCTTCATCATTCATTTGATCTAAAGATATTCCACCAAAAGTAATTTTTCCTTTTTGTGGATCATCGAACCGCATCAACAATTCTAATAATGAACTTTTACCACTCCCACTTGGTCCTGTTACCCATACTCTACTACCGAATGGAATATCAAAAGTAATATGTTTAAGTGCAGGCGCATAACTGATGCTTTTTATCGAAATATCAAAACCAACAGGAGTTTGAGCTTGCAATGGCTTAGCTAACTCTGGTGGATGTGTGATCTGATTAAAGTTTCGTAAGGACGAAAGCAAATCGTTGATATGCAAACCTGCCACGGCGAGTTCAGCTAAAGGGGCTGACGCACGTCCGATCAATACCAGCAGTGCCAGCACTAGCGCAGCATTATGACTACCTGTTAGTACGAGAAAGATTGCCATCCCAGCAATAGGTAAAACACTTGCAAAGGTTGCAACAAAATTTGCAAATGCTGCAGCACGATTAATACGAAATAATGTCTCTTCTTGTTCTTGCCAACGATGCTCAATTCGTTGAACCGCACCGACTGGACCTGCTGCTGTTCGCAATAACTCAATATGATCCACCAACTCTAAAGTTGCTTGCGAAGCAGCTAGATCAACACGATTACGTTTTTCATCGGTACGCATCAGTGAACGTTGCGCAAGGAATTGTGCCAATAACGAGAGCAAAACCAAAACCAAAGCAACCAGTGCAGTTCGTAACCCCGCAAGTAATGCGATTCCAACCAATAAGAACAACGGCATAAATGGCGCATGTAAAAATGTTTGCAGTTGATGTGCAGGAACGCTCATAAATCCAGGTATTCCCTGACCTGCCATCGCCGCAACTTGAGTTCGCTGTTCATTGCTAAACCAAGAAAGTTTGGCACGAGCTAAAGATCGACCCAATTCTTCAAATAAATCTCCAGCCAAACGAACACCAGTAAGAAAACCTGTACGAGTAACCATCACTGTCACCAAAATAGCGACAATTGCACTGATCACAACGCCTATAGGAGACCAGTGATACACCATAGCAAATGCAAGTACGGTATAAGCAATTGCTTCAATTGCTGCAACAAAAACCCATCCCATTCCAACAGCAATTAATTTATGTCTGGCAGCAGGTGGGAGCTTTGAAAAAATCTGCTCATGGTTTAATTTAGCTACAGTATTCATAGAGTTCTCCCTGCATCATTGATTGCATCGAGCACTAACCTACTGTCTACACCAGCAGCCAAAGCTAAATCATGTGTGACAATGACAATCGTTTTATTTTGGTTTTTAGCGAGATCATTTAATTCAAGCATTAACCTCTCAGTATTGGCATCATCCAGTGCACTTGTTGGTTCATCTAATAAAATAACCGACGCTGATGATAAAAATGCACGAGCAATGCCGACGCGCTGTTTCTCACCACCTGAAAGCAAACTTGCATCTGCATCCAAATCTACTTTTAATTGAGCCTTGAACAACGCCTGCTCAAGCTGTTCATCAGTTGCATCAACTACAGATAAGACCAAATTTTGTCTGACTGTTGTTGCTAATACATCGCCACCTTGAGGGATAAATAAAATCTTTTGATGTCGCAACGTTTCATGTAATTCAGATAAATCCGTTTCTGCAATTCGGACAACACCTTTTTCTAATACCGCTAAACCAGTAAGTGCTCTAAGAAGTGTTGTTTTTCCAACACCACTAGGTCCTGTAATTGCCGTGATTGATTGAGGTGGAAATGAATAACTCATTTGATCAAACACTGATTGACCATCAATAACGAAGCTTGCCTCTACAATTTCAAGAGGGGCATAGCCTTCAAGCTGTTGTATATGTCCCGATGGGAGCGTTGGTTCTTTTAAAAATAGAGCTAAACGAGTAGCCGCTGCTCGTCCAGCAGCCACATAATCCAGTCCATGCCCTAAGCGCAACGAAGGTGTCACGATCGCTAGACTAAAAAAAAGTGTTGCAGCCAATGTCATGCTGTCATATTGATAAGCCACAAGATAAGCAATTGCAAAAGTTGCAACGGCCTGTAATAAGGCGGTTGCGACAGCAGCAAGTGTTGCCACTTTGCTTACCCAAGAAACCATATTCTGAGTAAAATGTTGTGCAGACTGGGTATAGGCGGTTAAAGCACCAGACTGTTGACCATAGATTCGATTATCCCGTATACCACGCGCATAATTATCAGCAGCGGCGATAATATCGAGCATGACTTGCATCCGCGCAGCACCATCCCGTTTGGAGACATGTGGTACGACGATCAAATAATACAGGGAAGCTATAGCACCGGGTAACAACACCCAAAGTGCCATTGGACCAACCAATAGCAACAGCAAAACAATTGAAGTCACAGGAATCACAACAAAAATCGCAATTTCTGAAGGTAAATGCGCCACCATATGATGTAAGGTCGCAATATCATCTGAAACTAAACGCTTTAATTTTTGATCACCTTGCTTAGCAAGTGTCGTCGCAGGTAAACGAGTAAGATGATGAACCACTTGACGGCGTAAACGGGCTGAAAATCCAGCTTCAGCATCGTGTACTAGCCATGAAGAAAGTGCTGCGAATACAGCGCCAACACCCCAAAACGTAACAGAAAAGATGACCCAATAAGCAGACAAATTACCAATGAGTTGCACCATTCCCCATAGTGCAGTTAGCATCGCTAAACCTGAAAGCACAGCAATTAAAGTTCCGATCAATAATTTAGGAAATGCAGGTTTCAGTGCGGGGGCTAAAGATGGCTCTGTCATCACCTGAGATAACTTTAAATCACACATATTCAGCTCGCTTTATACTGAATAAAATAACTGCATTCTGAATGAGCTTGTCGTCGCCCCCATCCTTATGCTGTCCTATTTTCATACTGAATAATAAAGATATTAAAACGTCATTGAATAACTGTTTTTTTAGAATATTTAATTGCATAAGTTATTTCCTAGCGGTGATATCCACGCATTATTAGATGATTGGCTCTAGCTCAAAATAAAGATTGATTCGATGAGACCGTATTCGTAGAGACGCTTAAAAACCAACAGTACGTTTCGATGCACCTTGTAGATCAAAAATGACGTCGTCGATTAAGCGATCAATCTGTTGAGTGTCACGATGGTGTGCTGTGGTAATTAAATGAGCTACATTTCCAGAAGTCGCCAGATAATGCTTCTTCCATACGCGCTCTGAAGGACATGGGAAAACCACAGTAATTGAATTGGGATTTCGCCAAGCTGGGATGCCAACAGCTCGGAAGCGATCAACTGCATACTGTGCCATTTTCAAGCAATGTTGAACTCTTTGCCGTCTCTGTAAAAATGTTTGGCTTCGGATTGCAGCCCACATAAGTAAAACCGTGTGCCCATTACGCGAACCACTAATCGTTTGATCACGAGTGGAGATATAGTCAACATCTACTGCAATACGTCCTACATTTTGACGTTTTGCCACGACGATGCCGCAAGGGATAGGTGAACCAATCATTTTATGACCAGACACACAAATCGAGTCGACTCCATCAGCAAAAGAAAATGCCTGAGGATGATCAACAAAAGGTAAAATCATGCCACTGAGTGCAGCATCAGCATGAATATAATAATCTTGCCGCAAAAATCCAATTTGCTCTAATCGCGTTTGAATCATTTCAATATCATCGATAGCACCTGTCATGGTTGTTCCAATATTGGCAAAAATAATGGGGTGCTTTTCTTTTGAGATTTGGATTTTGTTGATCAAATCATCATAATTCATTTCACCATTATCTAATGACTCGATCACACAAGATTTCATTTGCAATAATTTAGCAATTTTCAAAACTGAATAATGCGTATCTTTTGAATAGTACAATGTAGCGTCTGGGAATAATTCACGTGCCAGATAGCACCCAAACATATTACCCTCAGTTCCCCCATTGGTTACATATCCCCAGCTTTCTTCAAATGGAATTTGAAAAAACTCAGCAAAATAGCGCATAACATCCTTTTCAAAGTCAAAGGAATTTAGGGCATAGTTACTGTCATCTTTCCAATCACCACAATTATTAATAGAGAATTTGAAAAAACGAAATAATGAGGAATAATCGAAATCTGCAGACTCAGGATAGCCAATATTAAAATATTGATGCTTCAAACAATAAGTCCAAAAGTTTTCTATTCGGTCTTGATCAGCAGGCGATAAAATCATTTTTTGCTCCGTTGCTATGACGATTACAAGTCGTCTAAGGAGTCGCTATCAAAGATGTAAATTTTGTATATAAAATTAGCGACTAGGATTTGCCTCGTACCACATAAATCCAATCATTTATCCCGCAATCCTTTGCCTTGCATCAACCAGTGACCACCAATTTGATAAAGTGGGTGTGCGTCCTAATTCTTCGAAACTAATAGTGATTCCCTGCGCTTTGAGTTCCGAAGAAAACTGCATAATACGTAATGAGTCCAACCCATAAAGAATCAGATTTTCTTCTGGATCTAATTCATCTTCTTCAATGAGCTGCTGGACTTTTTGCTCTAACCAAGGTCGTGTTATGCCTGTTGCCACCTGCCCCACTACAGATTCGGTATCCATGACTTGACCACAACGTGAAGATACATATTGCAATGCCAAACGGTGTTCTTCTTCTGAAAAGTCGGCAACTCCATCTCCGACTAAAAATGGCTGTATATCACTCATGAAAGCTTCAACAGCTGTGATCATGCAACCAATATGCGCATAAACACCACCAATAATGAGCTGATCACGATTCCAATGTTGCATTCGTTCAAGCAAGTCTGAGCGTTTAAAAGCACTGTAACGCCACTTGGTTAAGACAATATCTTGTTGATCTGGAGAAAGTTGATCAATAATTTTCTGCTGATCAATTGTAGAGGCTGGTAAACCAGGCCCCCACATTGCATTCAGTAATGCGCGATCTTCAGCGGGTTGCTCATAAGGCTGTGCGGTGTAAACAACTGGAATATTGTGCTGATGTGCCCAATTTTTTAATCGAACCAGATTATCAATCACTGTTTTAATTAACTCACTTTCAGCATCATAAAAATTCAAAAAGTAACGTTGCATGTCATGAATTAATAAAACCGCTCTAGCAGGATCTAATTGCCAATCTGTTTTGTTATTTGGATAACTCTCTGGTTGAGGCATGAGATAGGTCGAAATTTTTGAAATAGCCATATGCTGCTCAATATTTATTTAAGATGTTATAGATGTATTTAAAATTGTACGAAGTTGTTTTTTATCCACCTTACCTACGGCGGTAAGTGGCAAACTTTCAATGAATTGAATCTGGTCTGGAAGCTTATATTGTGCAATACCCAGCTCCATGAGATGACGCCTAAGCATGACAGCTTTGAGTTCAGGAGCACGAGAAACGATGAATGCACAGCTCTTTTCACCAAATTTCTCATCGCTGATTGCGACCAGTGCTGCATGAACAACATCGGGATGTAAAAGCATCAATTCTTCTACTTCTTCTGATGCAATCTTTTCACCACCGCGATTGATCTGGTCTTTAATCCGCCCTACTACACGCAAATTACCATCAGGAGTACGTTGAACAAGATCACCTGAGTAGTAATATCCGTCTTGATCGAACACCTGCCGATTGTGCTCAGGACTTTGATAATAACCACAAAAAGTATAAGGTCCACGAGTTGCAAGCATGCCAACCTCTCCCTCTGGAACTTCCCTATACTGATCATCAACAATTTTGATTTCATCATCAGGACTGATTGGACGTCCTTGCGTGGTGAAAACTTGTTCATCTGTATCATCTAATCGGGTGTAATTAACCAAGCCCTCTGCCATTCCGAAAACTTGTTGTAATTGACAGCCCAAAACCTTAGGCACTTGACGTGCTAAAGATTCTGGAAAACTTGCACCACCAACCTGAAGCAAAGCCAAAGATTGGATTTGAGACTGATACTGAGGTGCTTTTTCCAACCACATAATGACAGCACTAGGGACTAAAGATGCCATATTGACTTGATGTTGTTGGATCAGTGCAAAGCAATTTAACGGTTCAGGATTAGGTGCCATCACAACACATCCTCCTGCATGTAAAACACCCAATGCACCTGGTGAACTCAACATAAAATTATGGGGTGCAGGCAGTGCACACAGTAACCGAGTAGCTGGGCTTAAACTACATATCTCAGCACTGGCTCTCACACTATAATCATAGTCATTATGTGTACGTGGAATCAGTTTCGGTGTTCCTGTGCTTCCACCTGATAGTTGAAAAAATGCAACCTCATCCGCAGCCGTAGGCGCAATATCCACAACGCTTGTCGCTGCGGTTTCAATCCATTCAATCAAGCTAAAATCAGTCGGGTGATGATTAAGCATGAGAACGATCTCAGGCGCTAAACAATGCTCATGAAGTGCATCAATAAAATGATTATTACGAAAAACTTCGTGCTGCCGTGAACCAATTAAAAGCTTGGGTTGAATTTGCCTAACAAATGCATTCAACTCATATTGCCGATGACTATATAATGCATTTAGTGGTACAACACCAACCTTAAGCAATGCAAAAAAGACAATATAAAATTCAGCCACATTAGGAAGCTGTACCAAAGCGGTATCACCTTTACCCAAGCCATTTTCAGCCAATCGCGAAGCCAAATTGCTTGATAGCTGATCCAATTCAGCATAACTAAACTGTCGTTCACCACAAATCACCGCAGGCGAATGTGGATGCAACTTAGCACCTACCGTCAAAATTCGCGTTAAAGGTTGGTCGATCCAGTAACCTTTGTTTCGATAACGCTGCGCCCTCTCCTTGGACCAGTAAACAAATTCAATCATCTGATTTTTCATATCATTCTAAATATTCAAAACTGGTTTAATGGTTATCAAGCTATTGATTTTGTATACATTTCAATTTTTCTTAATTACTAAAATATAGTTCTAATCTATATCGCAGTAAAAGAAATACATTGAGACAAAACAAACGATCTGTTTTCTGCATGTAATTAAAAATGACTATCAAATGCAACTGGTAATCATTTTCATTTGTTTGTATGATGCTAAAACAAGATTAATTTGTCAACCGAGTTATCGTTCAATGTGTGAATTAACTTCGATGCAAGCTGCCTGCTGGTTTGGGCGGTCTACTAGTACTGATTTAGGTGGGGTTTCAGCCCATCTTTATGCTGAATTTGATGGTCAAATCATCGATCTACAAAAATTAAATTTAGCCATTCAAAGGCTTTATCAAGAACACGACCTGCTACGGTTAAATTTAAGTGTCGATGGCATCCCAAACATTATGTCTGAGACTCCACATGCGATATTAGAAGTCGAAGATTTTTCGATGCTAAGCGAAAATAAACTTGAGCAAGCGCTGTTGCAAAAACGTGAGCAATGGACACATCAAAAACTAGATTTAAGTAATGGTCAAACCGCAAGGTTTTCTATCAGTGTATTGAAGAATGAGCATTTTCGTTTTCATATTGATACCGATATGATCGCAATTGATCCATCAAGTTTTCGTCGGCTGATGGAGGATCTATCGTTATTCTATGAAGATTCAGACATATCATACGTTCCACCTCCGAACTTTTTTGAATGGCATCACCAAACACGTACAGATCCCGATCTTAAAAAATTAAACCAACGTGATCGGTTATGGTGGAAACAGCGCTTACCCAATATGACTCCTGCGCCATCACTACCTATCACTCATGAAAAATTAGAAACAGCAAAAAGTTATCGTTTAAGTACATGGTTACAGCCTGAGATCCGCAAAGCGTTACAACAACTAGCACAAAAACAGCACATTACGATCTCTAGTCTAATATTAGGGTTATTTGCATATACGCTTGGCAATGCGACCCAAGATCAAGCGTTTAGATTAAACATTCCAACCTTCTGGCGTGAGCCTATTTTAAAAAATATCGAGCGGAGTATTGGTGATTTTGCTAATTTGGTAATCCTTGATGTTCACATGGAGCAAGCAGATAGTTTAGCAACACTGTGTAAACAAATAGCAAATCAAATGCTCGATTTACTCGAACACTCGCATTATCCAGGTGTCAACATCCTACGTGATTTATCACGTTATCATGGACGTGCTGAACTTGCGCCAGTGGTATTTACAGCAGCACTCGATTTAGCAGATAGTGATTTACTTTCTGAACGTGTACATCGGGTTTTCGGTGAAATGAATTGGGTCATTTCACAGGGTCCACAAGTTGCACTTGATGCTCAAGTCGTCAATCTCAATGGCGGTATTTTAGTCAACTGGGATATCCGTTTGGATCACTTACCCAAAACATGGATTAGCAGTTTATTTGAATCTTTCAGTGATTTACTTAGAAAACTTGCAGCTGATCCTGAACAGCTTCATATCCCAATCACCGCATCAAAACAGCACCCAAAAACACATATAACATCGGTAAAACCACTAAATGCCTTACAACAAGCGTATTTATTAGGTCGTACACAAACACTTCCGCTAGGGGGTGTCGCTATGCAAGAGTTTCGTCAATATCATGGCAGCATGGATATTGTTTTATTAAGACAACGTTTAATCGAAATGGTACGGCGACATGAAAGCCTACGCACGCATATTGATAAAAATAAATTAACTCAATATCTAAGTGACCAAATTACAGTTAATCTAAAAGAAGTAGATCTACGAGCGTTATCGCTAGAACTCGCTTTTGATCAAATAGAATCTTATAAACATCAATATACACATGATCTCTTCGACTTAAACCAATCACCATGGAATATCACGGTCTTTTTATTAGAAAATAATCTATTAACGATTTTTGTTCGCTTTGATGCATTGATTTTAGATGGTCGATCTATTGCGACACTGATGTTAGAACTATTTGATGGTCAACAATATGATATTGAAACACAAACGCTAGAACATGAAATAGTCCATAACTCGTCTAAACAGCAATCTGATTTAAGATATTGGGAAGAAAAATTTTCCAAATTGACTGATATCCCACAACTTCCGTGGACGACCGCATTACAACAATTGATAACATCGCGTTACCAACGTAAAAAGCTAATCATTGCAAAAGATCAATTTAAAAAATTGTCTAAAATTGGAGCCAAACATTCACTGTTTAAAAACTCAGTCATTATGTCTGTCATTTTACAAGTGTTGTCTCATTGGAGTACTAATCGGGCATTATGTGTTGCTATTCCTACCTTACCTTTATATACGGGGCCATTTGTAAATAGCTCCACATTTATTGCTGTGGAATGGAAATATACAACGCAATTTGTTCAACAAGCCAATCAATTACAAACAGAAATATTAGCGGGTTTACAGCACCTCTCATTTTCTGGTGTTGATCTCGCTCGACTCCTATTTGAAAAAACAGATAAAGTCCCTGTATTACCTATCGTCATTACCAATGGTTTATCTTGGTCAGTACTGCCAGAGTCACATGCTATTCAACTACAGGACGGGCTTACTCAAACACCCCAAGTTGCAATCGATATCCGTTTTAGCACAGGAAATGATGGGGCTTTGGTCTTCGATATTGATTATGCCGAAGATGCACTTTCAGCAGAGATGATTGATGACTTTTTACATATGCTTCAATCCGCTATCTACCAAATCATCGACTCAAACATTTTTACATTTGATTTGACTGAGTTTGTTACTGCGCTTCAAAGCAACAGGCAATATTTCAAGAACAATGTCGCTCAATATCAATATAGATCACTTCAGAATAGTACGGTAAAGACAACTAAACAGCGTTATCAACTATTGCAAATCTATTTAGAGGCATTGGGTCAATCTAAAAATGACATAACCGATGATTCGATAAATTTCACTCATTTAGGACTTCGTCCACAGCATCTAAAGATCATTTCAAAGCGCATTCGTGAAACTTACGCGATTCAGCTTTCACCTGCCCAACTTATTCATTGTCGAAACATTTCAGATGTAGAAAAACTTCTCGTATCCCATTCACCCGTATTTTGAACATTAAACTTAGTGGAATTATATAAAGTATACTCATGAAAAATATAGATATTGCTGGAATTGGTATTGGACCATTCAATTTAGGATTAGCGGCTCTACTTTCACACCACCCTGAGATAAAAAGTATATTTTTGGAGCGTAAGCCAGAGTTCCGTTGGCATGAAGGATTACTTTTACAAGGTACCACCTTACAGGTTCCTTTTTTTGCTGATCTGGTCACCATGGCTAACCCTTGCCATCCATTAGGTTATATTAATTACTTACATCAACATGATCGTTTACATCAGTTTTATTATTACGACAGTTTTTTAATTCCTCGACGTGAATATGATCATTATTGTCGTTGGGCTTCAAAACAATTACCAGCTTGTCGATTTGGAGAAAACGTCACTGATGTTGAATATGACTCAAAGCTCGATAAATTTATTATAGAAAGTGAATCAGCCTCAGGCGAAAAACAAAAATATATCAGTCAAGATTTAGCGATTGGTATTGGGACTAAGCCTCGAATTCCTCAATGGCTAGAAAAATGTAAACACCCTTTGGTAAAACATTCCGCAGAGTTTGCACAAATTCAGGAACAGCTTAAACAGTGCAAGCAAGTCACAATCATAGGTTCTGGCCAAAGTGCGGCAGAATGTGTACTTGCGCTATTTAATGCACTGACTCCAGAACAGGTCGAGGCAGGTGCATCTATTCGATGGGTGACACGCTCAGCAGGTTTTCATCCGATGGAGTATTCCAAACTTGGACAAGAGTGTTTTACACCAGCATATATGCAATATTTCCAAAGCCTACCTAGAGCAAAACGTCGTGACATAGCAGCCAGTCAAGGGCTTATCTATAAAGGGATTAGTTTCTCGACCATCGGGGAAATCTATGATGTTCTCTATGAACGCTCCGTCGGCGGGGGGAAATCTGGACTAAGCTTATATTCAAGCTGTGAAGTTGAATCAATCGAACAACTTGAATCAGGTTCTCTTCATCTAACCTGTCTACATACACAACTGAATCAACAGTGTAGTTTTGAAACTGATGCACTGGTTGCAGCGACAGGCTATGTCCATGATTGGCCTGAATGGTTTGAAAATATGAAAGGTTCTGTTTTAGCTGTTGATGAACAACAAGATTGTATTGTTCAAGAAGACTTTACAGCTTCACGCTGTGATCAAGGACAAGGGCGAATTTTCATTCAAAATGCTGAGATTTTTCAACAAGGTGTTGGCTCACCTGATCTAGGGATCGGTGCAACACGAAATTCAGTGATTATTAATCAGTTACTGGGACGTAATGCTTATCGAATTCCTAAACAGTCTTCTTTCCAGCACTATGGTTTACCAAAATAAAATATGAATATCATAAAAAACCCGCGATTGCGGGTTTTTTATTCGTTTGAAGATTACAACAAATTAAAAGTCATATGATACAGATAGCATATACGTTCTTGGTGCGCCTAAAGCCAAATTCGATAGTTTAGGCATTCCCCAATAGGCTTTATTGGTCAAGTTATTGATGTCTGCTCTAAAAGTAACAGGATGATTTGAGATTGATGTTTTATATCGTGTACCGACATCTATCAACGTGCGACCAGGAATATGCAATGTATTATCTTGATTGATATACTGTTTTGAAACTGCCGTTGCGTTACCAGATAAAGTTAAAACACCTTGTGCAACTTCGCTATCCCATTCAACACCCAATTTCCCTTGTGTTTTAGGAACACCTAAGGCCATATTTCCTTCATTGCTTTGGATTGCTGTTTTAGTCACTTCAGGTTCGATATAAGATGCACCACCCATCAAACGTACATTTTCAATTGGCGAACCAAAGAAGCTCCACTCAACCCCTCGATTACGTTGCTCTCCCCCAGATGTGTATACATTAGTCACTAAATCAGTATAAGCACTTGGTTTTTTGATTTCAAACAGTGACAAAGTATGCGCAAAAGTACCTTGATCAAACTTCACACCAAGTTCTGTTTGCTTCGTTTTGTAAGGGGCAAATATCGTTGGATAGTTTGCCGCAGTAAGGGGAGCTGCATCACCTTTGGTTAAGCCCTCGATATAGTTTGCATAAACCGAAACTTTATCTGTCGCTTTAAATAGAATTGCGGCTCCTGGTGTCGTTGCATTCTTTTTATATTTAGTCGATGTCGATGTGGGGACAAATGATTTACTG